>NZ_CP136964.1:0-600000 GCF_002871345.2 Nosocomiicoccus massiliensis | reverse complement strand
ATCAATACATCTACTTCTTCTTTTTAGGAGGGACAGGATCAAATCCACCTTTATGAAGCGGATGACATTTTAAAATACGATGAACAGCTAAATAACTCCCTTTAAATGCACCATGTTCTTCCACCGCTTCAATCGCATATTGAGAACACGTCGGGTAAAATCGACATGATGGGGGAGACATAGGTGAAATATACCGCTGATAAAAGCGAATCATTTGTAAGATTATTTTTTTCATATGCACCATCTTTTCTTATTAAATTTAATATAACAGAATAGCAACTTTAATTTCAATTGAGGTGAGCAGATGAAGCAGTTTATAGATGACAATGGTAATGTAGTAGAGTTGTTTTTTGATGAATCAATTGAAGCGACACATTGTCTTGCGATTCCAATTTATAATAATAAATATGTCTTTACTCGACATAAAACACGTGGTATTGAATTCCCAGGAGGAAAAGTAGAAGCGGGTGAAACGATTATAGAAGCGTTAAAACGTGAAGTATTTGAAGAGACTGGGGGAGTCGTTAAAACTGTCGAGTATCTCGGGACGTATAAAGTTCACGAAACAACACCGTTTTATAAAGCGGTCTATCGCGTAGAGTTATCTGATATAGAAGAAAAAAGTGACTATTTAGAAACGAAAGGTCCGATATTGTTTCACTCCGTTGAAGAAATAAAAGAAACCGATAAAAGTCGATTACTTAAAGATGATTGTATTTTATATTTATATCGTAAAGTTAATAGTAGGGAGTGTAATTATGAATAATATCTTAATCCATGGTTTAGGACAAAATGAAAAAAGCTGGACAAAGGTCATAAATTAATAGAAAAACGCACATTGATTATTTAATCAATGTGCGTTTAATCTTATAAAAAGAGATTAAAATCCGCCTTTTTCAGCGATTTCTTTTACATCATCACCGAATTTTTTGAAGTTTTCTTTAAATGAGTCAATCAGTTGACCTGCTACTTTGTCGTAAGCATCTTTATCTGCCCATGTTTTTCTAGGATTTAATACGTCGCTAGGAACGCCTTCGATTTCTGTTGGAATTTGTAAGCCGAATGTTTCATCAGTAACAAACTCATGGTTTTTAAGTTCGCCTTCAACAGCGTCTGAAACCATTTTACGTGTGTATTTTAAGTTCATACGTTCACCAACACCGTATTCTCCACCAGTCCAACCAGTGTTTACAAGGTAAACTGAAACGTCATGTTCATCGATTAATTCACCAAGTCTATCTGCATATACTGATGCGTGTAATGGTAAGAATGGTGCACCGAAGCACGTTGAGAATACTGGTTCAGGAGATGTTACTCCGCGTTCAGTTCCTGCAAGTTTTGATGTAAATCCACTTAAGAAGTGGTACATTGCTTGTTCTTTTGTTAATTTCGCAATTGGAGGGAGTACTCCGAAAGCGTCGGCTGTTAAGAATACGATTGTCTTCGCGTGACCAGCTTTTGATGGTAATACCGCATTGTCGATGTGTTTAATTGGATACGCTGCACGTGTATTTTCAGTTAGAGAATTATCATCGTAGTCTGGATCTCTTTCATCATCTAAAATAACGTTCTCTAATACACTTCCGAATTTAATTGCACGGTAAATTTCAGGTTCTTTCTCTTCAGATAAGTTGATTGCTTTTGCGTAGCATCCACCTTCGATGTTAAATACACCGTGTTCGTTCCAACCGTGCTCATCGTCACCGATTAGACCACGATTTGGATCTGCAGAAAGTGTCGTTTTACCTGTACCAGATAATCCGAAGAATAACGCTACGTCATCATTTTCTCCGACGTTTGCTGAACAGTGCATACTTAAAATACCTTTTTGAGGAAGTAGGTAGTTCATTACAGAGAAGATAGATTTTTTCATCTCTCCAGCGTATTCAGTTCCACCGATTAAAACGATTTGCTTTTCAAAGTTCACTAAAATAAATGTCTCAGAGTTCGTACCATCTACAGATGGATCTGCTTTAAATGATGGTGCAGAAACAATTGTAAAGTCAGGTGAAATGTTTAAACCTTCTTCTTTTGTCTCAGGATCGATAAATAAAGCTTTTACGAATAAGTTATGCCATGCGAATTCGTTTACGACACGGATGTTTAAACGTGAATCCGTATCTGCACCTGCATATCCGTTAAATACGAATAATTCATCTTTACTATCTAAGTGATCTAACACTTTGTCGAGTAGTGCATCAAACACTTCACCACTAATTGGTTGGTTTACTTCTCCCCAATCTACAGTGTCTCTTGTCACATCGTCTTCAACGATGAAGCGGTCTTTAGGGCTACGACCTGTATATTTACCAGTTGTTGCAGTGAATGCACCGCTCGATGCAATTTTACCTTCTTTTCTTCTAGATGCGGCTTCTACAAGCTCTGCACGAGATAATTGGTTGTTTGTTGAATCTTTTTGTACAAGTGCTTCGATTCTTTTCACAGAGTTTGACATTATATAAATTTCCTCCAAATTTTGTTTATCATCTAATATTTTAATACAAGATACTAAAAGATTCCACCGAATCGAGATATGTTTTAAAAGTACTTGATAATTTCATTGATGTTGTGTATTCTAGTAAACAAGTTATCTCTTATCAAGAGTCGGTGGAGGGAATACCCCCTGTGAAGCCCAGCAACCCCTTCTAACGTAGAAGAATGGTGCTAAAGGTTGCAGAAATAATGATTTCTGAACGATAAGAGAAAAGGGTGGCCTTTTCTCTATGTGTGAGAAAAGGCTTTTTTTATCGAAAGAGATAGCTAATATATTTTAAGGAGAAAATATAATGGAACGTAGATTATTTACGTCAGAGTCTGTAACAGAAGGTCATCCAGATAAAGTTGCAGACCAAATTTCAGATGCGATTTTAGACGAGATTATTAAAGACGATAAAGATGCACGTGTTGCATGTGAGACTGTTGTAAACACTGGTCTTGCAATGATTGTTGGAGAAATTTCAACGTCTACGTACGTCGACATTCCTAAAATCGTTAGAAACACGGTACAAGAAATTGGTTATACGAATGCTGAATACGGATATGATTATAAAACGATGTCTGTATTAACAGGAATTGATGAGCAGTCAGTCGATATTGCTCAAGGAGTTGATGGAGAAGGGGATAACGAATCAAAAGAGAGCGGAACTACTGGAGCAGGTGACCAAGGTTTAATGTTTGGTTACGCGACAGACGAAACTGAGGAATTTATGCCACTTCCAATTACTTTAGCGCATAAACTCGCGCGTCGTCTAACAGAAGTACGTAAAACGCATGTTTTAGACTACCTTCGACCAGATGGAAAAACTCAAGTCACTGTCGAATACGATGAAAATAATCAGCCGTTACGTGTAGATACAATCGTCTTATCCACACAACACGATGAAAAAGTCGCACATAGTGAAATTAAAGAAGATATTAAGCGTGAAGTTATCGATTATGTTATTGATGAAAATCTCATCGACGAGGATACTCGGATGATCATTAACCCGACAGGTCGATTCGTTATCGGTGGACCACATGGAGATGCAGGATTAACTGGACGTAAGATTATTGTCGATACTTACGGTGGTTATGCACGACATGGTGGGGGAGCATTTAGTGGAAAAGACCCAACTAAAGTAGATAGATCTGCAGCTTATGCAGCGCGTTACATTGCTAAAAATATCGTTGCAAGTGGTTTATCTAAACAGTGTGAAATTCAGTTATCATATGCGATTGGTGTTGCTGAACCTGTCTCGATTTCAGTAAATACATTTGGAACAGGTAAAATCGAAGATTCAAAAATTGCAGCCGCAGTACGCAATGAATTTACGTTAACTCCAGACGGTATTATTGAAATGTTAGATTTACAGCGTCCGATTTATAAACAAACAGCAAGTTACGGACACTTCGGTCGTCACGATATCGACGTCCCATGGGAAGCACTCGATAAAGTAGATACTTTAAAATCATATCTTAATTAGTAAAACAGCTCATCATGAGCTGTTTTAATTTTATTTCTATTTAAATTATTGGTATAATTAACAAAGTTAATTGAAAGGAAAGTGAGTTTTATGTCAACAGAAATACTAACAGAGCCTCTATTTATTATTGTTGCAGCTTTGTTACTTATAGTTATTATTTCATTTTTAATTTACTACGTGAAACATCGTAACGAAGTTGAAGAAAATGAAAGATTATATAAAAAGAAAGAAGAAACACTCATCGAAAGCTATGTTAAAAATCAAGAAGATGAACGCATGGCACATAAAAAAGAAGTGTCTCACTTAAATGAAAAATATTTAGAAGATACAACACTTTTAAACAATAAATTATCAAGTATCCAACAATTTACTGTTGATAAAGGTGAATATTTAACAGATTTAGCACTATTAAACTTTAAAAATAAACTCGTCACAGAAGAGAGAATTCGCGAGTCTGATATGTACATTCTGTCGAATATTTATTTACCATCTAGAAATTATACGAACACGCGTAAGATTGATCACTTAGTATTAACGCGCACAGGTATTTATTTAATCGATTCAAAATATTGGAGCGGACATATTTTACATGGTGTGACTGAAGAACAGTACGATGAGATTCCTTATTTAGAAGGGATTTTCCAACTGTTAAACTTAGATCCAAACAAAGAACAAACGTTAATATTTGAAAAAGAAAATGATGAAAAAGTTGCTGTAAATTACTACAACAACACGATCGAAGATACTGAGATGACAGCTGAAAAACTGAGAAACGTATTAAAATTACAGTTTGACGTCGTACCAATTATTTACTTTAACCCGAAAGATAACGGTGGTCATACGATTATGAACTATGCAACAGATAGCAATGCGAAAGTAATCGTAGGAACAGAACAACTTGAAGACTACTTCAATAAACACGTCTTCCAAGGTCGTTTCCAATATACAGTAAAAGATTTAGATGAAATCGCAGAATCACTAATGCGACTAAATCCTTAATTGAAAAACTCACGAAAGTGTAATACTTCCGTGAGTTTTTTTAATTTAAAATATTGATTGATAATGCGACAAAAAATGCACACAACGTAAGTGAAAACATTATTAGTGTGTATAGGAAAAGTTTGATATATTGTTTCTCTTTGAACAATTCGTATTGATCTTTTGTAAAAGCAGAATATGTCGTAAAACCGCCTAAAAATCCAACCATCATTAAATCATAATACTCTCCATTAATAAACTGACTACGAATTATTGTGCCTGCTAAAAATGCGCCGAGAATATTGACAATTAGTGTGCCATATAATGATTTAGGCATATGTATAGATATCATGTCTCTAACGACAGCGCCAATTCCAGAAAGTAAAATAATTATCAGTAATTTAAACATGGCGCTCACCAACTAACTGTTGCACTTTTATTCCGATTAAAAACATCACGAAACCAAATGTCATTGCACATAATAAATAGATATAAAACGAGAGGGCATTATACTCTAAAGTCATTGTAAGATGTACAGTCAATGTAGAAAACGTCGTAAATGATCCGAGGAATCCAGTTATAAATATTGATGCATAAAGAGTATCATTAAAACGATTGTATACGAGTCCGAGTAAAAATGGACCGACTAAATTGACGGTGATTGTAGAAATCATAAAGAAACTGTCAAAATATTGAAGGGTAGTATCAATACTAAATCGACAGAGTCCGCCTAATGTACCACCTAGAAATACTAAAAACATTCTTTTTTTATTCATAAAATTCACCTAATAAATAAAGGATACGGAAGATCCGTATCCTTTATTATATTATTTTTTGAATAATTTTGTTACTGCGATTCCAGCACCGACTGCCGCAGCAGCTGCAGCACCGACTTTGAACTTTTTATTTGTCGTTACTGATTTAACGAGCAAGTTTAAGTTTTGAGGGCGTTCTGCAAGACGTCTCATGAAGTATGCGTACCAGTCGTTACCGTATGGTACGTAAACTGTCATGTTGTAGCCTTCTTCAACTAATGCGAGTTGATAATCGTTTCTAAATCCGTATAACATTTGGAATTCAAATGAATCGTGTGAAATGTCATTCGCTTCAACGAAATCAATCACGCGGTTAATAATGTTATGGTCATGCGTTGCAATCGAAGTGAAACCTTTACCGTGAGTTAAGTGATATTTAATTAACTCAAAGTAGTTGTTGTCAATATCATTCTTACTTTGGTATGCGATACTTGGATCTTCTTTGTAAGCACCTTTAACTAAGCGCGTACGGTTATCCTTGTACTTTTCAGCGTCTTCCATACTATCAAATAAGTATGCTTGTAACACTGTACCGACATTGTCGTAATCTTTTAATAACTCATCTAAAACAAAAAACGTTTTTTCTTTAGAAGCGTAGTTCTCCATGTCGATATTTACGAACATGTTATCTGCTTTTTTAGCAGCTTCCATAATTTCACGCATGTTTTGTAAGATGAAGTCATCTCCAAGGTTTAAACCAAGTTGTGTTAATTTAACTGAAAAATGTGCATCTAAGTGATTTTTATGAATCGCATCAATCATGTCGAGAATTAGATTTTTTTCTATTTCTGCTTGAGCACGATCTTCAATAAATTCACCAAGGTTATCAACTGTAATAGATAAGCCTTTTTGGTTTAGTTGACGGATTTTTTCAACAGTGTCGTCTGTTTTTGTTCCTCCGACAACGTGTTGAGCACCAAAACGTAATCCCATTTTCTTCGTTGCATCGTTTACTGGTTTAATTTGAGATAAACCAATAAAAAAGTCGCGTAAAACTGCCATTAAAAATTCCTCCAAAATGTATAAAATATAAAAATAATAAGAACTACCCTTTGTAATGCGGAATATGATTGACATATGTTGCGTTAATACGTGTCATTTCTTGTATGTCTTCATCCGTTAATTGTCGAATCACTTTTGCTGGTCGGCCGAATGCTAGGCTATTCGGTGGTATTTCAGTATTTGAAGTAACGAGTGAACCTGCACCAATAAATGCGTTCTCACCAATTACTGCACCGTCTAATATCGTTGAGTCCATACCGACTAACGCACCACTTCTAACTGTACAACTGTGTAACGTCACTCTGTGCCCAATTGTGACATGGTCTTCTATAGTGAGTGGCATATTAGGAGTCTGATGAAGGACCGATTGATCTTGGATATTTGTATAATCTCCAATTTTGACTGGCGCAACGTCACCTCGTATTACCGCACCAAACCAAACAGAACAGTGTGCACCGATTTCAACATCACCGATTATTGTAGCATTCTGAGCAATAAAAGTGCTATCATGAATTTTTGGAACGTGTTCTTTATAGTTTAATATCATTATAAACGCGTCCTTTAACTTTGTTATAATTATATAATATCAAATATTTTACAATATGTAAGGAGGAAAATTATGTGGAAATGGGAAATTGAAAATAAAGCAAAAGGTACTATTGTAATATTACACGACATGATTGAACACCATGAGTATTACATCGACTTAATTTCAAAATTTAATAGTATTGGTTACCATGTTTTAATGGGTGATTTACCAGGCCAAGGACAAACGACACGTATGAATAAAGGGCATGTTGAAGATTTTAAGCAATATATCGAACGTCTCACAGAATGGGTAGATGTAGCCAATCGATATGAACTACCAGTAATCGTTGTCGGACAAGGTTTAGGTGGACTCATATTAGCTGAAGCATTAAAAGAAGAGTCGATACAAATTGATGGTGCTATATTTTTAAATCCATTATTTACGTTTAAACAGTCGTTTATAAACCGTAAAAATCTACTAAAATCCTCAATTCGCTTATCGAGAGACGAATCGAAATTTAAACTTGGTGTCGATTTGTCGAGTTTTACATCAGATAACAAATGGTTAGAGCGTTATTCTAAAGACGAACTACTTACTGAAGAAGTGAGTTATCATTGGTATAGCTTAATCAACGAACGTATGAATAATATAGAAAATGATATGGATTTAATTCATGTAGATGTACTATGTATCCATTCAAATGAGAATGACATCATTGATGTGGACCGAAATGTACATATCATAAAAAAAGTGGACAATGATTATTTAAAAATCGTCCGACTGAATAATATAGAACACGGTATTTTCCAAAGAGAAAATATAAGCGTGCCGTTTTATCATGTCGAACGATTTTTAGATGATATTCAACATCACATCGGATTCATGGGCTAGATCGTCTTCTTTCAATGACTAAAATAAAAGGTGCATCATTTATTTGATTGATGAAACGATACATTAAAACGTTAAAAAAGTGTTGGTCGAGTTTTTCTGCATATGATAAGACTGCGCGTTTTTCATCTTTTCCATTTTCATGGCCATGGTAAATCGTAATAATAATACGACCGCCGACGGATAACTGAGATAGTATTGCTTCGATAGCAGTGATTGTTGAATGAGAAAGTGTCGTAATTGTTTTGTTAGCTTTCGGTAAAAAACCTAAGTTAAACATGGCGACGTCGATATGTTTGTCAACATACTGTAAAACATTCTCATGGCTATCATGAATGAGAGTGAGCTGTTCAAGATTTTTATGATGGGCGATTTTTTCTTTCGTCGATTCAATCGCTTCACTTTGTATATCGAATGCGTATACTTTACCTTTTGAAATATGGTCTAGTAAAAATGAAGTGTCATTTCCATTGCCACATGTCGCATCTACCGCGATCGAGTGAGGGTGAAGTATATCATAAGCGAACTGTTTACTTTGATCTAAAACTCTATTTAGCATAACGGCCTCCAAAATATTACTTAATATATAATATATATTTAAGATGTCGTTTTATTTAGAAAAGAAGTTTGCAAAAAATAATTAAACGAATTATAATAACTTTAGGAAATAGTAGTAAACGTATGACTTTTAGAGAGTTAGTGGTTGGTGGAAACTAACGTCAAAATTTACGAACTCGTCCAATAATTACAATTAAAATTCTAAATGAAGCTGCACAATGATGTGAATGCGGGTGGTACCGCGGTCTAATAGATCGTCCCAATGTCTTTTGACATTGGGATTTTTATATAGGAGGAAGAAAATGTCATTTAATCATCGTAAAATTGAAAAAAAGTGGCAAGATTATTGGCTAGAAAACAAAACGTTTAAAACAGACACGAGCGATTTTAGTAAAGAGAAATATTATGTGCTAGATATGTTCCCGTACCCTTCAGGTTCTGGGCTTCACGTCGGTCACCCAAAAGGGTATACAGCGACTGATATTTTAGCGCGCTATAAGCGTATGAATGGATATAACGTTCTTCATCCGATGGGGTGGGATGCGTTCGGTTTACCAGCTGAACAGTACGCAATTGATACAGGAAACGATATTCATGAGTTTAACAATAAGAATATCGATAACTTCCGTCGTCAAATTCAAGAGCTCGGTTTCTCATATGACTGGGACCGTGAAGTAAACACGACAAATCCGCATTATTACAAATGGACACAGTGGATTTTCATCAAACTTTACGAAAAAGGACTCGCGTATGTCGATGAAGTGCCTGTAAACTGGTGTCCAGCACTTGGTACAGTACTTGCGAACGAAGAAGTCATCGACGGATTATCCGAACGTGGTGGACACCCAGTAATTCGTAAACCGATGCGTCAATGGGTATTAAAAATTACAGAGTATGCAGATCGTTTACTCGAAGATTTAGACGATTTAGATTGGCCTGAATCATTAAAAGATATGCAGCGAAACTGGATTGGCCGTTCTGAAGGTGCACACGTGACGTTTAATGTTAAAGACACTGAAGAAACATTTACAGTATTTACGACACGTCCAGATACGTTATTTGGTTCGACGTATGCAGTGCTTGCACCAGAGCATGATTTAGTTCAAAAAATTACGACAGATGATCAAAAATCTGTTGTCGAAGAGTATGTTGAAAAAGCATCTCATAAATCAGATCTAGAACGTACAGAACTTCAAAAAGATAAAACAGGTGTATTTACTGGAAGCTATGCTGTGAATCCATTTAGTGGCGAATCGATGCCAATTTTCATAGCAGATTATGTACTTGCGTCGTACGGAACAGGTGCGATTATGGCGGTTCCTGGACATGACGAAAGAGACTATGAATTTGCTAAAAAGTTTGACTTAGATATTAAACGTGTTGTAGATAGTGACGAAGAACTCCCGTTTACTGGTGACGGAAAACACGTAAACTCTCAATTTTTAGACGGATTAAATAACGAAGACGCGATTCAAAAAGCAATCGAACAGTTAGAAGAATTAAAAGTAGGGGAAGCAAAAGTAACGTACAAATTACGTGACTGGCTATTCTCTAGACAACGTTACTGGGGAGAGCCAATTCCTATTATCCACTGGGAAGATGGAACTTCAACTGCAGTACCGGAAAGTGAATTACCATTAGAGCTTCCAAAAATGGACGAAATCAAGCCTTCCGGAACAGGTGAATCACCACTTGCTAACAATGAAGAGTGGCTAACTGTAGTTCGTGAAGATGGTGTTAAAGGTCGTCGTGAAACGAACACGATGCCACAGTGGGCAGGGTCTTGCTGGTATTACATTCGTTACATTGATCCAACGAACGATGAGTTAATTGCAGATCCAGAAAAATTAAAACATTGGCTCTCTGTTGACTTATACGTTGGTGGAGCTGAACACGCTGTGCTTCACTTACTATATGCAAGATTCTGGCATAAGTTTTTATATGACATTGGTGTTGTACCTACAAAAGAACCATTCCAACAATTATTTAACCAAGGAATGATCCTCGGTGAAGGTAACGAAAAAATGTCTAAATCAAAAGGTAACGTCGTAAACCCAGATGACATTACAAGAAGCCACGGAGCAGACACTTTACGTCTATATGAAATGTTTATGGGGCCGTTAGACGCCTCAGTAGAATGGACAACGACAGGTGTAGACGGCGCGAGACGATTTTTAGACCGCGTATGGAGATTATTAATTGACGAGGACAACAATGTAAAAGAAACGGTTGTCGATAAAGAAACGCCTAAACTCGATAAAGTGTACAACGAAACTGTTAAAAAAGTGACAGAAGACTATGATAATATGCATTTTAATACGGCAATATCTCAAATGATGGTATTCGTAAATGAAGCGTATAAAGTCGATGAAGTGTCACTAGATTATATGAAAGGTCTCGTAAAACTATTATCACCAATCGCACCACACATCTCTGAAGAGTTATGGGAAAAACTTGGTGAAACAGATACGATTACGTACGCAGAGTGGCCAACATTTGACGAGTCAAAGCTTGTCGAATATGAAGTCGAAGTACTCGTACAAGTACTCGGAAAACCAAAAGCGCGTATTATGATGGATCCAACATTAAGTAAAGAACAAGTAGAAGAGATTGCATTAAACGATGAAAAGGTAAAAGAATCAATTGAAGGTAAAACGGTTCGAAAAGTGATCGTCGTACCTGGAAAACTTGTAAATATAGTGGCGAATTAAAATAGTTCGTTATTAAAATATAAACTGCGTCTACGATTTTTATCGTGACGCAGTTTTTTTCTTTTTAAATTTTATTCTCCAAAATAATTATGAAGGCAGGGCTAAATTTTTCTAACTAAAAACCTTTTAAAATATACGATACCGATAAACAATGCAGTCATCATGAGAAAGGGGAGTAGTGTTGTTAACATAGTATCACTCCTAATAATTATGTAATCACTTTCATTATACTGTATTGTTAAGTAAAATAAAATAATTTTTAGCATAAACTAAAAAAACCTCATACAATATGATGAGGTTTTCCTAAAGTTAATCTTCTTTGATTTCAGCATCAAGCATTTGTTGTTTTAATGATTGGTCATAAAAAGCGAGACTGTATTGAGCATAACTTGTAATGAATGGATTTTCGAGTTCTGTATACACAAAAAGCTGTTCGATGACGCTCGTTGTTAAATGATTTAGTGCTTCGGTACGGAATTGTTTATTTAACACTTTAGATAAAATTAAAATGTTGCTTTTTATGAGATGATCAAGCACTTTCACTAGACCATCGTAATACTCATTATGATCAAAAGGTAATGCTTTAATGATATGTGTTTCTCTTTCAACATACTCATCTAATGAGCGTAGTACTTTTTCGTGGGTATCTTTTTGTGCTTCTGTGTAGTTATATGTGCCAAATTTATCTGGTGTTGATCTGAATAAAGCATGCATTGCGTAATAGTCATCTAACGGTATCTCTTCATTATCTTCATTGATACGATATGAAACGACTTGTTCGTAACTCATTGCAAGAAGCATATGTTCCACATGGTTTTGAATGAGTTTATTTAAGTGCTCTGGTTGAATCGTTTTATTTTTAACGATTGAAGATTCCAGAAACTTTAAACGTCCCATCGTTTCTTTCATGAGTGGTAATATATGTTGTTCTCTATATTCAAGAGATGAATAATTTGGTGATTTTTTTAATTCTTTCATTGTATACCTTCCTTAATTTGTGTTTTGCCCAGCGTGCTGTCCTGCGACGTATCCAGTAACTAATGCACTTGTGATGTTATACCCTCCAGTATATCCATGGATATCTAATACTTCGCCAGCAAAGTGTAAACCTTTTATTATTTTACTTTCCATTGTTTTTGGGTCAATCTCTTTTAAGTGGACACCGCCACCTGTGACAAACGACTTTTCTATCGGTTGTGTACCGGTGACTTTAAATTGAAATGATTTTAAAAAATTTAAAATTTTGTTTTTAGATTCGTTATCAAAATTATGTCCAGTCATCGTTTTATCTAACTTTAAATGATTAAACATAAAATCGACATATCTATTTTCGATAAATTGTTTTAATACGTTATGAACGGCTTTATCTTTATTTGCTTTGACATCAATTTCAATTTTTTGTCGTAAGTCATGACTCGACAACTTTGGAAAATAATCTAGTTCCATCATAACAGTTTCTGTCTTCTGTTTTTCAAGTTCTTTAATTACAAACTGACTACAACGTAACGCTGCAGGTCCAGTAATTCCAAAATGAGCAAATAACATATCCATTTGATGAGAAATTCTTGGTTTCCCGTTTTTCTTTAAAACTGATAGTTTAACGTTTTTTAAACTTAAACCTTTTAAGTCTCCAGATTTTATAAAAGGTTCGTTACTTAAAATTGGCACTTCTGTTGGAAATAGGTTTGTCACTGAGTGTCCAAGATTTTTAGCGAATTTAAATCCATCTCCGGTAGATCCAGTGTGCGGTACACTTTTACCGCCAGTTGTAATGATAATATTATGACTTTTAATTGTCTTGCCGTCTGTTAATTTAACACCTGTGATTGAAGCATTATCATGAAGAATCTCCTTCACTTCGGTATTTAATAATATTTCGACGTGTTGATTGTCTAAACAATTTAAAAACACTTGTAAGACATCTTTAGCTTTATTTGAAACAGGAAACATTCTACCATGATCTTCTTCTTTTAATTTGACGCCGTGCGACTCTATAAATTGTATGATTGATTGGTTATCAAATATAGAAAACGGCCCGTATAAAAATTTACCGTTACCTGGTATGTTTTGAATGATCTCTTCGTACGGTAGGTTATTCGTCACGTTGCATCTACCGCCACCAGAAATCAGAAGCTTTTTACCGAGTTGCTTATTTTTTTCGATGAGTAATACTTTTTGATTGTTTTCACTTGCAGCGACAGCCGCCATTATACCGGATACGCCGCCACCGATAATTATCGTATCGTACATCGTGTTTCACCTCAATTGATTTAAAAAAACGAATGAATCTATTATAATATAGCTTAATGATTATGTAAGAAGGTTTTTAAATGTCAAATTCAAATCAAAAAATGTTTAGAAGTACGCTGTTCTTGTCTTCAGCGAGTCTAATTACACAATTTTTAGGAATGATTTATATCATTCCATTTTATAGCATCATGGGTGGAGAAGAAAATCTAGCACTATACGGATATGCTTATACACCTTATACTATCATGCTTTCAATCGCATCCGCAGGTGTGCCAGGTGCTGTTTCAAAATTCGTTGCAAAGTATAATTCTCTCGGTGCATTTCAAACGACGCAAAAACTCTATCGTTCGAGTCTTGTCGTTATGTTAGTATCTGGGTTGATTTGCTTTATGGTACTGTATTTACTCGCACCTGTCATTGCTGATGTTCAGCTCGCGGCATCTTCAGATGGTGAGCACGTATGGGGACACGATGAAATTACAAATATTATTCGTGTCGTCGCATTTGCAGTAATCGTCGTTCCATTTATGGCGACGTGGCGCGGTGTCTTCCAAGGGTTTGAATCATTTGGTCCAACAAGTGTTTCATCAGTTGTAGAACAAGTTGTACGTATCACAGTCGTTTTAGTCGGTTCATACGTTGTGATTCGTGTGATGGGTGGAACGATTCAACAGGGGAACCAAATCGCTGTATTTGCAGCTTTTGTCGCAGCAATAGGTGCGATAATTACACTAGCAGTATTTTGGTTTAAACGTAAAAAATTGATTGAAGCTTCTCTTAAAGAAGATAAGACTGGTATTACATTATCTTATAAAGAAATGTATAAAGAGATTATTTTATCTGGTATTCCATTTGTAGTTATCGGTATTACATTTCCAATGATGATGTTTATTGACCAATTGACACATAATAACGCACTGGCAATTGTAGGGGTACCGTCAAACGTGCAAGATGCATGGTTTGGAATGTTAAATATTACGACTCAAAAACTCGTTATGATTCCAGTCAGTTTAGCTGTGTCGTTTTCAATTACGATCTTGCCGTTTATAACGAAAAGTTTTCAACAAAAGAAGTTTAACGAACTCGAGCATCAAGTAAGTACGATGTTGTTACTTCAACTGACATTAGTCGTACCCGCAGCAGTCGGTATGATGATTATGGCAGTGCCGTTATATACATCATTTTATAGTTTTAGTGAAATGGGTATTAAAATTTTAACGATTTATGCGCCAGTTTGTATTGTGATTTCTGTATTTAGTATGACAGCATCTATCGTCCAGGGAATAGAGAAGCAAAAGTTTAATGTGCTTGTAGTGTTACTCGTCTTAGTCATTAAAGCAGCGCTAAACTTCCCATTAATTATGTACTTCCACACTGTTGGTGCAGTTATTTCAACACTCATTGCGCTATTTTGTGGAGTGATGTTCAATTTCTTTATCATTAAAAAGTATGGAAAATTTAGTTTTAGAAAAATATTAACACCGATGTTAGAAATCGTTCTATACAGTTTAATTATGCTTCTAGCTGTAGAAATCGTTTATGGATTATTTGTTTTATCATTAGATATTACAATAAGAAGAAATGCGATTATAACTCTCGCGACGTGTGTCATTGTCGGATCGTTCATTTATTTAGTGGTCATATTTAAATCCGGTCTAGCGGACAGAGTACTTGGTGAACGTGCAAATAAGATTCGAAGTAAGGTGAGATTCTTATGAGACTCGATAAGTATTTAGCGCATGCAAATTTTGGTTCTAGAAAAGAAGTCAGAGAATTGATCAAAAGTGGTCGTGTAACTGTAGGGGGAAAAACCGTTAAAGACAGAAAATTAAAAGTAAAAGTCGAAGATGAAGTTAGAGTCGATGGCTTTACAGTTGTATTAGAAGAATATATGTACTTTATGTTAAACAAGCCACAAAATGTGATTTCAGCGACTGAAAGCTTTGAGCATGAGACTGTTATTGATTTAATCGATCACCCTCAGTATCGTGAATTATTTCCAGTTGGTCGTCTCGATATCGATACGACAGGACTGCTTATCATCACCAATGATGGTAAGTTAAGTCATCAATTGCTGAGTCCGAAAAAAGAAGTATTTAAGACATACTATTGTAAACTTAAACATGATGTATCAAAGTCAGATATTACTTTTTTAGAAACAGGTATACCGTTAAAAGACTTCACGACAAAACCTGCCAAAGTTGAAGTCATCGAAGAGGATGAAGTTCTTTTATCAATTTCAGAAGGTAAATTTCACCAAGTGAAGCGAATGTTTAAATATTTAAATAACGAAGTACTCGAGTTAAAACGAGTCAAGTTTGGAAATCTAGTATTAGATGAGACACTTGAAGCGGGCGAATATCGACGCTTAACAGAAGATGAATTAACGGATTTAAAAAAAATAATTTAAAAAACGTTTATAAAAAACACCATCGGGTATGTAATAGATAGTTGAGAAACTAATTACAACGAAGAGGTGTTTTTTATTATGAAGAAATTATTAAAGAGAGTGTTACAGTTAGCAGCAGTTGTTGGTGTAGGTTACGCAGTTAAAAAATTAGCAGATAACGAAGAAGCGGTAAAACGTGAAATAGAAAAAGCAAAAGAAGATCCAAAAGGATATGCTAAAAATGTTCAAGATTCGGCGAGTGGCAAAGTCGATGAACTTGCTGAAAAGGCAAAAGGCACTGTCGACAAAGTTAAAAACGAAGCAGTAGACTTCCAAAACAAAGCTTCTAAAGACTTAAATGAGTTAAAAGACAACGCAAATGACGTTAAAGATCAAGTAGCCGATAAAGTAGATGACGTAAAAGCACAAGTCAACGAAAAAGTTGAAGATGTGAAAGTTAAAGCTGAAGACGCGAAAGACAAAGCTCAAGATAAAGCTGAAGAAGTGAAATCTAAAGCTGAAGATAAAGTCGATGAAGCTAAAGACAAAGCAGAAGACGTGAAAGAAGACGTCGAATCAAAAAAAAAGGAAGTTAAAGAAAAAGTAGAAGATAAAAAGGACGAAGTGTACACAACTCCGGATTCTACAGCTGAAAAGAGCACGAAAGGTTCTAAAGCAGTTCTTGCAGACGAAGGCGGATTAGCTGCAAATGAAGTTAAGAAAGAGCAACAAAAAGCCAAAAATGAAAACTCAGTAAAGAATACTGAAAAACAATTTGATAAATACGACAAGAAGCAAGGCAACAAAAAGGACTATGAAGTTGTGGATGAAGAAGGTAAATTCGATAGCAACCACAATGTGCACATCGTAAAAGAAGATAAGTAATCAGACACACCCTAAAACAAATGTTTTAGGGTGTTTTTTATCTTAAATTGCTTGGTGTTTGTGTGAAAATGATTAAATGAGCTAGATTGATGCTGTATTTTACAATAACGAATGAATTTGGTTGAAATATGTTAGATATAATTGGATATTTAACAAAAATCGGATTCCATGTGCGAAATATGTTAGATAAAAAATTATATTTAACAAAAATTGAGGCACAGGATCTAAATTTATTAGATAAATCCGGATAATTAACAGAATCACGATATTTTTGTTAATTATATTTTGGAGAAAGTGTTTTATATCTATCTAAGAGTAAAATTGCTTTTAATGATAACCGTAATAATAACTAAATAGCTGGCTCTTCATCCTTATTTACAAAAATAGACTTTGAAAGTGAAAAAGTGTTAAATATATCTGGATATTTAACAAAAATCAGATCGAAGACCCGAAATATGTTAGATAAAAAATTATAATTAACAAAAATTGAGGCGTAGGACCTAAATTTGTTAGATAAATCAATATATCTAATAAAATATAATTTTTTTGTTAATTATATCCATAATAAGATGAACTAATACACTTTAAAGGTTATAACTCAACAATAGAACGCCAATCTAGCACATACCTCATCCAATTTACAAAAATCCAATTCATATTGTGTTCATATTCACTATGTATAGTTTGAATTAAAGGTAAAACAACATTTGGAGGCAATTATGAAGAGTTATAGTAAAACGTTATTAAGATTTTCTGCAGCTTTTGGACTGATGGGTGCATTTATGGGTGCACATATGGCGGGCTCTGGTGGTTATGAACTTCGACCGATCCACGCACATATTTTAGTCGTCGGATGGCTAAGTTTATTTTCTTTCGCGATGTATTATAGAGTATTTCATCAAAAAGAAAGTTTCCTTGCGAAGTTACATGTATGGACGGCAATTATTGGAACTGTTGGGTTAACACTCGGCATGTGGTTCCAATTTGTGAATCCATTTAGTTTCCCGGATACTGTATCACTCATCATTTATATTATCGGTGGATCAGTTTTATTAATTAGCTATATACTATTCTTTGTTTTAACGTTAATGAATAAAGAATAATTCTCATCCTTTAGCATGTGCTAAAGGATTTTTTATTGTGTGAGAACTTTTATTTAGTATAATAATTACAAATAGAAAGGAGTAGTTGTATGAATTTCAATGAAATTGTAAATCAGTATAAAGATAAAATACTCGAGGATTTAAACGGTCTTCTTTCAATTGAAAGTGTTCGTACAGAAGCTAAGCCGGGTGCACCTGTCGGCGAGGGACCGAAAGAAGCGTTAATGTACATGCTCTCTTTAGGTGACCGTGACGGAATGGATACGAAAGTTGTCGATAATTTAGCAGGCCATATTGAACTCGGTAGCGGTGAAAAGCTATTCGGTATTCTCGGACATGTTGACGTCGTTCCCGCTGGAACAGGTTGGGACTCTAATCCGTTTGAACCGGTGATTAAAGATGATATTATTTATGCGCGCGGTGTCCAAGACGATAAAGGACCAACTATCGCAGCTTATTACGCAATGAAAATTTTAAAAGATCTTGAAGTACCATTAAATCAGCGTGTGCGTTTAATCATAGGTACGGACGAAGAGTCTGATTGGTTATGTACAGATGCATATTTTAAAAATGAAGAAATGCCAGATTCAGGATTTGCACCAGATGCTGAGTTTCCAGTCATTCATGGTGAAAAGGGTATTACGACGTTTGACATCGTGTTTAAAAGCGATGACGATGCGTATGGAGATATTGTACTAAATACATTCACGTCAGGTGATCGATACAATATGGTACCTGAATCAGCGACGGCGAATTTAACTGTAAAAGATGTTGAAAAATTAAAACAGTCATTTGAATCGTTTTTAGATGAGATGCAATTAAAAGGTGACTTCATTGAAGACAGCAACAAAGTAAATATTACTGTGTTCGGGAAAAGTGCACACGGTTCAACACCACTTGAAGGTAAAAATGCAGGAATAGAATTACTACGTTTCTTAAAAGTAATTCCAATCGACGCACGTGCACATAAGTTCGTGTCATTTTACGATAGATATATTGAAGATAATTATGACGGTAAATTATTTGAAATGGACTTTAACCATGACGAAATGGGTGAAACATCAGTCAACACAGGAATCATTCGTTATGATTTAAACGATAAAAGTTATTTCGGTGTGAACTTACGTTATCCAATGGGAATGGACTTTAAAGCGTCACTAAATGCACTTAAAAACGATGTAGAAGTATACGGTGTTTCAATCGAAAACGTAAATGATCAAGTGCCGCATTATGTCGAAAAAGATTCTCCGCTCGTTAAAGTGTTAACTGAAACATATCGTAAACATGTCGATGATGACACTGAACCATTCACAATCGGTGGTGGAACGTATGCGCGTGTACTAAAAAATGGTGTAGCGTACGGTGCGATGTTTAAAGATACAAAAGATACAATGCACCAAGCGAATGAGCAAATGAAAGTAGAAGAACTTTTATTAGCGACAACGATTTATTTAGAAGCACTATATGAAATTCTTGTAAACGGTAAATTAGAAAAATAATATTTATGATAGACAGACGATCGGTCTGTCTATTTTTATTAATTTTTTAAAATGTGTTAAATCAGAACGTACATTCGTTTAACAAAACTTAACTTTAATTAACAAAAAAATAACATTTATAACATTGGTCGCTTAAGCACTTATTAATTAAGATATAACAGCAGTTGGCAAAATATAGCGTCATTTTTACCTTGAATTTAGTTATAAAAGTGGATAGTATTTTAAATACAACTAATCGTGCGCTAATTAAAAAATTTACTTAGCGCTTTTTTTAATGAAACGTTTATGAAGAGAAAGTGAGGTGAACACGGTGGAGCATTTTTATCAGCTAGGGTGGACGTTAGACCCTATTGGTGGCTCGTCTAGCGATGCGTATAAGGCAGAGATTAATGGCGACAAATTCTTTTTAAAACGTAATACAAGCCCGTTTATTACGATGCTATCAGTAGAAGGAATCGTACCTAAACTCGTTTGGACAAAACGTATCGAAACAGGCGAAGTTGTTACCGCTCAACATTGGAAAAACGGTAGATGTTTAACCGATGAAGAAATGAACTCTGACCGTGTCGCTTCACTTATGCGTAAAATTCATTCATCGGATAAATTACTTAACACGCTAGAGCGTCTCGGGATGCAACCGATGTTACCAGAATTATTATTAAACAGAATCGAATCCTCACTTTCACCAAAAATTAACGCGCATAAAACAGTAAGAAAAGCGATCAAATATTTAAATAATAAAATTCCACATATCGATTCTGAATTTTGTAGAGTATGTCACGGAGATGTCAATAATCAAAACTGGTTGTTATCTGATGAAGACGAACTATTTTTAGTAGACTGGGAAGGTGCGATGATCGCCGACCCTGCAATCGATATCGGAATGATTCTATATACGTATGTCGATTTTAAAGATTGGAAAAATTGGTTATCTAAATACGGAAAATCACTCGATCATGATTTTAGACAGCGTATGAAGTGGTATACACTCATTCAATGTTTAACGATGATTCAGTGGTACGAAGATCGTAAAAGATATAAAGAAATGAACCATTGGATTATTTTTTTAAATGATATTTTAGAGAAAGATATGATGGTATAGAGGTAAGTACATTGAGAATGCGAAACAAGCCATGGGCGATGGACTATTTAACTGAAAATAGTCATATTGTCGACGTAGATGGTACATATAAAACAAAAATTAAAGAGTACTTTGGTAATGATAACGACATTCATATCGAAGTTGGTACTGGAATGGGTCAGTTTATAACGACTCTTGCAAAACAAAATCCACATATTAACTATGTCGGAATTGAAATTGAGAAAAACGTACTCATTCGTGTTTTAGAGAAAGTGTTAGAAGAGGGGCTGACAAACGTTCGTCTGCTTTTATATGATGCGAATCTATTAGACGAGTATTTTAATAAAGATGAAGTGTCTAAAATATATTTAAACTTCTCTGATCCGTGGCCTAAAAACCGTCACGAAAAGAGACGTCTCACGTATAAATCATTTTTAAAACAATATAAATCTATATTAAAAGATGATGGAGTATTGCAATTTAAAACGGATAATAGAGGTTTATTTGAATATAGTTTAGTTTCATTAAATAATTTTAAAACGGAATTTTTAGAAGTGAACTTAGATTTACATGCAGATGAAGATGAAGATAACATTCGAACTGAGTATGAAGAGAAATTCAGTCAAAAAGGATTTAATATATATAAAATAGTTGTAAAATTTTAGCACCTTTAAAAAGGTGCTTTTTTGATAGTTCCGGTAATTACAATTGTTTGATAAAATGGATAATAATAAAACATGAAGATTACTGAACAGTAATCTCCATGATTTCACCAGTGTACTTATTCGCTGTGAAGTTGTACTTTTGAAGTTTGTCGCCTTGTTCAACGTGAACGACACCATTTAGTACTTTCTTATCTTGACCAAAGCTTTCATTGTTAGAATTGTTATAGTCAACAGATACAAAAGAAATGCCGTCAAATTGTAAGTAAAGATTATCTAAGACCTTGTCAACATTGATCGTACGTCTAGCGATGACATATAGTACAACAGGTACAATTGTTACAACGCTTAAGACAATTGTCCAAAAAGTTCGTTTTGACATTATGGTAGCCTCCCTTTCTGTTAGTCTACCATAATCAACAATAAATATAAATTTAGAAGGGAAGTTTTTTTCAGATGGAAATCAGTCAAAAAACACTACAACGAATGAAAGAGTTAACGGAACTTCACGGCGCTCCTGGCTTTGAAGATTTAGTGCGCAATTATTTGCGTGAGAATTTTGAAGCGTTTGGCGTCGAATATATTAATGACGGTTTAGGTGGCATTTTTGCTGTTAAAAAATCAAAAAATGAAAACGCTCCTAACGTTTTAGTTGCTGGCCATATGGATGAAGTAGGATTTATGGTTACTGAAATTACAGACAATGGATTTTTAAAGTTCACACCACTCGGTGGTTGGTCAGAAGACGTATTACTCAGCCAAAAAATGTCAGTGAGAACGAATGATAATAAAGAGTTAACAGGTGTAATTGGTAGTGTGCCAATTCACTTTAGACGTGGTGAATCGAAAGACTTAGGTACAAAAATTAAAGACATGTTATTAGATATTGGTGCAGACTCTAAAGAAGAAGCACTTGAGATGGGTGTAAATATCGGGGATTCAATCGTGCCAAATGTTCAATTTGAACAACTTACTGAAAACAAATTGTTAGCAAAAGCATGGGATAACCGATACGGTTGTTTAATCGCTTTAGAAGTACTTGAAGCGCTAAAAGATGTTGAACTTGATTGTAACTTATATATCGGTGCGAACGTTCAAGAAGAAGTAGGCTTAAGAGGAGCTAAAGCGAGCGCAAATTTAATTCAACCAGACGTTGCATTTGTCGTTGACTGTTCACCAGCAAACGATATGCTCGGTAAAAAAGATGATCTCGGTAAACTTGGAGAAGGTACATTACTTAGAATTAAAGACGGTACGATGATCCTTGGCAAACCAATGAGAGATTATTTACTTCAAACTGCAGATAAGCACGATGTGAAATATCAATATTATTTATCTCCAGGTGGAACAGACGCTGGAAGCATTCACGTGTCTAATGACGGAGTGCCAAGCGCGGTCGTTGGAATTTGCTCAAGATATATTCATACGAACCATTCGATTATTCATAAAAATGACTACTTAGAAGCGAAAAAGTTTTTAATCGAACTTGTTAAAGGTATTAATAGCGAAAAAGTTAAGGAGTTAAGAGGGTGAAGGGGTTATTAAAGCGCTGGTTCATCGACGGGATGAGCTTTATGGCGCTCGGTCTATTTTCTTCTTTACTTATTGGTCTTATTATTAAGACAATTGGGACGTATATCCCAGCACTCAGTGGTTTAATTCCTGTTGGAGAACTTGCGATGAGTTTAACTGGTGCAGCAATTGGTGCGAGTATTGCATACGGGTTAAAAGCACATCCACTCGTCGTATTTTCAGCAGTGACAGTCGGTTATAGCGCTTATGAATTCGGAGGCGTAGCTGGAAGTTTTATTGCTGTTTTAGTCGCAACTGAACTATCAAGACTATATGCCGGTCGTACGAAATTAGATATATTAATTTCTCCAATTTTCACGATTGTTATCGGATTTTTAGTCGGTAAATTTGTTGGTCCATTTATATCTAAATTAATGTTATCGCTCGGTTCGTTTGTGAACTTTGCGGTTGAACAAAACCCATTTATTATGGGGATGCTCGTCGCATTAGTATTCGGAATTACATTAACAGCACCAATTTCTAGTGCAGCATTAGCGGTAATGATCGACATTAACGGGCTTGCAGCAGCTGCAGCAGCAGTTGGATGTTGTTGTCATATGGTCGGTTTAGCACTGATGAGTTATAAAGATAATGGATCATCAGGGGTGTTATCGATTGGGCTTGGAACTTCAATGTTACAAGTAGCGAATATCATTAAAAATCCGTGGATTATATTACCACCGTCAATCGCGAGTGTGATTATCGCACCGATTATGACAGTGTTTTTCCCGATGCAAAACAATAGTGCAGGTGCAGGTATGGGGACGAGTGGACTCGTTGGTCAAATCATGGCAATTGAAACAATGGGGCCAAGTATGACAACATATATAATGATAATCATATTCCACATCCTACTTCCAGGAGCAGTAACGTATGCATTTTATAAATTACTCATGAGTATGAAACTTATTAAACCCGGAGATCAAGTACTTAATTTAGGGAATCAATAACGGAGGCATTTCATGAATGTTACTGAATTAAAAGATAAAGTATTAAAAAAACTCGATGAAACGGATCTACAATACGATAGTCGTTTCAATCGAAAAGAAGAAATTTTAAGAATTGAACGCCAAGATAACCATAAAGGAGTGGACGTTCAACTAAACAAATTACTTCAAAAAGCAACGAAATCTGAAGAAATCATCGATGAAATTGTCTACTACGTATCTGAAACTTTAACGCGTATGGCAGATACGAAAGAAGTGACAAATGAAGGAATGATTTATCCAGTTGTACGTAGTACAAGCTTTCCAAAAGAAGCAAAAGACGGTAAGAAATTCATATTCGATGAGCATACTGCAGAAACTGTTATTTTTTACGCGCTCGACCATGGACGTTCATACGAGTTAATCGATGAATCATTACTTGAAACATTAGGTCTTACAAAAGAAGCGCTAAAAGAAAAAGCATTTAATAATTTAAAGACACTTGACATTAAGTATAAGAAAGAAACAGTTCAAGAAAATGACTTTTATTTCATAAGCCATAGAGACGGTTATGATGCATCGAGAATTTTAAACGAAGAATTTTTAAACGATTTTCATAGCAAACTAGAAGGCGAAATGATGATTGGTTTACCACATCAAGACGTGTTAATTATCGTCGACGTTAAAAATGAAGTCGGCTATGATATTATGGCTCAAATGATGATGCAGTATTTTGCAGAAGGTTTAACGCCAATTACGAGCTTAAGCTTTAGCTATCGTCATAAAAAATTAGAACCGGTATTTATTCTCGGTAAAGCAAAGAATTATAATAAAAACAAAAAGTAACAAGGTGAATTTAAATGAAGTTAACATACAACAAAAACATTGGAGATGTCCTTCTCGTATCATTAAAGGGAAGCGATAATTTCGAAACGAAAGATTTCGACGGGTATACAACGATTGTCGATAACGATGAGTTACTCGGCTTAAACATATTTAATGCAAGTGAAACATTTACTGAAGAAGAACTTACAGAGTTAAACGAAGAGTCAATCGTAGAAAAAATTAACGATATTATCAAAGGTGATTTCGGTGAAATCAATCCAGATTTATCACCAAAATTCGTTGTTGGATTTGTAAAAGAATGTAAACCACATGAAGATGCAGATCGATTAAACGTAACGACTGTAGACGTAGGAGATGAAGAACTACAAATCGTCTGTGGTGCACCAAACGTCGACAATGGACAAAAAGTTGTCGTGGCTAAAGTCGGTGCTTTTATGCCGAATGGATTATATATTAAACCATCTGAACTTCGAGGTGTGAAATCTAATGGGATGATTTGCTCTAAAAAAGAGTTAAACCTAGAAGATGACGGAGTAAGAGGTATTTACGTATTAGACGATAATTACGAAGTTGGTCAATCGTTTTTTAAATAATAGGAGGGATTAGGATGCGTAGAAGATCAAGGAATAGATTTCAAGATCGAACATTTAGCAATCAGACGATCGATGATATGAAACTTAATAAACGTTTTCCTTTTCCATTTGAGTTATCTGAAGAAGAACAAGACATTCCGAAACAAGAGAAGAAACAAGAGTCTCGTTATACTGAAAGACGTACGGTAAAGCGTCCTTCGAGTCAAACGATTACGAAAGCACGCGTCGTACCTTCAGCAATTCATGGAACGAAGAACCCGTATCGCCGTGAATATGATGAAACTGCAGAATATAGACGAAAATTTGAACACCATCAATCTCCAATTATTCAAGATATTGTTAGAAAGCGTAAAGAAAAAGAAGAGAAAGATCGTCTGCGTAAAGAACGATTACAAAAAGAACGTAAAGTCGAAGAGACAAAACGTCCAATTGAATCGAAGCACAAAGAACAAAAACATGTTGAAAAAGAATTACCAGTCCATAGAGAACGTAAACTCGGGCCAAGTAAGACGTTACCACCGATTAGTATATTAGGTAACGAACAAGAACAAAACTTCGTTAAGCATGATGACGAAAACCTTGAGTCTATAAATGCAATTATTAAACAGGTGGGTATAGAAGGAAAAGTAGTTGAATACTTTTCAAACGGTATCGTCGGTTCTTATTCGATTCAACTCGATAGACATTTTAAATTGTCCAAAATTGAAGATGTGAAAGCGCAGTTAGAGGGTGCCTTAAATAAAAAGGTGCGTATCATTACCGAAGTGCTCGGAAATAATAACATTCAAATTGAATTTCCACTGGAAAAACCAAGTGAAATTTATTTTAAATCTCTATTTTTAAATAGTAGTTTAAAATTAAGAAAAAATGACTATAGATTTGCACTTGGCAAAACAGTGGATAATCGTATTTTTACGTATGAGTTAAGAAAAGCAGGCCATACATTAATATATGGTAACGAAGAAAAAAGAACGGAAATTATTGACAGTATGCTTGTCTCGTTATTAATGAATCATAGTAGTGATTCATTTCAATTTAAAGTAATTTCTGATTCGAAAGAATTCGATACTTTCAATTCGCTCCCTCATTCGTTTAGTGAAAGAAAATCAGTATACGATACTGATGCATTTAATGATATAATAGATGAGTTAAACAGCAGAAACATTCAGTTTAGAAGGGCACACGTACGTAACATTCAAAGTTTTAACACACGTGTGAAGCAAGAATCGAGAAAGAGTACGATAGTTATATATATTGACGACTTTGATAGAATACTCGAGCGAAATAATCCCGAAGTGATTCGTCATATTTTGCAAATTCTAAAGCAAGGTAAAGCATTAGGCATACATTTAGTCATGAATCACACGAAAACTGACGTTGGAATTAGATATCAACTTCTGAGTTTAATGCAAACTAAAATTTCTTATTACGATGAGAAAAGTAGTGTTATTGATGGTGCGGATAAGTTATTTGAGGGCAATGATTGTCTCGTCACAATTAGTACTTCAAACCGACCAGTACGCCTGAATATGAGTACAGTAAAAGCGGAAGTTTTAAGCAACATCATCAACTACTTATCAGATAGAAGCGATGAAAGTAAGGTGTAATTGTGAAGAAATATCACTTCATTGGAATTAAAGGTGCAGGGATGAGTGCACTTGCACAAGTTCTTTTTGATTTAGGTCATGAAGTACAAGGTTCAGACATAACAAGTGAAGTTTTCACGGAGTATCAATTAAAGAAAAAAGGAATTAAAATATTACCATTTTCTGAAGATAATATAGTCGAAGATTTTACGTATATTGCAGGTAATGCGTTTAACGATGACCATGTAGAGATTAAAAAAGCACTTGAAAATGGATATCCGGTCATCCGCTATCATAAATTCTTATCTGAATTTATGAAAGACTATACGTCAATTGGGGTCACAGGATCTCATGGAAAAACCTCGACAACCGGTTTACTCAGTCACGTTATGAATGGCGATAAAGAAACGACGTATTTAATTGGAGACGGTACAGGTGTTGGTAAAAAAGAAGCGGATTACTTTGCATTTGAATCGTGCGAATATCGTCGTCACTTTTTAGCGTATCATCCGGACTATGCAATTATAACGAATATCGATTTTGACCACCCAGATTATTTTAAAGATGTTGAAGACGTCGTCAGTGCGTTTCAGTCGATGGCAAACCAAGTGACAAAAGCAGTAGTTGCGTATGGAAATGATCCATATATCAATGAAATAAAAGTCGATGTTCCGATGTATACGTATGGTATCGATGGTGATTATACAGTCGAAGCTAGAAATGTAGAAGTGGTAGATAACGGCACTTCATTTGATTTATACATTGAAGGCGAATATAAAGATAATTTTATTATTCCGTTATATGGTGATCATTTAATTTTAAATTCACTTGCTGTCATTACAATTTGTTATTTAGAAGGTTTTGATTTCGATAATATTAAAAGTGCTTTTTTAACATATGGTGGCGTTAAACGACGTTTTTCAGAGACGAAATATAAAAGTTATATCGTCGTGGATGACTATGCGCACCACCCGAAAGAAATTGAGGCAACGCTTGAAACAGCACGAAAAAAATATAAGAATCACCAGGTCGTTGCGGTATTCCAACCACATACTTTCTCTAGAACAGAAAAGTTTTTAAATGAATTTGCAGACAGTTTAAAAGAGGCGGACAAAGTTTATATCGTAGATATTTTTGGTTCTGCGAGAGAACAAAGTGGTAATTTATCGAGTGAAGATTTGGTGAATTTAATACCGGGTTCAAAACTGTTAACAGAAGCAAAAATTAAAGAACTCGATCAATATGAAGATAGTGTCATTATCTTTATGGGTGCAGGAGATATTCAAAAGTACGAAAAAAGATTTACAGAACTTATCTCTTAAACATGTTTACAATGAATTGAATTCGGCTATTAATAAGTTATACACATAAGAACATTTACGGAGGCGTTATTTATGGATTGGAGTATTTTAGGGTGGATTGCACTCGTAGTTGCTGCAGTTGGATTTTTAGTAGCATGTATTGCAGTAGCTGTCGTTTTACTTAGTGTTAAGAAAAACTTAGATTACGTTGCAGAAACACTCGATGGATTAGATGGACAAATTCAAGGAATTACACGTGAGTCAACCGACTTATTACACAAAAGTAATCGTCTAGTTGAAGACGTACAAGGTAAAGTTGAAAAATTAAACTCAGTCGTTGATGCAGTTCAAGGTGTTGGATATTCAGTTCAAAACCTTAACACATCAGTCGATAGAGTGACAAATTCAATTACGACAAACATCTCAGAGAACGAAGAGCAAATTGCACAAGTTGTACAATGGTCAAACGTTGCAATGGAACTTGCTGATAAATGGCAGCAACGTCAGCGTCGTAACAATGCGATAAAAGGTCGCTACTAAGCGAGGGATGTTATATGGAAAAATATGATAGAGATCGACATACACATGGAATTAAACCGTATAGTCCACCAAAACAAAAGAGTAAAAAAGGATTACCACTCGGACTAATTTTCGGTATGATTGTCGGATCTATTTTAGGTCTATTCTTAGCACCAAAATCTGGACAATCACTTCGTGAAGATTTAAAAGATCCAAAAGGTGTATTTGAAGATCAAAAAGATAAAATTGTCGACAAAGTCAAAGTGAAAAAAGCAGAACTCGAAGAAGTTAAACGTATTAAGGACTCGGATCAGGACTTAATGGCCGCTCAAAAACGAGCAATTCGAGAAGATGTTAAAGATGGATATGTAAACAAAGACAGTGTTGATTTATCTAATTTATAAAGTTCAGCTTTTATGCTGAACTTTTTTGATGTTTATTGTTAAATTATTTACATTCTCATTCATTTTCTGTTATGATTATCAATAAACAAAAACGTTTTCATAGGAGGAAAATAAATCATGGCAATTACGATTTATGATGTTGCAAGAGAAGCGAATGTGTCAATGGCTACTGTTTCACGCGTACTTAATGGTAACCCAAACGTTAAGCCAGAAACACGTCGTAAAGTAAAAGACGTCATAGAACGATTAAACTACAAACCGAACGCGGTGGCTAGAGGTCTCGCTAGTAAAAAAACAAAGACGGTTGGGGTAATTATTCCTGACATTTCAGATTTATATTATTCAGCAGTGTTAAGAGGGTTAGAAGACATTGCTGAAATGTATCAATATCAAATCATTATTACAAATACTGATAATGATGCTAAAAAAGAAAAGAATGCGTTTGAAACGTTATTAAGTAATCAAGTGGACGGTATCATCTTTTTAGGTGGAACGGATGACCAAAAAATAATCGATAATATTCAGCGTTCAAATACGCCAGTCGTAGTCTGTGGATATTCTAAAGAAACGTCAATAAACAGAGTAAATGCAAATTATCGTGATGCAATTGCTCGTATTGTAGAAGGGTTTATTGAGCGCGGCAACAAAAAAATTGCATATGTACAAAGCGGTTACCATAGTGTGTTGGAGACTTTACTCGCAGATAAAATTTGTGAAGTATTAGAAGAGCACAACATAAGTAAAGATAATATGTTTGAGTTTTCAGCAAACACTTATGAAGAGGGTATTGAGCTATTTAATAAAATTCATGAAATTAAAGCAGATGCTGTCATTGCAATATCAGATGAGGTTGCAGGTGGAATCCTTCATGGAACGTTAGATATGAACGTAAAAGTACCTGAAGAATTAGAAATTATAAGTTGTTCTAATACGCGCATTGCATATATGATGCGTCCGAAATTATCAACAATCGCAGTACCACTATATGATATTGGTGCAGTTGGAATGAGATTGCTTACAAAAATTATGAACAACGAAGAAGTCGATGAAAAAGTAACGATGTTACCATTGAAAATTAACTACGCAAAAACAACGCGTGTATAAAGCGATTTATATTTTTAAACTTGAGTTTTATATTAAACTCAAGTTTTTTTATGTTTAATTATAACTTTTATTTGTAGAATAAACACAAGTATATTTCACAATTTTCAGAAAATTTATGATACAATGTTACTAATTGTTTTTAAAAGGAGTGGTGGTTTTTGAGTGAAGTATATAAGCGATCTTTTTCTGACGGTATAGCAATTGGTTTTGGATATTTACCAGTTGCGATGGCTTTTGGTATTACAGCAAAACCACTCATTGATTTACTGTCTACAACATTAATGAGTGGTTTAAACTACGCAGGTGCAGGGCAATTTTTAACGTTACAAATGTTAGAAGATAGTAGTTATATCACGATTATTATCGCTATATTTATTACATTTTTAAATTATATTCCAATCGCTGCTTTAGGTGTTTTAATTTTTCCAGGAATACTATATGCAGTAGAGAGTCCGATCGAAGGAATACTTGGAGGGATTTTTGCCGCTATATTAGGTATCTTTCGTGTACCGTTATTTTTTGTAGTTGTTCTTTCAGTTTTCTTTATATATTTATTAATGTTTATTATGTAACTTAAAAATTGCCCCGTTATATTATTTAATATAACGGGGCAATTTTGTTATTCCAAGTACATTTTAATTCTATCAAGAACCATTTGATTTCTTTCAGTAATTTCAGATTGTCTAGGGATATTCGTATAATCATCTAAGTTATCTTGCCACTCTGTAGGGAATGGAAGTTGTGATAATGGTTTGTACTCGTTTATAAATGATTCGGGTAATGTGCCAGTTGGAGGTTCAATCCCTTTTATCCCAAGCCAAACATACGCCCACATTCTAGGGACGACTTGCCAAATGTTATAACCACCGCCTCCTAGAGCGAGTAGTTTACCATTTGCATATTGATCAGCAATTTCATTAACGATCTTAGGAATCTCTTCGTAAGCTCTTGATGTTAAACATAAATGTGTCATCGGATCACGATAGTGCGCATCTACACCGTTCACATGTACGATAATCGTCGGTTTAAATGATTTAGCTGCAATCTCGATACTCTGTTTAAAAACGTCTAAAAATGAATCGTCTTCTGTAAACGCATCGACTGGTAAGTTCACGCTATACCCAAATCCTTGACCAGTACCGCGTTCAGTTACTAAGCCAGTACCAGGAAATAAATACCGACCTGTTTCATGAATAGAGTAAGTCATAATTTCATTTGAATCGTAAAACGTAAACTGTACACCGTCTCCATGATGTGCATCAGTATCTATATAAAGAACACGTTCATTGTATTTTTCTTTTAAATATTGGCATACAATCGCCGCATCGTTATATACACAAAATCCACTCGCTTTACCAGTAAAACCGTGGTGAAGTCCACCTCCGAGTGAGGCAACTTTATCTGCTTTACCTTCCATTATTAAATCTGCACCAGTTAAACTCGCACCGACAAGCATGCTACATTTCTCATGCATATTTTCAAATTGAGAGGTGTCTTCAGTATTTAAACCATAGTTTGCAAGTTCTCTTTTTGTAATGTTGTTATGTCCTGCACGTTTAACAGCATCGACATAGTCTTTTGTATGAACGAGTAAAATTTCTTCTTCAGTTGCGACGCGTGGAGTTACAATTTCTTCATCGCTTAAAAATTGAGCCGCTTTTAATAAATCTGTCGTCATCTTTAAGCGCATCTGATTAAATGGGTGTGTATCATTAAAGCGATATTTAAGTAACTCATCATCATACACATAAAGTGCACGCATCTTTTTAACCTCTATTTAATGGGTCGACGACGTCATATCCCATTTCTTCGAGTTTGTTTATAACAAACATCGGATTCATAGCGTTAATTTTTATGACGACAAATTTATGGCCTTCTTTTTCAGTATTATCAAATATTGTGATGGATACAGCAACAATATTTAAATCATATAGTATTTTACCGATATCATAGACGATTCCTGGACGGTCGAGTACATCAATTTCGATAATTGAGCCAGGTATTTTCATACCAGTGATTTCGATAAATGCTTCCATAATATCTGTTTGTGTAATAATTCCAACGAGTTTTTTTGATTGGATTACACAAATCGCACCGACGTCGAATTCTAAAAAGTCGACTGCGAGTTCTTCTACGAAATCTCTTGGACTCGTAAACATGACACGTGTTTTCATAATATCTTCTAGTGGATGGTGGATAGTCGTTTCACTATGAGTATTTAAAATCGAAGGTAGTGCGAGATTGATATCTTTATCCGTCACTAATCCGACGACTTCTTCATTTTCAACGATTGGAATATGTCGAATGTGGTGTTCGTTTATTAAATTTAAAGCATCATTGATTGTATCCTTCGGAGAGAGCGTTTTCACATCTCTCGTCATAATTCGGCTAACTAACATACATATCCTCCTTAAAAAAAGTATCGGTGTTTAAATCGAATCTCATCAAATATAAGTTGTTGCTCGGTCGTAATATGTTTTCCAACTCTTGCCATTAAAGTATTCGCAGGATGACTTGTAATTTCAGGGTCGTTTGTCATATATACTTCAAATCCTACAACGGCCATTAAATTAATCATTAATTGTTTATAGTCGTAGACGTCTAATCCTGTTCCTTTTAAATCCCAGTGCCAATAATATTCCGTCGTTAAAACGATATAATTTTCCATATACTCATCCATCATCGACAATTTCAGCATGTTTTGGCCAATTCTTAAATTTCGGTATGAATCAGAAACTTCAACTGCACCGAGTTCTAATATAAAAGGGTGGTTACCTTCACTCCATCTTTCAAACTCATCAGGTCTATGAAACGTAACGTAACCGATAATATTATTATCTACACGCGCAACGATGATACGACCTTCTTCTAAACTTGCGATTTCTTTTAATGCTTCAAACTGATCATTAGGTCTTCTAAATGCATTTAAGTGTTCGTCAAAAGTATACGTGTTTAGTGTTTCTTCACTTACAGGTCCTTCGATTATAATTGTTTGGCTATTTTTTTCGTATTCCATTTTAAAATAATTTTTTATATGCTCCAACATATCACCTCAAATCACAATATATGTCTAGTTATTTATATTATACATGAATCATTTTTATATTTATGTCTAAATGCGATTGAAAATTCGAACGAAACCGTTGAAATTCCTAAAAATAACAGATAAGATTATAAGTAACGTCAAAAGAAAGCGTTTTACTTAAATTTTAGGAGTGAATGTAATGAATTACGAAATCTATAAATCTGTAGATAAAAGTTCGAATATGGGACCTTACGAAGAAACAGTTAAAAACTTTTCGTGGGAAGAAGTAAAAAAACATTTTACATGGTATGAAACTAACAAAGTAAACATCGCATATGAAGCAATTGATCGTCACGTTGATGAAGGATATGGTAACAAAGTAGCATTACACTATAAAGACGATTCTGGCGTTTCATCATTTACTTTTAAAGAGATGAAAGAAAAATCAAACAAAGCAGCTAATATGTTAAAAGATAAAGAAGTAAAAAAAGGGGACCGAGTATTTATCTTTATGCCAAGATCGCCTGAATTATATTTTGTATTACTCGGTGCAGTGAAACTTGGTGCGATTGTTGGACCATTATTTGAAGCATTTATGGAAAAGGCTGTTGTTGACCGATTAGAAGACTCAGAAGCGAATTATTTAATTACGACTTCTGATTTATTAGAGAGAGTACCTTATAAAGAGATCGATACACTAAAACACGTATTTGTCGTCGGAGAAGACGTTAGTGAAGATGAAAAACTCTTAGATTTTAAACAGTTATTTGACGAAGCATCAGATGAATGTGACATCGAATGGGTAGATTTAGAGGACGGATTGATTTTACATTATACGAGTGGTTCAACTGGCTCACCAAAAGGTGTATACCACGTTCATAATGTGATGGTTCAACAATATATTTCAGCGAAATATGTGACGGATATTAAAGAAGACGATGTATACTGGTGTACAGCTGACCCAGGATGGGTAACTGGAACGAGTTATGGTATTTTTGGACCGTGGTTAAACCGCGCGACAAACGTTATCGTCGGAGGACGTTTCTCACCAGATGCATGGTATTCAGCACTTGAAGAGTTAAAAGTGACAATTTGGTATTCAGCACCGACAGCATTCCGTATGTTAATGGGAGCTGGAGACGAAGTTATAAAAAATTACGACCTTAGCCATTTAAGACATTTACTATCTGTTGGTGAACCACTGAATCCAGAAGTCATTAAATGGGGAGATAAAGTGTTCAACTTAAGAATTCACGATACGTGGTGGATGACTGAAACAGGAGCACATATGATCGTTAACTTCCCCTCAATGGATATAAAAGCTGGATCTATGGGTAAACCATTACCAGGTGTAGAAGCGGCAATCATTGACGACAACGGTGAAGTCTTACCGCCAAACCGTATGGGTAACTTAGCAATGAAAGCACCTTGGCCATCGATGATGCGCGATATTTGGAATAACCACGAGAAGTATAAATCGTACTTTATTGGAGATTGGTACGTTTCAGGTGACTCAGCATTTATAGATGAGGACGGGTACTTCTTCTTCCAAGGACGTGTAGACGACGTCATTATGACAGCTGGGGAAAGAGTTGGACCGTTTGAAATTGAATCTAAACTCGTTGAACATGAAGCGGTAGAAGAGGCTGGAGTTATCGGTAAACCAGATCCAGTACGTGGTGAAATCGTTAAAGCATTTATCGCATTACGTGAAGGTTATGAACCGACGGACGAGTTAAAAGAGGAAATTCGTAACTTCGTAAAACTTGGTCTCGCAGCACATGCAGCACCACGTGAAATTGAATTTAAAGACAAGTTACCAAAAACTCGTAGTGGTAAAATTATGAGACGTGTATTAAAAGCGTGGGAGTTAAACTTAGACGCTGGAGACTTATCAAGTATGGATGACGATTAATATTAAAGCAGCAGCAAATTCTGCTGCTTTTGTTATGGATAGTTCACCCGTAATTTGTAAAGAAATGTTAGTGATGGCACATAAGTGAATTTTATGTAATAATAATCATTAGAAAGATTGAGTTAAATCTTAAAAAAATATTCTTGTTGGGAGATGTAAAAGAATGGCACATTTAACAGACCAAGAGATTGCTGCTAAAGCAACATTACAACCAATTGAAGAAATTGCTCAAAAAGCAGGTATTCCTGAAGATGCATTAGAACTTCATGGTAAGTATAAAGCAAAAGTAGACATCAAAAATCTCGTTGGAAATGAAGAGGATTCAAAACTAGTACTCGTAACAGCTATGAACCCTACACCAGCTGGTGAAGGTAAATCAACTGTTACTGTTGGACTAGCAGATGCATTCAATAAACTAGGTGAAAAGGTTATGGTTGCATTGCGTGAACCATCACTTGGGCCAGTAATGGGTATTAAAGGTGGAGCTACTGGTGGTGGACACGCTCAAGTGTTACCGATGGAAGAAATCAACCTTCACTTTAACGGTGACTTACACGCGATTACGTCAGCAAACAATACGCTTTCAGCGTTAATCGACAACCACATTCACCAAGGTAACGAGTTAAATATCGACCAAAGAAGAATTACGTGGAAACGTGTCGTAGACATTAACGACCGTGAACTTCGTAACGTCGTTATCGGTTTAGGAGGACCAACTTCAGGTGTTCCACGTGAAGATGGATTTGATATTACTGTAGCAAGTGAAATTATGGCAGTACTTTGCTTAGCGACAGATTTAATGGATCTTAAAGAAAGACTTGGCCGTATCGTATTTGGTTATACGAAAGATAAAAAACCAGTTACAGTTAAAGACTTAAAAGTAGAGGGTGCATTAACACTACTACTTAAAGAAGCGATTAAACCAAACCTTGTTCAAACGATGGAAGGTACACCTGCGTTAATTCACGGTGGTCCATTTGCGAACATTGCACACGGTTGTAACTCATTAATCGCTACAAACACTGCAAGAAAATTATCAGACATCGTAGTAACAGAAGCAGGATTCGGTTCTGACTTAGGTGCTGAGAAGTTTATGGATATTAAAGCACGCTTTGGTAACTTTAAACCAGATGCAATTGTTTTAGTTGCAACAATTCGCGCACTTAAGATGAACGGTGGCGTTGCGAAAACTGATTTAGGTGCAGAAAATCTTGGAGCATTAAAATCAGGTATCGTAAACTTAGAGAAACACATTGAAAACGCACGTAAATTCGGTGTTGAACCAATCGTTGCATTAAACGACTTCGTTACAGATACAGATGCTGAACGTGAATTCGTACTTAACTGGTGTAAAGATCGTGACGTTAAAGTTGCACTTACACAAGTTTGGGAAAAAGGTGGAGAAGGTGGTATTGAGTTAGCGAAACAAGTAAAAGAAGCACTCGAAACACCAAACAACTTTGACTACCTATATGATCTTGAACTTTCAATCCCTGAAAAGATTGAAAAAATCGTTACAGAAGTATACGGTGGAGACGGCGTTAACTTTACAGATAAAGCAAAACGTCAAATCAAAGAAATCGAAGAAAATGGCTGGGGTAACTTCCCAGTATGTATGGCGAAAACTCAGTACTCATTATCAGACGATGAGAAAAAACTCGGTCGTCCAACAGGGTTTACAATTACAGTACGTGAGTTAATTGCTAAAACTGGTGCAGGATTTGTCGTTGCGTTAACAGGTAACGTTATGACAATGCCAGGATTACCAAAAGTACCATCAGCTAACCATATGGATGTTGATGCAGAAGGTAACTCAACAGGATTATTCTAATAAATCTAAGACGTGTACTAATGTACACGTCTTTTTTTGAATCAAAAAAATCCTCCAAGATTATTCTTGGAGGATAAGTTATTTATTCATCATCGTTGTCATCATCTTCGTCGTCTTCTTTATCGTCTTTTCCTTTTTTAAGTGCCTCTTTAATTCTTTTAGGCGCAGAGCCAATACGGTAATAATTGTCGTTTGTTCCTCTTACTGTGCCGCGTAAATCGCTAGCTGATAATTGGTAATCGAAGTCTGCACCGTTACGGTTTAAAACACTTTGATCATTTAAGCCAGATTTCGTAGAAAACTGTGTATGATCAGCAACGAGCCCTGTGACTTGTTTATCCTCACCGCAGTTTCCTTTTTGCATAAGCATTCCACAAAACGTGTCTTCATAAACAGAACTTGGTCGACTGAATTTTTTCCCAGCACCCATTTTTTCACTGTCTACATTTTGTAGAGCACTTGATAACATTTGCCAATTATAAACTGGTAGGTGTCCATCATCTGCTGTACTGTAAACTTGTGGGATATTACTGTCGTAACCCATCCATATACCGAGTGTAACTTCTGGATTGTAAGCAATCATCCACGTATCGATAAATTGCTCAGATGTTCCTGTTTTTGTTGCCCAATCATATGTCGATGAAATCTGATTATAATAACTACTAATATGATACGCAGAACCTGTTCTAAATACTTCTTTTAACATGTCTGTGACTAAGTACGCAGTAGACTCTTTCCATACGTCGTGACTGACTGTTTCATGTTCGTAAATCACTTTTCCAGTTGGATCTGTAATTTTTTCGATCATATAACTATCCGTCATCACTCCGTTATTACCAAAACTAGAAAATGCATTTACTCCATCTTCTACAGTCATGTTGTTCACTCCAAGAGGTAGAGAAGGGATACCGATGTTATTGGCATCAAATAGTGAGTCTGGCATATTTAATCCCATTTTTTCAAGATATTCTCTCGGGTTATGTTTACGAACTTCCGCCCATAGACGTAATGTTGATAAGTTGTACGAGTTCGCAAGTGCATTTTTCACTGATAGTAAACCAAAGTCTTTTTGGTCATAGTTTTGTGGAGAATAGCTTGTGCCTGCTTCAGGGTTATAAATCGAGAACGATTTATCGAGAATGACTGTATCCGGTGCAATAAGTCCTTTATCGACCCCTGGGCCATATACTGCGAGTGGTTTCATCGTAGACCCTGACATACGTGATGTTTGTGTCGCGTGGTTGTTTTCAGATGATTTAAAATCACGTCCACCGATAAAACCTAAAATTGCACCAGTTTTATTATTTTTAAGCATCGCACCGACTTCATGTTTTAATATCTTTTCTTTATCGTTGTTACTAATATCGATAGCATCTAACGAACTACGGTCACCGTAGTAGTAGAATTGATTGTTTTTAACATCTTGCATCGTGTCGTATATTTTTTTGTCGATTGTCGTTTCGATGTGATATCCGTTATTTCTTAACGCATCGTTTGCTTTTTGCGTATACTCTTGATTTAAGAGTGGTGTGATATTTAAGTCTTCTTTTGAAATACCATCCGCTTCTGCTAGGATGTATTTTAATACACCGACTGCACGGCGCTCAATCTCTTCAGTTAAGAATGGATATTTTTGGTTTGGAATTTCAACTGAACTTGTCATATTTTCATATAAGTCATATTCAATTGCTTCGTTATATTCTTCTTCAGTTATTTTTCCTTCAGTAAACATACGATTTAAAACATGCTCTTGACGATTTTTACCAAGTTCACGTTCATCTTCTGGTTTTAACGAACCGTCCACATTAAACGGTGTGTATGCATAAGGGTTTTGTGGTAAACCAGCAATAAAAGCAGCTTCAGCTAAGTTTAAATCTTCAGGATGTTTACCAAAAATCCCTTCTGCTGCACTTTTTAAACCAGCGATGTTTTGACCATTTGCGTTACGGCCAAATGAAACGGCATTTAAATATGAAGTTAAGATCTCATCTTTAGTGAGTAAATCTTCAACTTTAAATGCGAGCAGTAACTCAGATGCTTTACGTTTAAACGTCGGATCATTAGTCAGTAATTGGTTTTTAACGAGCTGCTGAGTGAGTGTACTACCACCTGTACCTTCACCACTCGAAATAACTTCTTGTAAAGAAGCACGAATGAAGGCTTTCGGTACGACACCGTTATGCTCATAGAAGTTCTCGTCTTCTGTTACGATTAACGCATCGATGACATTTTCAGGAATGTCTTCAAATTTAATCGACTCTCTAATTAAATCGGATTTTAACGTACCGAGGTTTTCACCAGATGCAAATGATACATTTGTACTTTCAGTAACGTCTTTTAGTTTAACTTCGATTTCTTCGTTCGTATAATCATCACCGTTATTTACAAGAGCTGCAAAATATCCAAGCCCTACACTAAATAACAAGATTCCAAGTAGTGATAATGAGAGTATCGTAAATAGTAAAACATTCCACACTGTATCGTATGTCGTATTAAACAAGAAACTAAGCGGATGTTTAGTTTCTTTAAAGCGACGTGATATATTTTTAATACGTGATTTAAATGAATCACCTTGTATTTTATTGTGTGTTTTATCTTGACGTGTAAATAATTGCTTAAAGCGATTAACAAAATTATTCTTTTTCATTACGACCTCCTGTTGACAGAATTATATCATAATTTGACATATACTTAACAAGGATTGTATTATTTAATCATTGATATTATAATATTTAGTAACAAAACTTAATATATTGAAATGTAAGAGAAGTAATTTTAAGCTAACTGTTCAGAGAATGTGTGGGTGGTGAGAACACATCAGTGACTTAAAACGAATACACTTACGTAAATATTTCAAAGCGAGAGCTTCATCTATTAGAGTAAAATTTATGGTGGTACCGTGTTCAGCACCCATACAGTGATGTATGGGTGTTTTTTATATACAAAGGAGAGAATATAATGAGTGAATTAATTCAAGATTTAAAATGGCGTGGGTTATTATACCAAGTGACAAATGAAGAAAACATTGAAAAGTTAGTAGAAAACGAAACAGTTTCATTATACTGTGGAACGGATCCAACAGCAGATAGTTTACACATTGGGCATTTAGTACCATTTTTAGTATTAAAAAGATTTCAGCAATATGGACATCGCCCAGTCGTACTCGTCGGTGGAGGAACAGGTCGCGTTGGAGACCCATCTTTTAAAGCATCAGAACGTGATTTAATTTCTGAAGATGATTTAAACAAAAACATCGCAGGTATTGAAGCGCAACTGCGTCGTATTTTTAATTTTGATAGTGGTAAAGAAACAGATGCAATTTTAGTAAACAATTACGACTGGTTAAAGGATATTAGTTTAATTTCTTTCTTAAGAGATTACGGTAAACACGTCGGTGTCAACTACTTACTCGCTAAAGATGCGATTCAGTCACGTTTAGAAACGGGAATTTCGTTTACGGAGTTTACGTACAACATAATTCAAGCAATCGACTTTTTACATTTAAGACAGACATATAACGTTAAAATCCAAGTCGGTGGCTCTGACCAGTGGGGGAATATCGTTTCAGGTATTGACTTAATGCGTCGTATTGAAGGCATTACGGATGCTGAAGGTTTAACGATCCCATTAGTGACAAAATCTGATGGTTCTAAGTTCGGTAAATCTGAAGGTGGAAACATCTGGCTAGATGCTGAAAAAACGTCACCTTATGAATTTTATCAGTTCTGGTTTAACCAAAATGATGAAGATGTCATTCATTTCTTAAAAGTATTTACATTCTTATCAAAAGAAGAAATCGAAGCGCTTGAAGAGAGTGTTAAAATTGAACCTCATTTACGTAAAGCACAGCGTGCACTCGCTGAAGAGATGATCAAAATTATTCACGATGAAGCAGCATTAGAAGAAGCGTTACGTATCACTGAAGCGTTATTTAGTGGAAACATTAAAGAGTTATCTGGTAAAGAACTAAAAGACGCGATGAAAAACGCACCGCAAGCGACAGTAGAAAACACGGAACATCCACTTGTGAATTTACTCGTCGACGCTAAAATTTCACCGAGCCGTCGCCAGGCACGTGAGGATATTAAAAACGGTGCAATTTATATAAATGGTGAGCGTGAACAAGACGTGGATTACACAGTGACTTCTAAAGACTTTTTAGAAGGGGATTTAATCGTATTTAGACGCGGTAAGAAAAAGTATACAGTCGTATACTTTGAGTAATATGAAACATAATCATCGAAAAGAAGACATATATTTTGATCATGAGTTAAACGCATGGATTATAAACGATGCAGTAATTGCCAAAGATATTTTAAAAAATCCGTCATTTACTGCGTTTAGAAAAAGTAAGCAAATAGAATCGATTCATACATCACAATATAATAAAGATGTTATGAAAGAATTTTATAATCACTGGCTGATGTATCAAAAAGAAGGTATCGATCACACAAATATGAAGCGTTCGGTACAACGTGCGTTAAATCAGTCGATCGCTCGACTATCAAAATCAAGTGTCGACGCGAGTCATTTATCTTTAACAAAAGAACAGATTAATGTAGTTAATGATATATCCGTTCCATTTTTATATAGTTATTTACCAAGGTTTTACGGCATATCAAAAATGGATTATAAAAATCTACTCGATATAGGCGTTCCGTTAATCGATTATATTATGTTGGATAATCAAGATGGGGACGAGATTGTAAAATCGATTCATAAAACACGTAACTACTTAATCGATCTTATAAATAAAAAGAAACTCGATCCAAATGGTTTTGTATCGAAATTGCTTGAAGAAGCGGGACAAACAATGGAAGTCATAGATATATTATTAAATATGATTATCGACGGACACCGACCGTTTTTAAGTAGTGTGAATGCACTTATATATCATACGTTAAATAATAAAGACATGACCTTTAAAGTAAAAGACGTATTAAGAGAATATCCACCGTTTCCGTACATTCGTAGAGTGTGTGTAAACGATACGAAGTATCACGATGTCATAATAAAAGAAGACCAGCACGTATTACTGATGATTCAAAACATAAATACAGATATGAATCGTTATGGTCTGACATTTGGTCACGGGATTCATTATTGTCTTGGTGTAGTAATTGTGACGCTCGGTTTAGAAAGACTTTATAAACAGTTAGACGTTTTGAAGGACTATACAATTAAAGAATATAAATGGTCGAGAACGTTTAGTTTTAATGAACTTACAATTTTAGATATAGAAAAGAGACTTCCATAGTTTGGAAGTCTCTTTATGTTTAGAATAAAAGTAATGCAACTGAGATGATGATTGGAAGTGAAATTGCAGTACGCATTAAGAAAATGACAAACATTTTTCCAACGCCAAGTGGAATTTTAGATCCTAAAATAACTCCACCAACTTCTGATAAGTATAGAAGCTGAGTAATACTTAACGCACCGACAATAAATCTTGCCATTTCTGAAACTTCACTACCGATTACTAATGTTGGTAAAAACATATCTGTAAATCCGATAAATAGCGTTTCAGATACAGCTTTTGCATCTGGAATACCAATCGTTTCTAAAATCGGTACGAACGGTGCACCGATAATACTAAATATAGGTGTAAATTCCGCAAGTACTGTACCGAGTGTACCGACCGCCATTACAACAGGTAATACAGCGATCCACATATCGAGAACTGTTTTATAGCCATCTTTTACGACGCCTAATGCTCCATCTGCACCTTCTGCTTTTTCTAATGCTTGTTTATACCCCCAAGAAAAACTCGTTTCACCTTCAGGTATATGTTCACTATACTCATTGTTTTCTACATAATACGTATCATCAATTTTAGATAGAGGCGGGATACGTGGTAATACAACCGCACATACGATTCCTGAGAATATTACAGTCGCATAAAACGGAACGAAATAGTTCAGCATGTTTAGATAATCTAATATAACGATCGTAAACGTAATCGATACGACAGAGAACATCGTCGCAATGACTGTTGCTTCACGTTTCGTATAAAATCCTGCTTCATATTGTTTACTCGTTAATAAAACCCCGATTGTACCGTCTCCAACCCAAGATGCTAGGTTATCAACTGTAGAGCGTCCAGGTAAAGTGAATACAGGGCGCATAAACTTTCTAAATAATGTTCCGACAAACTCTAGTAAACCGTAGTTTAAAAGTAACGGAAGTAAAAATCCAGCGATTAAAAATACCGCAAATAATGTCGGTAATAAGTCATAAAATACAGTTCCACCTGTATCTTCAGACGTGATTTGAATCGGTCCAATGTTGAAGAGTACGAATACACCAAACACAGCACCTAATACACGAACGATGATCCATCCTATTGATTGCTTAAACAATTGGTTTAATAATGCATTGTCAGATTTAACGACGTATGTAAATAATAAAGAAAGTAGGGCGGATATTACCATAATCGATGCGACGATATAACTAATCGCATTCTCACCGAATAATCCGATGAATTCTAAAATTTTGTTTGCAATATATGCAACGGGTACGGTAATTTCCCCAGCCTCATTTTTAATTGGAAAGATGAATATAAAAATACCAATTAAAGATGGGAGAATGAATTTTAAATTGTTCTTAACTGAATACATATAAAACACCTCTTTACTCTCATAATTATACAGAATATTAACTAAAAATAAAGTACATATCATATATTTTTATTTTTAAATCGCTTACATTATTATATACGATTCTTTGCTTATATAGAATAGTAATTCGTGTTATATTGATATAAGATTTTTAGAAATGGTGATTTAATGAATAGATTACTCATCGCTATATTTATGTTTACGATATTTTTACTCGGAATAATGGAACTCATTATTTCAGGACTTACTGAAATGATTAGTACCGAGCTACATATAAGTTATGGTTTAACTGGACAGTTGATTACAGTGTATGCTGTATCTTTTGCGATTTTTGGACCCGTATTAATACAACTGACAGACAAATTCAGTCAGAAGAAGACGCTTATTTATGCATTTTTAATATTCCTATTCGGAAATGTGATATTTATGCTCAGTCATTCGTTTACGATGCTCGCAATCGGACGTGTAGTGACGGCGATGGGGGCATCGGTTTTAATCGTTAAGATCTTAGACTTAACGTCATTATTATCTGAAGCACATAAAAAAGGAAAGACGATCGCATTTGTATATATGGGGTTTAGCGCAGCAAACGTATTTGGAATTCCAATAAGTACTTTAATTGGTAATATATTTGGTTGGCGAGAAGTGTTTTTCATCATCATTGTACTCACGATTATTACAGCAATTCTCGTATTAACGAAAACACCGAATATTACGTATACGACTACGACAGAAGATAAAAACATCATCACGCATAAAAAGAACGTCGTATTATACATTACGATTACGCTACTTATACTCACTGCGAACTTTATTATTATTGGATATATTTCTCCGTTATTAACGAGTAACGGATTCACGCTGAATCAAGTATCACTGGCCTTATTTATAGCAGGGTTAGGCGGTATGTCTGGGACATATCTCGGAGGAATGTTAGTCGATAAATTTCCAATTAAATATGCGATGATGGCGATGATCGTATTATTTTTAATGATGACAATTGCGATTCCATTTACTTTTAATATTCCTGTTTTATTTTATATCGTGTTTTACTTATTTAACGTATTTGAATGGAGTACATCTCCAATGATTCAATCTGGACTAGTAAGTAGTGTAAAAGGAAGTGCAGCCAAAGTCTTTAGTTGGAATATGTCGAGTTTAAACTTAGGAATAGGACTTGGTGCGGTCATCGGTGGGATATTTATTGACCGAATCGCTCCGTTACATTTACCATATATAAGTGCAATATTTTTAGTTGTCGGCATATTCATTGCATCACAGCTGACATTAGTTGAAAGAAGTGAATAATTTGAAGCGTATATTTGTACTCATCATATTGTCGTTATTACTGACTTTCGTACTCAATGCGACAGACATATATCATATTGATTTTACAATTACAAACCTCATTTATATATTTATATTTTTAGTGATTCTAATGGTTATCTATAAAATTATATTTAGATTTATAAAAACCTTTGCAGTGTTCTTTATATTAATAATAGGAGTATTCATTTTGTATTACATTTACGTATACATTACAGGTCAACCAATCGAATCACTCGAATTTTTAAACAACTATTTATTTAATAACTGAAGGTGAATCATATGGAAATAGTTAAAGTAACAGAGCATCATATCGATGACGTCTTAAAACTTCAGCAAGAAGTGTACGATAATTTAGAAGATAAAGAAATGCTTGAAACGATACCACGAGATTTAATGTTAGAAATTCTAAGCAATGATTACAGCGTTGGAGTATTTATAAATGATGAACTAAAAGCACTCCGTGCATTTTATATACCTAAAGTAGGTGAAGCGGATCATTTAGCTGACGACGCTGGTGTTAGTCAAGAAGATACGATATATTCAGAAATAACATTTATCGATGAATCGTTACGAGGTTATAATTTACAGCTAAAAATGGGACGCGTATTGTTAGAGAAGTTAAGAGAAGATAAACGGTTTAAATATTTAATCGGTACAGTGATGCCAAAGAACTTAGCGAGTTTAAAAAACACGTTAAATTTAGGGTTAAAAATCGTGAATACGAAAATCAAATATGGTAATAAACGAAGACATATCCTTTTTCTAGATTTAGAAAAGGAACTAACATATCATGGTGAACCAATTAAAATAAAATACGACGATATCGATTGGATGTTACAATATGGTAAAGATTATATCGGTGTAAAATTTGAAGACGAATATATTACGTATTACAAAAAATGAGAGTCACGTTGAGTGACTCTCATTTTACATTATAACATCGACTGGCTTTGGCCAGAAAAGATACAGTGCACATATGAATAGTACTAATCCTATAAACAAAATGACGAATCCGAGTTTGTTTTTTCGTAACATTGCTAAGCCATACACGATTAAAAATATACCAAATAGGAAAGCAAAAACCATAGGTAGAAACATAATCTACACCTCATTTTCTATATATATCACTCTGTCGTGACGAAGAGCGACTTCTTCATCGTGTGTAACTGTGATCAGTGTCGTGTTATACTGCTTATTTAAATCAAATAATACATCTAATATAATATTTTTATTTTTTTCATCTAAAAATGCAGTCGGTTCATCGGATAAAATAATATCAGGCTTCATAATAATTCCACGTAAAAATGCGACACGTGCTTTTTGTCCACCTGAACACTCAGAAGGTAGGTGATCGAGTACACTCGTAATACCAATTTCATCAGAAATCTTGTCGAAATATTGTTCCGCTTTAACACGTCTCTCTTTAGACGCATATAGTAGGGGGAGTTTAATATTTTTTTCAACTTTTAACGATTCGATTAACGATGACTCTTGGAGTACAAAGCCGATATTTTCATTTCTCAACGCTGCTCTTTTAGATTCTGAAAAACTATCGACTGTTTCATTGAATAGTTTTAAAGAACCTTCATACTCATTATCTACTAGTCCTAAAATATTTAAGAGGGAAGTTTTACCGACACCAGATTTACCCATAATTGCGACCTTTTCGCCTTCGTTCACTGTAAGAGAAAAGTCGTTTAATATAGATGTTTTTTTGTTTTTAAACATCTTTCTTTTTAAACTTAAATCAATCACTTGACTCATTCGAACACCCCCAAAGTAAATGGAATTTTTTTGAATTTATAAACCATAATTTCTGTTAACACAAATGATATAAGTAAGTTCGATATAAATATCCCACCAATGATTAACCAACTCTCAGGCAAGATACCAAAATATCCAAAAACCATACTGCTATCTATTTTCATGACATATGACTCATAGCTTACTAGCTTTAATGCGACAATTAATGCGATAGTATTCAGACTAAGTAACACAATAAAGAACGTATTTAAAATGATTCTCAGTTCTTTATAACTTAGTCCAACGATAAAGTTCACAGCGAATATCTTTTTCAGTAAGCGACTTGCGATAGATGCGTTCCAGTATATTAATACTGTGAGTAATATGAATAATATTGCGAATATAACTAATTGTATTGTGAATCCGATTTTTAAATATTGATTAACTTCATCAATGTTTTCTTCAGGTGTATAAAAATTAAAGGGGGCTCCAAATCTATTTTTCATTTTTTCTTGAACAGCTTTTATATCTTCTTCAGAATCCGTAAAGATAAGTAAATCATGAATACCGTTCATCGTTATGTCTCTAGCTGCACTCGTCAATATATCATCATTTAATGGCATGATAATAGAATAGTTAAGATATTGACGAGTGATTGGTAAATACATATTGGAAATTCTACTGTCGCGCTCTAAAATACCAGTTACTACATATTCATTAAAATCATTCCCACCGTATGTCTCCGGTATCTCTATAATATCCCCAATATTATATGTTTTAGATAATCCTTCTCCAATTAATATAGGGATAGGATCTACATTTGGTTTAAAGTCAAAATATAAATCGTCACCTTTTTGTATTTTAAATTGATAAGTGTTATAGTAATTTTCATCGTAATACATCACATGAACATTATGAAGATTATGATCATTCTTGATACCTAGGACAGAGGAGCCTTCATGTTTAACTCCGAATTTATAATTTTCTATAAGATATTTATAAAAATCTTGCGCGCTTTCTTCAGAAATAGGAGCCATATTATGGAAATCTTTAACTTTCATATTACTTATGTATACATCGTTGTTCGAAAGTCTATTTAAAACTTCTGAACCGCGTTCCGCATGCATCAAAGTACTGATACTAAAGTATGTAAACGAATTCAAAAGTAGGAACAACATAAAGATTACCGAAAATAGTAGGGGACGCTTGATAAATATTTCATCCACAAAGAAAATAAACCTTTTCACTTAAACTTCACCCCTTGTAAAGAGATTAATATGTATATACTAAATAGTAAGAATAAAAATAACGATTCTGAGATGTTGATACCAATCACTAAGCTGATTGTAAAAGATATTAGTGTACTTGCCACTAACAATATTGAATGACAGTATAAAAATCTTTTCCTTATATTTTGCATCGTGTCACCGACTATAAATCTTGAGACTATTTCCACTTTCTTTTTTACAAAAAATTGATAATGTAATAGCACTATCACGAAAGAAAAAATTATTGATATTGGTATTCTTAATATTATAAATAGATCAGCGAAACCACGAAATATTTCATTTTCATCAATTAATATATAATCAATTTTTAAAAGAGAAATATTTATGATGTAACATATTAGATACATTATAAAAAAATAAATCATTTCATTTTTACGAAATAGGCTCAAATTCATTTGATAAATTCCTCCTTTCTAATTAATATATACAATATAACTTATATATATTAATTAGATTATAATTAATTTCCTTTAGAAAAGCTAATAAAATATAAATAAATTATAAAAAAACACTCTCATAGCTGATGTGCTACCCAAAAGTTGGACTTTTGGACTTAAGCGGATTGTAAGGTATGTTTCCTGAATTCTTCAGGAGACATGCCTTTTAATTTTAGCTTAATTCTATCTTTATTATAGTATCTAATATATTCATGTACTGCAATCTCTAATGCTTCATATGTCTTGAATACTTCTCCATAAAACATTTCCTGCTTTAATAAGCCAAAGAAGTTCTCCATCGGTGAATTATCTAAACAGTTTCCTTTACGTGACATACTCATTGTTGCACCATATTCTGTTATGGTATTTCCCCAACTACTATGCTGATAATGAAATCCTTGATCCGAGTGAACAACTAATTGGTTTAGATTGTGTTGGTGTTCCTCAAGTGCTTTATTTAAAGGATTTATAGCGATTGCTAGGTTTGGTGAACGACTTAATTGATAGGCAATCACTTCAGAGTTATAACAATCCATAATCGTTGATAAATATAGTTTCTTGCCTTTGATAGGTAACGCAAACTCTGTGACATCTGTGACCCATAGTTGATTAAATGTTTTCGGCTTAAAGTTACGCTTTACCTTATTTGGAGCGACTTTTCCAACTTGTCCTTTATATGAACTGTAACGTGTTCTCGATTTATTTTTGAATTTTTGACACAGTAAATTATAGGTTTTCATAATGCGTAATAAACGCTTATGATTCACCACAATTTGTTCTCTGTGCTCGAGTATTGCTTTGATTCTTCTGTAACCATATCTACCTTTATGTTTTGATACAATTTCTTTAATTTTTTCTACTAGCCATTGATCTTTCTGTTCCTGATCATCCATATGTTTTATCCAGTAGTAATATACAGACTTTGGTAGCTTCAACACTGTTAAAATCTCTTTTAGTGTATAAGTCGTTTCTTGCCTTACCTCAAGCGCTACTTTCGTTTTTTGTCTGTTGGATCTGTCGGTAAGGCGTTTAACTTTTTTAGAATGATATTTTCCAGTTCTTTCATTCTTAGTTCTTCTCTTAGACGTTCTAACTCTTCGCGTTCTGTTTCATTCAGTGGTTCACTCTTCGATAATTGTTTTTGGTTATGTTCTTTATTAGGCATATGTTTTATTGGTCTCCCTTGTTTGCCCTCTAGAGCAGCTGGGCCACCTTCTTGAATCTTGCGATTCCAGTTAGCGATTGTTGAAAAATGCTTGATACCAAAGTGTTCCGCTGTTTCTCTATAGGACAATTGATTTTCTTCTCTATATTTTAAAACAGCTAACTTAAATTCACTAGTATATTGAGTATTACTTAGAGATTTAGTGAGGCCCTGATAGCCATATGTGTTGTATTGTTTTACCCATGTTTGAACAAGCAATCTATCCACATTATGCTTTTCACCTAAAAACTTATATCCTCCTGCTTCATTTAAATATTCATTAACTACTTTTACCTTAAATTCAAAGCTATGCTTTTTATACTTCATACAAAAACACCCCTAAAGTTGGATTTTAGTGTCCAACTTTAGGGGTGCAGCTCAAGCATTTTGAGAGTGTTAAAAAAGTTTAAACTTTGAATTTTCTTCTTTATTGTAATGTAGTTTTACTACGAATGGATACGACAAACTTGGTGATCCAATAAATGTGTATTGTTGTTCGAGTTTAATGTTTCTTTTTCCTACTGGGTCATAAATAACGACGGAATTATTGTCCTTTTCAATCGTAATATATTGTCCTCTTGGTTTTTTCACAATGTTCGTCACTTTGTAGTTAGAGAACTTCAAAGGAGTATTTGGACGATATTCTCCTTTTTTAAACTTTGGAATATCCGCTTCATAATAGTCATCTTGTAAATTATATGCATGTACAACGTCTTGTATTTGTTGACTCATCACGTTATCTGGAATTTCCTTTGGGTTATAATATAACCGCTCTTGTTGATATAACCCGATAACGATTGTTGTAATGACTAAGCTAACTACTGTAAATCCTGCCCACATCGCAGTACGTTCGTGGAGTGACTTTTTTACAGTTACCGTAAAAAAGTACAGCGTGATTACAGCAAATATAATCGATAATATTAAGTACGTGTTCATAACATCACCTAAAAAGAGTATTAGTTAAATTTTAGTTGAAGTATCTAGAAACCGCAACGTTAATTAATAATTGGCTCAATAATAATTTCAACATTACCTCGAATCGCTTTAGAAACCATACAATTTCGATCTGCGATTTCAATTAGACGATCGATGCGTTTATGAAGTTTATCAGTTTCATTAACTGAAATAGTCGGGCGGTGGGTAATTTTTTCCATTTTAAATTGTTCATCATCACTTAAAGAAGCGGTACCGATAGATGTTAGTTCAATCGTAACGTCAGTAAATCTCGCACGCTCTAACGCTGCAGACAGACTAATAATATAGCAACTTGAAGCGGCCGCAACTAACAACTCATCTGGATTTGAAGCATTACCGGGCCCACCAAGTGAACTTGGTATTGAGATATTTCCATTTAAATGATCCGCTTTAAACTCTCCTGTAGAATTTCTTCCATTATTCCAAAGTGTTTGAACTGTAAAATCATGTGTAATCATAGAATCACCTGAATTATTAAATTGATATAAGTAAGTGTATCATTTTGAAACACAAAACTATAGAAAACAGTTATTTTATGATATATTAATATATATTTTATAGTATATTTGATAAAAACTACATTTTTTATAAAGTGGGTGAGTAAAAGATGAAGTATAAAGATTTAAAAACGGTATTTCACATGTCTGGAACACAAGAATGGGAAAATGAATACACAAATAGATTCAATCATTACGGTTCATACAGAACAGATATTAATATACATCCAATTCAAGAATCAACGTCAAAAACTTGATGTATCATATCCAGTATTCTTTTCAATAACTAAAACGATATTTGAAAGTACAGAAACAATACTCTTAAACTCTAATAAAATAAACTTTCTTTTAAATGAGCAACCAGAAACAGCAAAGAAAGCGTATATAACAAAATTAATTATTAATGAGTTACAAAGTACAAATGAAAAAGAAAATATACGTAGTACAAAAGAAGATATTGCAGATGCGATTTATAGTGTGGATGTTAATAAGAAAAACAAGAAATTTTTAGGACTAGTTAAGCAATATACATCGCTACAAAAGGTGAATGGTGAAAGATTCGAAAATGTTAAAGATTTTAGAACTGCATATGACAAACTTTTAATTAATGAAATAGATCCTGAGGAGTTACCAGATGGAGAACTTTTTAGAACATCTGGGGTAGGGATATATGACAAATCAACAAATAGATGGACACATAGAAACGAGTTTAATGAAGCGGAAATTAATTTGTTTTTAAAAGATATTATACAATTTAATAAATACTATAAGGCACCACAGTTATTAAAAATAGTTTCTACTCATTTTATGTTTGAGTACTTACATCCATTTTATGATGGTAATGGAAGACTTGGAAGGTATATACTTGCGAAGGAATTGAGCGCTTACCTAGATATCATAACTGCATTTACTTTTTCCTATACTATAAATAGAAATAAAGGGAAATATGATAAGTCATTTGAAAAAGCAACAAACTTCCATAATAAAGGTGAATTGACTTTATTTATAGACACGATGTTAAAACTTATTATTGAAGGCCAAGAAAGTGCAATTAAAGATTTTGAAGATAACGAACAAAAGCTATCGCTTTTAGTAGAAAATCTTAAAAATGAAAATTTATTGGACGATGAATTTATCGTAATAAAAAAATTATTAGAAGATAAAGTGTTTGGTAGTCATTACTCTAGAATATCGGTGAAGAAATTAGTAGAAGAGGTGCCGTTTAGCAGACAAAAAGTAGATAAAATTCTAAAAAAACATTTGGATAAGCTCGATAAGTTAAAAGGTAACCCAGTCGTTTATGAAATAAAAGACAGTTTTATCGAAAGATTATTGTCATATTAAAAGCGTCGGTACATATGGTTATTCATATGAACCGACGTTTAATTAATATTTATACTTTAAATTTATATCTTCTTTACAAATTCTGATTTTAGCTTCATCTGACCAAAGCCAGGAATCTTACATTCAATATCATGTCCATCCTCAGGTTCTATTAGTCTAATACTCTTAATATTTGTTCCTTTTTTAATTGAATCAGAAGAACCTTTAACTTTTAGATCTTTAATCACAGTGATTGAATCACCATCGTTTAAAACCGTTCCATGAGCATCACGAACGAGTTGAGATTCCTCAAACTCAAGTTGAGAATCCTTCGTCCACTCGTGACCGCACATCGGACAAATATACAATTGACCATCCTCATATGTATACTCCTGATTACAACTTGGACAAGCAGGTAATGTTGTACTCATTAAAAATCCTCCTAAAAATTAAGTTTTCATACTTTGTTTTTTTATCAATTTACTTTTAATAAAACGCTTTTGTTAGATTCTATAATAGGTGAGAAACTATAAGAAGGCAAGGAGCGTGTACAAATATGCTTTAAATGTTTAATAGTCTATAATTAGAATGTGATAGATGATTATTTTACTGAAATTCTATTAAGGCTAGAGATTATATTTTGAGCATTTGATAAAAATATTGATGACAATATTATCCTTTTAAATACGGACTATCAGGAGGTGTTTATGTATGACTAACGTAGAAAAATACATTATAGAACCATTTCATGATGCAAGTGATGATGAAAAGAGGTTAGTCGGCCCTTGTATATTTGGTGACAATCCTGCAGTGTTTTTTAGAGATGAAGATATCATGTTCGATTATCTGGACAAACTAGGTATACCACATCATGAGGAGATAAGAAGAGTACTAAAGTATATTATTTCGGATATCCAATACCAGGACGAAAAGCCGACGTTAGAAGAAGCATTAAGTAAGATTAAAGAGATTAGAGAACTTCATGCACAGGGTTACTATGATCTTAAATAGGGGTGTTTTACGATGACTAACGTAGAAAAATATATTATTAAACCGTTTGATAAGGCTACTGATGAAGAAAAGAGATTAGTAGGACCGCATATATTTGGTGATAATGCTTATGTATTTTTCAAGGATCAGGATATTATGTTTGATTATCTGGATAAATTAGGAATACCCCACCAAGAAAAGCTTAGAGCCGTTCAACAATATATCTACTCATATGTTCAGGACAAAGAAGATAGGCCAACATTAGAAAAAGCTTTAAGAATGATAAAAGAAATTAGAGATACGGGTGGGAAAGGGCCATACAAGATAAAAAGTAGGCAAGTAATCAAGATAAGGCTACCTAATAAAGAATAAACATATTATATACCAGGGATTAATATCCATGGTTTTTTGCGTAATTATATAATTTTATAATTACCTCAAATGTGAGGTTTTTATAGTCTCTTTCTCCTCTTCTGATTGCGTTAAAATTGCTAGATGAAACACCAGTATCTTTTTGAATTCTATAGCCAGATACATTCTCATCCTCAATTAATTGTTTTATCATATGTTCAACTTCTTCAATAGGATTCATTAAAGCACTTCCTTTTATTTATAGTTTTAGCTACTTTTAAATATAGAAATATGTATTGTTAAATTATTCTATAGAATATTATATCCTTGTTTTTTTGCGTACTCATATAAAGATTTTATAGTTTCATAACGTGCTTTTTCTAAACTAGATTTTCCATTTCTTAAATCTTGAACAGTTTGGTAGGATAGTCCTGCTTGTTTAGAAACTGAGTAACCAGACTCTTCTTTGAATAACTTTAAAATAGTTTGATCAATTTCATTAAACATATAAAACGTCTTCCGAAGTTAAATGATAGTTATCTATAATTTTAGTTATTTTATTTTGTTAAGACTAATAAAATGGATATTATCCTTAATATAATGAACACGTTACATAGGTATTACCAATTAGGAGAGTGCAATCTTGATAACTAACATTTCATTTGCTCTTTATTTATTCTTTAAATTGTAAATACCTTTACCGTTCTATATAATATTTAGTAAGTGGGGTGCTAAAAGCTCCACCACACTTTAATTAAAGTGCCGATTGCGGTTAAGATGTAAACAATGTTCTTATTATTTCTGTTTGTGTCTTAATTCTTTCGGCTCTTATTTTTATTTCAACCAATATTTTACCTGAGCTATATTCAAAACGTTTTTCGAATTAATACGTAGCATAGAAAACCTCCAGAAACTTATATTTCTGGAGGTTAAAAACGTTTCTACTTTTTGATAATTTTCATATTATAAACTCTTTGTGGTTAGATAGGATTAAAAGAGGTTATATAATAGATTTAATACCCTTTGACTTTGCGTATTCGTATAACTTTTCAGCATTGTTTAATATCATTCGGTCTATTTTCAATGATCCTAAATGATATTTTTGAATTGTAGAAGTGTCAATACCAGTTTGTCTGCTGATTTCAGCAGCGCTTATAGACTTATCTTCTAACAATTTAATTATATTATTTCTCATATTTATGGAATGAGCAGAATAATTTAAAGTTACCAATTAATAATTAATGTGATTGTTGAAATAATTATATTAATAATCATTAAAGTAATTAAGATACGTTGTGTTTTTTTCTGTCATTTTTATCACTCCTATACTAGAATAGTAGGGAGAGGGGCATAGCCCCAATCCTTAGAAGAACGATTTGATGAAATTAATCAGAGCTAATACTGTATGGATTATTGCTAGTCGGATTAATAACTCTTCATTTCGTTCTTTTTGTTTCTCTTTTCTTCTGCTCATTCCTTCATATCCTTATATTACGCATGATTATAATCACGAAGTCAACGATATATGTTATATAATATAAAGAAAAGAAGGTTATTTTATTTATATTCTTTGAATTCGTCCTCAATAATTTTTAACGGTTCAAATGGAATCAAATAAACTTTAAACTTTACCTCTGCCCATATACTTTTTTATATTTTTGAATCCCCCAACACTAATACCAGTATCCTTACTAATCCTATAGTTTGAAATGTTCTCACTTGCAACTAACTCTAGGATAGTTTTTTTAATTTCATCAATCGTTTTGACACCCCTTATTTAAACAATGCGATTAAGATATTAATAACACTTAAAATTATAATAACTGTCAGTAAAGCATTTATTTTTTAGTATTTGTCATAATAATGTACCTCTTTTATAATGAAGGTAGAGAGCCTTTCGGCTCTAAACCTTTTTTATAAGAGCAATGAGAGTTTGGATTAAAGCTAATATTGTTTGGAAGATTACTAGCTTTAAAGTTAAATTGTCTCGTTGCTCTTTTCGCTTTTCCGAGCGTTTCAAAGTTACATATAAACTGTACTTTCCATATTCATCACATCACGTCACATATGAGATATAATTCTCAATTGTTTTCCTATGAAAAAACAAAACAATGATATATCATTAAAGTAGTAGATAAGGAGGGGTACAATGTCTAAGCTTAATGATTTTGCGAATTATATGATCGAGTCACATAGAAACATTACTTCTTCTCAATTAAATAGTGAACTAAAACTGCAGAAGTTATTGTATTTTGCACAACGAGAAAGTTTAGCATATACAGGAGATGTACTTTTCGATAATGAATTTGAAGGTTGGGAGCATGGACCTGTTCTAAAAGATATTAGATATTATTTTGATGAGAACTATTCTATTAGTAATCAAGAGTCCACTCTAACTGAAACTGAAAAATTTATCATTGATAGTGTTGTCCACAAGTATGCTAAATACGATGCTTGGTACCTAAGAAATTTAAGTCATGAAGAATACTCTTGGATTAAATCTAGAGAAGGGCTTAAGCCTCATGAATCAGGGAATAAAGTTTTAGCAGTATCTGATATAAAAAAAGATGCAGAGAAAGTTAAGGTTTTTGATTCCTTGTACGGAGTATATATTGATGAACATGAAGATGCAAAAGGGTATAGTTTTGGACTATAGAAAAAGTACGAAAGACTATATCAATTGTATTACACTGTCACGTTACCCTTATTTTGATGTAAAAAGTCAAAAGAAAAGTTTTAAAGTTAGACCCGTTTTAATTATTGGTTTCGAGAAAGACTCCTTTCCATGCGACATAAATGTATTACCAGTTTCATCTATTCAATCATCAAAACATAGACACAATGAATATGATAAACAAATTCCAGTTGATATATTAAACCAGTTAGGGACTGTATTGAATAAAACATCTTATATTAGAGTTCATAAGCAAAGTGTAGTATCTTCAAACGATATAGTTAACAATATAGGTCCAATCAATTTAAAAGATATATCTCAGAAATTCTATGATGAAATAATAGAAGCGCATAAGAAATTTTATGATGAACTTTTTGAATAAGAAAAAAACAGGGATTAATATCCCTGATTTTTTATGTAGTTGTACAATTCTTCAACAAATTTTAAGATAATACTGTCTAGTTTACAACCAATTCATTACTGATGTGTATTAAAAATAATGTGCTATAATATATCTAGGAATAGCTACAGTATCCGTACGCGGACTGTTTGCGGAAGACGTCTATATTGATTGTAGACGTCTTTTTATTTGCATAAAAATAAGCACCCACATTCTTATGTGAGTGCTAAATACAATCTATTTTGTACCTATATTTTTTGCCCCAATTTTGCCCCAATTTTGCCCCAATTTCAAATATAAATACGGGTAAATAAGGGTATTATGTTAATTTTTAATATAAAATAAAAACCCCACAAACATTGGTTTAACAACGTTTGTAGGGTGATTGTAGAAATTAAGTCGTTTATCTTGAGTAGTACTCAACGATTAATTGTTCGTTGATTTCAGCTGATAATTCGCTACGCTCTGGTTGACGTACGAATGTACCTTCTAGTTTATCAGCGTCAAAGTTTAGATATTCAGGAACAAAGTTGTTGAATTCGATAGCTTCTTCGATGATGTTTAATTTTTGTGATTTTTCACGTACAGCAACTGTTTCACCTGGTGAAAGTTGGTAAGACGGGATGTCTAATACTTTACCGTTAACAGTGATGTGTCCGTGGTTTACTAATTGACGTGCTTGACGTTGTGTTTTAGCTAAACCTAAACGTAATACTACGTTGTCTAAACGTGAAGCAAGTAAGATCATGAAGTTTTCACCGTGAATTCCAGGCATTTTACCTGCACGATCGAATAATGTACGGAATTGACGTTCGTTAATTCCATGCATGTAACGAAGCTTTTGCTTCTCTTTTAATTGTAAACCGTATTCTGAGAGTTTAACTCTTTGGTTTGGTCCATGTTGACCTGGAGCGTATGGACGCTTTTCTAATTCTTTACCTGTGCCTGATAATGAAATACCTAGGCGACGTGACTTCTTCCAAGTCGATCCTGTATAACGAGCCATTATTGACTCCTCCTTAATGATATATTTATATGCAAATAACATCATAAGGGGTAGTTACTTCTATGGATATGTGATTCAAAGTGTCTTCGCCTCATAGCATTGGTTACACAACACATCGCAACCGCTAATCACATAAGGTCATAGAATAAATACCTGCTACTTATATTGTTCATTTACACAATTTATTATATTACTTGAAGCTCTACGTTTTGTCAACAGTTTATCGATTATAAATACTTTTTAATTATCTCTACGACTTCGATTAAACCAACGCGGTCTTCTTCATCGAATCGTTCATAAATCGGTGCATCGATATCTAACACTCCGATTCCTTTATCGTCTTTATAGATCGGTAATACGATTTCTGATTTACTACGAGCGTCACACGCGATATGGCCTGGGAATTCTTCGACGTTATCAACGATAAATACGTCGTTACCTCTATAAGCAGTTCCACAAACACCTTTACCAACTTCAATAGTCGTACATGCAGGTTTTCCTTGGAACGGACCAAGGACGAGTTTTTCTAATTGTTCATCGTATAAATAAAACCCGACCCAGTTAATATCTTTTAGAAAGTGGTTAAGTAGTGCAGAAGCATTTGCCAAATTAGCAGTTATGTTTAAGTTTTCCTCAAGTAATGCATCGAGTGCTCCGTGTAGTTCTGAATAGTTTTTAAGCTGAATATCATCAAACATTGTATGTCCTCCTAAAGTAACTGTTACATTTTTAAAAATTATACTGTTTATTGTTTTTTCTTTCAAAGAATTAGTCTATAATTGATAATAAGTTGAGGAGGGTAATTGTATGTGGGTTTACATTTTAATTGGACTGATTATCCTTGTTATTATAGTAATCGGATTACTGTTGTTTTTAAGAAAATCAAAACTTGAAGAAGTACAGAAAGAAGAAGCACGATTACAAGATGTAATTCAATTACCATTTCATTTAGATTTAGAAAAATTAAAAACATACAATCTACATGGAGAGGCAAAAGAATTATACGAACACTTGGATGAGAGATGGAAAGATGCGTTATCCAACAATAAGACGCATGCAGAAAGCAATTTTAAAGCTGCAAATGAAAATTTAAAGAAATTTAAATTTAGTGATAGTAAAAAGAACGAAGATAATGCCGTTCAACATATCGGTAATATCGAGACTACATATGATGCGTTAACAGTTGAAATTAACGACTTTATGAAACAAAATGATGAGAGCAAAGAGTTATATGAAGAGTCGGTTACGCTTCAAAGAGAAGCAAACCGTGACGTTTTAGCAGATGGCCATAAATTCGGTGACTCGAGAAAACCATTAGAATCGTTAATCAACTCATATGAACCAGAACTAGAGAAGTACAACACACTCATCGATGAGGGGAATTACAATAACGCACACGATCATATCGTAGAAATTCACGAAGAACTTACGAATTTAAAAGAGAGTATGGAGAAAATCCCTGCGCTTATTAAAGAAGTTCAAAAAGACTTACCAACACAATTTCAAGAAGTCCGTTATGGTTGTAGAGAGTTAAGATTAGACGGATATGATTTAGAGCATATCAAAGTCGATACGACGCTATCACGCTTACGTACAGAATTAAATTTAATCGAGCCTAAAATTGCAAAACTAGAATTAGAAGAAGCAGAAGAAGATTTAGAACGTATTCACAGCGAACTCGATGATATGTATGACTTAATTGAACACGAAGTCGAAGCGAAAATTAAGTTCGATGATTTACGTGACAAAGTGAGTGATATGCTGTTTAAAGCGAAAGACACAAACATGTCATTACGTACTGAAATTAACTTTATTAAAGATGCATATTATATTAACGATAGAGAAATTCAAACAATTCATAAATATGAATACGAAATCGAAGATCTCGTTACGATGTATGCAGATATTGAGTCTGAAGTTAATAAAAATACGACGCGCTATAGTCAGATTATCGATAACTTAGAACACATCGATCATACGATTGAAGATATTAATGACAAGCAAGAAGATGTACTAGATTACTTACAGTCGTTAAAATACGATGAAGAGGAAGCAATCGATAATACGAACTTAATCGATGACAAAAAAGAAGAAGTCATGCATAGATTAACGACGTCAAACCTCGTGAGAATTCCAGAGCAGTTTATCGTTATGAAGCATGAACTCGATAACGAAGTGAAAGAAATCGATAGATATCTTGAACGTCGTCCGTTAAATGTACGTTATATTAAAGAAAAAGTCGATAAAGCAGTCATTTTATTAAACAACTTCGAGCAAGAAGCGTATGAAGTCATTCACGACTCTGAACTGTCTGAGTTAATTATTCAATACGCAAACCGTTATCGTAAAGATAACAGTACATTAGATGGTGAAATTGAAGAAGCGACGCGTTTATTCAATGAAAATAGATATAAACGTGCACTTCAAATTGCAGAACATGCATTACGAGAAGTTGATGAAGATGCAGTAAAGCGTATCATCGACTCATATGAAAACAGATAAGAGACTTAGGAGCATTCCTAAGTCTTTTTTATGGTAGGTGAAGGAAACATTGATTTATTTTGACAACGCAGCAACGACACGTCCATTAGACGACGTCTTACAGACGTATGACACGGTAAATCGAAAATATTTTTATAATACAGCAAGTTTAAGTAAAGGTGGACAAGAAGCGAGAAAGCTTCTTGAAGCTTCTAGAACACAGATCAAGCAACTATTTAAATTAAATGATTACGACTTACTATTTACTTCTGGAGCCACAGAAAGTAATAACATCGTGATTCAAAGCGTCATTAAAAAGAAAAAACAATTCGGTCGAACGGTGCTCGTTTCAGAACTTGAACATCCGAGTGTTATCGAAGTACTGAGACATATTGATGGGATCGAATTAGTATTTATTGATACGACACCGGAGGGAATCATTGATATCAAAGATTTACAAGAAAAGATGTCGGATGATGTAATCTTTGTATCGGTTATTGCAGTTAACAATATTATCGGGAGTATTCAACCGATCGAGAAAATTGTTGACGTCATCAAGCAATATAACAGAGCATTTTTACATGTCGATGCAACCCAAGCTGTCGGTAAGGTAAATATCGATTATCACGGGGTGGATGCTGTGTCGTTTTCAGCGCATAAGTTTTATGGCGTTAAAGGTGTAGGTGGATTATTTGTTAAAAATATTGCGCAGTTAAATCCAGTGATGTACGGTGGCGGACATGAATATAACGTGAGAAGTGGTACGGTAAACTTACCTGGTATCGCGTCTACTGCGAAAGCACTACGTTTATCTTTTGAAACGATGGAAGATACGTATAATAAGTTGAATTCGTTTAACGATAAAATACGTGAGGCGCTTCGACAAAATGAAGGGGTATATATCCAGCCTAAACATGTACCACATTATATTAACCTGTCGATTACAGGTGCTAAAGGTGAAGTTATTGTGAACGCACTGAGTAAACGTGATATTTATGTATCTACAACGAGTGCATGTGCGTCACAACGTAACGCACCGAACGAAACACTCATCGCGATGGGAAATCCGTTACGTGTGATTGAAGGAAGTATCCGTCTTACGATGGGACAGTATACGACTGAAAGTGAAATAGATACGTTTATAAAAGTATTTGATGAAATATATAAAGAATTAGGAGATGTCATCGTTGAAATATGATTTACTACTTGTTCGTTACGGCGAACTTACGTTAAAAAAGAAAAATAGAAAGATGTTTATCGGTAAATTAGTGTCGCAAATCGAACGTGCTTTAGAAGGACTTGACATCGTTATTCGTGCGAATAGAGATAGAATGTACATCGATCTAGAAAATGAAGATGCATATGAAGTCATCAATCGATTAAAACATGTGAACGGTATATTAAGCATGTCGCCAATTATTCGTCTTGAAAAAACGGATGAAGCGATGAAAGAAAATGCATTACTATTAGAGTCAACATTTAAAGAGGGCGATACATTTAAAGTTGAAGTAAAACGTATCGACAAAGCGTACCATTTAAAGACACATGAAATTCAGCAGTTAATCGGTGGTCACGTCGTAAAAGAAACAAATCGATCAGTGAATATAAAACATCCAGATCATACGATTATGATAGAAATTCGTTATGACGGAATTTATATGTACAGTGAAGTGTATGACGGGGTCGGTGGATTACCACTTGGAACAGGTGGTAAAACTGTTTTAATGCTTTCTGGTGGAATCGATAGCCCAGTCGCTGGATTTGAGATTATGCGTAGAGGTGTTGAAATTGAAGCAATTCACTTTTTCTCTCCACCGTATACGAGTGAGCAGTCGTTAGAAAAGGTAAAAACACTTGTAGATATTATGGCAGATAAAACCGGTGTCGATATTAAAATGCATATCGTACCATTTACAAATATTCAAACGACTATTTACGATAAAATACCTGATGGATATTCGATGACGACAACGAGACGTATTATGTTAATCATCGCAGAACGTCTCGCACGTAAAATCGGTGCGGAAGCGGTCGTAAATGGAGAGAATATTGGACAAGTTGCATCGCAAACATTAACGAGTATGAATACGATTAATGCAGTGACAAATTTCCCAGTACTACGACCATTACTCACATATGAAAAGAATGAAATTATACAAAAAGCTGTGAATTACGGTACGTATGAAACTTCAATATTACCGTTTGAAGATTGTTGTACAATCTTTAAACCAAAACAACCGAAGACATCACCAAATTTAGATACGGTCATAAAATATGAATCTAATGTCGACTTTGAACCACTCATCGAAGATGCGTTAAATCAAATCACAACATACACATCAAAAAACGAACAAGAATCTACAGAATTTGAGGATTTACTGTAATCCACTGTGTTATACTAACTCATACAGATATTAAAGGAGATGAACTTATGAAACGAACGATTGCATTAGTCGCAGCAATTGCCTTACTGATTTCAGGCGTTGTAATGAGCGTATTTAATGTATTCCAAAAAGATCAATTTGAAGACTTATTTAGTAGTCTTGCAGATGATTCACCTGTTAGCGTTATTGAAGAAGGTGACCCGTCAAATAGAATCGCGGTCATTAGTGTAGACGGCGTCATTCAAGATACACCGCAAGGTAGCGGATTATTTTCTGGAGTAGCGGGTTATAATCATCGTTTAACAGTTGATGCTTTAAAAGAAATTATTGAAGATGATTCAGTGAAAGCAATTTTACTCGACGTAAATTCACCAGGTGGTGGAGTATTTGAAAGTGCTGAAGTGTACAAGTACTTAAAAATCGCAAAAGATAAAGGGAAAATTATCTACAGCTCAATGGGTAACATGGCAGCAAGTGGTGGATATTATGTCTCAGCACCTGCAAATAAAATTTACGCAAGTAACGAAACTATTACGGGTTCTATCGGCGTAATTATGCAAAGTATCGATTACAGTGAGCTTGCTGAAAAATACGGCGTAAAGTTTAACACATATACATCAGGCGATATGAAAGACATGTTATCAGGAGCAAAAACTCCATCTAAAGAAGAAAAAGAATACGTTCAGCACATGGTAGATACGATGTTTGATGAGTTCGTAAAAGTTGTTGCTGAAGGGCGTAACATGAGTGAAGAAGAAGTACGTAAATTAGCAGATGGACGTGTATATCTTGGAAGTGATGCCATTAAAAACGGACTTGTAGATGAGATTGGATACTTTGATGACACGCTCGCTGATTTAAAAGAAGAGATTGGTTCAGACAATCCACAGGTTTATACGTATGGTTATGGTTCAGGTCGTTTTTCAATGTTCAATTTTAACGGACCGAGCATCGTGAAACAATTATTTAACGATTCAGATGCGTTAATCGTTGAAAACTTAATCAATAAACGCCAAGGTCCAAAACCGATGTACTTATATGATGAGTAAGGAGTGAGATTATGAAAAGAGAAACAGTGTTCTTGCAAAAAGAAATGGGTTACCCTGTTGCAGATACGTTAATACGTCTCCTCGCATATATCGTTGATCTCATCGTCTTATGGTCGGTACGCCAAATCGCAATTATTCCGATTTTAACGATGCTAGGCGTCATGAATCAAAATGTTATTTTTGATGCAATTCCAATACGCAGCATTGTCGTAGCGGTCGTATTTTTCCTTTACTTCGTTTTAATGACATATTTCTTTGGCCAAACGTTAGGAAAAATGATTTTCGGTATTCGTGTTGTTTCAAGTAAAGGGTACGAGTTAACATTTGCTCAAGTATTATATCGAGAACTTATCGGTCGATATATTACGCAAGCATTATTAAACTTACCGTACTTAATGATTTTATTTAACGAAAATCGAATGGGACTTCATGATTTTATCGGAGACACATTAGTTGTAAACAGAAAAGAGGTTGAATATACTGTGGATGTAGAGACTAATAGAAAAGAAGGGCTGGTTTAATTTATGACGACAATTACTTTTGGTGGAAATGAAGTTAAATTAGACGGAAAAGCTGTTGAAGTTGGTCAACATATCGATAGTTTTAATGTCGTGAATAGCGAATTAAAAGATGTAGAACCGTTAAAAGAATATGCAGGTACAAAAAAGCTGATTAGTGTTGTACCATCTCTTGATACAGGAGTTTGCCAAGTTCAAACGAAAACATTTTATAATAAAGCAGCAGATGTTGAAAACACACAGTTAATTACAATTTCAAACGACTTACCATTCGCTCAAAAACGTTTTTGTGCAGATGAAGGTATCGAAAATGCAGTAACTTTTTCAGATCATAAAGATCTATCATTTGCGAAACAATTCGGTACGCTAATGCCACATTTACGTTTACAAGCGAGAAGTGTATTCGTATTAGACGAAGACGATAATGTTGTCTACGTAGAATACGTACCTGAAGGAACAAACGAACCAGATTATGACAAAGCAATTGACGCTTTAAAAAATATTTAATCAATTGTTATAATAGGGCTATTCGAAAGAATAGTCCTTATTTTTTTAGAGGTGAACTTTTTAATGGAACTCAGTAATTTAGAAAAAATATACGAAGCATTAGTAAATAAAACAGATGATATTCATGAACATACTGGCTTATCGCGAATAGAATCATTGTCTCAAGCATTATTAGAAGTAGACGTAACAGGTACAAAAATAGAGAAGCGAAAAGCATTTCAGTTTGCTTATTTAAAGCAGTTAAAAGAAGAGCAAGTACAACCGAACCATCAACTGACTCCAGACGTCATCGGGTACACAATCGGGTATATCGGTAACGTACTAAATGAAAATAGTAGCGGTTCGGTGTTAGATGTCGGGAGTGGATCTGGCCATTTATCGATGACGTTAAGTGAGTTAAATTCAGAATTACAGTTAAACGGTGTCGAAATCGATCCGACGCTCGCTGAATTAAATGCAAATCTATGTGAGTTTTTAGAGACACATATGAAGATATATCCACAAAATATTATCGAACAAAACTTTATCGAGCCAGTTGATTTAGTCGTTGGAGATTTACCCGTCGGTTTTTATCCGGTAGAGGTTGAAGGGTATACGACAGCGTTTAAAGAAGGTAAAAGCTTTGCGCATCTTTTAATGATTGAAGCGGGGATGAATAAAGCAAAAGAAGACGGAATCGGTATTTTTACAGTACCTTCTAACATCTTAACCGAAAATCAAGAAACGTTTAAAACGTATATAAAAGAAGATGTGACGTTACTCATGTTCTTAAACTTACCGAAGACTATTTTTAAAGACGAAAAAAGTCAAAAGTCGTTAATCGTTCTGAAAAAAGGGCACGTGGCATTAAATAATAAAGATGTTTTAATCGGAGATATCCCTGATTTTAAAGACAAAGACAGTATGAAACAATTTTTATCAACAGTTGAAGCGTGGCAAAAATAATCAGATGTTTGTTTAAATGACTAAACGGATAGAATAGTAATACAAACCTTAAGGAGGGTTTATGAAATGAAATACGACAAAATATATATTGACGGCGAGTGGGTCAAACCATCAACGTCTGACGTGATTGAAGTTGAGAATCCAGCGACAGAAGAAATTTTTACAACGGTTGCTAAAGCAAATAGTGAAGACGTCGATAAAGCAGTCGAAGCAGCAGCACGTGCATTTAAAAGCTTCAATGAAACGTCTTATGAAGAGCGTCAAAAATACGTTGAAGAAATTTTAAACGGTATTAAAGAGAGACAAGAAGATTTTGAGAAAGTCATTCGACAAGAATTAGGAAGTTCATATAACTACACGAAATCAGCTCAGGTGGAACAAGTAATCAAAGAGATGACACTCGCACTTGAAAACGCGGATAAAGTAAAATTTACTGAACATCATGATGGATTTGATTTAGTGCGTGAAGGTGTAGGTGTTGTAGCAGCAGTAACACCATGGAACTTCCCACTGAATCAGATTCAAAGAAAACTTACATGTCTTTTACTCGCTGGTGCCACAGTCGTACTAAAACCGAGTACGAAAACTCCAGTTTCAGCATTTTTACTTGCTGAAGTGATAGATAAAACAAGCCTTCCAAAAGGTGTATTTAATATCGTCCCTGGGTCTGGTAGTGAAGTTGGAGATGCGTTAACTGGACATGAAAAAGTTGATATGATTTCATTTACTGGATCTACTAAAGTAGGTCGAGGCATTTATGAACAAGCAAAAAGTAATATTAAAAACATACACTTAGAACTCGGAGGAAAATCACCGAACATTTTACTTCCTAAAGGTGATGCTAAAAGAGCAGTAAAACAATCGATGGACGCGATTATTAACAACGCAGGACAAGCGTGTTCAGCACTTACGCGTTTAATCATCCCAGAATCTCGACTCGAAGAAGTTGAAGGATATGTTAAACAATATGTCGAAGAAAACGTACGTGTTGGAAATCCTGAAGATGAAAACAATACGATTGGACCAGTCGTCTCTAAAGAAGCTCAAGACCGCGTGTATGACTATATCGACAGCGGTAAACAAGAAGCGACGTTACTAATCGGTGGCGGTAGAGTAGAAAGTGAAGACAAAGGATATTACGTCGAACCGACGGTATTTACGAAAGTCGATAACAAGACTAAAATCGCCCAAGAAGAAATATTTGGACCAGTTTTATCGATTATCACTTATAACGATGTCGATGAAGCGATAGAAATCGCAAATGATACGACGTACGGGTTATATGGTGCAGTATTTGGTGAAAATGACGAAGAAGCATATGACGTTGCCAAAAAATTACGCACAGGTAGTATCATTATAAACGGTGCAGCAAGAAATCCAGCCGCACCATTCGGTGGTTATAAACAGTCTGGTATCGGTAAAGAAATCGGTTGGATTGGTATCGAAGAATATACAGAAACAAAAGTGTTATTTAAGGAGTAATATAAAAATAAGCCTCTACTTTTTAAAAGGTAGAGGCTATTTTCATGGGAATTAATTTACTTCATTTTGAACGAGCTCATCTGTTGCGACTGTCGGTTCAAAATCTTCAGGTAAAGTTTCAGTTCTTACAACTAATACATCACATGGTGCATGACGTACAATAGCTTCAGAGACCGATCCAATAATGAATCGTTCAACTGCGTTTAAACCTGTAGAACCAACGACAACTAAGTCTGCATTTGTGTCTTTAACAATTTTTTTAGGAATCACTGATTTCGGTGAACCGTATTCTACGAGTGTAACGACATCTAATACACCGTCAGCCAGTGCTTTTTCTTTATAGCCTTGTAAAAGCTTATCTGCAAAGTTTTTAGCACGTGCTGAAATCGTACGATCATACGCTTCAACTGATGCGTAACTTCTCGTATCAATAACATTTGCGACGATTAAACGTGCGTCCGTTTTCTTAGCTAAGTTAACAGCTTTTTCAAATGCCCACTCTGCTTCGTGTGATCCATCGACTGCGATTAAAATGTTTTTGTAATCTAACATGTCATTTCCTCCTTAACTTTCAGTACACTATACCCTTTAGCGACTAAAAATAATCAAATAGTAATTAAAATTTGCTAACTTGTACTGTTAATTTTATTTTACCAAATTTTGTATGATAACGATAACATTTTTATGAATGAGTATGTTAATATAAAATAAAGAAAGAGTTTTCATAACAAAAGAAAAGGGGTTATACTTCATGATTATTGGTGTACCTAAGGAAATTAAAAACAACGAAAACCGTGTTGGGCTTACGCCGGATGCAGCATATGCATTTGTCCAAGCAGGACACGAAGTGCGTATTGAATCTGATGCTGGTGTTGGTTCTTTCTTCACTAATGAAGAGTATGTAGAAAAAGGAGCAACAATTGTTTCATCAGCAAAAGAAGCATGGGACGTTGATATGGTCGTTAAAGTTAAAGAACCACTTAAAGAAGAGTTCGATTTCTTTAAAGAAGACCAAATTATCTTTACGTACTTCCACTTAGCACCAGAGGTCGACTTAACGAAGGCGTTAATTGATAAAAAGGTTACAGCGATTGCTTATGAAACAATCGTCGACAGATTTGGTGGATTACCACTATTACAACCGATGAGTGAAGTTGCTGGACGTATGGCAACTCAAGTGGCGGTAGAAAATTTATCAGCAATTAAAGGTGGACGTGGTATTTTACTTGCAGGTGTACCTGGAGTAGACCGTGGTAAAGTTACGATTATCGGTGGAGGTAACGCAGGTACAAACGCAGCGAAAATTGCGGTTGGACTCGGTGCGAGAGTTACAATTTTAGATTTAAACCCACATCGTTTAAGAGAGTTAGATGAGTTATTTGGTGATTCAGTGCAGACGTTAATGTCTACACCGATGAACATTAAAAAAGAAGTTGAGTCGAGTGACGTCGTCATTGGTTCAGTGTTAATTCCAGGTGCAAAAGCTCCTGTATTAGTGACTGAAGAAATGATTAAAAACATGGGTGACGGTTCAGTCGTTGTTGACATCGCAATCGACCAAGGCGGTAACTTTGAAACATCTGACCGCATTACAACTCACGACGACCCAACGTACGTGAAACACGGTGTAATTCACTACACAGTTGCGAACATGCCAGGTGCAGTACCTAGAACGTCAACAATCGCATTAACAAACGCTACGTTACAATACGGTCTTCAAATCGCAAACTTAGGTGCTGAAGAAGCGGCAAAACGTAACGCAGGACTTAAAGAAGGCTTCAACGTGTATAAAGGTCACGTGACTTATAAAGCTGTTGCAGAAGCACAAGATTTAGAATACGTTGAAATTGATTCATTAATCTAATATACAGACTGTTTGAAAAGGGATGAGTGATAGTAGCTCATCTCTTTTTTCTACGGATTCAACGACTGGGATAATTTCAATACGCTTTCTCGCAAATGACTTTAGTTTTGCGAGCGGCTTTAATTCGTTATAGTTTTTAAAATCTATATTTCTCACATCATACATGACTGCAGTTGCGTTATGCTGAATGGCTACCTCTAAATTTTTAGACTGTAAAAAGTATGGGATATTGGAAAACGACGGGCCGATAATTAGGTGTTTATCCTTAACCATCGTTGACAGTTCTCTTAAAAAGTTACTGTCTAATTCATTCTTGACGATACATTGATCCGTCACGTAACCATCGATGCTATCCGTTTCTTTTATCGTTTCATAATGAATGTTTTGAATAATAAAAGGATCTAATTCATTTAAATAGTTGAGTGAAATTAGAACAGTCGAATTTTGATGCATCATTTTATACATCTTTGCAACGAGTGGATTAGATTCTAATTGGTGATTTGTAAAAAATACGAAGTCCTCAGATTCAGTCAATGAATTAACTTTAAAAATAGTAGTCATAACAACACCTCTAACATAATATAGCACATCTATATGGTTAATCTTTTAAAATTTCGGTTATAAATACAGTATATAAAGGAGGAAATATAATGACAAAAGTAACGTATCACGGACATTCAGTCGTTCAGTTTGAACACGATGGTGTAAAAGGGATTTTCGATCCTTTCATCACTGGAAATGAATTAACAGATTTAAAAGTTGAAGACGTAAAGGTAGATTATATTTTACTCACTCATGCACATAATGACCACGTTGGAGACACGGTTGAAATTGCTAAAAACAACGATGCAACAGTTATTGCGCCAGTTGAATTAGCGGGATATTTAGAAACTCAAGGATTAAACACGGTAGGTATGAACATCGGAGGAGAGAAGTCTTTTGATAGTATCAAAGTAAAATTCGTGCAAGCATTCCATTCATCAAGCTTTACAGACGATGACGGAAACGTTCATTACGGCGGAATGCCTACAGGAATCATTTTAACTCTTGGCGATAAAAAGATATATCATGTAGGGGATACAGCAATCTTTAGTGATTTAAAACTCATCAATACATTAAATGGTGAGATTGATGTTGCATTCGTACCAATCGGTGACCACTTTACAATGGGAATTAACGACGCGATTCACGCAACAGACGAATTAATTCAGCCACGTGTTGTAGTGCCTGTACATTACAATACATTCCCACCAATTGAACAAGATCCGGAAAAATTTAAACAAGCGCTCAAAACAGAGTGCCAGATTTTAAAGCCAGGTGAAGCGGTGACGTTTAAATAATCTGGAGGTTAAGGTCGGGTGGACTTTGTGTTTTTTCATCTTAATTAACAAAAATTAGTCATGTAGGTGAAAATTTGTTAAATATATTAGGATAATTAACAAAAATCGGCTGTGGCGGGCGAAATTTGTTAGATAAAAAATTATATTTAACAAAAATGGGGCGTTGAGTCTGAAATTTGTTAAATATATCCGGATATCTAACAAAATCAGGAAATTTTTGTTAATTAAATTTCGGCGAAAGAGCGTTTATATTAATTTAGAGATTAATTACACAATCGAAACCGGGCTTTTCATCCTTATTTACAAAAATGCATCATTTAGCTGAAATTCTGTTAAATATATTAGGATAATTAACAAAAATCGGCTGTGGCGGGCAAAATTTGTTAGATAAAAAATTATATTTAACAAAAATGAGACGTGGAGTTTGAAATATGTTAAATAAATCAGGATATCTAACAAAATCGCGAAATTTTTGTTAATTAAATTTCGGCGAGAGGGCGTTTATATTAATTTAGAGATTAATTACACAATCGAAACCGGGCTTTTCATCCTTATTAACAAAAATATGCCGTGCAGATGAAATTTTGTTAAATATATTAGGATAATTAACAAAAATTCGCTACGGCCTGCCAAATATGTTAGATAAAAAATTATATTTAACAAAAATGGGGCGTTGAGTCTGAAATTTGTTAAATATATCCGGATATCTAACAAAATCAGGAAATTTTTGTTAAATATATTTGGCGAAAGTAGTATTTTCATTCTTAAGAAGAATAAATATATAAAAAGACCAGATTTTTAACACGAAACACCACAGCAATAGTTTTTTTAAAAACAAGATAAAACACCCCATCACCGAGGCGAAGTGTTAGATCACGTCGCGGGTTGGGGTGTTTTTATTTTAGTTCTAATTAGTTAAATAAAATCTTACCGATATCAAGTGGGTGGATATTTTCGTCGCCTTTATAAACGCGCATGTTTCCACCAGAGATTTCGTCGATTAATAAGATGTCGCCTGTTTCTTTATCTCTACCGAATTCGAGTTTAATGTCGTAGAGTTCTAAGCCTTTTTTGAGTAGCTCGTATTTAATGATGTCACAAATTTGGATCGTGAGTGATTCGATTTCGTCGTACTCTTCGTTTGTGAGGAGTCCTAATATATCGAGCGTTTCTTTTGATGCGACTGGATCTTGTCGTTCATCGTCTTTTAACGTAAATTCTACGACAGGTGATTTTAATACTGTGCCGTTTTCAATGTATTTACCATAGCGTCTGTAGTAACTACCAACCGCAACGTATCGGCAGATGACTTCTAATCCATCTCCGAAGTTTTCGATTTCATTTACGCGCATTTCTTTTTTATCTAAGTCGCTTGAAATGTAGTGTGTTGGGATATTTTTATCTTTTAAAATGTTAAAGAAGTGAGATGTCATTTCTAATCCAGCACGACCTGAACCTTCTACAGTCAGACCAACTTGGTTTTCACCTGGATCAAACACTCCGTCTTTACCTGTCATATCATCTTTAAAATAGAGGACGATATCTCCGTTCGTATCTTTAAATACATCTTTCGTTTTACCAGTATAAATACGTTCCATAACAAACTCCTTACAAATCAGTGATATATTAATCATATAAAAAAATTACGCTATTGTCATTTTAAAATTTAAAAAAACCACCTAACTTTTTTATTAGATGGTTTCTACATAATCTTATTGTTTATTGAGTTTGTCGTATGCTTCATCTTCAATCGGTAAGTTTGATTTAAAGTATTTACGTGCTTTGTTAAAGTGTGTCACGTTAATAATTCCTAAAGCGATAAAAATACCACCGATTATATATGTCACAACCGTATTAAACTGAACGATTGAGTTTGTACCGAAGATGATTAAAAACACGCCAAACCATAATCTAGCCATCGCGTTATAGTAAGCTTTTCTCACGTCACGTTTCGTACGAATTTGACGTACTTTGTAGATGAAGAACATTAAGAAACTTACGATTAGCGCTGTGACTAATGTAGTAATTAACAATTGAAAACCAGTGCTCATTATTACAACTCCATTCTACTGTAGTATAATTGCTTAAAAGGAATATCACAACTATTACTGAGGTGTTTTTTATATGTTTAACAAATTTTTAAACCAATTATCATCACTAAATCAATATAAAAATGAAGCGTTTCAAAAAATTGAATCCGCAAATTCGATTGTGATTTTACGACATATTCGTCCGGATCCAGATGCTTTAGGATCTCAACTCGCTTTAAAAAAGTTTTTACTCAATAAGTTTCCAGAGAAAAAAGTACGCGCTCTCGGAAGTACTGAAGAGAACTTAGAATTTATGGGTGAACTTGACGATGGCGAAATTACTAACGAAGATCTCGTTATTATTTTAGACACGGCTAACGTCGAAAGAATCGACTACGACGGAGATTATAGAAATGGTCAGTACGTTATTAAAATCGACCACCATCCAAATGTCGAGCCATACGGAGATGTTAATATCGTAGAAACATCTGTGTCTTCAACGTGTGAACTGTTATATATGTTTTTATCGTTATTTGATAGTGACGCTATTAATGAGGACGTTAAGTCACTCGCGTATTTAGGAATTGTCGGAGACACTGGTCGATTTTTATATAATTCACATGAAACGACTTATGACGTCATGAGTGACATTTCTAAAGGGGGTTTAGACACGAATAGTCTATTACTAGAACTGTACAAAAAATCGTTAGAAGACTTTAAATTTACTGGGTTTTTAATCAGCAACTTTAACTTAACAGATAGAGGTGTACTCAGTGTCTTTGTGTCGATTGAAGACCGTGAAAAGTACGGGGTAGATGAGGCGAATGCTGCGTTACAAGTGAATGTGTTTAGAGAAGTTGAAGAAGTTAAAGTTTGGTTTATGGCACTTGAAACAGAAAATGATATCCGTGTACGTCTACGTTCTAAAGATGTGCCGATTAATGACGTTGCGCAACATTTTGGTGGTGGCGGACACAAACACGCAAGTGGCGTTCGTTTCAGAAGAAGAGAAGATTTACAGCTGTTAATTGAAAAGTTAGAAGAAAAATTATAAGAGGCGGAGTGAATACGAATGATCAATTTAAATGTGCATAGTAGCTATGAATTTTTAAATAGTAATATTCAAATTGATCGCCTTATAAATATTTTAAAAGAAGACGACCAGTGTTCTGTTGCGATTACGGACTTCAATAGTATGCACGGTGCATATGAGTTTTTACAAAAAGCACAGACAAATGATATAAAACCTATCGTTGGACTAGAGATTAGTATAGAAGATGATTTTAAGACGAGCGATATTGTGTTGTATGCAAAAAGTTTAAAAGGTTTTTATTTTCTATCTAAACTATCTTCTAGAATTAGTTATAAAAAAACTGAAGTCATTCCATTATCATTTCTAAGCGATATTACAGACTGTATTGCGGTTCTTAAAAATGATGAAGGACTTAACATCTTTGAATATATAAACATCCCTGACGAGGATAAATATACTGCCCATACTGTTAATAGTGCGTATAAAAAAGCCTACATTCGTCCGAGCTATTACTATAAAAAAAGTGATGCTGCAGTCGTTAACGTATTAAATGCCATTAAAGAAAATGAAAAAATAGACTTACAGTATTTAAACGAATCAGACGGTGACGACTTTATTAAACTACAAGCGGATGTCGCTAAATATAGTGATTACTTAGAAACGAACAAAGAAATCGTCGATAAATGTGACGTCTATATGCCAAAAGTCGAATATACACTACCGAAGTTTACGGAAGGTTCAAGTGAAGAGTTATTAAAAGATGAATTAAAAGATGCGATAAAACGTAAAATTGGTCATATGACAGACGCCTACCGTGACCGATTAAATAAAGAATATAAAACAATCGTCAACATGGGATTCGCAGATTATTTTTTAATCGTTTCAGATCTCGTCAGATATTGTAAAAATAATGAAATTTATGTCGGTCCAGGTCGTGGATCATCTGGGGCGAGTTTAGTCGCGTATTTACTCGATATTACTGACATTGATCCGATTGAGTACGATTTACTATTTGAACGATTTTTAAACGAAGAGCGTGTCACGATGCCAGATATCGATATCGACTTTGCATCTGTCGATCGTCCGAAAGTAATCGAGTATTTACAGCAAAAATACGGCGAAATGCACGTTGCGAACATTTTAACTTATAACAATATGACAGCTAAAAGTGTTGCGCGTGAAGTGGGGCGTATATTTAGCTTTAATGACAGTGAACTAAAAGAAATATCAAACATTATCGATGAAAATAATGTTGACCTGGAACAAGCGTTTAACTCTGAAAGGTTTAACAACTTAATTGAAACAAATGTTAAATATAAGCTGTTAAAAAAATACGCATTAAAAATAGAAAACTTACCACGAAACACTTCAATTCATGCAAGTGGGGTACTGCTTGGTAGAAATCCTTTAAACGAAGAAATACCAATCATGTTTAATGAAACAGGTGTCATAAGTCAGTGGCCGATGGAAGACTGTGAAAAGGTCGGGCTTTTAAAAATCGACGTCTTAAGTTTACAGACGCTATCGTTAATTCGCTATATGAGTACCCGTATCAAAACACGTAATCACGATTTTGACGTAAATAAAATACCTTTAGACGATAAAAAAACATTTCGACTATTATCTGCTGGAATGACGGCTGGTATATTCCAATTAGAATCTGATGGAATTACGAAAGTAATCGAGCGATACAAACCAAATAGTTTACTCGATCTTGCGCTCGTTCTTGCGATGTACAGACCAGGTCCGATGGAACAAATCGACCATATCATCGACATTAAACATTCTTCAAAAAAGGTCGTTTATCCGCATGATGATTTAAAAGAAATTTTAAAAGATACGTACGGAGTCATGATATTTCAGGAGCAAATTATGCAGACGACTCGAAAAATTGCAGGGTTTAGTTTGCAAGAAGCGGATATTACACGACGCGCGATGGCGAAAAAGAACCGCGACGAGTTAATGCGTGAAAAAAGTAAGTTCATTGAAGGCGCTGAGAGGAATCACTATAGCCGTGAAGTGAGTGAACACTTATTTGATTTAATTTTAAAATTCGCAGATTACGGTTTTCCAAAAAGTCACGCGCTCGTCTATGCGTTAATTACGTACAGAATGGCGTATATAAAAGCACATTTCCCGGAAGAGTTTTATGCGGTCATGCTGCTTGACCATAAGACGAAAGAAGAAAAACTTGCAAATACGTTACGTGAGTTAAAACGATTAAAGGTTCAAATAAAACGACCAAGTATTCATGAGTCGTTTTATAACAATACGAGCAAAGACGGATTACGTCTCGGATTTTCGATGATTAAATATATAACGAAAGATATCTCAAATGCAATTGTTGAAGCAAGAAAAGAGAAACAGTTTGAAGACGTGTACGATTTTGTATCACGCATGAATCAGTTAGGTATAAGATTAAACGAAAGACAACTTCGCGCTTTAATTCTTTCAGGTGCGTTCGATGACTTTAATCGCTCGAGAAAGTCGTTATTACAACAATCTAAAAAAGCATTAGATTCCATTAAGGATGGCGTAGACCAAATTAATTTACTCGACATGGTGCTCGGTTTAACAATAATTCGCCCTGAGGATGAAGACGTCGAAGAAATGGCCCAACAAGAACTCATCGATGGAGAAATCGAAATGCTTGGATTTAATATTTCAGAGCATCCAATCATTACAAAACATAATGATGTTCAATATATTCCGTTTTCATTACTCGATCATAAGTCTAATAAACAACGAGGTATTTTTCTCGTTTCTATACTTAGTGTGAGACAAATAAGAACGAAGAAAAATGACGACATGGCTTACGTATCAATCACAGACGGGCATACTGAAATGGATGCGGTACTTTTCCCGAAAGACTATATGATCAACTTATCAAAACTTCAACAAGATATACTCGTAATCGACGGTCGGATGGATGAGTACAGAGGTAAAAAACAATTAATCATCTCTAGGGTTTATATAGTGGATGATTTTATAAGAAATTATATTAAAGATACGAAGTATGTCTATGTAAGAAATTACGAAGATACGCAGTTTAAAAAGCTGTTATCATCGGAAGGAATTCCAGTTTTTGATATGGAACAAACGAAACTTGGACACATGCAACATAACAATTTAAATCGACTTATTAATCTGTTAGGAAAAGAAAATGTACGTTTTATGAAATGAAAATTGCTTGAAAATTTAAATCATGTTATTATCAGTGGTACGACCACTGAAATGGCAGGTATAAAATGAACCAGAAAACTAGATTTGAATATATTTTAACTGAACTAGAAAAAATCATTCGTGAGACGAATATTCAACCTGGAGACCGACTTCCAAGTGAACGATATTTAAAAGAAGAGCTAAACGTTTCGCGTCAAAGTGTACGTGAAGCTTTAAGAGCGTTAGAAATGTTAGGTGTCGTTCACGTGAAAATTGGAGAAGGTACATATCTCGCTGATTTTAAAGAACATCGATTATTTGATATCATCGGACGATTTTTAATTAAAACGGATGCACAACGTGATGAGTTAATGGAAATCAACGAATTATTCGAACGATATATCGATGAAAAATATGACGGCAAAAAAACGGTTGAAGAATCGGATAATTTAATATTATCTACAATTTATACAATCATTAAAAAATATACAGATTAACAAAATGTCGAGGGGAAATTATGTTAAAAGACTTATTTTATAAACTTAACAAAAAAGTAAACGAACCGACCAAAAAAGGAACATATAAAGATTCAGAACCAGTAATGACAAAATGCCCACAATGTAAAAGCTTACTCTATACAAAAGAGTTAGTGAGTAATGTCCACGTGTGTCCAAAATGTGAGTATCATTTCCCAATCACTAGTGACGAGCGTCTCGACGCATTATTCGATAAAAATAGTAAAAAGTTATTATTCACAAATATTACATCGAAAAACCCATTAAACTTCCCGAACTACGTGTCAAAATTAGAAAACGATAAACGTCGAACGGGACTCAATGAAGCGCTTCGTGTTGCACATGGTGAAATTGACGGACACGAAGTCGTGATCGCTGTGATGGATACACGCGTCCGCATGGGTAGTATGGGAAGTGCGGTTGGTGAAATGCTCGCACAAGCATTTAACTATGCAACGGACCATCGTTTACCCGTCATCGTGTTCACAGCAAGTGGTGGAGCGAGAATGCAAGAAGGTATTTTATCGTTAATGCAGATGGCAAAAGTATCTGTAGCGATAGAGCGCCATTCTAGTCACGGACTATTATATGTCGCATATATGACGCATCCAACAACAGGTGGAGTCAGTGCGTCTTTTGCATCTGTCGGTGATATTAACTTAGCGGAAAGCGGTGCGTTAATTGGATTTGCTGGGCGCCGAGTAATTGAAGAGACGATCAAAGAGAAATTGCCGAAAGATTTCCAAACGGCAGAGTTTTTAATCGAACACGGTCAACTCGACAAAGTGGTAGACCGAACGGAAATGAGATCTGTATTAGCTCAAATATTAAGGTTGCATAGTTAGGGGTGAGTGTATGTCTGAAACGAGAAGAGATACTGTACAAGATTTAAAAGACAGAATCGAAGAGTTAAAAGGTTATGAAGAAAAAAACAATATCGATTTATCAAAAGAAATCGATGCACTAAACGATAAAATTAAGATGATGACACGCACACTAACACCTTGGCAGCAAGTAGAGCTTGCTAGAAAGTTAGAGCGTCCAACGACGTTAGAATACATCGAAGCAATTTGCGATGAATTTATCGAGTTTGCTGGAGACCGTGCGTATGGAGATGACCGTGCAATTATCGGTGGTGTCGCAAGCATTAACGGCACACCAGTGACTGTTATCGGTCACCAACGCGGGATGTCGACAAGAGAAAACATTAAACGCAACTTCGGTATGCCACATCCTGAAGGTTACCGTAAAGCACTCAGGTTAATGGAGCAAGCAGAAAAGTTTAAACGTCCAATCGTTACATTTATCGATACGAAAGGTGCGTATCCAGGTAAAGAAGCAGAAGAACGCGGACAAAGTGAAGCGATTGCTAAAAACCTCGTAAAGATGGCTGGATTTAACGTCCCGATCATTTCTATTGTTATCGGTGAAGGTGGATCTGGAGGAGCGGTAGGAATTGGCGTATGTGATCATCTTTATATGCTAGAAAACAGTACGTATTCAGTCATTTCTCCTGAAGGTGCTGCGAGTATTTTATTTAAAGATGCATCGTTAAAAGAAGTAGCAGCAAAATCATTAAAGTTAACAGCTGCAGACCTTTACGAGTTAGGCGTTGCTGATTTTGTAATTGAAGAACCTGAAGGTGGCGCACACGTCGACAAACCGTTCGTATATAAACAAACAAAAGAAGCGATTATAAATGGTCTTGAACAATTAAGTGAAATCGACGATTCATCACGTCTTGATGTACGATTTGAAAAGTATATGGCGATCGGTGATTTTAAAGTTGAAGATAATTAATACAAATTTAACTCTCTTTTAAGTAGAATACTTAGTAAGAGAGTTATTTTTATAAATAGAAAGAAGCGTGTAATTGTGAAACGTATCGCAGTATTAACTAGTGGTGGAGATGCACCTGGTATGAACGCAGCAGTTCGAGCTGTCGTACGTACGAGTATTAATAGAGGTTTAGAAGTGTTTGGAATCTCCCACGGCTTTTTAGGTTTGCTCCGTGGAGACATTATACGCATGGAATTATCCGACGTCGGTGATATTATTCAGCGTGGTGGAACGGCATTATATTCTGCTCGCTGTAACGAATTTAAAGATGAAGAAATACAGCAAATTGCAGTTAAAATTTTAAAAGAATTTGAAATAGAAGGACTCGTTGTTATCGGAGGAGACGGGACGTTTAGAGGTGCGTATGCACTTGAAAAACACGGAATTAAAACAATATCGATTCCAGCAACAATTGATAACGACATTCCATTTACTGAAAGCTCCATTGGATTTGATTCAGCATTAAACACAGTCGTTGAAGCCGTCGATAGAATAAGAGATACAGCAACGAGCCACGAACGTACATTTATTATTGAAGTTATGGGTAGAGATAGTGGAATGCTCGCATTATATAGCGGCATCGCAAGTGGTGCAGAGTCGGTTTTAATACCAGAAGTACCATATAATATTAACGACGTTGCTACAAAAATTAAACGAGGGATTGAACGTGGGAAAACACATTCGATAATAATCGTTGCAGAAGGGGTTATGTCTGCAGAAAAATGTAGTAAACTATTAAGTGAACAATTAAATATAGATTCACGAATTAGTGTCCTTGGACACATTCAAAGAGGGGGACGACCGTCTTCAAAAGACCGTATACTTGCTTCTCGATTCGGATATGAAGCTGTCAATTTATTACTAGAAGGACAATCTGGACAAATGGTGTACTTAACACAGAATTCAATAAAACATGTCGATTACGACACGGTTTTAAATCATGAAAAGAAAATTGATATATCACTCATTGATATAATTAATGAGCTATCTATTTAGGAGGATATTATGCGTAGAACTAAAATAATTTGTACGATTGGGCCAGCATCAGAAAGTGAAGAAACATTAGAAAAATTAATGCGCGCTGGTATGAACATCGCGAGACTGAACTTTTCACACGGAGACCATGAAGAGCATTTAAATCGTATTAAGAGGATTCGAAAAGTTTCAAAAAAGCTTGAAAAACATATCGGTATTCTACTCGATACAAAAGGTCCTGAGATTAGAACGCACAATATGAAAGACGATGTTGTTCATCTTGTTAAAAATCAAAAGCTTGCCGTTCATATGAATGAAGTGCTTGGTGATTCTGAAAAAATATCGATTTCTTATAATGGTCTGATTCACGATGTAAAAGTAGGAGACGAGATTTTAATCGATGACGGAATTATTACGTTAAAAATCGATGCGCTTGATTATGATAACGAAGTTATTCATACAACAGTTCTAAATGAAGGTGAAGTAAAAAATAAAAAAGGTGTAAACGTTCCTCAAGTTAAAGTGAACTTACCGTCGATGACTGAAAAAGATGAAAGTGACATTTTATTTGGTATTGAAAACGAAGTAGATTTCATCGCACCGTCATTTATCCGTAAAAAAGATGACGTATTAAAAATTCGTGAACTACTCGAAGGTAATAACGGTAGCTACATTAAAATCATACCTAAAATTGAAAACCAAGAAGGTATTGATAATATCGATGATATATTACTCGTATCAGACGGTTTAATGGTTGCTCGTGGAGATCTAGGTGTTGAAATTCCGACAGAAGCTGTACCACTTGCTCAAAAAGAGCTTATTAAAAAATGTAACTTTGCAGGGAAACCAGTCATTACAGCAACACAAATGTTAGATTCAATGCAACATAATCCACGCTGTACACGTGCAGAAGCGAGTGACGTTGCGAACGCAATTTACGACGGAAGTGACGCAGTCATGTTATCAGGAGAAACAGCAGCTGGTGAATATCCAGTAGAAGCTGTAACAACGATGGCAAACATTGCGAAGTCAAGTGAAGCAGCACAAGACTATAAGAAGCTATTATCAGATCGTACGAAAGTCCAAGATACTACAGTTACGACAGCAATTGGAGTTTCCGCAGCACATACTGCGTTAAACTTAAACTGCCGTGCAATTGTTGCGGCAACTGAATCTGGACATACTGCAAAAATGATTTCTAAATATCGTCCACAGTGTGATATTATCGCAGTCACTCCGTATGACCACGTCGCTAGACAACTTGGACTCGTATGGGGTGTTCAACCGATTGTTTCAAAAAAGCTGAGTAATACAGATGAAGTATTAAACGGTTCAGTGCAATCTGTCGTTGAAAAAGGATACGCTAATGAAGGTGATTTAATTATTATCACAGCCGGTGTGCCGACTGGACAAGCTGGAACGACAAACTTAATGAAGTTACACGTCGTTGGAGATACGTTAATCACCGCTCAAGGAATAGGAAAATTAACAGGCTACGGTGAAGTAGTTATGGCGAAATCATATGATGAACTTGCTAAAATTGATACGACAGGAAAAATCGTTTTACTAGAAAAAGTTGATGGTATAATGACACCTCACTTAGTTAAAGCGGCAGGGTTAATTACTGTTGAAGGTGGTTTAACAAGTCCTGGAGCAATCGTCGGTTTAAATTTAGAGTTACCGACAATCGTTGGAGCAACAGATGCGTTTGATATATTAAAACCAGGCATGAAAGTTACTGTCGACAGTGAACAGCATGTCGTTTATAGTGGACATGCAGACGTACTGTAATTAAGGAGGATCCGAATGAAAAAGCTTGTCATAAGCATTTTTTCAGCAACTTTACTATTAAGTGCATGTAGTAATAGTAATGATGGTGAAGAAGAAGTAAAAGAAGTTAAACAAGATAAATCTATGACGTCAGAATCGTTAATCGACGAAGTTGTCGCGAACAACCAAGATGTGATTTCTTATGAAGAGCGTGGGACGCTTACGATGAATGATGAAGACGAATTAAACTTTATAGTTACTATTGATAACGATGAAAATGTAAAGTTTGAAGTTGATACGTCTGACTCGGTGTTTACATTATATGATGTAAATGGTGAAAAGAATGTCTTAACAAATGGTGAATTTGAAACGAGTGACATTGAACTAAATCCGTTAACGTATAGGGAGCTCGTTGAAAAACTTAAAGAATTACCAAAAGGCGATCTTAAGACAGATAAAGATGTTTACGTCATTACTTACGATTTACTGACAATTGAAGATTTATCTATATTTAGTAATGAACTTGCATCTAATTTACAAGATTATGATGTTGAAAATTTATCATTAACGCTTCAAGTGAATGCTGACTATAAGGTTGTGCGTGCAGATGTCGAAGGCACTTTAAGAGATGATAAAGAAAATTATGATATTAAAGGCTTCGCAACATTTGAAAACATTGGAGAAGTTGAACAAATAGAAGTACCTAAAGGAGAGTAGTTTATCTACTCTCTTTTTGGTTATAAATTAAACTTATTAAAAAGTATAAGAAACTTAATTTTTAGTTATGATTAAAAATGTTAGTGATTTTAAGTTTTAAGACCGTTCTATATCAATCGTCACAATAGTTTTTGATATAAAATTCACAAATAAGTGTATGAATTAAACGTAAGCACCTATATACAAAGTTTGCTATAATGAAATTAAATAAATCGTTTAAAGATATATGGGGGGTTAAATTCTATGCCTGAAATGAAAGCTGGTTTAGAAGGTGTAGTAATTGGAGAGTCAAGAATTAGTTCAATTATCGGAACTCAGCTAACGTATGCTGGTTATGAAATTGATGACTTAGCCGAAAATGCATCGTTTGAAGAAGTCGTTTATTTACTATGGAACGACCGCTTACCAAACGAAGAAGAGTTAAAACAATTTGAAGCGGACTTATTTAAATATATGTCACTCGCTCATGAAGACGAAGAAGTGTTTAAAATTTTCGCTAAAACAGGTAATCAGCCGATGGCTGCATTAAGAACGTCAATCTCATATCTAGGTATGCTTGATGATGAAGCGGATATTTTAACTGAAGAAGCAAACATGAATAAATCAATCCGTATTCAAGGTGCGATTCCTGCGATTGTTGCTAACTTTGACCGCTTTAGAAAAGGTTTAGATGTTGTTAAACCTAAAGAAGAATACGGCTTTGCTAAAAACTTCTTATATATGTTATACGGTGAGGAACCGACAGATGTACAAGTCGAAGCGATGGAAAAGGCACTTATTTTACATGCTGATCACGAAATTAACGCATCGACATTTACTGCTCGCGTATGTGTTGCGACGTTATCTGACTTATATTCAGGAACAGTTGCTGCGATTGGAGCATTAAAAGGACCACTTCACGGCGGAGCAAACGAACAAGTGATGAACATGTTAACTGAAATCGGTAGTTTAGATAAAGTTGACGAATACATCCATAAAAAACTTGAAAACAAAGAAAAAGTTATGGGTATCGGTCATCGCGTGTATAAAGAAGGAGATCCGCGTGCGAAGTACTTAAAAGAAATGTCTCGTAAGTTAACTGAAGAGACAGGTGAGCCTGAATTATACGAAATGTCTACACGCATTGCTGAAATTGTAGAAGAAGAAAAAGGGTTATTACCAAACGTCGATTTCTTTAGTGCATCAGTGTATCACTCAATGGGTATTTCACATGATTTATTTACTCCAATATTCGCTGTCAGCCGTACGTCAGGTTGGCTTGCACATATGTTAGAACAATATGCAAATAACCGACTCATTCGTCCACGCGCAGAGTACACTGGATATACGAGTAGAAAATACGAACCAATTGAAAGTAGATAATTTTATACACATAAAGGAGATTATATAATGGCAGAGAAAATTACTTTAAAAGACGGCGTTTTAAACGTACCAAACACACCAATTATTCCTTTTATTGAAGGAGACGGAATCGGTAAAGATATTTGGCCAGCAGCTAAAAAAGTAATCGATAGCGCTGTTGAAAAAGCGTACAACGGTGAAAAGAAAATTGAATGGTTAGAAGTTTACGCAGGACAAAAAGCATTCGATAAAACTGGCGAGTGGTTACCACAAGATACACTCGACAAAATTAGTGAGTACTTAATCGCAATTAAAGGACCACTTACTACACCAATCGGTGGAGGTATCCGTTCATTAAACGTTGCGTTAAGACAACAACTTGATCTCTACGTATGCTTACGTCCAGTAAGACATTACAGCGGTGTACCATCACCAGTTAAAAATCCTGAAGACGTCGATATGGCGATTTTCCGTGAAAACACTGAAGACATATACGCAGGTATCGAGTTTGAATCAGGTAGCGATGATGCTAAAAAGCTGATCAACTTCTTACAAGATGAAATGAATGTGACTAACATTCGTTTCCCAAAAACATCTGGAATTGGTGTTAAACCAGTATCTAAAGAAGGTTCTGAACGCTTAATTAGAGCCGCAATTGAATATGCACTAGAGCATAATAAACCGACTGTTACACTCGTTCATAAAGGTAACATCATGAAATTCACTGAAGGTGGATTTAAAAAATGGGGTTACGAGTTAGCTGAAAGAGAATATGGTGACAAAGTATTCACATGGGATGAATACGATAGAATCGTTGAAAAAGAAGGTAAAGAAGCTGCAAACAAAGCACAAGATGAAGCGGTTAAAGCAGGTAAGGTCATTATCCAGGACTCAATCGCAGATATCTTCTTACAACAAATTCTATTAAATCCATTAGATCACTCAGTTGTTGCAACGATGAACTTAAACGGAGACTACATCTCTGACGCGCTTGCAGCACAAGTTGGTGGAGTAGGGATCGCACCAGGTGCGAACATTAACTACGACACAGGACATGCAATCTTTGAAGCGACTCATGGTACAGCACCTAAATATGCTGGTTTAGACGTTGTGAACCCGTCATCAGTAATTTTATCTGCAGTACTTATGTTAGAACACCTCGGTTGGAAAGAAGCAGCTGAGTTAATTAACAAATCTATGGAAACGACAATTGCTAACAAAACAGTCACATACGACTTCGCGAGACTAATGGACAATGCAACAGAAGTGAAAACTTCTGAGTTCGGTGACTTATTAGTAGAAAACATGTAATAGAGAGTATATAGAACCACATCAGTGGTTCTATTTTTTATTTGTTTCTTATATACTGGATAAGACTATAATTAAAGGAGAATTATAATGAAAGACGACACGATGAAAGACTTAACATTACTCGGAAATCAAAATGTTCAATATCCGACAACGTATGATAACAGTGTGTTAGAGACGTTTGATAATAGTCATCCTGAAATGGATTATATGGTGAAGTTTAATTGTCCAGAATTTACGACACTGTGTCCGATGACGAATCAACCAGATTTCGCAACGATTTATATTAGTTATATCCCGGATATTAAAATGGTAGAGAGTAAATCTTTAAAGTTATACTTATTTAGCTATAGAAATCATGGAGGCTTTCATGAAGCAGCTGTGAACACGATTATGAGAGATTTAATCGACTTAATGGATCCAAAATATATTGAAGTGTGGGGTAAATTCACACCGCGAGGTGGAATTTCAATCGAATCCATATGCAAACTACGGTAAACCAGGAACGAAATTTGAAAAAATGGCTGAAAAACGTCTTTTTGAACACGATATGTATCCTGAAATAATTGATAATAGATAGGAAGTTTATATGTCTAAAGCATTAATTGTATTTAGTGGTGGTCAAGACAGTACGACATGTTTAGCATACGCATTAAAACATTACGATGAAGTAGAAACAATCACGTTTCACTATAATCAAAGACACGCTGAAGAAGTTGAAATCGCTCAAAAAATCGCAAAAGATTTTAACGTAAAAAACACTTGTATCGATGTATCGTTAATTAACGATTTAACAGAAAATGCGTTAACGAGAGATATCGACATAAAATCAGATGGTGACGTGCCGAATACATTTGTCCCTGGTCGAAACATATTATTTTTTAATATCGCGAGTATCGCGGCGTATCAAATCGGTGCTGATACGATTGTAACAGGTGTCAGTGAAACTGATTTTAGTGGTTATCCGGATTGTAGAAGTGACTTTGTTACAGCGTTAGAGCATGCGATACATCTAGGACTCGATCGTCATATTAAAATTGACACACCACTTATGGATAAGGATAAAAGTGAAGTGTGGGAAATGGCAGATGAACTCGGTGTATTTGATTATGTTAAAAATGAAACGCTCACGTGTTATAACGGTATAAAAGGATCAGGGTGTGGAGAGTGCCCGGCTTGTATTCTTAGAAATGAAGGATTAGAAGAGTACGAGAAAAGGAAGTTCAATTAAACATTTGAATATGAGATATACTTAAACCCCTATTGAAATATTGTATATTTTCTGACAGAATAGACAGATATATACTTTTAATGGGGGTTTATATATGGAGAACATTAATAAAAAGGGTGGCGTGTTCCAGAAGTTTCTCGACTTCGTTGAGAAATCTGGGAATAAGTTACCACACCCTGTGACTTTGTTTTTCCTGCTAGCAGTTTTAACATTAGTCGCTTCTGCGATTTTATCTGCGATAGGAATTTCAGTCGCGCATCCAGGTGACAAAAACGAAATCATTGAGGTCAATAACTTATTAAGTAAAGACGGAATTACATATATATTTGAAAATATGGTCGATAACTTTATCAACTTCGCACCATTAGGTGTCGTACTTACAACGATGCTTGGTATTGGTATCGCAGAACGCTCTGGTTTAATTTCTGCAGCGTTACGTGGTTTTATTTTAGCAATTCCGAAGTCTTTAATTACTGCAGGGTTAGTGTTTGCAGGGATTATGTCGTCACTCGCAAGTGACGCAGGATACGTTGTATTACCACCACTAGGGGCAGTTATTTTCTTAGCACTTGGTAGACACCCAATCGCAGGACTTGCTGCAGCGTTTGCTGGGGTATCTGCAGGGTTTAGTGCGAACCTCTTACTAAGTGGTACGGATGCGATGCTCGCAGAACTTTCAATGGACGCAGCTAAAATGATCGATCCAGCGTACGTTGAGACGATGAACGTCGCGATGAACTATTACTTTATCGCAGCGAGTGTGTTCGTGTTAACGTTAGTCGGTTGGTTCGTTTCAGATAAAATCGTCGAACCACGTCTAGGTACGTATGACTCTAAATATTTAAACACAGATGATTCAGAAGATATGCATGCGTTAAACGATTTAGAGAAAAAAGGATTACTTTACGCATTTATTTCAATTATTGTTTCAGTACTACTTGTTTCTTTACTCGTCGCATTCCCATTCTCACCAATGCGTGGAGATGAAGGAAGTTACATGGATCAGATTATTCAATCTCCATTCATGTCAAGCTTAGTACCAATCATTGCGATTTTATTCTTTATCCCTGGTCTCGTTTATGGTCTTGTTACAAAAACAATTAAAGGTGAAAAAGACGTCGCGCATCAGTTAACAGATACGATGAACACGATGGGTACTATTATCGTACTTGCATTTACTGCTGGTCAATTCGTTGCATATTTCGCCGAAAGTAACATCGGTATGGTAATCGGTGTTTATGGTGCAGAATTACTTGAGAGTTTAAACTTAAAAGGGATTCCTTTAATTATAGGGTTCATTTTAGTTACAGCATTCATTAACTTATTCATCGGAAGTGCATCAGCTAAATGGGCGATGATGGCACCGATATTCGTTCCAATATTAATGCAACTCGGTTACTCACCAGAATTAACGACAATGGCATATCGTATCGCAGACTCAAGTACAAACATCATTACACCATTAATGACGTACTTCGCAGTCATTATCGCGTTTGCCAATAAATATGTAAAAGATATCGGAGTCGGAACATTAATTTCAATTATGCTACCGTACTCAATATTTTTCTTAATCACATGGTCAATATTCCTAATCGTTTGGATGCTACTTGGATTACCACTTGGACCAAACGCGCCGATCGTATATCCATAAAAACACGTCTTCGGACGTGTTTTTTTAATTTGGAAAGAAACTATTCGACTTGTATAATGAAACTAATAACAAGTTGAGGGAGACTTACTATGGATAAGTTAATTTTAATAGATGGTAATAGTTTAGCATTTCGTGCATTTTATGGACTTCCACTTTTAAGTAACCAAAGTGGACTGCATACGAATGCTATTTTTGGTTTTCAAAAAATATTAGATAAAATTATACGTGAAGAAAATCCGACTCACTTTTTAATTGCGTTTGACGCAGGTAAAAAGACGTTTAGACATGAAAAGTATGGTGAGTATAAAGGTGGACGTCAAAAGACACCACCAGAATTAGGAGAACAGTTTGCGCCGATTCGTAAATTAATTGATGCATACGGTATTAAACGATACGAAGAAACGAACTACGAAGCGGATGATATTATCGGTTCGTTGTCTAAATTAGCAGATGAAAACGGCATGGAGACGATCATTATTACTGGCGACCGTGACTTAACTCAACTCGCAAGTGAACACGTGACGATTTACTTTACGAAAAAAGGTGTCACTCAAATCGATAAATATACGCCGGAGTTTATTGAAGAAGAATACGGTCTTCGTCCGGAACAAATTATTGATATGAAAGGTTTATGGGGCGATACGTCTGATAATATCCCAGGTGTCCCTGGTATTGGTGAAAAGACCGCGATTAAGCTGTTAAAGAAATACGATTCAGTCGAAGGTGTCTACGAACATATTGAAGAATTAAAGGGTAAACAGCGCGAGAATTTAGAGAACTTTAAAGATGATGCATTTATGTCTAAAGAACTCGCAACGATTTATAGAGATATGACGTTTGATTTTAGTTTAGACGACTTAAAACTTCCACCTGAAGACATCGATGCGAAAATTAAAGTATTTAAAGAATTTGAATTCAATTCGTTACTTGAAAGTTTAAATGAGTCGCCTGTAAAGAATACGACGACTTTTGAAGCAAATCGAGTCGACCGCTTAGACATGCTCGGTGAAGATGTTTCTTTATATTTAGAGAGTGAGGAAGCGAATTACTTATTAAATGAACCGACTGTACTCGTAGTCACTGATGGTGAAAATAGTTATGTGATAGCTACTGAAGATATAGATAAAAACGAACTCGAAGAGTTTTTAAAGACGAGAAAATCAGTGAATACGTATGACTTAAAACGACAAATCGCATTTTTAAATCAATTAGGTGTTTCATTTAATCAATTTACAGAGGATATTATGCTCGGGGCATTTTTACTTGATCCTGGTAAAAAAATTGAAGATGTCAGTTCGACTGTTGAACAATTTAACATTCAAATCGATAGCGACGAGTCTCATTACGGTAAAGGGCGTAGTAAGAAAAACCCAACGATTGAAGAGACGAAAGATTTTACAGAAAAGAAAGCCTTAGCAATCCATCATGCATTACCACTTTTAGAACAAAAACTAAAAGATGATGATATGTTTACGCTATGGAAAGAATTAGAAATTCCTTTATCTAAAGTGTTATCTGAAATGGAAATTAAAGGAATCACAGTAGATATTAATACGTTAAAAGAAATGGAAACAGAGTTAGAGGAACGTCTCGATCACTTAAAAAGTAAAATCTATGAAATCGCTGGAGAAGAGTTTAACATCAATTCACCGAAACAGCTCGGTGTAGTGTTATTTGAACATTTAGAGTTACCAGTAATTAAAAAGACGAAGACAGGTTACTCAACAGCAGCGGATGTATTAGAAGCGTTACGTCCACAACATGAAATTATCGATTTTATTTTGGAGTATCGTGAAATTCAAAAATTACAATCGACGTATGTCATAGGATTACAAGGACAAATTCATGAAGACGGGCGCATTCATACGAGATTTAACCAAACGCTTGCTCAAACGGGACGTCTATCTAGTGTTGAACCAAACTTACAAAACATCCCAATTCGATTAGAAGAAGGGCGTAAAATTAGAAAAGCGTTCGTCCCAAAAAGTGAAGAGAACGTATTATTATCACTCGACTATTCACAAATCGAGTTAAGAGTCCTTGCATCGATTTCTAAAGATGAAAAGATGATCGACGCATTCAAAGAAGGCAAGGATATTCACACGACGACGGCAGCGAACGTGTATAACGTCGACTCGAGTGACGTTACGAGCACAATGCGTTCAAATGCCAAAGCGGTAAACTTCGGTATCGTGTACGGTATTTCTGATTACGGATTATCTCAACAACTTGGGATCACGCGTAAAGAAGCGAAAGCGTTTATTGATACGTATCTCGATACGTTCGTAAACGTGAAAGAGTATATGAAATATATCGTTCAAGACGCAAAGCGCGACGGTTACGTATCGACATTGCTTGGTCGAAGACGTTACGTTCCGGATATAAACTCACGTAACTTTAACGCGAGAAGCTTCTCAGAACGTATCGCTATGAACTCACCAATTCAAGGAACAGCAGCTGATATTATTAAACTTGCGATGGTGAATTATTATGAGAGTGACCAAAAAGATAAGTTCAATGCCGAATTACTACTACAAATTCATGACGAACTTGTCTTTGATATTCCAAAAAGAGAAGTAGATGATTTCGTCGTCTTCATTAAAGATATTATGGAACACGCATTAGAGATGGAAGTACCATTAAAAGCTGAATATGAATACGGTCCAAATTGGTACACAATGGAGTAGATGATATGCCAGAATTACCTGAAGTTGAACTCGTAAAAAGAAGTTTGACGTCTTTAATCGGTTTAAAGATTAAAGACGTCGTCTTTTCAGACACTGTCATAAGCGGACATAAAAATGACCGAATGACGATCGTGAAAGAACCAATAGAGTCATTTTTAAATATAAGAAATTCAACGATTATTAATATTAAACGTCGTGGTAAATATATGTACTTTGAACTTATGAATGATGAAGGCATATTATATATGATTAGTCACCTCGGTATGAGTGGTGGTTTCTTTATCGTTAACACGCTTGATGAAATTACTGAGGCGAACTATAAAAAACATTGGCACGTTCAGTTTCATTTAAGCAATGGCCAAATTTTAGTCTACTCAGATATTCGTAGGTTTGGAGAAGTAAGAACGATTCGTGATTTAAACGACTTTCTGCCTTTTAAAAATATGGCGCCTGAATATACTGAAGAAACGGCTAAAAACTATTTCGTCGAAACGTTAAAATCTAACCGTTATGACAATTCATATATTAAGGCAATTATTATGGATGCTAAAATTATCCCAGGTGTTGGGAATATCTATGCTTCTGAAGCGTTATATAGAAGTGGGATTTTACCGACGAGGCGCGTCAAAAATATTTCTAAAAAAAGATTAGAACTATTATTTGATAAAATCGTTGAAGTGTTTGAATTATCGTTAAATGCTGGCGGATTGACAATTTCAGATTATAGAAGTACAACGGGAGAATCCGGTAGTATGCAAACAAAGTTCAAAGTATACGGGCAAAAGTTCTGTCCGAAAGGTCATGAAATAAAAACGAAAACAATCGGGCAGCGTAACACGTATTACTGCACGACATGTCAGAGGTGATAATATGTACAAATCAATCGGAATTACAGGCGGCATTGCGAGCGGTAAAAGTACAGTTAGTCATTATTTAAAAGATAAAGGATACGTCGTGCTCGATGCAGATATCTATGCAAGAAACGTTTTAAATAAAGGAACAGAAGGTTTAAAAAAGATCGTCGAACACTTTGGTAATGGTATCTTAAACGATGACGGTACTTTAAATCGTGAGGTATTAGGTCATATCGTATTTAACGATAAAGATGAACGTGCTGTATTAAACTCGATTACGCACCCGATTATCCGACAAGAAATGAACGATGACAAAAATAAAAATTTAAAAACAGGCCACGTGTTTTCAGATATACCGCTTCTTTATGAAAATAAACTAGAAGACCAGTTTGATATAGTTATCGTCGTATACGTCGATGAAGATACACAGTTAAAACGTTTGATGACGCGTAACGATTTTACTGAAGAAGAAGCAAGACGTCGTATAGCGTCACAGCTATCTTTAGAAGAAAAAAAGAAACGTGCAGACATCGTCTTTAATAATAACGACACGAAAGAAGCGTTATATAATCAGATTGATGATTTTATTAAACAACTTAATGACTGATATGCTATAATGAACATGACTAAATTCTAGGAGAGATTATTGACTATGACAAATGTAGCGATTAATGGTTTAGGAAGAATTGGTAGACAAGTATTTCGTATCGTTCATGAATCAGATACGTTAAACTTAGTAGCAGTAAACGCTAGCTATGATGCAAAAGATTTAGCGCACTTACTAAACTATGACACAACTCACGGTAAATGGGAAAAAACTGTTGAAGCTAAAGATAATGACACTTTAGTAGTTGACGGAAAAGAAATCAAAGTCACTCGTGACAGAAACCCAGAAAACTTACCATGGAAAGATTTAGGTGTAGACATCGTATTTGAAGCAACTGGTGCATTTAACCACGGTGACACAGCATCTAAACACTTAACAGCAGGAGCGAAAAAAGTCGTACTTACTGGTCCATCTAAAGGTGGAGACGTTCAAACAATTGTACTAGGTGTAAACGACAAAGACTTAGACGTTGAAAAATACGACGTATTCTCAAACGCTTCATGTACGACAAACTGTTTAGCGCCTGTGGCTAAAGTGTTAAACGACTCATTTGGCATTAAAAAAGGGTTAGTAACTACAGTTCACGCGTATACTTCAGACCAAAGAATTTTAGACAACCCACACAAAGATTTACGTCGTGCGCGTTCAGCAGCTGAAAACATCGTTCCAACATCAACTGGAGCAGCAAAAGCAACTGCACTCGTATTACCAGAACTCGAAGGTAAATTAGACGGAATGGCATTACGTGTTCCAACTGACAACGTTTCATTAGTAGACTTAGTTGTTGAGTTAGACAAAAACGTAACGAAAGAAGAAGTAAACGAAGCGCTTAGAAACGCTGCGAATGGAGATCTTAAAGGTGTCCTAGGTGTATCTGATGAGCCACTTGTTTCAAGTGACTTCAACACAGATTCACGTTCATCAATCGTAGATTCTGATTTAACGATGGTTATGGGTGACAACCAAGTTAAAGTACTTTCTTGGTACGATAACGAATGGGGTTACTCAACGCGTACAGTAGAACTCGTTGAACGTGTTGCAAAAGAACTTTAATTCAAAGAACCACTCTCTATAAGACAATCTTATAGAGAGTTTTTTAATCGATTTAATAAATAGTCAATCATGTTATACTAATAAAAAAAGAATTAGGTGATTTGATGCGATGCCCAGTATGTAGTCACGAAAACACAAAAGTCATCGATTCACGTCAAACAGATGATATGACGAGTATACGTCGTAGACGTGAATGTGAATCTTGTGGTGCAAGATTTACAACGTTTGAACGTATTGAATTATCACCTCTTATGGTTATAAAAAAAGACAATACACGTGAACAATTCGATAGAGATAAATTATTAGACGGTCTTATGAAATCATGTGAAAAACGACCGATTAGTTTTAAAGAAGTAGAAAAGTGTGTAGATAATGTAGAGAAGAAACTTAGAAACAAAAACACAAATGAAGTGTCATCGACTGAAATTGGTGAAGTCGTTATGGAAGAATTGATGCAGCTGGATCAAGTGGCATACGTTCGTTTTGCGAGTGTGTACCGAGAGTTTACAGATATTAACCAACTCATGGACGCGCTAAAGCATTTAGAAAAAGGTGAAAAAGGTGAGTAGTTCACTAACGCCACGTACGGAGTTTATCGTCCATAACCAGCAGTATATTTCTGAACATGACCGTACGATGTTAAATGATATATATATGCCGATTCTCGGTAGTGTTGCAGTTTCTATTTATATTTATTTACATGATTCAAGCCGAAAGTTTGAACCGCTAGAAATTAGAATGCATAGCGAAATTATCGATGAAATGAATATGACGTTGTCTATATTTTCATCAGAACTTGAAAAATTAGAAGCGGTTGGCTTGGTTAAAACGTATGTGAATGATGACGCACATATTGATCAACTTATCTACGAAGTAAAACAACCGTTAACAGCAACAGAGTTTTTTAACGATCCGATGCTGAGTATGTTTTTATATATGAAAGTCGGTAGTGAGTTATTTAATAAAAAAAGAGAGTACTGGAAATATCCAAAACTTCCAGATAATATCACTGACGTCAGTCGTAAATTTACTGAAGTATTTTCAAATATTTCTTTAGAATCATTTAAATTACCTGAAGATCATTACGAAGGTAGAAATAATAGTACAGGTAGCAATGTGGAACAGGATGACTTCGATTTTGAAGTACTATTTACTCATTTAAGAGGAACATTTGTCGACCGTAAATTCTTTACTCAGTCTGTGAGAGAAAATATCGTCAAGCTCTCAGAGCTTTTTCATCTAAATGCTTATGAAATGAAAAAAATCATCGTAAAATCAACAGACAAATCAAAAGGTATCGACTTAAATATTTTAAGACGTGCAGCACTCGATTATTATCGACATGAAAAAGAAGATGAAAAATTACAACCAGAAGACACACCTACAAATGAAGATTACTTTACGTCGCTTGACCGTATTAGTCCAGTTACTCGAATTCGTCAGTTAAGAAATAACAACCCATCAAGAAGCGATGAACTAATCGTAACACGACTCGTCACAGAGACGAATTTAAATAACGGAGTAATCAATGTACTGTTAGAGTATGCGTTAATGCAAAAAGACGGACAATTATTTGACAATTATGTATTTACAATCGCGAGAGATTGGGAAAGTAAAGGATATCAAACGGCTGAAGAAGCAAAAGATGCAGCGCTTACTTTTTATAATAACCAATCGAAAAAGAAAAGTAACTATCGTGTAAAGCGTCAAATTGTCGAACCGAAATGGTTTAATGAGCAAAAGAAACAAAGTTCAGACCAGACAATGCATAATAAAAAAGTAACAAAAAAACAATCGACATCGATTCAAGAAGCAATCGACCGATTTAGAAAGTTGTAGGTGAAATAAATGGAATCATTAAGCGATATGATGAAAAACAATCCGCTTTTTAATGCACATAACGAACGTAATGAAGAAACGTACGAAATGATCATCAATTCACCAAAATTTAGACAGTTTGTAAATGATTCTGGTGTCTCTGTGACTCGAGAGATGATTCAAGACGAACTGTTAATGATAAAAAAGTTTGTTGAACAAGATTCAGAATGTGTTCAAGATGAAAATGGTCATTGTAAGTCTCATCCAGACGGTTATGTCATTAACTTAGAAGTTCGAAATGGCAAAATCCATCACTATTTAACACCGTGCAAAGTTAAGGTCGAGAGAGACAAGTACAAAGGAAAACAAAAGCTAATTCAAAGCTTTTTCATCTCTCGAGATATCGTGAACGCTCAATTTGATGACTTAGATATTATCGAAGGGTCTAACCGTGAAGAAGTGATCCATAAATCGATTGAAACGGTCCACAATATTGTGAGTAAAAAGGACTATAGAGGGTTATACATTCACGGTAACTTCGGTGTTGGCAAGTCATTTTTCCTCGGAAGTTTTGCGAACGAGTTAAAAGAAAAGAATATGAGCTCGATGATTATATATGTACCTGAACTGTTACAAGAGCTTCGTGCAGGGTTTAAAGACAATACGAGTGATGATAGAATTCGTGCGCTTAAAGAAGCGGATGTGTTAATGTTAGACGATCTCGGTGCTGAAGATATTACCGCATGGAGTAGGGATACAGTACTGACACCGATACTTCAAAGTCGAATGGCAGAAAAACGACCGACGTTTATAAGTTCAAATTATAGTATTGATCAGTTGGTCGATTTATATGCAGTAACGAAAGATGGTACGGTCGATAAAATAAAGGCGACACGTATGGTGGAAAGAATTCGTGCATTGACGTATGAAGTTGAATTAGTTGGGCCGAATTATCGCCATTAGTACTTGGCAGTTTATTCAGAGTAATGTATAATATGCTTAACAATTGATTTTAAACATTAAAAGGACACAATTTTTTTGATTTATTTATAGAGAGTGCATGGTTGGTGAAAATGCATAATAAAGCATTAAAGTTACTACCTTTATTAATGATAGCTTAATCGCTATACGCTTTGGAGCGTTATCTCCTATTTCTGAGGCAAGTCTATTTGTCGACTTGTGAATCAGGGTGGTAACACGGCACTACAGTCGTCCCTATTATTAGGGGCGACTTTTTTTATTAAATTTTTGGAGGAATTACTATGTCAGATGTTAAAGTAAACATTAAGTTTCCAGACGGAAGCGAAAAACAATTTGATAGTGGTATTACAGCAGAAGAAATTGCTGGGTCAATTAGCCCGGGATTAAAAAAAGCATCAGTCGCAGCACGCGTAAACGGAGAAATGTATGATCTCGTACGTCCAATCGTTGAAGATGCAGAAATTGAACTATTCACAGATAAAACTGAAGAAGGCTTAGAAGTGATGCGTCACTCGACAGCACACTTACTAGCGCATGCTTTAACTCGTCTTTATAAAGATGTGAAGTTTGGTGTCGGACCAGTCATCGAAGAAGGATTCTACTATGACTTTGATATGGATGAGAAATTATCTAACGAAGACTTCCCTAAAATTGAGCGTGAAATGAAACAGATTATCGATGAAAACATTCCAATCGAGCGCCGTGTATTATCACGTGAAGAAGCAAAAGAATTATTTAAACACGATGAATATAAATTAGAATTAATCGACGCGATTCCTGAAGACGAGCTCGTCACTGTATACACTCAAGACGACTTCACAGATTTATGTCGTGGTGTACACGTACCGAGAACATCAAAAATTAAAGAATATAAATTATTATCAATCGCTGGTGCATATTGGCGTGGAGATTCTGATAATAAGATGTTACAACGTATTTACGGTACTGCGTTCTTTAAAAAGAAAGATCTTGAAGAGCATTTAAAAATGTTAGAAGAAAGAAAAGAACGTGACCATAGACGAATCGGTCGTGAGATGAAAATCTTCGATACGTCTCAACTCGTCGGTGCAGGTTTACCATTCTGGCTACCAAACGGTGCGACAATTCGCCGTGAAATCGAACGTTATATCGTCGACAAAGAAGTAGCACTTGGGTATGACCACGTTTATACTCCAATTTTAGCAAACAGTGATTTATATAAAACGAGTGGACACTGGGAGCATTATCAAGACGACATGTTCCCTGCTATGAAAATTGGTAACGAAGAACTCGTTCTTCGTCCGATGAACTGTCCACATCATATGATGATTTATAAAAATGAAAGACACTCATACCGTGAACTTCCAATTCGTATCGCAGAATTAGGAATGATGCACCGCTATGAAGCGTCTGGAGCAGTTTCAGGATTACAACGTGTTCGTGGAATGGTATTAAATGATGCACACGTATTTGTTCGTCCAGATCAAATTAAAGAAGAAATTAAACGTGTACTTCATTTAATCGAAGAAGTATACAAAGACTTTAAGATTGAAAACTACTCATTCCGCTTAAGTTACCGTGATCCAGAAAATACAGATAAGTATTTCGATGATGATAACATGTGGAACACTGCAGAGAGAATGTTAAAAGAAGCGGCAGATGAATTAGAACTTGAGTACGTTGAAGCACTCGATGAAGCGGCATTCTACGGACCGAAAATTGACGTTCAAGTGAAAACAGCTTCAGGAATTGAAGAAACATTATCAACAGTTCAATTAGACTTCCTACTTCCTGAACGCTTTGATTTAACATATATCGGTGAAGACGGACAAAACCACCGTCCAGTCGTTATCCACCGTGGTGTTGTTGGTACGATGGAACGATTTGTCGCATTCTTAATTGAAGAATATAAAGGTGCATTCCCATTATGGTTAGCACCAGAACAAGTGCAAATTATTCCGGTAAACTTAGACTTACACTATGATTATGCACGTGAAATTTTAGATGAAATGAAATCATATGGTATCCGTGCAGATATCGATACACGCGATGAAAAAATGGGGTATAAAATTAGAGATGCACAAACTCGAAAAGTACCCTACCAAGTCGTCGTAGGTGATAAAGAAGTTGAAGCACAAGAAGTTAACGTGCGTAAATACGGTGAAACTGAGCAAAATAGTTACGAAAAAGAAGAGTTTTTATATAAACTCGTCGATGAGATTCGACTTAAAAAATAATAGGTAGGTGAGAGTATGACCTATTATTCTAAATACGGGATTAAATTTATAAGGTATAACTTGCTACTACTTCTTATACCGACGATCATCATTGTTTTGGTTGGGTATTTAAGAGATATTCCGCCAAGTCGAATATCAGTATCGATTACACTCATTATAATCATCGTACTTGTGAATACGTTTAAGCCGGTGAAATATACGTTTACAAATCATCAGTTAATCATATATAACGGTTTTAAAAAGTCGAAAATCTTTTACGATGCGATCACAAACGTTTCTGCAACAGACGATATTATCGTCGGTGGAAACAAAGCAGCAAAAAGTGAAGATGCGATACAAATTGATTATATTGGTGGAGTATATGATAACGTAAAAGTGTCACCAAAAGAAAAAGAAGAATTTTTACGTGAACTAAAGAAAAAAGCAGTGAAGGCGAAATTTAATATATAAATATGTTTGACATATACAAATAACTACTGTATAGTTATAAGAGTTGAATTGAACGGACAAGTTGAAGCTCCCGCTTCACACCCTTAGCCAACGGTAAACGGGTTTTCGGGAATGGGCACTATTAGTGTCTTTTCAGTGAGCGGGTGCAGCTATGCACTCGCTCTTTTTTGTTCGTTAAATTTTTGGAGGTGTCAACAATAGCAAAAGACCAAGCAATTATTAATAATCGTATTCGTGCAAAAGAAGTTCGATTAATCAGCCAAAATGGCGAACAGCTCGGTATTAAATCTAAGCAAGAAGCACTTGAAATGGCAGAAAGAGTAGATCTTGATGTTGTTTTAGTTGCTCCAAATGCAAAACCACCTGTTGCTCGTATTATGGACTATGGTAAGTACAAATATGAACAACAGAGAAAAGAAAGAGAAGCACGTAAAAAACAACGTGTGATCAACGTTAAAGAGATTCGTCTATCTCCGACTATTGAGGAGCATGACTTTAATACGAAAGCTAACCAAGCGAAGAAGTTCTTATCTAAAGGTGATAAGGTAAAAGCTTCTATTCGTTTTAGAGGACGTGCAATTACTCATAAAGACATCGGTAGAGATGTTCTCGTTAAGTTTGCAGAGGCGCTAAAAGAAGAAGGAGATTTAGAAGTCCGTCCTAAAATGGAAGGTCGTTCGATGTTCTTAGTCTTAGCTCCTAAAAAAGAAAAATAATACTTGATTTTGGAGGAAATTTATTATGCCTAAAATGAAAACTCATAAAGGTTACAAAAAACGTGTTAAGAAAACTGCATCAGGTAAGTTTAAACGTTCACAAGCGTTTACTAGCCACTTAATGGCAAACAAAACTAAAAAACAAAAACGTAAACTTCGTCAACCAGCATTAGTTGCTAAGTCAGACGCAAGAAGATTAAAACATTTATTAGCTAAAGCTGGTAAGTAATTTTTAAGGAGGAACAACAATGGCTCGTGTTAAAAGAGGAGTAACTACTCGTAAAAGACGTAAAAAATTATTAAAACAATCAAAAGGCTACTTCGGTGCTAAAGGAAATTTATATAGAGTTGCGAAGCAACAAGTAATCAAATCAGGTCAATATGCATACCGTGACCGTAAAAATAGAAAGCGTGAATTCCGTAAATTATGGATCGCACGTATTAACGCTGCAGCGCGTCAACACGACATCAGCTACAGCCGTTTAATGAACGGTCTTAAACTTGCTGGCATCGAAATGAACCGTAAAATGCTTTCTGAAATCGCAATTAACGATGAAAAAGCATTCGAACAGTTAGTAAACACAGCAAAAGACGCTTTAAAATAATGTCTATCATCCACATTGAGTAATCAATGTGGATTTTTTAGTTTAGATATATTTTTATTATTTGATTCAGGATTAATAAATCAGATTTTAAATGTGCTAAAATAATGATTATAAAAGAAAGGGGATACATATGGATAAACAATTAGAATTATTAAAGTCTCTAACAGATGTGAATGGAATTTCTGGTTTTGAATATGATGTTAAAAAGTTAATGAAAGAATATTTAACACCAGTTTCTGATGAGCTCATTGAAGATAACTTAGGTAGTATTTTCGGTAAGAAAAAAGGGAATGGATCACGCACGATCTTAATTGGTGGTCACTTAGACGAAATCGGATTTATGGTCACACAAATTGACGATAAAGGGTTTATTAAATTTACACCGATCGGTGGTTGGTGGAGTCAAGTTATTTTATCTCAAAAAATGACACTCGTGACAGACGACGGCGAGTATATTGGTGTTGTTGGTTCTACACCTCCACATATGTTATCGCCTGAAGCACGTAAGAAAACAGTCGATATTAAAGATATGTATTTAGATATCGGTGTAAAAGATAAAGAAGAAGCAGAATCTCTCGGGGTTAAACCTGGAGACATGATTGTGCCTTATACTGAATTTACAGAAATGGCAAACAAAGATTACGTTTTAGCAAAAGCGTTTGACAACAGATTCGGTTGTGCACTTGCGGTTGAAGTGTTAAACGAGTTAAAGGATCAAGAAATTGACGTTAACTTAGTGAGTGGAGCAACAGTTCAAGAAGAAGTCGGACTACGTGGTGCACAAACTGCTGCACATAAAGTAAATCCGGACCTTGCGATTGCGATTGATGTTGGTATCGCAACAGACACTCCAGGACTTCAAACGAGCGACGGTGTTGGAGTGCTTGGAGACGGACCATTACTCGTCATGTTAGATGCGACAAATATTGGACACGTCGGATTTAGAAAACACGTTCAAAAGCTCGCGAAAGAAAAAGGAATCGACGTACAACTTCAAGCTATCCCTGGTGGTGGAACAGACGCTGGACGTTTCCATACAGTTCACGACGGCGTACCATCACTTGCGATCGGTGTACCTTTAAGATACATGCACTCAAACGTAAGCATCATGCACCGTGAAGACTTTAAAAATGCAGTAAAACTTGTCGTTGAAATCGTAAAATCATTAAATGACGACGTCGTTGACAATATCAAATGGTAATTACGTCTAAAGATAATAAGCGTATCAAAGAAATACGTAAACTATTAACTAAAAAAGGACGTACAAAGGCACAACAATTTTTAATTGAAGGTGAGCACTTAATCGAAGAAGCGATTCAGTTTGGTGCACATATTGAAGAGATTTTCGTGCTTGAAACGGATACGTATAACTTTGATTTAAAAACGACTGTTGTCACAAAAGACGTGATGTCGTCACTATCGACACTCGTGACACCGCCGGGTATTATTGCAGTCGTTCGTATGGAAACAAAAAGTATTGAAAGTGATCGAGTCCTTGCTATTGACGGTATACAAGATCCTGGAAATCTCGGTACTTTAATTCGTACAGCCGATGCCTTTAATTTTAAACGTATTTTAATCGGTAAAAACACAGTTGATCCTTATAGCGATAAAGTACTAAGAAGTAGTCAAGGTAGCCATTTTCACGTCTCACTTGAAGACGTAGACTTGATTGAAGTGATGCAAAATTTCAACGGGACAATACTTACGACAGATCTTTCAGGAGAATCACTTACAGATAAAATCACAGATGAAAAAATAATGATTGTTCTAGGTAACGAAGGTCAAGGAGTTAGTCAAGAAGTACTCGAGCATGCGAATTATAAAGTAAAAATTGATATGCCAGGAGACGCTGAAAGTTTAAATGTCGCCGTTGCTGGTGGTATTTTAATGCATCAGTATAGTCTTTAAGTTTTTTAAAAAATCATGTATAATTAAGTCAATCGAATAATAACTTCAAGCGAAGTAGGCATAAATGACAACGTTAGTATGACCAGAGAGTGAATACGATTGGTGGAAGTATTCTCATACTATAGTCAGGGTTCACCTAACAGATGAAGTTAAAGGGTCATTTCCTTATCAAATGAGAGAGCCTGTTTAACAGGAATTTAGGTGGTACCACGGAACTCCGTCCTATTGTTATAGGATGGAGTTTTTTTATGCGAAAAAATAAATGAGGTGAAAGTATTGAGTTATAAAGACATCGATATGCAAGCGATTAAAGAAAAATTTGAATCGCTATTTGAAGATGCCGCGGATCGTAAACAACTCGACGATTTACGCGTTAAATTTTTAGGTAAAAAAGGAACTGTCACGACGTTAATGCAACATATGAAAGACATTCCAAATGAAGAGAAAAAGGAATTCGGACAAAGCGTCAATGCGCTACGTCAATCAATTCAACAAAAATTAGAGCAAGGTATTGAAGAAGTTGAAGCACGTTTACTAAAGAAAAAATTAGAAAATGAAACGATTGATGTTACGTTACCAGGAAGACAACGTCCAATCGGTGGAAAACATCCGCTTCAACATATTATCGACGGTATCGAAGATATTTTTGTCGGTCTCGGTTATGAAGTGTATGAAGGTTATGAAGTTGAAAGTGATTACTATAACTTTGAAGCTTTAAACTTACCTAAATCTCACCCAGCACGTGATATGCAAGATTCGTTTTATATTTCTAACGAAACACTACTGCGTACACATACGTCACCAGTACAAGCACGCGTATTAAATGCAGCTAAAGGTAAAGGACCTATTAAAATTATCTGTCCTGGTAAAGTGTATCGCCGAGATAGTGATGACGCGACTCATTCTCATCAATTTACTCAAATTGAAGGACTTGTTGTCGACAAAAATATTTCTCTTGCAGATTTAAAAGGGACACTCGAATTATTCTTAAAAGAAATTTTTGGTCAAGACCGTGAAATTCGATTACGTCCAAGTTACTTCCCATTTACTGAGCCGAGTGTTGAAGTTGACGTATCGTGCTTTAAATGTGGCGGAAAAGGATGTAACGTTTGTAAACAATCCGGATGGATTGAAATTTTAGGTGCTGGTATGGTGCACCCGAACGTATTAGAAATGGCCGGATTTGATAGTAGTGAATATAGCGGATTTGCTTTTGGTATGGGACCAGACCGTATGGCGATGTTATATTACGGTGTGGAAGATATCCGTCATTTATATACAAACGACTTACGATTCTTAGAACAGTTTAAATATATTGAAGAAAGAGGGGTTAAACATGAGAGTATCTAAAGAATGGTTAGATCAGTTTATCCCGCTAGAAGTTTCAAAACACGAGTTAAGTGAAAAGATTACTAGAAGCGGTATTGAAGTCGATAACATTATCGATTATAGAGAAGAAGTAAAAGACGTAGTTGTCGGTTACGTTGAAGAATGCGTGCAGCATCCAGATGCCGACCGATTAAACGTCACGAAAGTAAATATTGGGAACGAAACGGTACAAATTGTATGTGGTGCACCAAATATTAAAGCAGGGGTTTACGTCATCGTCGCAAAAGTTGGCGGCACAATTCCAGGACTTAAACTCCGTAAAGCAAAATTACGTGGGGTAGAGTCTCACGGTATGATTTGTAGTTTAGAAGAGCTCGGTATAGAGAAAGATTTAACACCTAAAAAATATGAAGATGGTATTTTCATCTTTAGTGAGAATGAAGATGTGACAGTCGGACAAGATGCGTTAGAAGCACTTTACTTAAATGACTACGTCTTAGAGTATGATCTCACACCAAACCGTAAAGATGCGTTATCAATGATAGGTAGTGCGTATGAAGCGCGCGCACTATTTGGTGGAGAAGTGACAGAACCAGAGCAGACATTTAAAGAACACGAGTCAGCTTCAAAATTATCTGTAACGATTGAAGATAAAGAAAGCGTTCCTTATTACGGTGCGCGTGTCGTTAGAGACGTAATGATTCAACCGAGTCCGTTATGGATGCAGATGCGTTTAATTAAGTCTGGAATTCGCCCAATTAATAACGTTGTTGATATTTCTAACTACGTATTATTAGAATTTGGTCAACCGATTCATATGTTTGATTACGATAAAATTGGTAGTGCAGAAATTGTAACGCGTTATGCTAAAGATGGCGAGACGATGACGACTCTTGACGGAAAAGAACGTGAACTGTTAGAGTCAGATATCGTCATTACGAACGGTAAAGAGCCAGTCGCCCTCGCAGGAGTAATGGGTGGAGACTTTTCTGAAGTTAAAGATGACACGAAAAATGTTGTTATTGAATCTGCGCTATTTGATCCGGTCAATGTCCGTAAAACGTCATCTCGCTTAAACCTACGTAGTGAGGCATCACAACGTTTTGAAAAAGGCGTATCGCACGTGTTTGTATTAAAAGCATTAAACCGTGCGGCACATTTACTTGAAAAGTACGCAGGCGGAACGGTAGAGGAAAAAATTATATGTGATGGACAGTTAGATTTAGAGGATACGACAATTAAGACTTCAGTCGACTTTTTAAATCAACGACTTGGATTATCTCTAAGTTCTGATGAGGTTAAAGAAATTTTAAACCGACTTGGCATTAAAGTCGAAGGTGAGAATGAGTTAACGTGTTATATCCCGTCTAGAAGAGACGATTTAAAAATTAAAGAAGATATTTCTGAAGAAGTCGCACGTATTTATGGTTATGATAATATCCCTTCAACATTACCGAAATATAGTAAAATCACGCCGGGTCAATTAACAGATTCGCAAGTGAAAACGAGAAGTATGCGTGAATTGTTAATGTCAAATGGCTATAGTCAGACGATTAACTACGCATTAACGAGTGAAGAAAATATCGGTTTATTTACACCGTTAAAAGAAGGGTTAAAACTTAGCATGCCGATGAGTGAAATGCATTCAGTGTTAAGAACGAGTCTTATTCCACACCTCGTTGATAACGCGACATATAATATGAACCGTATGCAAGAGCGTGTTGAAATTTTTGAAATTGGAAATGTATTTAAATCAAATGGTCAAACAGAGTTACCAGATGAGATTCAAAAGTTAGCAATTTTATCGACAGGTAAAGTAAATGACACGAAATGGTTAAAAACAACACACGAACCGGACTTCTATCACGTTAAAGGAATTGTCGAAGCAATTTTTACAGAGTTTAATTTATTAAGTTCTGTACGATTTGAAGCGACGCAAGACTACGAGGAACTACATCCAGGTCGTAGTGCTCACATTTTCTTAGATGACGTTAATGTTGGAGTCATTGGTGAGCTTCATCCGACGTATCGTAAAACACATGACTTAGGACAAACGACAGTTGCTGAAATTGATCTCGCATATATTTTAGACAATAGTGCATCAATTGAGTACGAACCAATCGTTAAATTCCCTTCGATTTCTCGAGATATCGCTCTAGAAGTGCCGAGAGAGATTACGTCTCAATCGATTATCGATTTAATCTGGTCGTTACGTCCGAATTATTTAGTCGATGTATATCCATTTGATGTGTACGAAGGCGAACATATTGACGACGATAAAAAGTCGATCGGATTACATTTAATTTTTCTCAATAAAGAAGACACTTTAAAAGACAGTGATGTAAAAGAAGCACATGATCCAATTATTGAAAAGTTAGAAGCAGAAGGATTTACAATTCGTGAATAATAAAGAGGCATATTTGCCTCTTTTTTCAATGATTTAATTAGATTTGTTGTGAATACGCACATCCTTCAGTATAATTAAAATAAATTTAAATGAATTATTGATGAAAAAGAGAGAGTACTATGGAAAATAAAAAGAATAGAGTATCTGTTAAAATTTACAATAATGAATATACGTTAGTCGGTGCAAATGATAGAGAATACTTAGAGCGAGTTGCTGAAGCGGTCGATGAAAAAATAAGTGAAGTTGCACGTATGAATGCTGGTTTAGATTTACATCGTAAAGCAGTGTTAACGTGTGTAAACTTAATGGATGATTACTTACAACTCGAAGAAAAGTATGAAGATGTCTTAAAGCAATTAAAAGAGTCAAAGGAATAGTCTATGACAATTTTAATTATTATACTCATCGTAATTGGTGGAATTGTAGGCTATAGACGTGGAGGCATCCTTCAGTTTTTACATTTCTTCGGTACGTTATCAGCCATTATTATTGCGCGACTCAATTATAAACAGCTCGGAGACCGACTCGATCTAATTATGCCGTACCCATCTAGCCTTTCTGAAGTAAACAATATCGTCTTTGATGATATTGCGAATTTAGAACAAGCATATTATTATATTTCTGCGTTTTTAATTATTTTTATCGTGTCAAAAATTATAATTCAGATTGTGATTAGTGTATTTGACTACATCAATCAAATTATTTTTGATAGAAAAACGAGTAAAATTGTTGGAACAGTGTTAGGAATTATTGAATGTCTGTACATTTTAGCGATCGTTTTATTTTTCATTGGGACAGTTCCATCAACAACACTACAACAGATGGTCGGTAACTCAAGCTTAGCGACGTTTATAATCGACCATACGTTATTTATTTCTGGCAAGTTAAAAGACTGGTCACAAATATAGCTTATAGTAGGGCCAGAGTGGCCCTATTTTTTATGGAGGTATACAGATGACAAAAAGAGATATTATACGTATGCTCGAAGAAATCGCAACGTATTTAGAATTAAATTTAGAAAACTCATTTAAAGTTTCTGCATATAGAAAAGCAGCAGCAGCGCTCGAAAAAGATCCGCGCGCACTTTCTGAAATTGAATCATTCGACGGGATAAAAGGTATCGGTAAATCGACAAAAGAAGTAATCGAAGAATATTTAGAGAAGAATCAAAGTACAGTGTTAAACGAATTAAAAGAACGTACACCTGTCGGGTTAACATATATGACAAAAATTCCAGGGCTCGGTGCAAAACGAGTCGCAAAGATTTATGAAGAGACAGGTATCGACAATTTAGATGACTTCGAACGGTTTTTACGGGACGGCAAACTTCAACAACTCCCTGGGTTTGGTAAAAAGACCGAAGAAAATATACTAAATGGTCTGATTTCGTTAAGCGAAGTAAAGCGTCATCCAATATCTACAGTCATGACGATACGAAAAAATATCGAAAGTTTTTTATCGTCATTAAATTATGTCGAACGCTTTGATATCGCAGGGAGTGCAAGAAGGTTCAAAGAAACGAGTGGAGATATTGATTTTATCGTTCAGTTAAGTGACAGTCACGAATTCATAAAAGACATTGAAGACGCATCCTTTTTTAAGTCGTTTATCACTAAAGGGGATAAAAAGGTTTCGATTCAATATACGGAAGGTTTAGTCAATATACAAGTAGATTTTAGGCTCGTTCAAGGTGACGAATATTACTCTACGTTACAGCACTTTACAGGGAGTAAAGATCATAACGTGAGAATGCGACAAATCGCAAAATCACGTAACGAAAAAATTAATGAATACGGCGTCGAAAGTGACGGTAAAATTATAACGTTTGATAGTGAAGCGCAATTTTATAAACACTTTGATTTACCATATATCCCGCCAGCGATGCGTGAAACTGGTTCTGAAGTAGACGTTAATATGAGTGAGATTATTACGCTCGATGATATTAAGGGAGATATTCATATGCATACGACGTATAGTGATGGTGCATATAGTATACGTGAGATGGTCGAAGCATGTATAGAGCGTGGTTACGAGTATATCGTCATTACAGATCACTCTAAAAGTTTACCCGTTGCAAATGGGTTAAGTGAAGAGCGTTTACTAAAACAAATCGAAGAAATACGTAAAATTAACGATGAATATGATGAAATTGACGTCTATGCAGGTACTGAAATGGATATTCTAAGTGACGGAACACTCGATTATTCAGATGATATATTAAAATCGCTCGACTACGTCATTGCGAGCATTCACTCTAACTTCAATCAGACTGAAGAGGAAATTATGCACCGACTAAAATGTGCAATGCATAATCCATATGTCAGACATATCGCGCATCCAACAGGGCGGTTAATTGGTCGACGTGACGGCTATAATGTTAATATGGAAGAGTTGTTACAAATCGCAAAAGATACGCGTACTATTTTAGAAGTGAATGCGAATCCGAATCGTTTAGATTTATCGAGTGACGCTATTTATGGAAAAGATATCATGTTAACAGTAAATACAGACGCGCATCATATCGATCATTTAGCGTTTATGGAATACGGTATCGCAACGCTTCAAAAAGGACAGGTTAATAAGAAAAACGTAATCAATACGTTATCTAGACAAGCATTTAAACAATTTATAGAAGATGGTAAGTGATAAGAAATGAATGAACGTACAATACGCGCTCTAGAATTTAACAAAATTTTAGAGCGAGTAAAATCGTATGCAATGAGTGAAAAAACGAAAAGTAAAATATCTCCTAAATTATTTGCAACGTCTGTAATAGAAGTAAAAGAAAACCTTGCTGAAACAGATGATATTTTAACGATTTTACGCCATCAAAACTTAGAGATGGCAGGCATTTCAGACATGAAAGTCTATGTAAAACGTGCTCAAATTGGTAGTGTGTTAACGGTCGATGAGTTTTTAAAAATTAAAAGTAACTTATATCGTAAAGATACGTTGAATCGTGTGATCGAATCATTTAAAGAAAACGAAATAGAACTTCAGTCAATTGAACGCTACACGTCACAACTCCCTGAAGATAAATCACTCTATAAAGAAATTACGAGTACAATCGATGAAAGTGGCGTATTAGATCACGCGTCAAACGAATTATTAAAAATACGTCGACAAATTACACGTGAAGAAAGTTCAATTCGTACGCGCTTAAACGACATTTTAAGAAAATCTAGCAAGCATTTAAGTGACTCAATTATTACGATGAGAAATAATAGGTTTGTACTTCCAGTTAAAGCAGACTCTCAAAGTTCAGTGCGTGGTATCGTCCACGACGTAAGTGCGACAGGTCAAACGGTATACATTGAACCGATGGCCATCGTCGAATTATCAAATAAAATTGCGAGACTACGTGAACAAGAAAATGTTGAAGTAGAAAAGATATTAGTTGAACTTACAGAGAGAGTTGTATTAGAAGCAGAATCGTTAATTCTTATCGATGATATACTTCATCATTTAGATCTCGTGCACGCGAAAGCGAAATACGGTAATGCTATAAACGGAACAATTCCAATTATAAGTGAAGATGAAGAACTTCATTTAACAAAGGCGTATCATCCACTGATTGATATCGATGAGGTTGTAAAAAACGATATTCATATCGGTGATTTGTCGGTCATTATTACAGGACCAAACACTGGTGGTAAAACTGTTACGATTAAAACAATTGGTTTATGTGCAGCGCTCGCTCAAAGTGGGATTCCAATTCCAGCGTTAGACGGCTCAAGACTCCCAGTATTTGATAGTATTTATGCGGATATTGGTGACGAGCAGTCTATCGAGCAATCGTTATCGACGTTTTCAAGTCATTTAACGAATATTAGTCATATATTAGACGTTGCGACAAAAGACAGTTTAGTTATTTTAGACGAGCTCGGTGCAGGAACGGACCCAGAAGAAGGGGCAGCGCTCGCGATCAGCATATTAGAATTTTTACTCGATAAAAATATTAAAACGATAGCAACGACACACTATAAAGAGTTAAAGTCGTTTTCATATAGCCGTGAAGACGTAATCAATGCGTCGATGGAATTTGATGTCGACACATTGTCACCAACGTACCGTTTAATGATCGGTATTCCAGGTAAATCAAACGCATTTAAAATCTCAGAAAAACTAAAGTTAAATTCCTCAGTCATACGTCGTGCTGAAGAATTGTCCGGAAGAGATAACTTTGAAATCAACGAAATGATCGAGTCGTTAGAACGACATACAAAATCTGCGAGAATCCATGAAGAAGAAACGTATCAATTATTAAAAGAAACTAAAGATATTCATAAAACGTTAAACGGATTTATGGCAGACTACGAATATCAGAAAACTCGACTCATTGAAGTGGCTGAAGATAAAGCGAATACCATTATTAAAGATGCAGAAAGAAAAGCATCTGAAATTATCGAAGAGCTAGAGCTCATGAAGTCTCTCGGTGTTGATAATATCGAATCACATAAACTTATCGAAGCTAAAAAGGCATTAACAGATAGCTATTATGAAAAAGATATTAAAAAAGAGGTTACTTCAGAAGATAATACAGAACTTCATGTCGGTGATTCTGTCGATGTTTTATCGTACGGACAAAAAGGTGATGTCATCGAAGTTGATGGTGACGAGGTCACTGTTCAAATGGGTATAATTAAGATGAAAATCCCACGTAACGAGCTTAAAAAGCGTAAAGAGAAAAAAGTAAAACCGGTCATTTCTAGAAAAGTAAGTCGACAAAGTGTTCCGAATAAACTGGATTTACGCGGAGAGCGATATGAAGATGCGGTCATTCGACTTGACCGTTATATAGATCAAGTCGTGTTATCGAATTTAAATGAAGTTGAAATCATCCACGGTAAAGGGACAGGTGCTTTAAAAGAGGCAGTTGAAAAAACACTTAGAAGACATAGTAAAGTAAAATCGTTTAGACAAGGTTTACCGTCAGAAGGTGGATTTGGCGTAACGATTGTGACGATGAAGTAGGTGCTAAATATGGATAATTTTGATATGTATAAGCTCGCAAAAGTACTGATCACATTTGCAGTGATCATGTTTATTGCAGGGATATTATATTTAACTGTATTTCAATAAGCATAATATTTTTCTATATAAAAAAAACTGTTATAATATATTTACAATACAATTTGGAGGCATAATACTATGGCAATTTATGATGTAAATGATTCAGATTTTAAAGAAAAAATTAGCGAAGGTGTAAAACTTGTAGACTTTTGGGCACCTTGGTGTGGACCATGTAAGATGATTGCACCAGTACTAGAAGAAGTAGCAACAGAAGTTGAAGGTAAAGCGGACATCCTTAAAGTAAACGTGGATGACAACCAAGCTACTGCAGCTGATTACGGAGTTATGTCTATTCCTACTTTAATTCTTATGAAAGATGGAGAAGAAGTAGACAAAGTTGTTGGCTTCCAACCAAAAGAGCAACTCGTTTCATTAATCGAAAAACACTTATAATATACGACTGAGCCGCGATAAGCGGCTTTTTTTATATCAATTGAGGGATCACTTATGGAAAAAGATTCACAGTTAAAGTTAAAACTTTCGGTGTTACCAAAAGAACCTGGCTGTTATTTAATGAAAAACAAACGCGATGAAATTATTTACGTCGGTAAAGCTAAAAATTTAAGGAATCGTGTACGATCATATTTTACCGGTGCACACGATGAAAAAACGATGCGACTTGTGAGTGATATCGTCGACTTTGACTTTGTCATCACAGATTCTGAAGTTGAGTCATTATTACTAGAAAACACTTTAATAAAAAAGCATCAACCACGTTATAACATTTTATTAAAAGACGATAAAAGTTATCCGTTTATAAAAATTACGAATGAACGACATCCACGTCTACTCGTTACACGTACGGTAAATAAACGAACAGGCAAATATTTTGGGCCGTATCCAAACGCTTATAGTGCACATGAAACAAAACGATTACTTGATCGTATTTATCCGTTACGAAAATGCGATACGATGCCGGATAGATTATGTTTGTATTACCACATTGGGCAGTGTCTTGGACCATGTGTGTATGAAGTAACAAAAACAGAAAATAACAAAATGATTCAAGGAATCACAAACTTTTTAAACGGTGATACCGATTCAGTCATAACAGATCTTGAAAATAAAATGCAAAAAGCATCAGAAGCATTAGAATTTGAACGTGCCAAAGAATATCGTGATTTAATTCATCATATAAATGCGACGATGGAAAAACAAAACATGTTAACGAGCGATATGACAGCGAGAGATGTGTTCGGATTTTACACGTATAAAGGTTGGATGGCAATTAGTGTCTTGCTGATTCGTAACGGTAAACTGATTGAGAAAAAAGCAGAAATGTTTGCAATGAATGATACAGTCGACGAAGAATTTAACCGTTTCGTCTTTCAGTTCTATGAGCTAGATTCGAACTTAAAACCAAAAGAAGTTCATTTACCAGTATCAATTGACCCAGCGATTTTAAATAAAGCATTACCGATGAAAACAATCACCCCAAAACGTGGTAGTAAACGTGAAATGGTTGATCTAGCGTGTAAAAATGCCGAAGTTGCAATTAAAAGTCGCTTTGAAATTATCGCGCGAGATGAAAGACGGACGACTGAAGCAATAGAAACACTTGGAGACGTACTGAATATTGAAACTCCAAGGCATATCGAAGCGTTTGATAACTCAAACATTCAAGGCGCAGATCCTGTTAGTGCGATGGTCACTTTTATTGACGGAAAGCCAGATAAAAAGTCATATAGAAAATATAAAATTCGTACGGTAGAAGGACCAGATGATTACGAATCGATGAGAGAAGTGATTCGCAGACGTTATAGCCGTGTATTACGTGAAGGTTTACCGCTTCCGGATCTCATTATCGTAGACGGTGGTATCGGACAAATGAACGCTGCGAAAAGTATTTTAAAAGATGAGCTCGGCGTATTTATTCCTGTCGCTGGTGTAAAAAAAGACGACAAACATAATACGGCAGAGTTGTTATACGGAGAAACTGCAGCAATCGTCCCTTTAAAGAAAACTTCACAAACGTTTTATTTACTACAACGTATACAAGATGAAGTCCACCGTTTTGCGATATCATTCCATCGAAATACGCGTAAAAAAACAGCATTTCGTTCTGCGTTAGACGATATTAAAGGACTTGGTCCAAAGCGTAAACAAGCGATGTTACGTGCCTTTGGATCAGTAGAAAATATGAAAACAAAATCCGTTGAAGATTTTCAAAGAATTGGGATTCCACAAAACATTTCAGAGGCAATTGTTGAAAAACTTAACAATAATAGCTGAAAAGGCTTTATAGTGTCTTGATTTAACTGATAATGAGTCGTAAAATATAAAGCAAACACTATGATTTGTTAATTTGGTTAGGGGGGACAATAGTGTCTAAACAAGATTCGAGCTTTTTTGTGAGAAGATTGCATTCATTGCTTGGAGTTGTGCCACTCGGTGTGTTCTTAGTTCAACACCTGATCATCAACAACTTCGCAACACGTGGACCAGAAGCGTTTAACACGGCTGCTGGATTCATGGGTAACTTGCCTTTTGTTTTAGTTCTTGAAACATTTGTCATTTACTTACCGATTTTATTCCATGGTATTTACGGTGTGTATATTGCATTTACTGCAAAAAACAACGTAGGTCGATACGGTACATACAGAAACTGGATGTTCCTTATTCAGAGAATTACGGGAATTATTGCATTCGTATTTATTGCGATTCACGTCTATCAAACACGTTTCCAAGTACTACTAGGTGCTGAAGTAAACTTTGATATGATGGCAGATATTCTCGGTAGTCCATTTTGGTTTGTATTCTATGTAGTCGGTGTTCTTGCGGTCGTATTCCACTTTGCAAACGGATTATGGTCATTCATGATTACATGGGGAATTACACAATCACCAAAATCTCAGCAAATAATGAGCTATGTTGCGATTATCGTTTTTGTAATTGTTGGATTCATCGGCGTTCAAACATTATTCGCATTTATTTAAAGGAGTGTCACTAATGGCAAATAATAAAGTTATCGTTGTCGGGGGTGGACTTGCAGGTCTAATGGCAACGATAAAAGCAGCAGAAAGCGGCGCACAAATTGATCTATTTTCAATTGTTCCAGTTAAACGTTCACACTCTGTATGTGCACAAGGTGGAATTAACGGTGCCGTAAATACAAAAGGTGAGGGAGATTCACCTTATAAACACTTTGATGATACGGTGTACGGTGGAGACTTTTTAGCCAACCAACCACCGGTTAAGGCAATGACTGAAGCAGCACCAAAAATTATTCACTTACTCGACCGTATGGGCGTTATGTTTAGTCGTACGCCAGAAGGTTTACTCGACTTCCGTCGTTTCGGTGGAACGTTATATCACCGTACGGCATTCGCAGGTGCAACGACTGGTCAACAGTTATTATACGCACTTGATGAGCAAGTAAGAAAATATGAAGTTGAAGGTTTAGTAACAAAATACGAAGGTTTTGAATTTTTAGGCATCGTTAAAGATGCTGAAGGTCGTGCACGTGGTATTACAGCGCAAGACATCAAAACGGGTGAAATTCGTTCGTTCGGTGCTGACGCGGTTATTATGGCTACAGGTGGACCTGGTATTATCTTTGGTAAATCGACAAACTCAATGATTAACACTGGATCAGCAGCGTCAATCGTGTACCAACAAGGTGCAGTATACGCAAACGGTGAGTTCATCCAGATTCACCCAACCGCAATTCCTGGTGACGACAAATTACGTCTTATGAGTGAGTCAGCGCGTGGTGAAGGTGGACGTGTTTGGACATACAAAGATGGTAAGCCTTGGTATTTCTTAGAAGAGAAATATCCAAACTATGGAAACCTTGTACCAAGAGATATCGCGACGCGTGAAATCTTTGATGTATGTGTAAATCAAAAGTTAGGTATTAACGGAGAAAACATGGTTTACTTAGACCTTTCGCATAAAGATCCACACGAGTTAGATGTTAAACTCGGTGGAATTATCGAAATCTATGAGAAATTTACTGGAGACGATCCGCGTAAAGTTCCGATGAAAATCTTCCCAGCAGTACACTACTCAATGGGTGGATTATATGTAGATTACGATCAAATGACAAACATCCCTGGTCTATTCGCAGCAGGTGAGTGTGATTATTCACAACACGGTGCAAACCGACTTGGTGCAAACTCATTATTATCAGCAATTTACGGTGGTATGGTTGCTGGACCTAATGCGATCGACTATGTGAACTCTTTAGAAACGACTTACGAAGAGTTAGATAGTGCAATTTTCGATGAAGCAGTAAAAGTCGAAGAAGATCGCTGGGAAAACATCCTTAACATGAAGGGTGAAGAAAACGCATATCAATTACACCGTGAACTTGGTGAGTTAATGACAAACAACGTAACAGTTGTTAGAGAAAACGCAAAATTAGTTGAAACAGATAAAGAAATCGTTAAATTAATGGAAAGATATCAAAACATTAATATGGACGATACAAAGCAGTGGAGTAACCAAGCTGCATTCTTCACAAGACAATTATGGAACATGTTAGTGTTAGCACGTGTAATTACAATCGGTGCATTAAACCGTAACGAATCTCGTGGTGCACATTACAAACCAGAATTCCCTGACCGTAACGATGAAGAATGGCTTAAAACTACAAAAGCGTATTACGAAGGGCCAACGGAAGCACCACGTTTTGAATATGAAGACGTTGATGTAAGCCTAATCCCACCACGCGTACGTGACTATACTAAGTAATCTGAGAGGAGTATTAAAATGGCAGAAACTATTAAATTAAAAATCAAACGCCAAGAAAACCCAGAATCACAAAGCTACTGGGAAGACTTTGAAATTCCTTACAGACCAAATATGAACGTCATCAGTGCGCTTATGGAGATTCAAAGAAACCCTGTGAACGCTAAAGGAGAAAAAACAACACCAGTCACTTGGGACATGAGTTGTTTAGAAGAAGTTTGTGGTGCGTGTTCAATGGTTATTAACGGAAATGCACGCCAATCATGTACTGCGCTAATTGACCAGTACACGCAACCAATCACGTTAGAACCGATGAGCACATTCCCAGTCGTTAGAGACTTACAAATTGACCGCTCACGTATGTTCGATAGCTTAAAACGTGTGAAAGCTTGGGTACCAATCGATGGTACATACGATCTTGGTGCAGGTCCTCGTATGCCTGAAAAGCAACGTCAAGTTGCATATGAACTTTCTAAATGTATGACATGTGGTGTATGTTTAGAAGTGTGTCCAAACGTAAACGACAAATCTGACTTTATCGGTGCAGCACCGATTTCACAAGTGCGTCTATTTAACTTACATCCAACAGGACGTATGAACAAAGACGAAAGATTAGATGCGTTAATGGGCAAAGGTGGAGTATCTGAATGTGGTATGGCACAAAACTGTGTTAAAGCATGTCCAAAAGGTATTCCATTAACAACTTCTATCGCATCTATGCAAAGAGAAACGACATTCCATATGTTTAAATCATTCTTTGGTAGTGACCATGAAGTAGAATAATATACAAAAAGATGTGTTTCGACACATCTTTTTTTATTTCAATTTTTAATTCATGTATAATATAGCCATATAGGTTAAGGTGGGGATAAATATGTCTTTGAACATGAATAGTGCATCGATTGAAAAGTCATTGAGGTATTTATCGGTGCAAGTAAGACTGTATGGTCGTGAAATATTAAAAGAATATAAATTATCAAAAATTCAATTTATCACACTACAATGGGTGAGTGATTCGAACGGTCAAACGATCGGAGAGGTCGCTAAAAAGTTAAATCTTGCGTATTCGACAACGACAGATATTATAGACAAACTCGAATGTAGTGGTTTTGTGCGTAGAGAGCGTGGTCATAAAGATAAACGTGTCGTTCTCGTAAAAATTGAACAAAAAGGTACGGAACTATTGTCTCAAGTTATTAAAAAGCGCGTACAGTTCATCGATGAAATTACGTGTGATTTTACAGAAGATGAGAAAGAAATGTTATCCACTTTGCTTAAACGAATGATTAAAAAAAGTGAGTCGATGTCATATGAATAATAAGGCGATAGGCGTTATGGATTCTGGAGTTGGTGGATTAACAGTTGTAAAAGAACTCGTACGACAACTACCGAGAGAAAAGATCGTATATTTTGGGGATAGTTTAAGATGCCCGTACGGCCAACGATCGAAAGAAGAAGTGTTATCGTTCACGAAAGAAATATATAATTTTTTAAGTCGTAAAGATATAAAGCTGTTTATCATTGCTTGTAACACAGCGACTGCTCTCGCTATTTCTGAAATTAGAAAGATGATAGATATCCCAGTCATCGGTGTTATTAAACCAGGATCAAGACGTGCATTACAAATTTCAGACAATGACAATATTCTCGTCTTATCTACGCGAGGTACGATGCTTTCACATAAATATAAGTCGACGATACAAAAGATTAATAAATCAGCAATCGTCACAGAGCATGCGTGTCCGGATTTTGTACCACTTATCGAAGCATTTAATTATAAAAATGATGATATACGAAATAATGTAATTTCCGAAACGTTACAGAGCGTTAAAGACACAAATGCAGACACAGTGATTCTCGGTTGTACCCATTATCCGTTAATTAAACAAGCGATTGATGATTATTTTTCAAATGAAAAAAATATTGTCGATTCTGGTTTAGAGACAGCAAGAGACGTCAGTACGTTACTAGAGTTTAAAGAGTTACTCAGCTCAAACGACGATGAGATCATACACGAGATTTACGTTCACGGAGACCATCAACAATTCGAAAAGATTTTAAACGAATGGATGCCGAATTTTAAATATACGATTCAATCAGTACAATTATAGGAGTATTTTATGAGCAAAATAGTAATTGCAAGTGGTAATAAAGGTAAAATTAATGATTTCAAATCAATTTTTAAACAGTTCGAAGTCGTTGGGATTCAATCTATTTTAGAAGATTTTGATCCTGTAGAAGATGGTGAAACGTTTAAAGATAATGCTTTAATAAAAGCATTAGAAGGTGCAAAACGTACGAATCTACCTGTAATCAGTGACGATTCAGGATTATCAGTAGAAGCGTTAGAAGGTGCTCCAGGAGTAAGATCTGCACGTTTTGCTGGAGATGACGCGACTGATCAAGAAAATAACAAAAAGTTATTACAATTAATGAAAGGTGAAGAAAACAGATCCGCATACTTTACTTCTGTTATTGCGGTCGCATTTCCGGATGGAACAGCGTATACGTATGAGGGCGTTGTATTCGGTGAAATATTAGAAGCACCAGTTGGCACTAATGGATTTGGATACGACCCGCTCTTTCAAACGTTAGATGGTAAAAAGTTTGGCGAGTTATCGACAGATGAAAAATCTGAGATTTCCCATCGAAAACGTGCCATCGACAAGTTATTAGAAGATGAAAACTTATTTAATAGACTTCAAAGTTAGGTGAAATAATGAAAGTATTAATCGTCAGTGATAACCATAGAGAAAAGACAATGATTGAAAAATTGCCTAAAGAAATAGATGCTGATCTATACATCCATCTCGGTGATAGCGAACTATCATCAGAAGATGCTCTACTCGAACCGTATGAGTATGTTAAAGGAAATACGGATTATGATACGAGTTTTAGAACTGAACAATTATATGACGGACTTATTTATTTTACACACGGTCATTTATACCACGTAAATCGTGATCGAAATTTACTCGCTTCAAAAGCGAAAGCACTCGGTGCAATTTATGCGTTATATGGTCATACGCATATCGCTAAAGTAGAAAAAATTAATGACGTTTACTGTATAAACCCAGGATCAATATCCGCTTCTAGAAGTTCTGAGCCAGAAACATATGCAGTATTAGACACTGAAGAGAAAATCGTAACGTTTTATAAAAGAGACGGAGAAGTGTTAAAACAAGTCGAACTCGAGTGAATCAATGAAACACGTATAATTATAAAAAAACATGTTGACATTTAGACGTGCCATTTATTATAATGGTTATTGTGTTCATTGATAGGTCCCGGTAGCTCAGCTGGATAGAGCAATGGCCTTCTAAGCCATCGGTCGGGGGTTCGAATCCCTCCCGGGACGTAATAAAATCCTTGTAATCACTTTGATTACAAGGATTTTTTATTGTCATTTATAAAAAGAAGCAATTTTTAAATAATTAAAAATCGATGTTTACTTCATAACTTCCAATATCATCAAATGTTTCATCATCGAAAACAATTAATGTCATTTCAAGATTCTCGTTTAATTCAGGTAATTCTTCACCTTCAGGTAAAAACATTTCTTCTAATACTAGTGCATCTTTAATCTTCTTACCACCAACGATTTCAGCACTAAACACTGCGATGTCATCCACCATATAACCATCAGCAGAAACATCACGTGACTGAACTATAATTTTTCTATCTGTTTTGTTTTCGATTTCAAAGTTAACTTTTATACTGTCTCCAAATATTTCATCTTTAGTTCTCTCAACATTTTTCAAGTCGATTTTTACAAAATCATCATCTGCGATGTTCTTATTAACATCTTCTGTTTCAGTTGTAGCTTCTTCTTCTCCTGTTTCCTCAATCACTTCATCTTTTTTCTTTTCTGCCTCAACTTGTTCAGATTCAGCATCTTTTCTGAGTTCTGATGCGACCTCTTCCGTAGAAGATTCACCACATGCAGTAAGTAATAACAAAAGTGCTGAGCTAGTGAGTGATAATAATAATTTCTTGTTCAACTGTTTATTTCTCCTTTTAATGTCTTTCAGTTAATTAAATTATCTATTCGTAATTTTTAATGGATGTTTTTGAACTCAAAATTTTGTTAATTTTAAAATGCACTAAATAGATACATATTTAATTTTTAAATTAATCCCTTTTTAAATTGTTTACTCAAAGAACTTTTAGTTTTACGGCTAGAAGTAGTTTTATTATATACTTGAGTACGTTATGTAGGGGTAATGATTTTATATTAAAGTGCAATCATTAACCAATAATTGTCATCCTAATATTAAATTCTCTCTCCTTTCTCATTGTTATTATACAATATAAAATTAAAAAAGATATTGAATATTGTATTTTATAAATCATAAACATTTGATTGATACTCAGCACAATCAGTATATCTATTTTATGCAAATGTTAAGTGTTTATTTATACTTCATGAAAGATTACTTTACTGATTATGTTGGGTATACGATATACACGTATTAAAAAAGTATATAAAGGAGTTTAACGTATGGATAAAAATCATATTATTTTATTGATTAACGAAGATTTAGTCAGTATGGATGAAGAATTTAGAGATGAACCTTATGACATTTATTATCAACCGAATGAAGGGCAAATTTATATGTCTGTAAGTGGTATGGAATACGACGGTTACGATAAAGAGGCGTATATAATTGCTAAAATTGAAAATCAAGAAGTTGTGAATTGGTATATTTAAAAAGCACCCATAATATTGGGTGCTTTACTGCTTATATTAATCTACTAATTTCAGTCTTTCTTTTAGTGCATTAAATATGACAGCACCGATCATACCAACGATGAGTGTCGATATAAATATTGCGATGACTGATGGCCAATATGGTATCCCTAATACAGATTTCAGCATGAGTGATACGATAAGCCCACATACAACTGCGTATTGTACGACGTTTATCCATAAGTTTTTAATGAAGTAACTAATTGTATACGAAACGACCGCACATCCTACTCCGACAAGAACGTCGATATACCCGAGTGGTGAAAAGAAGTTTGCAACTGTTACACCTACGATCATTCCAGGTATCAATTTTCGGTTTATAAACGGAAGGATAGCGAGCATTTCTGACACGCGGACTTGTATCATTCCGTGACCGATGGGGTTAATTGTCGTTAAGACGACATACAAAGCGGCGATACATGCATTAATTGCAAGATCCTTTGAAGTAAATTTCATTGTAATTCTCCTTAGTTTTTTATACAGGGAAGTTTTCGAACCTGTTTCAATGTGAAATTATAGCAAAACACATTAAAAATTACTATAGTATAATGAAGACAGTAAAAGATTAGGAGTATATAGATGAGTAAATTTGATGAAATGATTTTAGTAGTAAATAGAAAAGATTTATTTAATGATGAAGCACATGCGTTTAACGGTTTTTTAAGTCAATCTGATGCACGTTTTAATGAAATCACGAAGACGTTAGATGACTATGAAATTAAACGCCGTGGAGATATGGAAGAAGACGAGTCGTATAAACAACTCGTATCATATACGATTGTTGAAAGTGAAGATGAAACGCTCGTTTATAAACGTTTAACAGGTGGCGGTGAATCTCGTCTACATGGACTTCATTCAATCGGTGTCGGTGGACATATGAACGATATTGAATCTGAAGAAAACATTAAAGAAAAAATGTTTGAAAACGCAGCGCGTGAACTACAAGAAGAAATTGGCTTAGAAAAGAAAGACTTAAACGCCTTTGAACTAATCGGTTTAATTAACGATGATACAAACGAAGTCGGACGTGTCCATATTGGACTCGTATTTAAAGTAAATGTCGACAAAGAAAAAGTATTTACGAATGAAGAAGACACGCTACAACTTATATGGTCAAAAAGAGAAGAGTTAAAAGAGTTAGGAAACTACGAAACGTGGAGTGAACTCATCATTCGTGATTTATATGAATAATTTAACATCACACCCACGGTTTATTAAAAAAATCGAACGTGATTTAAAAGCACTCTATCATGATAATGATTTTGATTTTTTTATAGATAGATTTGCTGAATATAACACGTTAATAGAACATACAAATATCACTTTAGTCGAAATGTATTATGATGTGTTAATTCAAAAAAACGAATATGAAAAAATGTATAAATACGCACAGCTTTGTTTTCAAACGAAAGAAGTGTCACGCGATGAAGCAGAAGTTCATCTGAACATGATCCTTCAAGCGTTATTCAATTTAAAGTTATATGAAGAATTACTCGAATGGTCAAATATCGTTACTGTGACAGGTAAAGAGAGTGGGATGGCAGCCTCACTTATACAATTTGCGACACATTGCAAACATTATGCGACAGAAGAGTTAAAGAAAAGAAATACGATGACGCAACCAAATGAAAATAATGATGAAGTGTTTAATACGGTAGATATTGATATAGATGAGTATTTAAACGCCGAAAATCCGACACTTGTCATCGCTGCGGTTGAGCATTTAATCGATTTAAAAGATGAGACATATGGTGATGATGTTTATAAATTACTTCAATCGGAAAGAGATATGAGTGTAGCATCACTGATGGTCATTTATTTAAAAGAAATAGAGTATGACGGTGTCATTCATCTAGAAAAATTTGGTGAAACGTTTGATGCACATACGAGTGAATTTAAACAATTTGAGAAATCTGCAAAAGTTGAACCGACGATTCGTTGGATTGTCGAAGAGGGTCAGCTTCGCTTTGACCACGAGGAACGCATACAACAAGCGATTGAAATATTTTTAAACATTAGCTTACTATGGTATCCTCTTAAAGTGCCGTTCACACCTAAAGAACTAGCAAAAGGGTTTATATCGTATACAAAAATGTTAAATAACGAATTACCCATGCATTCGTTTAATGGTTTTGTGGCGGATTGGATACTAAAAATTGAAAAAGAAATTCATAAGTAGTCGATACTTTTATTGAAAAATCGATTATGTTACAATGAATAGGTTAATTAAAATGTAAAATAACGGAGGAAATGATTATGTCTCAAACACAAACTTGGGAAAAGAAAGAAGGAAACGTAGGTACATTAACAATTACAGTACCTGCTGAAGATTTTGACAAAGCTTTAGACCAAGCATTCAACAAAGTAAAAAAAGATATTCAAGTACCTGGATTTAGAAAAGGTAAAATTCCTCGTCAAATGTTCGAAAAACGCTTTGGCGTTGAATCATTATATCAAGACGCTTTAGATATCGTTTTACCAGGCGCTTATAGCAAAGCGATTGATGAAACAGGTATTAAACCAGTCGATCAACCGAGCGTTGATGTTAAAGAAATTGAAAAAGGCAAAGATTTAGTTCTTGAATTAGAAGTGACTGTAGAGCCAGAAGTAGAGCTTGGTGAATACAAAGGACTTGAAGGTAAAGAAATCGATGCCGAAGTATCTGAAGACGATGTAAACGAACAAATCGAAGCGTTACTCGGTCAATATGCTGAGCTTGTCGTTAAAGAAGGCGAAGTTGCTGAAGGTGACGTTGCAAACATCGACTTCAAAGGCTTCGTTGATGGAGAAGCATTCGAAGGCGGAGAAATGGAAGGACACGACCTTGAAATCGGTAGTGGTACATTCATTCCTGGATTTGAAGATCAGTTAATCGGTCTTAAAGCTGGAGAAGAAAAAGACGTAGAAGTTACTTTCCCAGAAGAGTATCAAGCAGAAGAACTTCAAGGTAAAGACGCAACGTTTAAAGTAAAATTAAACGAAGTAAAAGAAAAAGAAGCAAAAGAACTCACTGACGAATTTGTTAAAGAAGAATTAGAAGGCTTTGAAGGCGTTGAAACAGCTGACGAAGTTAAAAAACAAATCGAAGAAGACTTAAAGAACTTTAAAGAACAAGAAAGAGATTATGAATTAAGAGAATCTCTCGTTGTTCAAGCAGCTGAAAATGCGAAAATGGAAATTCCTGAAGCAATGGTTGAAAGTGAACAACAAAGAATGCTTCAAGAATACGAACAACGTCTTGCTCAACAAGGGTTAAACTTAGAGTTGTTCGAGCAAATCTCTGGTCAAACGAAAGAAGACTTACTCGAGCAAATGAAAGACGACGCGTTTAAACGTGTACGTACTGGTTTAACTTTACAAGCAATTGCACAAGCTGAAAACATTGAAGCGACTGAAGAAGATGTCGATAACGAATTACAAAAGTTAGCAGACCAATTCCAAATGGCAAAAGACGATATCAAAAAAGTACTCGGTGATTTATCTGTCATTGAAAATGATATTAAAAACCAAAAAGCAATTGAGTTCTTAGTAGATAACAGAAAACAATAAAATCAAGAAAAGCTCTATACATGGATGTGTATAGAGTTTTTTTATCAATACAATTTATTTGAAAGAGTCGGTATAGTATAGTAATATACGTAAGAGCGAAAGGTCGGTGTATACATGTTTAAATTTAACGAAGATGATCAAGATCTAACATGTAGTTTCTGTGGTAAAAACCAAGATCAAGTTCAAAAACTGATCGCAGGAAGTGGCGTTTACATTTGTAATGAGTGTATTGAATTATGCCACGAAATAATTGAAGAAGAATTAAAAGACGCACCACAAGAATTTTTAACTGAGATTCCAAAACCAGGTGAAATTCAGGCAGCGCTTGATGAGTATGTCATCGGACAAGAAAAAGCAAAGCGTGCACTTAGTGTTGCGGTGTATAACCACTATAAACGTATTAACCATGAAAGTGATGACGATGTAGAAATTTCTAAAAGTAACATCGCTTTAATTGGACCAACAGGTTCAGGTAAAACATTACTCGCACAAACACTTGCACGCACATTAGAAGTGCCGTTTGCGATTGCAGATGCGACAAGTTTAACTGAAGCGGGTTACGTTGGAGATGACGTTGAAAATATTTTGCTCCGTTTAATTCAAGCAGCGGATTATGATATTGAGCGTGCTGAAAAAGGAATTATTTACGTCGATGAAATCGATAAGATTGCTCGTAAAAGTGAAAATACGTCAATAACACGCGATGTTTCCGGTGAAGGGGTACAACAAGCATTACTTAAAATTTTAGAAGGAACAGTTGCGAGTGTACCACCACAAGGTGGCCGTAAACATCCAAACCAAGAATCGATTCAAATCGATACGAAAGATATTCTGTTCATCCTCGGTGGAGCTTTTGATGGTATTGAAGAGATTATTAAACGCCGTATTGGTGCGAAAGTAATTGGATTTGGTAGCGGCGAAGAAAATGTCGATACGAATGAAGAGTTAATGGCATTAGTTCGTCCGGACGACCTACAAAGCTACGGGTTAATTCCTGAGTTTATTGGTCGTGTGCCGATTATAGCGAATTTAGAAGAGCTCGATACAGACGCACTGACTTCAATTTTAACAGAACCAAAAAATGCTTTAGTGAAACAATATAAACGTATGCTTGAACTTGACGATGTTGAGTTAGAATTTGATGATGATGCACTCGTTGCGGTCGCGAAACTTGCGATTGAAAGAAAAACAGGTGCACGAGGATTACGTTCAATTATCGAAGAGCGTATGGTAGATATTATGTTTGACGTACCGTCAAATGATAATATTTCTAAAGTTAAAATTACGAAAGATACGATTGTGAATGAAACAGATCCTTTAGTATATGATGCTGAGGGTAACGAAATTCACTTAAATGAACAGAGTGCATAATTTATTAGGCTGTCTTTTATAAGACGGCCTTTTTTTAGAGGTGGAGTAAATGGAATTAAATCCAAACAAAATTGAATTTTTAATATCGGCAGTAGCAAAAGAGCAATATCCTGAAACAAATTTACCAGAAATAGCGATGGCAGGGCGTTCAAACGTCGGTAAATCGAGTTTTATCAATGCGATATGTGGACGTAAAAATATCGCGAGAATTTCAAGTAAACCAGGTAAAACGGTGACGTTAAACTTTTATAATGCGGATAATCAATTCGTATTTGTCGATGTTCCAGGCTATGGTTACGCAAAGCAATCTAAAAAAGAACGTGAAAAATGGGCATCGATGATAGAGAATTATTTTATTCATAGAGAGATGTTGCATGCGTGTGTTCAAATTATCGATTTACGTCATCCGCCGACAAACGATGACGTTTTAATGTATGACTTTTTAAAGCAACTCGATATACCAACAATTGTCGTAGCAACTAAATCAGACAAATTACCTAAAAGTAAATTACAAAAACACGTATCAATTATCAAAAAAGAATTAGAATTAGAACCTGAAGACGTCATTATCCCATTTTCTTCAACTGAGAAGTACAATGTAGATAAAGTACTCGATGCAATTGAGGAGAGAATCTAACAAATTATTGAACATTGAGCCAAAAAACTCAAAGAACGTCCTATATTTGATACTATTATATAAGTAAACAAATATTTAATCGGTAAGTAAGGGGCAATCTAAATGCATGTCATTGCACTTAGTATAAACTATAGGAAAGCAAGCGTAGATGAACGCGAACAACTTAATTTTAGTGATCATGATATCGTACCAGCACTTCATACGTTACGTGATCAAAAAAGCATATTAGAAGCGGTAATTTTTTCAACGTGTAACCGAACAGAATTATATGTCGTGACAGATCAAGTGCATACGGGATCTTATTACACGAGAAACTTTTTAAGTGAGTATTTCAACATACCACTAGAAACCGTTAAAAACGTGACAGAGTTAAAAGTGAATGATGAAGCAATTCATCACTTATACCGAGTTGCTGCAGGGTTAGATTCAATGGTGCTCGGTGAAACGCAAATTTTAGGTCAAATTAGAGATGCGTTTATACTCGCACAAGAAGAACATACGACAGGGAAAATTTTTAATCGATTATTCAAAGAAGTTATCACAATCGCAAAACGCGGACATAGTGAAACAGATATTTCTAAAAATGCTGTATCTATGTCATATGCAGCGGTAGAACTCGCTAAGAAGATTTTTACAAATATTCAAGATGTTAAAGTTCTCGTACTCGGTGCGGGAGAAATGTCAGAAGAAACGTTATTAAACTTAACGTCTAATGGTGTGAGTGATGTGACAGTTGTAAACCGTAACAGAGATAACGGCAAACAACTCGCAGAACGTTATTTAGGTCAATTTAGACCGATGGATGAATTAGAAGATGCACTGAAAGATACAGATATCGTCATCTCAAGTACAGGTGCACCGAACTTTATCATTACTGAAGAAATGATTAAAAGAGTCCGTAACCTAGATGATGAACGTTCGCTCATACTTATTGATATCGCTGTACCGCGTGATATCGATCCAAATGTTAATAATGTAAATAACGTCCATCATTATAACGTCGATGATTTAAGTGGAATTGTCGATGATAATTTAAAAAAGAGAAAAGAAGAAGCTAAAAAAATTGAAGCGATGATAGACACATCAATTCAAGAATTTTTAAATTGGGTTGAAATGCAAGGTGTACGTCCTGTAATCGAAGCAATGCGTACGAAAGCATTAAACATACATGAAACGACGTTTGAAAGCATCACAAATAAGTTACCAGATTTAACTAAACGTGAAAAGACGATTATATCTAAACATATGAAAAGTATTATTAACCAAATGTTACGTGACCCTATTACGTACACGAAAGAACTCGCGGATGAACGTAAAGGCGCAGTTCAGTTAACAGAACTTGAACATATTTTTGGTATTGAATCTATCGTTGAAGATATTCATAAAAGACAACATGAATCGTTACAAGCGATTGATAAACTAAGAAAAGAAAAACAAAATGTGAGAAAGTAGGCCAATCATGAAAACAGTTGTAGTCGGGACGAGACGTAGTGGTCTTGCAAAAACTCAAACGATGCAATTAATTAAATCGTTAAAAGAAAAGAATCCAGAAGTAAACTTTGAAGTAAAAGAAATCGTAACTAGAGGAGATAGAATTGTCGACCGCCAATTAAGTAAAGTCGGTGGTAAAGGTCTATTCGTTAAAGAAATCGAACACGCACTAAAAGTTGGAGATATTGACATGGCCGTACACTCGTTAAAAGACGTACCGAGTGAATTACCAGAAGGATTTAAACTTTCAGCTGTACCTGTTCGTGAAGATAGACGAGACGCATTTTTATCGAATGGAAATGTGTCATTTAAAGACTTAAAACCAGGTTCAATTATCGGAACGTCAAGTTTACGTCGTGCAGCTCAACTGCAACAAATGCGTGATGACATTACGGTGAACTGGGTACGTGGAAACATCGACACGCGTATTCAAAAGATGCGTGACGGTGAGTATGACGCGATTATCCTCGCTGCAGCTGGTTTAAAACGTATGGGTTGGAGTGATGATGTCGTCACTGAATACTTTGATCCTGAAGAATTTATACCAGCAGTTGCGCAAGGCGCATTAGGTGTAGAAATTCGTGAAGACGATAAAGAAATGCACGAAATTTTACAGACGATTCACCACGATGAAACAGCGACTGAAACGACAGCAGAGCGTACATTCTTAAAACGAATGGACGGTAGTTGCCAAGTGCCAATCGGAGCAAATGCACAATTTGTAGATGGTGAATTATATTTAACTGGTCTCATTATGAGTGAAGATGGTAATGAGAAGTTTCTCGTTAAAAAATCTGGAGACGATCCGGTTGTACTCGGTAATTTAGTTGCTGACGAAATGGAAAAAATCGGTGCAAAAGAAATTATTGATGAAATCAACAAAAATAAATAAAAGAGTCGTCGTTACTCAAAGTCATTTTAGAGATGTCGAAACATCTTTAGATTTAATTCATCTACCGATTATTACGTTTAAAAAATTACCGTATGAAAAATCGATATTAAATAAACAATATGATTACGCCGTAATTACGAGTAAAAACACCGTCCGTTTCTTTAAAGACGAGTTAAATGTGCTCGATGTAAAACATATTGCATCAATTGGCAAAACAACGTCTGAAGCACTCGTTGAAGCGGGATTCCATGTTGACTTTGAGCCGAGCGATTATACGCAAGAAGGGTTTAAAGAAGAGTTTAAAGTGGAAAAGGGAATGCGTGTACTTTATCCTGCAAGTAAAGATAAGCGTTCAATTATGCGAGATTACTTTATAAGTGAAGGTGCAGAACTAACGGATTTACCGTTATACGCACCCGCATCGAATGATATTACGATAAGAGAGTTAAAACGTATACTAAGTGATATTGACGGTATCACATTTTCTAGTCCGTCTGGCGTTCACGCTTTTATGGCACAATTTAAAAAAGAAGATTTAACAGACTTAAAAGTAATTTCTATTGGGCACGTCACTCAAAGTGCTTTATTATCTTACGGTGTAAAAACGAAGATACCAAAAGAAGCGACATTAGAAAGTATGATTAACGAAATGGAAAAGGAGTTTCAAAATGAAATTTGATAGACATCGCAGATTAAGAAAATCAGAATTTATGAGAGATTTAGTGAGAGAAACATCATTACGTAAAGACGATTTAATTTATCCGATTTTCGTCGTGGAACGTGATAACGTAAAAAAAGAAATTCCATCGATGAAAGGTGTTTACCAAATCTCGTTAAATTTACTTGAAGAAGAACTAAAAGAAGTTTATGAACTCGGTATTAAATCGGTTATTTTCTTCGGTGTGCCAAACCATAAAGACGACGTTGGTAGTGGTGCATATGATGAAAATGGGATTGTTCAAGAGGCATGTAAACTATCTAAAAAATTATATCCTGATTTAATTGTTATTTTAGATACTTGTCTATGTGAATACACAGATCATGGACATTGTGGTGTCATCGATCCAAACACGAAAGACGTTGATAATGACAAAACATTACCTCTCTTAATTGAAACAGCTGTTTCACAAGCAAAAGCTGGTGCAGACATTATTGCACCATCAAACATGATGGATGGTTTTGTTACAGAGATTCGTAAAGGATTAGATGATGCAGGGTTTTATCATGTTCCGATTATGAGTTACGGTATTAAATACGCATCTAAGTTTTATGGTCCATTTAGAGATGCAGCAGAATCTACACCATCATTTGGTGACAGAAGAACATATCAAATGGACCCGGCAAACCGTTTAGAAGCACTACGAGAGTTAGAGAGTGATACACGTGAAGGTGCAGATATGATGATTGTAAAACCTGCACTCTCATATCTTGATATTATCCGTGACGTTAGAAACAATTCGAATTTACCAATCATTGCATATAACGTCAGTGGTGAATACTCGATGACTGTTAATGCGATCGAACAAGGTTTACTAGATGAAGAAGTTATCGTAGAACAAATGTTATCTATTAAGCGTGCAGGTGCGGATATGATTATTACGTACTTTGCAAAAGACTTATGTAAAAAAATTAACGAAGGAGCAATTTAACGATGTACCAAAAATCGAAACAATTATTTGATGAAGCAGTTCATTTAATGCCAGGTGGAGTTAACTCTCCAGTTCGTGCGTTTAAATCGGTAAATATGGATCCGTTATTTATCGACAGCGCAAAAGGTGCGAAAGTGAAAGACGTTGATGGTAACGAGTATATTGACTACGTATTAAGCTGGGGTCCGTTAATTTTAGGTCACACTGATGAAGAGGTTGTTGAAGCGATTAAACAACAAGCTGAAAAAGGGTCTTCATTCGGTGCACCTACAGCGGTAGAAAACGAACTCGCAAAACTCGTCATCGACCGTGTACCGTCAGTTGAAATGATTCGTTTTGTATCTTCAGGTACTGAAGCAACACTTGCAGCACTTAGACTTGCTAGAGGTTATACAAACCGCAATAAAATCTTAAAATTTGAAGGATGCTACCACGGGCATAGTGACTCACTGTTAATCAAAGCAGGTAGTGGTGTTGCGACACTTGGTTTACCAGATTCACCAGGAGTTCCTGAAGGTACAGCTAAAAATACGATTACTGTTCCATATAACGATAAAGAAAGCTTAAAAGTCGCATTTGAACATTACGGTGACGACATTGCAGCAGTGATTATGGAACCAGTCGCAGGTAACATGGGAGTTGTTCCTCCAGTAAATGATTTCTTACAATATGTGAGAGACATTACGAATGAATATGGTTCACTATTAATTTTCGATGAAGTAATGACAGGTTTTAGAGTCGGGTATAACTGTGCACAAGGATACTTTGGTATCGATCCAGATATTACTTGTTTAGGTAAGGTCATCGGTGGTGGACTACCTGTCGGTGCGTTCGGTGGTAAAAAAGAAATTATCGAACGTATCGCACCGGCTGGAGATATTTACCAAGCAGGTACGTTATCAGGGAACCCACTTGCGATGACAGCAGGGTTACACACGTTAAAACAACTCAATAAAGAGAGTTATGACCACTTTAATCATTTAGGAGATATGATTGAAGAAGGACTAACAGAAGTCTTTAAAGAGTTTAACGTACCATTTACAATTAACCGTGCAGGTTCTATGATTGGATTCTTCTTAACAGGTGGTCCAGTTGAAAACTTTGAAGATGCAAATGGATCAGACTTAAAATTATTTGCTAAACTATATCCTGAAATGATTAAAGAAGGGGTATATTTACCTCCATCACAATTCGAGGGAATGTTCCTTTCAACAAAACATACTGAGGAAGATATTAAGTTTACAATTGAGGCGTTTAGAAACGCACTTTCACGTATTATGAAATAGGTATTGCTTTCGTTAGAAAAAATGTGCATAATTTAATATATAAATATGTAAGAGAGTAGGATGACTATGCCAATTCAAAAGAAAGATAAAAGACAACCTGCTTCAGAACGATTAGTATATTGGTTAATGCCTGTAGTAGCGTTTCTTTTACTGTTACCAGTACTTATTTATCATCTATAAGAGACAATACCTCGAGATTTCTCGAGGTATTTTTATATTGAGGTGATGGTGTTTGAGATTTTTAAAATTATTATGTCTTCTTGTGTTTATCGTATTAATAGGTGCTGTATTTAAGTTTTTCTCAATACCACTCGCATACTTGTTTGCGTCAATTATCGGAACGCTATTATTTATACGTATTATCGATAATGATATATATTTTCCAAAACCATTTGCGAATTCCGGTGTATTTGTAATGGGGATTCAAATTGGTACATCATTTACATTACCCGCGATTATTAAAATGACAGATGACTGGTACAATATCGTTATTATTACAATTTTAACGCTTCTGCTCGCTTTACTTTTATCGATCCCGTTTCGCTATTTAACGAATTCAACGGTTGAAACCGCAGTGTTAGCGAGTGTTCCAGGTGCTTTAAGTCAGATGATTATAATGGCAGAAGAAAATAAAAATGCCGATCTAATGCTCGTTTCATTGACACAGACTTCAAGAATCGTTTTTATCGTCATATTAGTGCCGATGATTACACATTTTTCTCAAAGTACTTCTGTCAGTAAAATTACTGAAGTGCCAAACTTATCTGAAGTGTTTTCAGTATATATGTTATTCATACCAATAGCAGGATATGTGATGTATCGTTTATTACGTAGGATAAAATTCCCAGCAGCAATCTTGCTCGGTCCAATGGTCCCAACAATCGTATGGAATTTAATAACGGAAGCACCATTTACGCTAGATTTTGTGCTCATTGCATTTGCACAAATTTTATTCGGTATTCGAATCGGAATGCAGATCACGACGTTATTTAGTCAACTTTCACTACGTGACATATGTGCAATTGTCATACAAAACATCGGTTTAATTGTCGGAAGTATGTTACTTGTCATCATTTATACGATGTTTACGTCTCATGAGTTTACGAGTCTATTTTTATCAGCAGCTCCAGGAGGTCTCGCTCAAATTATCGTCGTTGCGATGGAGAGTGGTGGAGATATTGCGATGATTTCAAGTTATCACTTGTTTAGAATATTCTTTATCATCCTAATTGTCGTACCGATCGTTCATTATCTTTTAATGAGACCACGTGCTCAGAAAAGTTGACTTAAACGCGTGAATACAATAAAATTAACGTAGTTAAATATGAAAAGTAGAAGTAGTAATGTCATCAATGTCTTCAGAGAATATGCGGTTGGTGAGAGCATAGTCATAGTGATATGAAGTAGTCTACGTGTAGAATTTATCTTGAATGTATAGTAAAGATAGACGTTTAGTGAGCGTTAATCATAATTAAGTGTGGCATATTTATGCCAAATTTAGGTGGTACCACGGTAATCCCGTCCTATTTAGTAGGGCGGGATTTTGTCATTTAAAGAAAGAGGTTGATATAGATGGATATGCCAACGAAGTATAATCCAACAGAAGTTGAAAAAGGAAAATATGAAACATGGGTGGAAGCAGGTTATTTTGAATCAGATGTAACGTCAGATAAACCACCATTTACAATCGTTATCCCACCGCCAAACGTAACAGGTAAGTTACATTTAGGTCACGCATGGGATACGACACTACAAGACATTATTACACGTCAAAAGCGTATGCAAGGTTTTGATACGTTGTACTTACCAGGTATGGACCATGCCGGTATCGCAACGCAAGCACGTGTAGTACAACGACTTAAAGAAGAAGGCATTGATATTCACGATTTAACACGTGAAGAATTTTTATCTCACGCGTGGAACTGGAAAGAAGAATATGCAGGCCACATCCGCGATCAATGGAAAAAATTAGGGCTTGGATTAGATTATAAAAAGGAAAGATTCACGTTAGATGAGGGGCTTTCTAAAGCAGTACGTAAAACGTTCGTTAATATGTATAACAAGGGACTCATTTACCGCGGTGAATACATCATTAACTGGGACCCAGAAACACGTACAGCGTTAAGTGATATTGAGGTCATTCATAAAGAAATCGAAGGCAAATTTTACCATATTAAGTATCCATATAGTGATGGTAGTGGTTATTTAGAAATCGCAACGACACGCCCAGAAACGATGCTCGGTGATACTGCGGTTGTCGTACATCCAGACGATGAAAGATATCAAGATATTATTGGTAAAACAGTAATTTTACCACTGATGGAACGTGAAATTCCTGTGATTACTGACGATTACGTCGATATAGAATTTGGTACAGGTGCAATGAAAGTCACACCAGCGCACGACCCGAATGACTTTGACTTAGGTAATCGTCACAATTTAGAACGTATTAACGTTATGAATGAAGACGGTACGATTAACGAACTCGGTGGGGAATTCGTTGGAATGGACCGCTTTGAAGCACGTAAAACGATTGTGAAAGAATTAGAAAAAAGAGACCAACTGATTAAAGTTGAATCACATATGCATAGCGTTGGACACTCAGAACGTAGTAATGCAATTGTCGAGCCGTATTTATCGACGCAGTGGTTCGTTAAAATGGCACCACTTAGAGATGAAACACTCGAAAACCAAGAGACGGACAATAGAGTTCATTTCGTACCGAATCGTTTTGAAGGTACGTTTAACCGCTGGATGGAAAACGTTCATGACTGGGTAATTTCAAGACAGTTATGGTGGGGGCACCAAATTCCAGCATGGTACCATAACGAAACTGGAGAAATGTACGTCGGTGAAGAAGCACCAGAAGATATTGAAAACTGGACGCAAGATAAAGACGTATTAGATACGTGGTTCTCAAGTGCATTATGGCCGTTTTCAACGTTAGGTTGGCCAGAAGAAACAGATTTACTTAAAAAATATTATCCAACAAACGTACTCGTCACTGGATATGACATTATATTCTTCTGGGTATCGCGTATGATCTTCTCAGGACTTGAACAAACTGATCAGCGTCCGTTTAACGACGTATTGTTACATGGACTTGTACGTGACGAACAAAATCGTAAAATGTCTAAATCTCTAGGTAACGGTGTAGATCCAATGGATGTTATTGATAAGTACGGTGCAGATGCACTTAGATACTTCTTATCAACAGGTTCTACACCAGGGCAAGACTTACGTTATAGCGATGGAAAAGTAGAATCTGTGTGGAACTTTATCAACAAAATTTGGAATGCATCACGATTTGCGTTAATGAATATCGGTCCAGATTTTAAACATGCAGACATAAATTTAGAGGGCGCAAAAACAGTTGCGGACGAGTGGATTTTAACGCGCTTAAACGATACGATTCGTGAAGTGACTCGTCTATTTGAAAAATACGAATTCGGTGAAGTTGGTCGTATTTTATACCACTTCATTTGGGATGATTTCTGTGATTGGTACATTGAAATGTCTAAAATCTCAATGAACGAAGGTACTGAAGAAGAAAAACAAATGACGCGTTCAGTATTACTTTACACACTTGATAAAATTCTAAAAATGTTACATCCGTTTATGCCGTTTGTCACTGAAGAAATTTACCAAGCGATTGATAATAGTCAATCTATCGTCGTGAGTGAGTGGCCGACGGTTGATGCGTCACTATCTAACGAAGAAAGTAATAAGACGATGAGTTTACTCGTAGACATTATTAAATCAGTACGTCAAACGAGAAATGAAGTGAATACACCACTATCTAAGCCAATCGATATTAAAATTGAGATTAAAGATGCAAACAGTCGAGCGCTTATTGAAGAAAACAAACACTATATTACACGATTTACAAATCCTGAAACGTTAGAAATCAGCGAAAAAGTGAACATTCAAGACGATGCAAAAACTCAAGTCGTTAAAGGTGCGACTGTCGTTTTACCACTTGAAGGTTTAATCGATATAAACGAAGAAATCGAACGTTTAGAAAAAGAACTCGAGCGTTTAGATGGTGAATTAAAACGTGTTAAAGGTAAATTAAGCAATGAAAAATTTGTGCAAAATGCACCGGAAAAAATCGTAAATGAAGAGCGTGAAAAAGAAGCTTCATACAAAGCGCAATATGAAGATGTAGAAGCTCGACTAAACGGGTTAAGAGGTAAGTAACATGAATTATGATGAGACGTTAGAATGGATACACAATAGAGGAAAATTCGGCATCAAACCAGGCGTTAAACGCATGGTTTGGATGCTGAATGAACTAGATAACCCACAAGACAATATTACAGGCGTACATGTCGTCGGTACGAACGGTAAAGGTTCTGTCGTATCGTATATACGAAGTGCGTTAAATGAAAATGATTATTCAGTTGGAACATTCACTTCGCCTTATATTGAAGTGTTCAATGAACGCATTTCAATCGACGGTACGCCGATTTCTAACGAAGATCTCGCACACGTTGCCAATATCGTACGTCCTGTGAGTGAACGAATGGCTGAAGAAACTGAACTTGGACAAGCGACAGAATTTGAAATTATTACGGCGATGATGTTTGTGTATTTCGGTAATGTCCATCCAGTAAATATCGTAGTAGTTGAAGCGGGAATAGGAGCAACACATGACTCAACAAATGTGTTTAAACCAGTCATGACTATTTTAACGAGTATCGGTAAAGATCATACAGATATATTAGGAGAGACCCTCGTTGAAATTACGAAAGACAAAGCTGGGGTCATTAAAGAAGATACTCCGCTTGTGTATTTTGTTGACGATACTGAATCAAAACAAGTCATTTACAAAGTATTAGAAGAAAATCATGCGAAAGGTATAGAGCTCGGAAGAGATATTATTTTACTAGATAATGAACAGGAGTTTTCGTTTAAATATAACGATTATGATTTTAACGATATACAGTTAAAAATGCTCGGATACCATCAAATGCAAAACGCGAGCTTAGCACTAGCAGCACTTCTTGAAATGCATGATTTAGACATTGTAAATTTAGATATGAATAAAACAGTCCACGGTGTAGAAAACGTGACGTGGGTCGGGCGAATCGAAGTATTACAAGAAGATCCGACGATTATTATAGACGGAGCGCATAATAAAGAAGCGGTTGATGTTTTAATTAAAACTATCAAAGAAAACTATGCGGATAGAAAGATTACAGTTCTATTTTCATGTGTCGACGGAAAACCAATTCAATATATGGTCGATGAACTCGCATCGATTGCAGATGAATTTGTCGTGACTGAATTTGATTTTTATCGTAAAAAACCAGTTCAAGACATTTATAATGCAGTGAATCATCCGAATTTAAAACAAGTCGATGACTATATAAAATTTGTCGATCAGTTTGATGGTGATGTGTTACTTTGTACAGGTAGTTTATATTTCATCAGTTATATTAAACAACACTTTTCTAACAAATAAAAAAATCCCAAATTAGTATTTACTAATTTGGGATAAATTTTTATTGTTCGTCGCGTAAATATTTTTGTTCTTCTTTAGCATCTTGAAGTTTAAGTTCTTCTAAGATTTCACGTAATAATAATACTTCTTCTGCAGTTTCTGGTTCTTCTTCTTTTTCTTCAAAGGCACCGAATGTAGCTTTGTTTACGATTTTAACAAACATAAACACAGCAAAACCGATGATTAAGAAGTCGATAATTGATTGAATGAATACACCGTAAGTAATACCGTTCCATTCCCATGCAGATGCGAAATCTGTGTTACCAAATATTAATGCAATAAGTGGCATGATAATATTCGCTACAAGAGAATCGACGATTTTACCAAATGCTGCACCAATTACAACTGCTACTGCTAAATCTAATACGTTCCCACGCATCATAAATTCTTTAAATTCTTTAATCATTAAATACACTCCTAAATTAAAACCTTAATATATTATACATTAAAACGATGAAAAGTATATCATAATATTCATAATAAACGAATTGTTATTGTTTTATTCTTTTCCATAACTAAATCTTATACTTAGATATAGGTAGTTCGTATTGAAAAATAATGTTTATATGTTTCAAAATGAGCTGTAAACAGTTACAATTAAATTAACGTATATATTCTGGGGGGAAATTTTATGGCAAACAATTTACAAGAAAATGCAAAGCGCACATTGAATGTAAATGGGGTTGAGAAGACATACTACTCACTCAGATCTTTAACAGATGCTGGGCATAGTGATGTTGAACAGCTACCATATTCTATTCGTGTATTATTAGAATCTGTGTTACGTCAATACGATGGACATTCTATTCAAGAAAAACATATCGAGTCTCTTGCGAACTGGGACAAAGGTGATTTACAAGGTAAAGAAGTACCGTTTAAACCATCACGTGTAATTCTTCAAGACTTTACAGGTGTACCAGCTGTCGTGGACTTAGCGTCATTACGTAAAGCGATGAATGACAAAAACGGTGACATTCAAAAAATTAACCCTGAAGTACCAGTGGACTTAGTCATCGACCACTCAGTACAAGTTGATGCATACGGTACACATAGTGCACTCGTTAAAAACATGGAATTAGAATTTGAAAGAAATAAAGAGCGTTACGAATTTTTACGCTGGGCAGCTGAAGCGTTTGATAACTATCAAGCAGTGCCACCAGCTACAGGTATCGTTCACCAAGTAAACTTAGAGTACTTAGCAAACGTCGTACATGACCGTGATGATGTCGTATTCCCTGACTCACTCGTTGGTACAGACTCACATACGACAATGATCAACGGTTTAGGAGTACTTGGATGGGGTGTTGGTGGTATCGAAGCTGAAGCAGGAATGCTCGGTCAACCAAGTTACTTCCCATTACCTGAAGTTATTGGGGTTAAATTAAAAAACCAATTACCAGAAGGTGCAACAGCAACAGACTTAGCATTACGTATCACTCAAATGTTACGTGAGCACGGCGTTGTTGGTAAATTCGTTGAGTACTTCGGTGAAGGGGTATCAAACTTACCACTTGCTGACCGTGCAACGATTTCAAACATGGCGCCAGAATACGGTGCAACGAACGCATTATTCCCAGTCGATGAGGAAACATTAAACTACTTAAGACTAACTGGTCGTTCTGAAGATCATGTTGAATTAGTTGAACAGTACTTAAAAGAAAACGACTTATTCTTTAATCCAGATAAAGAACCGACATATTCTGAAGTGCTTGAATTAGACTTATCTACAGTAGAGCCTTCATTATCAGGACCAAAACGTCCTCAAGACTTAATCTTACTTTCAAAAATGAAAGAAGAATTTGAAGCTTCTGTAACGAGAGAAAATGGTAACCACGGTCACGGATATTCTAAAGAAATCTTCGACCAAAAAGTCGACGTTGAGTATAACGACGGTGGAAAAGAAACTCTTAAAACAGGTGACTTAGTCATCGCTGCGATTACATCTTGTACGAACACATCTAACCCGTACGTAATGTTAGGTGCAGGATTAGTTGCTAAAAAAGCAATGGAAAAAGGATTATCAGTTCCTAAGCACGTGAAAACTTCACTTGCACCAGGTTCAAAAGTAGTTACTGGTTACCTTGAAAACTCAGGTCTTCAAGAGTATCTAGATAAGCTAGGGTTTAACACTGTTGGTTACGGTTGTACGACATGTATCGGTAACTCAGGTCCATTACGTGACGAAGTAACAGAAGCAATTACTGAAAACGACATGCTCGTGTCATCAGTATTATCTGGTAACCGTAATTTTGAAGGGCGTATCCACCCACTAGTTAAAGCGAACTACTTAGCGTCACCACAGCTCGTAGTTGCTTACGCTTTAGCAGGTACGGTTGATATTGACCTTTATAACGATCCGATTGGACAAGATAAAGACGGTAACGACGTATTTATGAAAGATATCTGGCCATCAATTCAAGAAGTTAGAGATACTGTGTATGAAACAGTAACACCAGAATTATTCAAACGTGAATACGAGACAGTGTTTACTTCAAACGAAACGTGGAACAACATTAAAGTAACAGATGCACCATTATACGATTTCTCTGATGATTCAACGTATATTCAAAACCCAACATTCTTCGAAGATTTACCAGAAGAAGCGGGCAAAGTTGAAGCATTAAATGACCTTAAAGTTCTTGCGAAGTTCGGTGACTCTGTAACGACAGACCACATTTCTCCAGCAGGTGCGATTGGTAAAGATACACCAGCAGGTAAATGGTTAATTGAACAAGGTGTATCACCACGTGACTTTAACTCATACGGTTCTAGACGTGGTAACCATGAAGTAATGGTACGTGGGACATTTGCGAACATTCGTATTCGTAACCAAGTTGCACCAGGAACTGAAGGTGGATACACAACTTATTGGCCAACTGGCGAAGTAATGAGTATTTACGACGCAGCTATGAAGTATAAAGAAGACGGCACTGGTTTAGTTGTACTTGCTGGTGACGACTACGGAATGGGATCAAGCCGTGACTGGGCAGCTAAAGGTACAAACTTACTCGGTGTGAAAGCAGTACTTGCTGCATCATACGAAAGAATTCACCGTTCTAACTTAGTTATGATGGGTGTATTACCGCTTCAATTTGTTGAAGGTAAACACGCTGAAGACTACGGTTTAGAAGGAAACGAAACGTTTAACATCCCTGTAAACGAAGATGTTAAACCAGGAGATATCATTACAATCACTGCGACTAAAGAAGATGGAAGCACTGTAGATATCGATGTTAAAGTGAGATTTGACTCTGAAGTAGAAGTAGACTATTACCGTAACGGTGGTATCTTACAAATGGTACTTAGAGACAAACTTAAAAACTAATTTGTCGAATATAAAAGGCCAAGACATTTGTCTTGGCCTTTATTTCTTTTTAAATAAGTATGCTTTTGGTTCAGTTTTGTTTTTAATCCGCTTCATGTTTGGTATGTGTTTAAAGACGATAAGTATAAATAATATTCCTGATACGATTTTAAGTGCTAAGTTATTTGTAAACAACGATAGTATAAAGAGCATCGTTACGCCAGATACACTTGCAAGTGATACGTAGTGGAATACAGTTAAGACGATTAAAAAACAGAGTAAAATAATTAAAAAGATGAGAGGCGCAACGGCCATAATCACACCGGCACCAGTTGCGACAGCTTTTCCACCTTTAAACTTTAAAAATATAGAATATACATGGCCAAGTGCTGCACATAATCCAAATATAATGACCGGTATATCTACGTTCGCCCACATCGCTACATATACTGGAATTGCACCTTTTAAAAAGTCTAATATTAAGACGATAATCCCTGATTTCTTACCTAAAATTCTAAACGTATTCGTCGTACCGATATTACCGCTTCCGTGTTGTCTTATATCGACGTTATAAAACACTTTTCCGATAATGTAAGCAAACGGAATCGCGCCAAAAATATATGAAGCAATAAGTAAAACGATTGTTGATAATTCCATTTGACACCCTCATTTTTAATAGTAGGTAATAATATTTTAACACATCTCGCTCGTGTGTATATAATTATTAATGAAGCGTCTATAATAATGTTATGTAAACTTATAAAATATGTTAGAGGTTTTCAAATTGAGGGAAGTACTATAAAATATAAGAAGAGATTTTAATTCGAACGTATGTTTGTAGGAGGTACGCGGTTGGCACATTCAAATTACTCAGATGACTCAATTCAAATATTAGAAGGCCTAGATGCAGTTCGTAAACGTCCAGGTATGTATATTGGATATACAGACGCAAGAGGTCTTCATCATTTAGTATATGAGATTACAGATAACGCAGTAGATGAAATTATTAACGGCTATGGTAATAAAATAGAAATTACAATCAATAAAAATGGAAGTATTACTGTGAGTGATAACGGACGTGGATTACCGACAGGCATGCACCAAAGTGGTAAGTCGACGCCAGAAGTTATTTTTACTATCCTCCACGCTGGAGGTAAGTTTGGCTCTGGTGGATATAAAACGTCTGGAGGACTTCATGGTGTTGGTGCGTCCGTCGTAAACGCATTATCAGAATGGCTAGAACTTGAAATATGTAGAGACGGTAAACGATATAGTATGTCATTTAAAAACGGTGGAGAAGTTGACGAGCCGTTAAAAGAAATTGGCAATACGAATCAAACCGGAACGCGTGTTACGTTTAAGCCAGATCGTACGATTTTTAAAACGGGTACACAATTTAATTTCGAGACAATCGTTGATCGTATGAGAGAATCAGCATTTTTAGAAAAGAATCTAGAAGTGAGTATTACTGACTTAAATACAGATAAACATGAATTGTTTCATTACGAAGATGGCTTACTTTCTTTTATTAATTTCTTACATGAAGGTAAAGAAAACTTTGGTTCACCGATCGCGTTTTCTGGTAATCTAAACGGTATGCAAGCAGATGTTGCATTTCAATATAATGACCAGTACACAGAAACGGTCATGAGTTTTGTAAACAATGTCCGTACGAAAGACGGCGGTACGCACGAGGTTGGCTTTAAATCATCATTTACACGTATTTTTAATGATTTCGCGCGTAAAATTGGCGAATTAAAAGATAAAGACAAAAACCTCGAAGGTAACGATATTCGTGAAGGGCTAACAGCTGTCATTTCCGTTAAAATTCCTGAAGAGTTACTTCAGTTTGAAGGACAAACAAAAGGGAAGCTCGGTACACCTGAAGCGAGACAATTAATGGATCACGTTTTAAGTGAGAATTTACCATATATTTTAGAAGAGAACGGTGTTTTATCAGCTGAACTCGTTAAAAAAGCAATTAAAGCTAGACAAGTACGTGTCGCTGCACGTAAAGCACGTGAAGAGATGCGTAACGGTAAAAAATCGAAACGTCGTGACGTTTTACTATCTGGTAAGTTAACACCAGCTCAAAGCAAAAACAGAAAGAAAAACGAACTCTTTTTAGTAGAGGGGGACTCTGCAGGAGGTTCGGCGAAACTTGGACGCGATAGAAAATTCCAAGCGATTTTACCGTTAAGAGGTAAAGTGATCAATACAGAACGCGCACGTTTTGAAGATATCTTTAAAAATGAAGAAATAAATACGATTATCCATACGATCGGAGCAGGTGTCGGTAATGAGTTTGATATCGATCAAGTGAACTACGATAAAGTAATCATTATGACAGATGCAGATACGGATGGTGCACACATTCAAGTGCTACTTCTTACTTTCTTCTTTAATTATATGCGTCCACTTTTACATGCAGGTAAAGTGTATATCGCGTTACCTCCGTTATTTAAATTAGAGAAAAAACGTGGTAAAAAACAAGAGACTCGATATGTGTGGACAGAAGAGGAACTTGAAGAAATGAAAGAAGAACTTGGTGATAACGTTGAAATTCAGCGCTACAAAGGTCTCGGGGAAATGATGGCAGACCAGCTTTGGGAGACGACGATGGATCCAGAAAATCGTACACTCATTCAAGTTCTAATTGATGATGAGGCACTTTCGTTAAAACGAGTATCAACTTTAATGGGTGATAACGTTGAAATTAGACGTGACTGGATTGAAGAGAACGTCAGCTTTACGTTAGAAGATGACGCGTCAATACTCGATAGTGATCGTATTGACATTTTAGAGGACGGTGATAGTTATGCATAAACATATTCAACAATTAAAACTTGAAGACGTAATTGGTGACCGCTTTGGTCGATATAGTAAATACGTTATACAAGACCGTGCGATTCCAGATGTACGTGACGGATTAAAACCCGTACAGCGCCGTATTTTATATGCGATGTATAAAGACGGAAATACGTTTAACAAAGGATATCGTAAATCTGCGAAAACTGTCGGTAATGTAATTGGTAACTACCACCCACACGGTGAATCGAGTATATATGACGCGATGGTACGTTTAGGTCAAGACTGGAAGATGCGTGAAGAGCTCGTTCAAATCCACGGTAACAAAGGTTCAGTCGACGGAGACCCACCAGCAGCAATGCGCTATACTGAAGCGCGTCTGTCTGAATTATCAGGTGAGTTATTAAACGATATCGATAAAGATACTGTCGACTTTATGGATAACTTCGACGACACGGCAAAAGAACCGACAGTATTACCGTCAAAGTTTCCAAATATATTAGTGAATGGTTCAACTGGTATTTCAGCGGGTTACGCAACAGATATTCCACCGCATAATTTAGAGGAAGTCATTAACGCCACGCTAAAAGTCATCGATAAACCGACTGTAAAAACAAGTGAATTACTTGAAATTATGCAGGGACCTGATTTCCCAACAGGTGGGATTATTCAAGGTAAAAAAGAACTTCAAAAAGCATATGAAACAGGACAAGGTAGAATTGTCGTGCGTGCAAAAGTCGACGTTGAAACTAAACGTGGAGACAAAGTACATTTAGTCATTACAGAATTACCGTTTGAAGTAAATAAAGCAGCACTTGTTAAAAAGATCGATGAGATTATATTAGATAAAGAAGTCGATGGTATGTTAGAAGTGCGAGATGAAACAGACCGTGACGGTTTAAGAGTGATCATCGAATTACGTAAGGATTCAAATATCGATGCGATACTCAATTACTTATATAAAAAGACGAATTTACAAGTGTCGTATAACTTTAATATGGTCGCAATTAATAATCGCCGACCAAAACTACTAAGTTTAAAAGAGATATTAGAAGCATATATCGCACATCAAAAAGACGTCGTTTTACGTCGTTCTAAATATTTACTCGATGCAGCGTCAAAACGTATGCATATTATCGAAGGATTAATGCGTGCGTTATCGATACTCGACGAAGTTATTCGAATTATACGTGAATCAGAAAATAAAAAGAATGCGAAAGAAAACTTGATGAGCGCGTATGATTTTACTGAACGACAAGCAGAAGCAATCGTCATGCTTCAGTTATATCGATTAACTAATACGGATATCGTCGATTTAGAAAACGAACATGTCGATTTAGAATTCGAAATCAATATGTTAAAAGAAATAATAGATGATGAAAACACGCTTAAAAAAGTGATTAAAAAAGAGTTACGTGACGTGAGACAACAATTCAAATCAGAGCGCTTAACAGTCATCGAAGACAAGATACAATCACTTGAAGTCAATCGTGAGATGTTAATTCGAGAAGAGGATACAGTAATTACTGTGACACGTGACGGATACATTAAGCGTACAAGTCCGAGAAGTTTTGGAGCGAGTCCATTTGAAGAACTCGGTATGAAAGATGACGATGAGTTACTGTTCTTTAAAGAAGGACATACGCTAGAAACGTTACTCGTATTTACGAACCGAGGAAATTATATGGTAATCCCTGTCCATGAACTAGAAGAGATTCGTTGGAAAGACCACGGCGTACATTTATCAAGTAAATATAATATCGAAAGTAATGAGTATCCACTGTTTGCGTATGCGATTGAGTCGTTTGAGGAAGCGGCTTCTATCGTCATTACGACAAAACTTGGTCAAGTGAAGAAAACAACGTTAAAAGATCACGAAATGACACGTATCAATCGTGTGATTGCAGCAATCAACTTAAGTAAAGATGACGTGATCGTTAGCGTGGATGTTGTCACAGACAATACGAACATATTGTTATTAACTAAAAACGGTATTTCACTTATGTTTAATATCGATGAAGTATCAGAAACTGGTCTTCGAACAAAAGGTGTTAAAGGTATCTCGTTAAAAGAAGACGACAAAGTAGTATTAGGACAACTCGTAAAAGACAATGATTACTTGTTATCTGTGACGAATAGAGGAGCCGTGAAACGTACGAGTATCGACGTATTCGAACTCGGAAAACGTAGTCAAGTTGGTAAAATGTTATATAAAACAGTGAAGTCAAAACCGCATGAAGTAGTCCGTGCCACACTTTACAAAGGTAACTTTAAGATTTTCTTATTTAATGATGAGGAGCATGTAGATATTGAAGCAATGGATATTCGTTTATCCGACAAATACTCAAACGGATCCTTTGTGATTGACGAAGACAAATTTGGGGAGATAGAAACCGTAAACTTTTCTAAGTACTTAATACCTTAATCGTATTGTATTTTAGATGTAAGTTGTTAAAATAGAGATATGATAATGTAAAGGGGGAAAATTATCATGGCTGAAAACAAAAATGAAAAACAGTTTTCAAGACGTGACTTCCTGAAGACAACAGGTGTTGCTACTGGTGGTATTATCGGTGGTTCGTTACTTGGTGGACTCATTGGGTTCAACTTAGATGGCGGTAAATCTGATGCACCGACTGTCGGAGGAGGCGATTCTGGTGAAGGTGGCGGCCAATCGGCTGAATCACTTCCAATTAAAGATGCGAGAACATACTTCAGTCGTCAAGACGACTTTAAAAATCTTGCTGCAGCTGCAGATATTATTTATCCAGAAGATGATAATGGACCGGGTGCAACTGAACTCGGTGTACCATATTTCATCGATAGACAAATGTATGGTCATTACGGACACAACGCAACAGACTACCGTTTTGGACCATTTGAACCGATGCGTTCAGACACTCACGGACGTCAAGAGAGAATTACACGTGGTGAGATGATGATTATCGGCTTAAGAAAATTAACAGATGTCAGTCAAGAGGCACACGATAAAAAGTTCCATGAACTTGAAGAGAAACAAATGATTGATATTTTAAAACAATTTGAAGCGGGAGAAGTTGAAACGCCAGGTATGCGTTCAGAGGCATTCTTTGAATTATTAAGAAGCCTTGTAATCGAAGGTGTGTATTCTGACCCGGTTTACGGCGGAAATAGAGATATGGCAGGTTGGAAGATGATCGGTTACCCAGGACCTCGTATGGGATGGGAACACGATATTATGTCTGAAGAGTTCTTAGAACTCGAACCTGAAAGTTTAAGAGATTATCAAGGAGGAGGCGTAACTTATGGCTAAGAAATTAGATAAAGTCGACGTAGTAGTCGTAGGTACCGGCTGGGCTGGTGGAGTAGTAAGTGCTGAAATGGCGAAAGCTGGTAAAAAAGTAGTTACACTAGAGCGTGGTGGACACGCAAACCGACAAGACTATATCGGTGTAAAAGACGAGCTTCGTTTTGATAATCGTTTCCAAATCATGCAAAACTTAAAAGGTGACACAGTAACGTCACGTAACGAATTGGACGAAACAGCGTTACCTGTTCGTACGATGAAAGACTTCCAATTAGGAGTTAACGTCGGAGGAGCAAGTGTGCACTGGGCAGGTAGTACATATCGTTACTGGCCATATGACTTTGAAATTCGTAGTATGACTGAAGAGCGCTACGGTAAAGATAAAATTCCTGAAGAAATGTCGATTCAAGACTGGGGAATTACTTACGAAGAGCTTGAGCCATATTATGAAATGTGGGAGAAAACAGCAGGTATTGGTGGAGAACAAGATCCATTAGCTCCAGAACGTAAAATGGAATGGCCAAACCCACCGATGGAAGAAACTCCTCCATTAAAATTATTTAAAGATGCAGCGAGAGAACTCGGATTACATCCGTTCCAAATGGCATCAGGAAACATGTCTCAAAACTATGAAAACCCTGATGGAGAAAAAATGAACGCTTGTATGTACTGTTCATTCTGTACACGTGCAGGCTGTGACTTCAGTGCAAAATCTGACCCACTCGCAACTGTTATTCCAACTGCTTTAAAACACGATAACTTTGAATTACGTACAAACTCTCTTGCTCGTAGAGTACTGTACAACAAAGATTCTAAAAAAGCAGAAGGTATTCTATATACAGACTTAGTAACTGGTGAAGAATATGAGCAACCAGCAGACGTTGTTGTACTTGCAGCATTTGCGATTTCTAACAACCGTCTACTTATGCTTTCAGATATCGGTGAACAGTACGATCCAAAAACTCGTAAAGGTGTAATTGGACGTAACTTCAACGGTCAATACAACTCTTCATTTAACGGTGCAAGAGGATTCTTCGACGATAAGAAGTTTAACTTATACATGGGTGCAGGAGCACTTGGTGCATGCTTAAACGACTATCAAGCGGATAACTTTGACCACACTGATTTAGACTTCATCGGTGGTGGATGTATCGAATTACGTCAATACGGATTCGGTGCGATCGCTAGTGGACAAAACATTAAAGGCGATACACCAACTTGGGGTAAAGAGTTTAAAGAAGAGTCACTAAAATATGCATACAGTATGCTACATGTTTGGTATTCTGCGTGTACTTTATCTTACTACCACAACTACACGGATTTAGATCCAACATATAAAGATGAGTTCGGTGACCCATTATTACGTGTAACGTATAAATTTGGTGACAACGAACGTAACATCGCGAAGTTCGGTGTAGAAAGATGTCATGAAATCTTAGAAGCGATGGGTGCAGACCACATCGAAGATGACCAAGTACCAGAAGAATTTGACCACAAATATCAAGGTGGACACTACACAGGTGGAGTAATCATGGGTGAATCAAGTGAGAACTCAGCAGTCAACAACTACCTACAAATGTGGGACGTTGATAACCTATTCGTAGTCGGTGGATCAGCATTCCCTCAATTCGGAGGACACCACCCAACACCAACAATCGGTGCACTCGCATACCGTGCGTCAGAAGGTATTCTAAAATACTTAGACGACGGTGGTGGACAATTAGTAAAAGACAAAGAAGCGGCGAACGCATAATATAAAATTTAATTCGCACACCCTCTAATGTTAGATGAAATTCTAGTTTTAGGGGGTTTTTCTTCTTAAATAAAAATCATTTGTATAGACAAAGTGAAATAAAAAGCTTATTATATAAGTAACAGAACCCACCACGCCTCTTAACAATGCGTACCATGGTGGGACTTTTTTTATATCTTGATAAGGGGGACCTTATGGTAAACGGTGATAATATGCATATTAAACAACCAAAAACATATGAGGAACAAATCGATTTATTAAAAAAACGTGGACTTATTATAGAAGATGAATCATATGCTATAGATATACTTAGTAAAATTAATTATTATCGTTTTAGCGCCTATACTTTAACTTTAAAGAGTAATGATATATTTTATGAAGATGCTTCATTTAATCATATATATAAATTGTATGAATTTGATAGAAAGTTACGTTTAGAATTACTATCATTATTGGAGAAAATTGAAGTTTCCTTTCGTACTAAAATCTCCTACTATTTGGCCCATAAATATGGTTCAACATCATATCTAGATGAATCTAACTTTAAAAATTTAGACTATTTCAACGATATGAGAACTCAAATTAATCATGAAGTACATAGAAGTAAAGAACTATTTATTATTCATCATAAAGAAAAATATAAATCCATATTTCCAATTTGGGTTGTAATTGAAGTCACTTCATTCAGTTTACTTTCAAAAATATACTCGAACTTACATGATAATGATCAAGATGGAATTGCAATTACTTTTAACAACAACCGTTTTTATATTAGAAACTGGTTATATGCTTTATCTACTTTAAGAAATATCTGTGCGCACTTTGGTAGACTATATAAGAGACATTTACCTATTCATTTTAAACTATCAAAAGCGGATCGAAAGAAAATAAAATATGGCAATACTACTTTTGCAGCTATTTATGTGATTTGTAAAATTTTAAATGATAAAGTTTTAACGAAAATACTATTAACAAATATCTCAGAACTTTTTAATGAGTATGAAGAAGTGGATATTACTCAATTAGGTTTTCCTGAAAACTGGACAAATATTTTAGAAACCATATAAAAGTATCGAATTAAATTAGGTTTAATAAATTTATTTATTACGGTGCTTAAAATTATGAGCTTTTAGTGATTTAGGTATTTATCTAACAAAAAAAGTGCGATTTTGTTAGATATCTGCGGATAATTAACAAATTTTAGTTTTTCGACCTGGTTTTTGTTAGATATATCAGGATAATTAACAAATTTTGTTTTTTTCAACTCCTTTTTGTTAGATATATCCAGATATCTAACATTTTGTGAGCTATTTTGTTAAATAACTCCCAGTTCGTACAGAAGGTGCGTTATTATGCTTAGGTGATTTTCACGGTGCGATGGCAGATGGTGAAATTTGTGGTACAGGCGTTGAAATTGCTGGTTCTGCCGTTTTAAAAGTTGAAGTGATTAAAGATAATGAGATCGAACATCCAATCGTCAAATATGATGAAGGACTTTCGTTTATCGTTTCAAAAGATACGCTCGATGAGTCGATGAAAGAAGCGACAAAACAAGCGGTTCATTACTTAGCTAAAAATACTGACTTAGAATTAGACGAAGCTGGGATGTTACTAAGCGCAGTCGGTCAAGCACAAATCAGTCAAGTCGTCGATCCACTCATGACAACACGGTTTTTAATCCCACAATTTGTATTAGATACGTATGACTTAAATTTCTATTAAGATAAAGAACTCAAGGCACTTCTCACTATAAAGAGAAGTGTCTTTTTGTGCTATCATTATAATTAATAGTGTTTCAGTAGAGGTGAGTAGAATGGGGAAGTTTTTAGATTTTTTCTTTTCTAAGAGAAGCCGTGAGGATAGAATCCGTGATGGTGTTTTATCGCTGAGAGAAAAACTCGAGCAGGATTATCGTGAAGATGGATACGATAAGATTCCGTATATTGCGTCTGAAGGTGATGCGCATGATCTGTTAAAGCAAATTAAATTGTCTAACACGTTATTGCCGCATAAATCGTATATGACGTTCATTAATGATAACGAGTTAGTGTTCGGTCACGTCGTCATGCTTTGGTGGATTAAGAATGTGAATCGTAAACGTACACCGAAGTTCTTCTCACAAGAGTATGGTTTAAATTATAAAGAAGAATTCGAATGGCTGAAGAAAAATGGTTATGTAGATGAAAATACGTTGACGTCAAAAGGAGAAGAGCTTTTAACTTGTCATCCTGACATTATTGAACATCATCAGGAGAAGTTTAGGTAAGAAAGCTAGCTGATAATCCGGATATTTAACAAAAATTTTCGGAATATGTTAGATATCTCAGGATAATGAACATATTTTGATTGTTCGAGCTGATTTTTGTTAGATATATCATTTTATCTAACAAAAAAGCGTCGAAATAACTAAAAAGTGTTAAATATAATTTTTTATCTAACAAAATTTCATAGAAACAGCACAAAAGTGTTAAATAACGGTACTAATCCAGTACATCAAAACTAAAATCATAAAATATAGAACAATATCAAGCACTTCTCACTAATAGAGAAGTGTTTTTTTACCGGTTGTACCGATATTTTTACCACTTACGAATTTTTTAACTGTAATTTTAAATATAATTGTATACTGAATTTAGCGAGAGAGGGAGGGGTCGAAAGTGAAGGTTAATCTTATTATCGATAGTAGTTTAGATGAAGGTGAAGTGCAAGTGCACGCACAAAATGCTACTGTTGGCGCACGAGTGTTGTCGTACGTCGACCATTTTACGAAAGACAAGGAAAATATCACTGTGAAATCTAATGATGAATTTACCGTCATTAAAAAGATGGATATCGTTTGTGCGGAAGTCCATAACAAAATTCTGACGATTTATACGAGTAAAGAATCTATACAAACGTATAAAAGTCTCACGATGTTTTTAGATGAATTGAACTCGAATACGTTTATGCAAGTATCTAAGTCAGAGCTATTGAACATACAGAAGATTAAAAAAGTCGAACCGTCTTTTTCTGGGAATTTAATTGCAGTCATGTCGAACGGACAAAAGGTCAATATTTCAAGACGATTTGTATCAATTTTAAAAGAAAGGTTGGGGATTTAAATGTTAGGAAATGCTTTAAAGTTTATGGTTCAATCTGTACTAATCGGAAGCTTTATCTATTTAGTTTCACTTATGATTTTAGAACCTTCTAAGGAGATTATGTCAGTATGGATTGCCTCTTCACTTATCGGACTCGCAACGTGTGCACATTTAACTAAGATGCCACCATCTCTTGCTGGACTCATACAAATTGTTGTTGGTACTGTTGCTTTTACTACTGTTGCGATCATGAACGGCTGGATCTCAGCAACTCTGACTGATATATCTTTCTATGCCGCTTCAATCGTTGTCATTATTCTAATCGTCCAAAGTATATTTATTATTATGGCAATACGTGATAGTAAAGAAATTAACAAAAAATTAAATGATAAATAATATGCCTAGAGAACTTTTATATTGAAGGTGTTTCACGTTATACTAAATACTATACAAATATAACTAGGATGGTGCTTATGGGACTGAAAATTAATCATTTGACGAAAAAATTCGGTGATTTTACTGCTGTAGATGATTTAAATTTTAATGTTCATGACGGTGAAATGTACGGTTTACTTGGTGGAAACGGTGCAGGTAAGACGACGACGTTTCGTATGATCTTAAATATATTAAAACCAACGAGTGGTTCTGTGACGTTTAACGATAAAAAAATCGATTATAACTTTACAGACTACATTGGATATTTGCCTGAAGAGCGTGGATTACATCCAAAACTAACTGTTGAAGAGCAAGTGATGTATCTTGCGCAACTTAAAAATATGTCTAAACAAGACGCAAAAAAGCAATTAGAATATTGGCTAGAGCGCTTTAAAGTATCTGAAAACATGAAGAAAAAAATTGGAGCGTTATCTAAAGGGAACCAGCAAAAGATTCAACTCATTGCGAGTATTATCCATAATCCAAAGTTACTCATACTCGACGAGCCGTTTTCTGGATTAGACCCTGTTAACGTAGAATTATTAAAAGAAGCGGTCAAAGAGTTAAACAAAAATGGTGCGACGATTATTTTTAGTACACATCGTATGGAACACGTCGAAGAGCTATGTGAATCGATTTGTATTTTAAAACGTGGTACACAAGTCGCAGAAGGTTCAATTCAGTCTATTAATGATGACTTTAAGCAAAAAACGATATTCATTCGTGGAACGCATGACGTATCGTTCTTAAAAGATCATCCGGGTGTTTTATCTTACAACAAAAAGAATGATTTAGTAACACTAAAAATTGAAGATGAAACATTCGCTCAACCGATTTACGATCGCGTAACACCACTTGGTTATTTTAGTGAGTTTAGCGTAAAAGATCCGACGTTAAACGAAATATTTATAAGTAAAGTGGGTGAGCACGATGAATAAATTTTTAGCGACGTTATTGTCGACGTATATACAAAAAATTAAAGCGAAATCGTTTATAATTACGACGCTATTACTCGTTCTGTTCGTATTTGCAGGTATGAACTTCGACAAAATTTTAAATCTATTTGATAGTGAAGATGAAAAAACAGTAATAACGATAGAAGCGACAGAAGAAGATAAAAAAGTCGTTACGGATGTTATTACGTCGTTCGACGATACGATTCTAATAGAGCCAGATGCTAAAAACGTATTACAAATCGATTCTGAAGAGCTACCAATCAAAGCAACGCTAACTTCTGACGGCGAATTATCTAACGATAACCGTCAAGCGATAGAGTTTGCTCTTGATGAGTTAAATAAAATCTACGTGACAAATGCGATTGATATCTCTGAAGAGGATTTAGCGTTACTTGATTCACGTGTAGATTTAACTGTCAAAAGTAGTGACTCTGACGGTGAAGGGGAAGTAGAAGAAGGCGGATTTTTCGAAAGTGAGAACTTACTGAATTTAGTTATTATTTATGCCGTCATTATGCTTATGTTCTTTATCATCATTGGATATGCGAGTCAAATCGCAACGGAAATTGCTCAAGAAAAATCATCACGAGTCATTGAAATGATCGTATCAAGTATATCTCCAACGCAGCACGTATTAGCGAAAGTAAGTGCGATTATACTCGTATCTTTCACACAGATATTGATTGTGATTGGTCTAGGGCTAATTGCATTTAAAACGTCTTCTTTACAAGAGACGTTATCAGAATTTGAATTAGTTTCAAATGAACACACTGTACCAATTATTGTTTACTCTGTTGTATTTTTAGTGCTCGGATTATTACTATATTTAATATTTGCAGCATTACTTGGATCGTTTATATCGCGTATGGAAGACTTACAGCAAGGACTCATGCCACTCACATTTATTTCAATCGGTGGATTTTATATCGGTCTATTTAACATCATGAATAGTGATGGAACTTTACTCAAGATAAGTAGTTATGTCCCATTCTTTACACCGTATACAATGCCAGTACGACTTCTTAACTTAGATACACCGATGAGTGTAATATATATCGGTATCGCAATTCTCGCTATTTCAATCATATTATTGCTGTTCTTAACGACGACAGTGTACAAGCGAAACGTGTTAATGAATGATTCTAATATGTTAAAATCGATTAAAAAATTGAAAAATATGTAAAATAAATGCCGATGGGATATCCCATCGGCATTTTACTTAGTTAAATAAGTTTTTAATGGATTCAAATAGTGATCTAAAGAATGATTTAATAGACTCGATGAGCCCTTGTCCTTCTTCACTTTCAGCGAAGTCTTTAATATCGTTACCTAAGTTTTTCGCTTTATCTTTTGCGTCTTTAAAAGCATCACTATCTTTAATTTGGTTAAGTAAGTTTTTAGAACTTTCTAAGATTTTTGTTGCAGATTCTTCATTGAAAAATCCTGAGTTTTTAATTTGGATAATAATGTTAATGATTTGAGTTTTTTGTTCTTCAGTCACGATGCCATCGAGTCCGTTGTCTTTAATTTTTTCATCGACAATTTGACGGATGTCGTCTTCTGTGAGGTTTGCACCGTTGTTAATTTGGTTAATGATTGTAATTTTGATTTCGGTAATTGCTTTGTTTAATTGTGCTTCACTAAAGCCGTCTTTACCTTCGTTTTCAGACGTGATGTCTGAGATTGTGTTTAATTCATCTTGAGCGTTTTTCGTATATTCAGGATTTAAACTATCCCCTTGGACTTCATACGCTTTATAAATTCCTGTTAACGCTGATTCTCCTGTAACGTCGTGTGGTGCAGCGATTACGACATCTGCATTAGTCACACCTGCTGTAATCAATGCGTTTTGATAAGTTTGTGGACTAATTTGAGTGATTTTACCGTACGTTTCGTCGATATCAATTTTTAGTCCGCCAGAATTCTTCTCCATAATGCGAATACTAGAGAATAAAATACTGTCGTCATATCGATAGTTAATATATTTTTCAGTGTCGTTACCATATACGTAATCGACGATGTCATCATCTTTAGTTCCTAATAATTTTGCTATTTGCTCTTGTTGAGGTGAATCTTTAAGACCAGCACCATAAATTGTGACGCTTTCTTTCCATGCGCTTGCAGCGAGAGCTGGTGTTGCGAGTGTAATCGTTAATAAAAGCGATGCGATTACTGCTATCCACTTTTTCATATATAAACATACCTCTCTTACTTCTAAATTTGTTTTAAGGATACTATATTCATTGTCGTTATACAAAAGATAAGGTATTTACGCTTCGTAAAAATATGTTATTCTAATATAGAACATATGTTCGTATTAGGAGGTAGCGTATGTACAATTATCATTTATGTCCAAAGAGAGATATATTTTGTATCGATCAGAAAAGTTTCTTTGCGAGTGTATCTTGTATTATGAATGGATGGGATCCGAATACGACGTACCTCGCGGTCGTTGGTGATGTTGATTCGATGGGGTCTGTCGTATTAGCAGCAACACCAAAGATGAAAGAACTCGGTATTAAAACAGGATCGAGACATTTTGAAATACCAAAAGGCGAACATATTAAAGTTATTAATCCTTCGATGAAAACCTATTTAACGTATTCAAAGCGTATTACAGAAATTGCTTTACAATACGTTGCACCTGAAGATTTTCATCAATATTCGATTGACGAATTTTTTATGGATGTGACAGATAGTTATCATTTATTTGCTGAAACACCGTATGCGTTAGCTGAAATGTTAAAAGCACATATTTATAGAGAAACGAAAATTGACTGTGCGATTGGGATTGGAGATAACGTGTTGTTAAGTAAAGTATCTTTAGATATTGAAGCAAAGAAAATGCCGAGCGGTATTACAGAGTGGCGCTATCATGACATTCCTGCAAAACTGTGGCCGATTACACCGTTAAGAGATTTTTTTGGTATTAATAAACGTTCAGAAAAGAAATTGAATCAGCGGGGTATATTTACTGTTAAAGACTTAGCACTTTATCCGGTAGAATATTTAAAAAGAGATTTTGGCGTGATTGGAATCGACTGGCATATGCACGCAAACGGTATTGATTTTAGTAAATTAAGTGAAAAATACAATGCGAAAAGCCCGACAATCGCAAAAAGTCAAATACTAATGAGAGATTATCAATTTCACGAATTATATGTCGTCTTACTCGAGCACGTGGATGAGGTCATCCATCGACTTCGTTTAATGAATAAGCGCGCACGAACGATACATTTTCAAGTGTCGACAAAATTCGGGAAATCGTACGGGAAACAATTTACAATTGATGAAGGGACACATGACGAAAACGAAGTGATGTTTGGTATTTGGATGCGACTGACAAAAATTGCTGATACAGACGCACTGTATCGTACGATTAGTGTTAGCTTAACGAATTTAATTCGTAATGATTATATACAAGGTAATTTATTTAAAGATAATGAAAAAGAGTATAAACGAGATCAACTGTTAAAGACAATCGACGAATTAAAAGTGAAATACGGAACACTTAGTGTGATGCGTGCGTTAAGTATGACAGAAGCCTCGACGTTAAAACTAAGAGAAGGGTTAATTGCGGGTCATAAACGCTAAAAAAGCTATATAAATTATGCTATAATGATAGATTGATATTAAGTTATGCAGAAAATGGTATGAATAGAATACTATAGTAAAAAAATGCTATACTTTAACCGATGAAACGAGTATACGATAAAGGATTGAAACGCATGGAGTTTGTAGAACTTACACAAGAAGAATTTGGACAATATACGAAAGAAAACTTTAGTCATTTTACACAGACGTTAGATAACTATCGTTTAAAGCAAGATGAAGGCACAGAGAGTTATCTCGTCGGTTTAAAACATGATGGTGAAGTAAAAGCAGCGTGTTTAGTTACGCTCGGTCGTGTAATGAAATTCTTTAACTTTGCTTATACGAACCGTGGTCCAGTGTTAGATTACAGTGACGAAAAAATCGTTAAAGCATTTTTTAGAGGTCTAGAATCATTTTTAAAAAATAAAAAAGTCGTGTATCTTCGTGTAGATCCATATGTCGTACTAAATATACGTGATCACGACGGAAATATTCTAGAAGAAAAAGATAGTCATCAATTATTTGATACGTTTAAAAATCTCGGGTATGACCATGACGGATTTACAGTTGGCTTTAGCCCAGACACTCAAATTAGATGGCATTCAACATTAGATTTAAAAGATAAGACTGAAAAAGAAATATTTAATGACTTTGATCAACTACGTAAACGTAATATTAAAAAAGCTGAAAAAGATGGAATTAAAGTTAAATATCTCGATTTAGATGACATCGATATATTTACTGACTTTATGGAAGATACAAGTGAGATGAAAGAATTCTTTGACCGTGGACCGAAGTTTTACAAGTCACGTAAACAATATTTCGGTGACAACGTTATGATTCCACTCGCGTATGTTGATTTAAACGAGTATGTGGATACGTTACAGTCTGACGTCCAAAAAATGCAAAGAGATTTAAACAAAGCAGAAAAACAGTTAGAACGTCATCCAGATAATAAGAAAGCACAAAACAAAGTAAAGAACTTTAAAGAACAACTTGCTAACATTGAAAAGAAATTAGAGGAAGGTCTAAAACTTCGTGAAACTCACGGTGAAGAGTTGCCGGTTGCAGCGAGTTATTATATCAATACACCACATGAAGTTGCATATTTAGCTGGAGGTACTGCAAATGAATTTAGACATTTTGCAGGAAGCTATAGTATCCAATGGGAAATGATTAAATACGCTATAGAACATGGCGTAGATATATATAATTTCTACGGAATTAGTGGGAAGTTTACAGAAGATGCTGAAGACTATGGTGTTATTCAATTTAAAAAAGGGTTTAATGCAACGGTCAATGAATATATTGGAGATTTTGTAAAGCCAATCAATAAAACATTAGATAAGTTATATCACCTGTTAAAAAGATAAGGAAAGAGAGAAAAGTATGAAGTTTGTACAATTAACTGATGAAGAATATAAAAATTTCATTGAAAACGATGGGCGTGAAAGTGCCTTTTTCCAAATGATTGAAAATAAAGCAAATCGTTTAGTCGATGGACGATGGGAAGTAGAACTGCTCGGTCTTAAAGACAAAGAGGACAAAGTCATTGCAGCAGGACTATTTACAAAAGAACCGAGTGTATTAGGCAAATACTTTTACTATTCAAATAGAGGACCTGTCTTAGATTATGATAATTTAAATATCGTTCGTGCTTACTTTGCTGGATTAACTGAGTACTTAAAGCAAAACGATGCATCACTCGTTAAAGTGGATCCAAACTGGATTTATAAAAAATACGATAAAGATGTAAAACCTTATGATGATTATGAAAACCGTGACGAAGTCATTCAACTATTAGAGAGTATGGGGTATGTTCACCAAGGATTTACACGAGGCTACTCTAATACATCACAAGCACGTTGGATGAGTGTGTTAGACGTGAGTCAATTTAAAAATGAAGATGAGCTTGTAAAGTCGTTTGATAACTTACGCAGAAGAAATATGCGTAAAGCCAAGCGTTACGGGGTAAAGGTTCGCTTTTTAGAAGTAGATGAGATGGACATTTTTGTCGATATGTATCTCGATACTGCAGAGCGCCAAGACTTTTTTGTCAACGAAGATCCTAGAACTTACTTTAAACAATTCAAAGAAACTTACAAAGACAAAGTGCTCGTACCTTTAGCATATATCGAGCTCGATCCTTTTATCGAACAAACAGAAAAAGAAGTCAACAAACTTCAAAAACAAAAAGAAAAGCAAGAGAAAAAAGAAAATCAAAATCAAAAGACGTTAAATAGAATTAACGAATTAGAGAGAAATATCGAAGGACATTTAAATGACCTTGAAAAAGCGAAAGAGTTTAGAGAAAAATACGGCAACGTATTAAATCTCGGTAGTGGGGTATACTTTGTAACACCTTACGAACTCGTATATAACGCAGGTGCTTCAAGCGATGAATTTAACATGTTTGTTGGTCCATACATGATGCACTTAGAGATGATGAAGTATGCGATGGATCACGGAATTGCACGTTATAATTTCTACGGCGTATCTGGGGACTTTAGCGAAGACGGTGAAGACTACGGAGTATATCGCTTTAAGAGAGGATTTAATGCTCAAATCGAAGAATTAGTCGGAGATTTTGTGAAAGTCATTCATCCACTTGCAAATAATGTAAACAAGGTTAAAGCAAAGTTAAAACAAAAGCTCGGAAAAAGATAGTAAAGGATGCATTGTAAATGAAAGTTGAAGAGATTTCAGAACAACAATTTTATACGTTTATGAAAACATATAAAGATATGTATCATTTTATGCACGATGAACTATATTATGACTACATGAAAAATAACACAACCGTCTACCTATTAGGTTTAATAGATGACATGGATAATGTAATTGGGGTATCAATGCTGAGTGAATATCCGCTTGTCAGATTCTTTAAAGCGATGACTACACATTCTGGACCTTTAATTCTCGATTATACTAACGATAAGCTAGAATATTTTATTCAAGAAATCAGTTCATTTGCAAAAGAAAAAGGCGCAGCAAGTCTAACATTTTCACCTTATATGATATATCAAGTGAGAGATTCTGAAGGAAATGTCATAGAAAACGATGAGCGAAATAATCATGAAGTCATTCATCTTTTTGAAAGAAATGGATTTAAACATCACGGTTTTACAAGACAAATGATCTTTGAAGAAAATATACGATTCCAATCTGTAGTAGATATCAGTGGTAGTTTAAAAGATATTTTAAAAAATATGAGCTCGTCTACACGATATAATACGAGACAGTGTGAAAAACTCCCTCTGAAACTAAAATATTTAGATGAATCAGAGTATGATAGATTCATTGAAATCTATAAAGATACTGAAGAACGATTACAATTCAATCCAATCCCAGAACATCGTATAAAAGCACAGTTGAGAAATTTAAAAGATAAATCATATATCGTCATGTCTCAAATTGATTTAAACGAATATATAGAGTCTCTAGAGAAAGAGTTTGATGAATTATCTCAAGAAATTGAAGCATTAGAAAATAAAGAGAATAAATCAAATGGTGAAAAACGCCGCTTAAATGAAAAGAAAAACCTAGTGAAAAGTAGAGAAAAACGATTAAATGAAGCAATCACACATCGTGATAAATATGGTGGTTTAATCGATTTATCTGTCGGTATGTATTACTACAATAATAATGAGATGGTATATCTATATAGTGGTAGTTATCCAGAGCACTCACAGTATCTAGGCACGAACTTTGTGACGTGGGAAATGATCAAAAAAGCAAAAGAACTCGGACTTGAGCGCTTTAATATGTTCGGAATCACAGGAAATTTCCATGAAGGCGCAAGTGATTACGGTGTATTTAAGTTTAAACAAGGTTACAATGCTTATATCGAAGAACTACCTGGTACATTTACAAAAGTATTTAAACCGATCGTTTTAAATGCTCAAAAATTAATCGATAAAGTTAGAAAATAATGAAAAAGAGAAGCACAGATGTTAATAATAATCTGATGTGCTTCTCTTTTATATTCATTTCGATGTGGTTGATTCTTTATCGAATAAATTTTGTATGTCCTTAAATACTCTTGAGTGTTTAAGTCTAGAGTAGATCAGTACTGCGATAATTCCACCAATGATTGTCGCGCCGACGAATCTCGGCGTATATAAGAACCAAACTGCATTTGAGTCTAGGTCCATAAAGAATTGCATAATAGGTACGGATACAATCGATCCGATGATTCCTGTTCCAACGAATTCCCCGAACCATGCTCCAAATATGGATTTTGTGAATTTGTAACATAATCCGGCTAAAATCGCACCAAATAAAGCGCCTGTTATAGCAAGTGGCGGAATGTTAAAGATAAACATTCTTAAAATTGCTGTGACGAGTGCGATTAGAGTGACATAAAATGTACCAAATGTGGCAAATATAATGTTAAATACTGTTGACATAGGTGCCATACCTTCGATTCTAATCACTGAAGATAATACAGTGTTTAATGCTATACATATTGAAATGATTGTCAGTTTCTTTGTCGACAATTAAAGTTGCACCCATTCTTCTTGTTTATATGACATATCAAAGAATAAGTACTCGAATCTGACACTCATATAAAATGCGTTTAACATTCTTTCTTTTTGGTCGTCGTTTGCTTTATCGTATAATTTGTCGCAAAGATCGATATGTCTTTCTGTTAAGTTGTTGAACTCGTCTGTCACGTACGTATCGATCCAGCTTTGGTAGATCGGTACTGGAGACTTATGTTTCACTAATTCAGCACCGATATCTTGGTATAACCAAGGGCAAGGTAACATCCCCGCAACCGCAACGCCAATGTAGTCTTCAGACTCTACAATTTGTCTATACATATGAGCGATGTAGTGATCAGCTGTCGGCGCAACTTCTGTGTTGTCAAATTCTTCATCCGAAATATTTTGATCTTTAAAGAAATCTTCACGAACAGCGATTTCTCCTGCTTCTAAATCTTCTCTGTTACGCGTCATAATATCTTTAATTTCTTTATCTTCTGCGCGATCTGCAATTTCACCAAATAGGCGAGAGAAGTGGATTAAGTAATAGCCATCTTGTATTAGATAATATCTAAATGATTCATCGCTTAACGTACCGTCAGCTAACCCTGTTACGAACGGATGCGTGTGGCTACCATCCCAGAATTTCTTTGATAATTCGCGAGCTTTCTCACTAAACTTCATAAAATAATTCTCCTTTTATTTGCACAAAAAAAGCTCCGTTAGAGGAGGCTTGTGAAATAAACACATGCAAAATAAGCATGCATATACACAACACCTACGCTAGCATTACCTAGATCAGGTTGTGGGTCAGGTCTTATCTTTCTCAGCCGAAGCTCCCCATGTGCTTAATATTTGATTACAACCGAAGTATACTATACTTTTTACATTTTGTCTTATAAATATAAAAAGATGAAAAATTATTGACAATTTAAAATAGAGCGTTTAATATAATAATTACTTATTCGTAAAAGTAAAAGTAGTTGTTGTAGCAGTCAGAAAACATGTGGTAGATGCGAACATGTACAATGCTATTTTGAATTGGGCGAATAATGTTTAACTAAATATTGATAAGAAAAGCAATTAAGGTGGCACCGCGAAATAATATCGTCCTTACGAATATTATTACGTGGTGCTTTTTTGATTGAATGAGTGAACAGTTTTACTGTTAATATAGGTGGCACCGCGCATTTTGCGTCCTTTTTTAGGATTCAAATTGCGCGTTTTTTTATAAGGAGAGTGATGACAGTGTTATTAAATAATTATTGTGAGTTTAAATTTAAGCGATGGCGTCATCGTGATAAATCTAAATAATATTAAAAATAAGGAGATTATAATAATGAATATTAACACAATAAATAAAATTCAAACTGAAGCAGATAACAATGGATTTTTTGGAGAATATGGCGGTGCATTTGTACCTGAAGAATTAAAAGCGGCTATGACAGAATTAAAAGAAGTGTACAACGAATTAAAACATGATGAATCATTCCAAGAGGAATTTAATTATTATTTAAAAGAATACTCAAGTCGTGAAACACCACTGACATACGCTGAAAATTTAACGAGAACACTTGGCGGCGCTAAAATTTATTTAAAGCGTGAAGACTTAAACCATACAGGTGCTCATAAAATTAACAATGCGATTGGGCAAGCGTTAATTGCACAACGAATGGGTAAAAAACGACTCGTTGCTGAAACAGGTGCTGGACAACACGGAGTTGCAAGTGCAACTGTCGCAGCGATGTTCGATATGGAAATCGTAATCTTTATGGGTGCTGAAGATATGCGTAGACAACGATTAAACGTCTTTAGAATGGAACTTCTTGGTGCAAAAGTTGTCGCTGTTGAAGAGGGGAATCGTACGTTAACTGAAGCAGTAGACGCTGCACTTGAATATTACGTAAAAAACGTCGATGACACACATTACTTACTCGGAAGTGCATTAGGTCCAGATCCATTCCCAACAATTGTCAGAGACTTCCAAAGCGTTATCGGTCGTGAAATTAAAACTCAAATATTAGAAAAAGAAAACCGACTACCAAATGCGATTGTTGCATGTATCGGTGGCGGATCAAACGCAATTGGTACGATGCATCCATTTATCCTAGATGAAACGGTAAAATTATATGGTGTAGAAGCTGCTGGTAAGGGATTTGAAACGAATCAACACTCAATGGCCATAAATAAAGGAAAAGTAAATATATTACATGGTACTAAAATGTATTTAACTGATGATGATGCATACAGTATATCCGCTGGATTAGATTATCCAGGAGCTGGACCTGAACATTGTTATTATCATGACATTGGACGTGTTTCATACGAATACGCAACAGATGAAGAAGCATTAAACGCACTCCAAGTACTATCTAAAACAGAAGGAATTATTCCTGCTTTAGAAAGCTCACATGCCGTCGCACATGCATTAAAACTAGCACCAACGATGAATCAAGACGAAATACTCGTCGTAACAATATCCGGACGCGGCGATAAAGATATGGACCAAGTCATGGAATACTTAAATCAATGAACACGACAATACGTATCCTTATATAAGCTATATTTGGATACGTATTTGTTTTTACATATAAAGTTTACATAACATATATTATAGGAAGTTATATGTATTGTAGGATACGAACAAGTACTCACTATCCTTTTTACGTTAACGTATCGAAAATTCGTTTATGCAAATTGCTTTATCGTTCATATAAATTATTTAATTTTATATAATGCTCTTTTGTGTAAACACAGTTATCTTTTCGTTAACGCAAATCATCTAATTGTTCACATAATAACTCAGTCGTTTACACAATTTCAATTTGTGTAAAATTAATAATACTACTGACATTTACTACGATATTAAACAATAAAAAAGATGAAAAACCTCGAGCTTCCGAAGCTCTTCATCTTTTAAATGATATGATACATATCTCATGTTAGTCATATAGTTCTTCTTTTCGACGCTTATATTGACCAGAATCATATGCACGTTGTGCGATTTTACCTTCATTGTATTTCGTGTAAATGTACAGTATCATCGCAATCCATATAAATATGAACCCGATAAATTCGTCCATACTAAAAGGTTCTTTAAATATAAATATACCTAGAATAAATATTAGCGTTGGATCGATATAGAGTAAAAATGCCATTAATGATAACGGCACTTGTTTTGCACTCGCACTGAATAATACGAGTGGCACGCTTGTCACAGCTCCTGATAATAGTAACCAGTACGTTGACGGGTTCATACCTATTGTTAAGCCGTAATTCACATGCATATAGATTAAGCCGGCAATTGCAAATGGTAATAATGCTAGTGTTTCTAGCGTAATACTGCTAAGTGCGTGTATACTTAATGATGATTTAATTAAACTATAAAATGAAAATGATAATCCAATAATAAACGCAATATATGGTACAGTACCGAGTTTTATGATCATATACATAATGCCAATCACTGTAATTCCAATGGCTACCCACTCTACTAACTTATAACGATCTCTTAAAAATAAAAATGCTAATATTATCGTAATTAACGGTGTTAAGTAAAATCCGATACTCACTTCAACTGCGTGGCCAGAATTTACTCCGTATACGTACATACCCCAGTTTATTGAAATAACAAAGCCAGCAAGTATTACCGTAAAAATCTTACTTTTATTTTCTTTTAAATATTTTAAATCCTTCTTAAATTGAGACGTATGATTAAAAACTTAAATTTCAAGTTTAAGTTAGCCACTTGAAAATAGTTATTTCAGTAAATTTCACAAAGTTATATTGTACGCTTTCTTACAGTCTTTTGCTTGACGTGGGTATGGGCAAGATATCCGCAAAGCGGGATGTGTGGTGGATGTTTGCGTTCAACTTCAAACAACACACAGGGCAAGTCATGCCCATAAGGGCCCCAGGTCAAGCAAAAGATTAAGCAGCCAGTTCTAAATCCAATTGCTTCAACTCTTGCACAAAAGCCTGGTGGGGTGTTTTATAGTCCAGAATTCTTCTTGGATAATCGTTCATCCATTGTTGAATCCGCTGGACCTGGCGGTCGCTTACTTCTTTAAGAGACTGATGTTTCGGCAAGAAACGCCGGATAATCTTATGTTGATTCTCACTCGTTCCACGTTCAAAAGAAGCAAAAGGATGGCAAAAATACACATCGGTTTCTTCAGACAGATGGGATAGGTTGGCGAACTCACTTCCGTTATCCGAAGTGACTGTTTTAAAAATCTGACTGTCCAATCCTTTTAAGGACTGTATAAAGCTCTGCAGAGTTTGGTCTACCGCATCAGCTCTCTGACCCGCAATTTTGAAAATTTTCTCAAAGCGTGTCTTTCGCTCTACGAGCGTCAATAGAACAGGTTCATCGGCATCAATTTTTCCAATGACGGTATCAATTTCCCAATGACCAAATTCTTGGCGATTCTCTACGGATTTTGGCCGTTCTTCGATTGAGGTACCCAAAACTTTTACATTTCGTCGCACTCGACCTTTGGTAGACCGCGGTTTCCGTCCAACCTTTTCGAGTAAGTCGATATTCTTGGTGCGCATGATGCCACTGTCGATCCAATTGTAGAGGGTTGAAGTACTTGGAATGATCGCCGGATCAAACAGGTCCATGGCTTTATTAACCACTGTATCTGGAGACCATTTGTCTTCAAGCATTTTTCGATCCGCCCATTCAGTGAATCGCTCCGTTTCCACCCATTTGGGACGGCGGCCACAGTTCGCACGATTTCGCAGATAAATGTCATGATGCAGCTCTGCGGAGTAGACCTTTTTATAGTAGGTATACGTCTTGCCATTCTGTTTCTGTTGGCTTTTCTGCGTGACAGACGCTGTATTGATGGCATTATTGATGGTTTGTGGACTACGTCCAAGCAAAGACGCAATCTTTCGATTGGATAAATCAAGTGCTTTATACGCTTCAATTTTCTTCATTTCACCGTATGTAAGGTGTTTAGATTTGCGTGATTCTGTGTTATTATCTACATGGGTCATGTGAATTCTCCTTATATTGGTTGGTGGTACATTCAATATAACATGAAATTCACATGGCTTTTTTTATTTTAAGTGGCTAGGTTGATTATAAAATCTTCCCGTATGATTAAAAATTGGTATGATTAAAATCATAAATAAAAACGACATAATCGTTCGAACTAAAACGACTTCAATTGGATGAATATCTTCTAATAATGCCCAATATAAAGGCGTTAACCCCCATAATGTATATGCTAAAATCGCAGTTAAAATGCCATGTCTTTCAGTCATTCACTTCACCATCCATTATTAAATTTGTACATTTTAAAACCCCTTATATAGGTATATAAAGGGCCAACAAATAGCAAAGCTTTTTCGCTTTATTTATATAATATTTATATGTTCAATTGCATGAACTTAATTTTAATATAAACAATATGAATAAGCAATATGATAGAAGATTAAATTTTCTGTATTTTTTAGAAATACAATGTATAATAAGAATATAATTCGAAAACCGAAAGGAAGATAAAATATATGGCATTACCTTTAAGAAGCGAAGTAGATGTGAACTACACATGGAACTTAACGGATTTATGTAAAAATGACGAAGAAGCAAAAGAGAAATGTGTTGCTTTAAAAGAAGAAATTCAAGCATTTAATTCAAAGTTTGAAGGCAACTTAAATGACGTTGACACTGCAGTCGATGCAATTGATGCGTATCGTTCACTACTAGAGCAACTCGTAGTTGTTAGTACATATTCGAGTTTAAAACTATCGAGTGACCAAAGCGATGCTGAAGCACAAAAACTTTCTAGCGTTGTCGGTACGACGTCTACTATATTTTCAACAGAGACATCATTTTTAACGAGTGATTTACTAAGTAAAGAAGAAGACTTTTTAACTCAAATAAAAGAGAATAAAGAAGAATATACAGGTTATATCGATCACTTACTACGTTTTAAACCGTATCAACTCGATCCAAAAGTTGAAAAAGCACTTGCTAGTTTTAGTAATGTATTTAGTGGACCATACGAACTGTATTTAAAAACGAAATTACTCGATTTAGACTTCGGTTCGTTTACTGTGGACGGTAAAGAGTACCCACTTTCTTATTTATCATTTGAAGGTGAATTAGAATCACACCGTGACGAAGAAGTTCGTCGTACAGCATTTAGACAATTTAGCGACGTACTAAGAAAGTATGAGCATACGACGGCTGCGACATATGATTTACATTTGAAAAAAGAAAAAGCAGAAGCAGACTTACGTGGATTCGATTCAGTCATCGACTACCTACTCCATGATCAAGAAGTGCCACGTGAGTTATATGACCGTCAAATTGACACGATTATGAAAGATCTTGCGCCACATATGAGACGCTATGCTAAACTTTTACAAAAAGAAAACAATATCGAACATATGAAATTTGAAGACTTAAAAATTTCACTTGATCCTGATTCAGAACCAGAAATTACAATTGATGAGTCTCGTAAATATATACTCGACGGCTTAAGCGTTATGGGAGAAGACTATATAAACATGATCAACCGTTCATACGATGAACGCTGGATTGATTTTGTATCGAATAAAGGTAAATCAACAGGTGCATTTTGTTCGAGCCCATATGGTGTACACCCGTATATTTTAATTACGTGGACGTCACTTATGGAAGAAGTATTCGTTCTTGCACATGAACTTGGTCACGCAGGGCACTTCTATAATGCAAATAGAGAAAACAATATTTTCGATACACGCCCTTCTCTATACTTTATAGAAGCACCATCAACATTAAACGAAATGTTAATGGCAAATCACTTATTAAAAACAAGTGATAACGATAAATTTAAGCGCTGGGTCATTAGTTCTATTATTTCTAGAACGTATTACCATAACTTTGTGACACACTTACTTGAAGCCGCATATCAGCGTGAAGTGTACAAAATGGTCGATAACTACGAAACAGTAACCGCTGCAGATTTAAATCGAATTAAACGTGAAGTACTAGAGGAATTCTGGGGTGATGATGTAGAAATCACTGAAGGTGCTGAACTTACATGGATGAGACAACCACACTACTATATGGGATTATATCCATACACGTATTCTGCAGGACTTACGATCTCAACAGAAGTATCTAAGCGAATTTTAAACGAAGGACAACCAGCAGTGGATGACTGGTTAGAAGTATTAAAACTCGGTGGTAAGAAAAATGCAGTAGAACTTGCAAAACATGCAGGTGTTGATATTACAACAAGTGAACCACTTGATAATACAATTAATTATATCGGTGAACTCATCGACGAATTAGAAAAATTATCATAATTACACTACCCCTTTAGACAAACTAAAGGGGTATTTGATTTCATCAACTAATTTTAATATAATTGACCTACTCAATTATATTAGGTGATGTTATGGATAATAAATTAAAAGAGACGATTTATGGATTTATACAATTTTATGAGATCCTTAATCACAGTCAGAACCCTACTAAAATTGGTTTAACAAAAGCTGAAGTAGATGTAATTGACTATGTCGGTCAAAATGAGCAAGTCACAGCACGGCAAATCGAGAAAGCACTTCATATAGATAGAGGCTTTTTAAGTAGAACAATCAAAAGTCTTGTTAATAAACAGTTAATCGATCGTTTGCAGTCAAAACACGATAAGCGAAGTTTTGTTTTAAAGCTAACTAAAGATGGAGATGTAAAGAGAAAACAAATTGAAATTGAACAAGAACAATCATTTACTGAAACGTTCAAACATCTATCTGAAGAGGAAAAAGAATTATTCAATGATGCATTATTAAAAGTCATTAAAATTTATAACAAAGAAGCATTAAATGTAGAGTCAGTAGAAAAGAAGAAAATAGATAATGATATAAAATCGTTTGATAAAGAGGATAAAGTGTGGCAAACGAGTGATGGTGCTACCCTACTCTATAAAAAACACGATGAATGGATGGCTGAATTGATACTTTCTGAAAATTTACTGAAGGAAGATGCGTTAAATGCAATTTTAAAAGATGTTATATCATATGCATATGATGACTATGCGAACCACTTATATGTCAATGTGCCTAAAGAAGCTAATTACGAGAGCGTATTAGAAAAACATGACTTTTTTGAAACAGAAAATCAAGATGATCATATTCGATATGACTTATTCTTATAAAAGTTAACATAATATTATTGGTGTAAACAAAAAGAGCGCTTATTCGCGCTCTTTTTTAATGTATGTGCCTTTTTTATCTTGCGTAATTTTACCATCTTTCATTAAGCTACCTAATGCGCGTTTAAAGCTCGCTTTAGACATGTTAAATATCGATTTAATATCTTCTGGCGATGATTTATCGTTATAGACCATCGATCCGCCATTAAGAAGTAAATACTCGTAAATTTCATCAGCATCGGTATCTATCTTTTTGTAAGCTTTTTCGATAAATGAACCGTTCATTTCGTTATGCTCATTAAATCCAATGACTCTTACTTTTACAGCTTCACCGAGTCTTGGCTCTTCTTTTCGTTCTGATTCATGGACGAATACTTTGTATCCATCGTCAGCTAATAAGAATGTACCAACCTTTAATAAGCGGTAAGGTCTTGCGTTTAACCATGTGTTACGGTGTGTTTTAAACACTTCTTCATCAAACGGTTGTGACATCTCTCTAGCTTCTGTTTCTGTAATTAATCGACCGTATATTTGGTTGTCACTTTCTACACGTAAAGTTGCCATAACTTTATCGCCAGGTTTTGGCCAAACTTTTTTAAGTTTTGGTAAATCTTCATAAGGGATTAAAAAATCTTTCGGTGCGTCGATATCGATGTACACACCGTCATACGTCACTTCACTCACTGGTACGAAATCAAATTTGTCTCGAGTAATTTTTGGAATGACTGGAGAAGCGAATAACTCTCCACGCGTATTTGGATATATGAATACCGCAACGTCCTGTCCGACTTCATACTCCTCTTGTTGTAATGATTTGTTCATACGAATTACTTCATCGTCTTCAGTTTTAAAGTATAACGTTGACCCCTCTACTCTATCTAACGTTAAAAATTGAGTCGTTCCTGATAATCTCTTCATAAAATCTCCTAATCGTCGTTATAATATATTAATCATAGCATATGTATAGTATAATTACGTGTAATAATAATTAAGGAGAATGCACATGTTACAAGTTAGTGATGTGAGTTTACAATTTGGAGATAGAAAATTATTTGAAAATGTAAACATAAAATTTACACCGGGTAACTGTTATGGACTTATTGGTGCAAACGGTGCAGGTAAATCGACGTTTTTAAAGATCTTATCTGGAGAAATCGATTCTCAAACGGGTCATGTAACGATGGGACCAAATGAACGTATGGCGTTTTTAAAACAAGACCATTATCAGTACGAGGATGAGACAGTTTTAGACGTTGTATTAATGGGACACGAAGAGTTATGGCAAATTGCAGAAGAGAAAAATGCGATATACATGAAACCAGACTTTAATGATGAAGATGGTATGCGCGCAGCTGAGCTCGAAGCGTTATATGGTGAAAAAGGTGGATATACTGCAGATAGTGATGCTGAAAACTTATTGCACGGTTTAGGTATTGATCAGGATATCGTTAATAAAAAGATGTCTGAACTAGAAAACAGCCAAAAAGTAAAAGTATTACTCGCACAAAGTTTATTTGGTAACCCAGACGTGTTACTACTCGACGAGCCGACGAACGGTTTAGATATTAAAGCGATCCAGTGGTTAGAAGAGTTTTTAATCAACTTTGAAAACACTGTAATCGTCGTATCACACGACCGTAACTTCTTAAATAACGTCTGTACACATATCGCAGACTTAGATTACGGTAAAATTCAAATTTACGTTGGGAACTATGACTTCTGGTATCAGTCAAGTAAACTGGCTAAAGAGTTAATGCAAGAACAAAACAAGAAAAAAGAAGAACGTATCGCTGAGTTAAAAGAGTTTATTGCGAGATTTAGTGCAAACGCTGCAAAATCGAAACAAGCGACGAGTCGTAAAAAGATGCTCGAAAAAATTGAACTCGATGATATTAAACCGTCAAGCAGACGTTATCCATACGTTGGATTCACGCCAGAAAGAGAAATTGGGAACGATCTTTTACAAGTTAAAAATTTATCACACTCTATTGATGGAACTGAAATTTTAAAAGATGTAAACTTTACAATTAACCCGAACGACAAAGCGGTTATCGTTGGAGATAGTGAAATTCAAAAGACAGTTCTACTCGACATTTTAGCAGGCGTCATTGAACCTGACGAAGGTGAAGTCATTTGGGGTGTAACGACGACACAGACGTATATGCCTAAAGATAATAGTGAGTACTTTGAAGGCGTAGAATTATCACTCGTTGACTGGCTAAGACAATACGCACCTGAAGACGAACAAACAGAAACGTTTTTACGTGGTTTCTTAGGACGCATGTTATTTAGCGGTGAAGAAGCAAAAAAACACGCACACGTTCTTTCAGGTGGAGAAAAAGTACGAGCAATGCTGTCTAAAATGATGTTATCTAAAGCGAACGTTTTACTACTCGATGAACCGACAAACCACTTAGACTTAGAAAGTATTCAAGCGGTGAACGATGGTCTCATTAAGTTTAAAGGATCGGTTTTATTTACATCACATGACTTTGAATTCATCAACACGATCGCAAACCGAGTCATTGAACTAAACGAAGTCGGAGCAATGACTAAAGAAACATCTTACGAAGAATACTTAATTGACAAAGGTATTTTAAACAAATATTAAACAAAAGAACCTCTACCAGTTGGTAGAGGTTCAATTTATATTGAAAGCTATTAGTATTATAATTTAACTACGTTTGTCGCTTGTGGACCACGGTCGCCTTCAACGATTTCGAATTCAACTGCTTGACCTTCTTCAAGAGATTTGTAACCTTCCTCTTGAATTGCTGAGAAGTGTACGAATACGTCATCTTCTCCTTCGATTTCGATAAAGCCAAAACCTTTTTCAGCGTTGAACCATTTTACGTTACCTTGTTTCATTTAAAAAATCCTCCAAAAATATGTTCAATATTCAAATAAATATCGACAGTCATATTATATATCAATGAAAGCGTTTGTGTAAAGACCTACTTAAAAAGTGTAACATTTATTTCATTTCTAATATCGTATCATTTTCTAACGCGATTAAAGAGTGATATATTTGTACATCATCATCACAATCTTCGCAGTATTGAATCTCACAACAATTAAAAAATGCTGGGATATGATACTTTCCGATTTTTACGGATGTATATTTGTCCTGTAATAATTGATAGATTTCATCATATTTTATTTTCATCGTTGGATAATCATTAAATATGAACGACTCTGTAACATCATCCCTCCACTCTTCAAATAACCACCAACCTTCATAATCGGCTGTAATTATAACTATTTCATACATATGAACACCCCATTTTAAGTCAATGTTCTAGTGAGTTTATTATAGTCCTATTATTCGCAAATTCAAGGACAAAGACTTATAATTATAGTAAGAGATAAATGAATGGAGAAGTTTTATGAAGGATTACCTGACACATTTGTACGGCGTGTTGATTGCGAGTCCTGTTGCGCTTATTACGTGGCTAATGTCGTTAATGGTGTTCGATTTAGCGACTTTAACGTCAGCGATCGCAACGAGTGTTGCTGCACTCTTAACGTATGTTACAACACAGCAATTTACGTTACAAAAGTATTTAAACGAACACGAGCTTGCACGCAGTGAATATAAATATATAAAACAAGAGTTAAAGGTCGCTAAGGGAAAACAGAAGCGGCTTTTAAATAGCTTTAAAAAGATTAGAAATTTAAATGATATTAAACTTATCTTTGATATAAATAGAGTCGTACGCGCGATTATGAAACGTGTAGAAAACGAACCTAAACTATTTTATAATGGTTTACAATTCTTTCACTCTAATTTAGATTCAGCGGTAAACATGGTCGAAATATATTTAGATTTATATCGTTTACCAGGTAAAACGAAAGAAGAAAAAATTGAACTCAATACGGCAAGGTTACGCCTACTCGATTTAAAACGAAATTTAGAACTCGATTTATCAGAAATAAACAAACGAGATTATGAGCGGCTTAAAATAGAGCGTGATGTATTAAAACGCACCGAAGGAAATAATAGAAAAAGACAGTTAGAAATGAAGGAAGATGAACGCCTTCCTGACTTTTCAAAAGTGATTCAAGAGAAAGAAAAAGCAGGTGAATATATTGACAGAAAGTAATAAAAAAGATGAATTATTAAACAACCCTTTTCAACCCGTTACGGAGTTACAAAAAGAAGAACACTCACAAAATGTGACAACAACATTTAAAGATGATGAATTTACAGCAGAAGAATTAAAACAGATAGAAACGATCAAAAATCAAATACAACCACTCGACAACGATGCACTCATTTCATATGGTGCGAACGCTCAATCCCAACTGTCACAGTTTTCTCACGATATGTTAAATCAAGTACAATCTAAAGAGATAGGACCTGTTGGAGACTCTTTAAAACAGTTGATGAGTAAATTAAAAGAAATTGATCCAGAACAATTAACGAAGCAAAATAAGAATGTATTTCAGCGTATGTTTGGTAAAGTCAATCGATCAGTAAATGAATTACTCGCTAAACATAAAGGTGTTGCGAGTCAAGTAGATAGAATTAGTGTACAACTGGAAAACTCAAAAGATTTACTCGTTAGAGATGTTCAATTATTAGACAATCTCTATGAAGAAAATAAAGCGTATTTTGAAGCGCTAAACATTTATATACGTGCTGCAGAGCTTAAAAAGAATGAAATTGAGACAGAAACACTACCTGAGTTAAGACAGCGCGCAACAGCGTCTAACAATCAGATGGCAACGCAAGATGTAAACGATATGATTCAGTACATGAATCGATTAGATAAACGTATTCACGATCTTAAATTATCTCGACAAATTACGTTACAATCTGCGCCACAAATTCGTATGATTCAAAATATTAACCAGTCACTCGCTGAAAAAATTCAAAGTTCGATTTTAACATCTATCCCACTGTGGAAAAACCAAATGGCGATTGCGTTAACATTACTAAACCAAGAATCGGCGTCAAAAGCACAAAAAGCTGTAACGGACACGACGAATGAATTGTTAAGTAAAAATAGTGAGATGTTAAAACAAAACGCACTCATGACAGCAGAAGAAAACGAACGTGGTATCGTAGATATCGAAACGCTTAAATACACGCAAGAAAACCTACTTGAGACGATTGAAGAAACGTTACGCATTCAAACAGAAGGTAAAGCAAAACGTCAAGCTGCTGAAAAAGAATTACTTCAAATGGAAGAAGAACTTAAAACTCGCCTATTAGATATAAAAGATAGATACAAATAAAAGGAAAGGAGTCCCCTCCTTTCCTTTTTTCTATTCGTATACAATTTTTTCTTGTTTTGAACCGAGTATATATCCGATGATATAACCGATAACTAATAATGGAATCCATTCAAACTGTGTAGAGAATAATGGTAAACTTTCTAATACTTGAAGCGGTAGCTTTTCTAATGCTGCTACTCCAAAATATTCTGATCGATACACGACTGCAAGAATTGAAACAACCGAAATTAGATATACTGGAACTTGCATTGAAAGCTTTGGTGATGGTACAAAATACGTGATAATTACTAACGCTACGACAGTCATTGCGATTGGATATAAGATCATAAGTACTGGAACTGACCCTTGGATAATTGTACTTAAACCTTGGTTAGCAAGTACTAATGATACGAGTGTCCAAATTGCTGCCCATGCTTTATAACTTAATTTAGGGATTAATTTATTGAAATACTCTGCAACTGCTACGATTAATCCGACACAAGTTGTTAAACAAGCAAGGAATACAATCGTTGCTAGTATAAATACTCCAAATCCTCCAAGAACATCTTCAGCTACAAACGTTAAAATATAAGTTCCTAAGTTTTGACCTTCAGGTAATGCTCCAGGTAAAGCAACTCTGTTACCAATCCATGCGAGTGATACATAAATCACTCCAAGTAATGATGCGGCAATGAGTGCAGATTTAATTGTTCCATTAAGTAAATCTTTTTTATCTGTGAATCCGAGTCCACGTATTGCATTTATAACGATTAAACTAAATACAAGTGCTGCAATTGCATCCATCGTTAAATAACCTTCTGTAAATCCTACTGAAAAGGCGTTCTTTTCTAAAAATGCACCAGCCGTTGGATTTGGCGTTAAACCTAAGTAGCTCACAATACCCATAACGACTAATAAAATAATAGTAATTAATAAAATAGGTGTTAATGCCTTACCAATAGTATCTACCAGATATCCTGGCTTTAAAACAATTAAGAAAACAATAACAAAATATAACACCGAGAAGATGAGTAAACTTAATGAGCTTGTACCACTTAAGTATGGTAATACTGACAGTTCATACGCAGTTGTTGCCGTTCTCGGAATCGCAAAGAATGGTCCAATTGTTAAAAAGATAGCGACCATAAATACGACTGAGAACCACTTACTTATATGATTAAGTGACTCATCGTACCCACCTTTTGAAATGGCACCTGCAATTACTGCAATGAGTGGTAACCCTACTCCAGTAATTACAAATCCTAATATTCCAATCCAAAAGTGATCGCCGCTTTCATGTCCGATTGACGGTGGGAAAATTAAGTTTCCGGCCCCGAAGAACATCGCGAACAGCATGAATCCTACGACAAATACATATTTAGTATTCATTTCTAAACCTCCAAAAAATTAATTTATCTTTTTGCATAAACAACATATTACATGACTTAATTCATTATGTCTATATGTTTTTCGAATTATCAGAAAACTTTTTTTAAAAAATTAAGATGTGCTTAACGCACATCTTAAACTTCTTCAAAATATTCTTTATAATAGCCGCCGACTTTATTAGAATTATCGATGACAAACAAATATTCTTCAGTTTCATTAACGACTTTATACGTTTTACCAACTGTTAACATATCAGATACTTTAAACTTTTTTGCATCTGTATGAACGACTTTGACATCTTTAATATGATTATCTTTCCAAGTTTCGTGTAACATATATTCTCTCCTTAAAAAGAAAGAGGTGCATATTGCACCTCTTCTATTAACCTTCTAATAGTAAGTCTTCAGGGTTTTCAATTAATTCTTTAATTGTTTTTAAGAATCCAACAGACTCAGCACCATCAATGATACGGTGGTCGTAACTTAATGCGACATACATCATTGGACGAATTTCTACTTTACCATCTACTGCTACTGGACGTTGTTGAATCGTGTGCATACCTAAGATTGCAGCTTGAGTGCCGTTAATAATCGGCGTAGACATTAATGAACCGAATACTCCACCATTTGTAATTGTGAATGATCCACCTGTCATTTCATCAAGCGTTAATTTCTTATCGCGTGCACGTGTCGCAACATCGATAATATCATTTTCAATTTCAGCAAAGTTTTTACGGTCACAATCTCTAATTACTGGTACAAGTAGTCCCTCATCAGTTGATACTGCAATCGCAATATCATAGAACTGTTTGTAAACTAAATCTTTACCGTCGATTTCAGCGTTAACTGCTGGATATTTTTTAAGTGCAGCGACTACAGCTTTTGTAAAGAATGACATGAAGCCAAGTTTCGTTCCGTCATTTCTTTCCATAAACTGATCTTTTTTACGTTTACGTAAATCCATAACAGCAGACATGTCGATTTCGTTAAACGTCGTTAACATTGCTGTAGATTGAGAAACTTCTAATAGACGATTTGCAATCGTTTGACGACGACGTGACATCTGTTCACGCACTACAGGTTTTTCAAAAGTAGCTTGTTCTTTAACTTCTGGTTTTGCTTGTTCTGCCTTAGGTGCTTCTTTAGGCGCGTTGACATGATTATTAACGTCATGTGAACGTACTAGACCTCTTGGATCTGCAGCGTTAATGTCAGCTAAGTCGATGCCTTTTTCACGTGCTAATTTACGCGCTGAAGGCGTTGCAACGATTTGTGAATCTTCTTTAGATTCAACTACTGTTTCTTCTTTAACTTCTTCTTTTTTCTCTTCTTTAGCTTCTTCTGCTTTAGTCTCTTCTGCTTTAGGTGCACCACTGCCTTCACCAACTACAGCAACAACTTGTCCGACTTCAACAGTGTCTCCTTCTTCAGCTTTCACTTCAGAAATTACACCATCTTCTTCACTGACAATTTCAACGTTGACTTTGTCAGTTTCAAGTTCTAAAACAGCTTCCCCTTTTTCAACACTGTCTCCAACTTTTTTAAACCAAGTCGCAATCGTACCTTCTGTAATCGATTCTGCGAGCTCTGGAACGATAATTTCACTCATTCTCTATCTTCTCCTCTTATTTCAATGCTTCTTTAATGATTCTATCTTGAATTAATTTATAAATACCTGCGTTTCCTTCTGCAGGAGACGCACTTTCGTTTCTTCCAACATAGCTTAAAGCGATTTTGTCATCGAGTAGATCGCGTAAGTACGGTTCTACGAAACGATATGAACCTTGGTTTTTAGGCTCCTCTTGTACAAATCTAACTTCTTCTAATTTTGGTAGAGTACTTAGAACTTCTTTAATTTCTTCCTCTGGGAATGGATATAGTTGCTCTAATTTAATTAATAACTTAGAAGTGTCTTCTTCTTTTTTAAGATTTTCTTCTAGTTCAACTGCTACTTTACCACTAGCGATTAAAACCGTTTTAACTGATTTAGGCTTTTCGTTATTATAAATGATTTCTTTAAATGTACCATTTACAAACTCTGAAACTGGTCTAGATGCTGTTTGGTTTCTTAGTAAACTTTTCGGTGAAGTAAGTACTAATGGACGCATTAAATCAGTGTTTAAGTTTTGTGCTTGTCGTCTTAATAGATGGAAGTAGTTCGCACTTGATGATAAGTTCGCCACGATCATGTTGTTTTCTGCACATAACTGTAAGAATCTTTCAATTCTTGCACTTGAGTGTTCAGGACCTTGTCCTTCTTGTGCATGAGGAAGTAACATCGTTAAGCCTGTCGTTTCTCCCCATTTAGAATGCGCTGCAGAAATAAACGTATCAATGATTGGCTGTGCCATGTTTACGAAGTCACCGTATTGTGCTTCCCAAATTGTTAAGACGTCTTTATTTTGAACGTTATAACCATATTCATATGCTAATGCTGCAAGTTCTGATAACGGTGAGTTATAAATATCAAATGATGCTTTCGCGTCACTAATATTTTTTAACGGTGTATATTTTTCTCCGCTTTCAGGATCATGTAACACAGCGTTACGGTGTGCGAACGTACCACGTTCTGCATCTTCACCTGTAAAGCGAATTGGTGTACCGTCTTGAAGTAATGTAGCAAACGCAAGTGCTTCAGCGTGACCCCAGTCGATACCAGCTGAGTCATCTTCAAATGCTAACTTTCTTCTTTCTAAAACTTTAGAAAGTCGTTTGAATACCTCAAAATCACCGTTATAAGTTAATAATTCTTCAGTAATTTTTTCTAAACGTTCTTTCGTAATCGTTTCGTCAGCTTCGTTTTTCTGTTTACCGAACACGAATTCAGGATGTTCGATTTCACCACTTACAATCGTATCGTTTTTATCGATTTTATCGTGTGCTGAACGAATTTCTTTTTCAACATTATCAATAATTTCTGATTTTTGGTCTTTAGAAATTACTGATTCCTCAACTAATTGATCACCATATAAGTGTTCAATTGTTGGATAGTTTTTAATTTCATTGTAAAGCATTGGGTTCGTTGTCATTGGTTCATCCATTTCGTTATGCCCCATTCGACGGTATCCGATGAGGTCGATAACGATATCACGGTTGAATGTTTGACGGTATTCAAATGCTAGTTCAATTGCTTTTAATACATATTCTGGTTTGTCGTTGTTAACGTGTAATACAGGGATATCAAATCCTTTTGCGATATCACTTGAGTAAAGCGTTGAACGACCGTCCCATTCTTCTGTTGTGAATCCGATACGGTTATTCGTAATGATGTGAATAGAACCACCGACAGTGTAACCATTTAGGTCACTCATGTTCATTGCTTCAGGGTTTACACCTTGAGCTGGAAACGCAGCGTCTCCATGAACAACTACTGCAAATGATGCATTTTTGTCTTGTACACTTTCGCCGGCTACATCGTTTTGTTCTTGTGCTGCACGTGTTTTACCTTGTACGACAGGTCCAACGATTTCTAAGTGAGACGGATTATTAGCAAGTGTAACTGTTTGCTCAAGATCGTTATCATTTAATGTTTTAACCCCACCGAGGTGATATTTAACGTCTCCCATCCAACCGTTAGTAATTGCTAGAGATTCATCAGTTGGTAAGAATTTCATAGCGTCCGTTGACATGAATTCACTTAACATCATTTCGTATGGTTTTTGTAATACATGAGTTAAGACGTTTAGGCGTCCACGGTGTGCCATCCCAATTTGAAGGTGTTGTAATTTATCTTCGGCCATTTTCTTAAGTAGATGATTTAACATCGGTACTAAAGAGTCTACACCTTCAATAGAGAAACGTTTTGCTCCTACGAAGTTTTTTTGTAAATATTTTTCGAAACCTTCAACTTTTGATAATTCTTTAAATAGTGCTATTTTTTGATCGTTATCATAATTCGGTTGCCCTTTTGTTTCTGTATACTTTTTGAACCATTCTCTTTCTTCTTCGTTGTTAATGTGTGAGAATTCAAAAGATAATGGTGAAGTATACGTATCTTTTAAATGATGAATCGCATCGAGTGCATTATCAAAAGTATCTACTAAATATGGACTAATCGTTTCAACAGAAACGTTTTTAAGATCCTCTTCAGTAAATCCATAACTTTCAAAACTGAAATCAGGTTTGTTTTTAATTTCAGGAGGATACACCGGATAAACGTCAGCCACTAAATGACCGTAAGTACGAATATCAGTTACCCACTTAATAATGTTCTCTAATTTGCTACTTGAGCTACCTGTTCTCGGAGCGCTAAATTGAGTATCATTGTTTAAAATTGACTCAAATAAAATTTGCATCTCCTCAGAAACACTATTCGGGTCCTCTAAATACATATCGTAGTATTCTAAGATTAACCCAAGGTTTGTTCCGAAACTAACAGGCGCGTGATCATACGCCTTCTCTTTCATATAAGACACCTCTTCTGTGTATTTGTTACTCGCTATAAGTTTACCATTTTAAAGCTATCCTTTAAAGTAAATGACCTGTCTTAAGCGATATAATTTTACTTTAAAGGAAATTCAATATGAATTGTCGTTCCTTCATTAATTTTACTTGTGATATACACGTTTCCACCGTTTGCTTCAATAATTTTTTTAGCAATCGATAATCCAAGTCCATTACCACCGAGTTCACGACTTCTTGATTTATCGACTCTATAAAAACGGTCGAAGACTTTATTGACCTCTTCTTTAGGAATCCCGACTCCTTTGTCAGATATTTCAATTTTAATTTTATTACTCATTTGTTTAGATACGATATGAATTGATTTATTTTTATTATCGTATTTTACGGCATTATCTAGGAAGATAACGAGTATTTGTTCAAACTGATGCTGACTTATAGCGTAATATAAATCATCTTTTAAATCAGTAGTAAATGTATAAGACGGATGAAGTTGCCTCATCGCATTGACGCGACTTAAAATTTCATTGTTTAAATCAATTGGCTCAAGGACGAGTTTTTGTTTGTTTTCATTTTTTGTTAACTCTAACAATTCTTCAATTAATTTAGTAATACGCCCCATCTCATCGATAGAAATTTGAAGTGACTCTTCAAGTACCGCTTTGTCATTTTTACCCCATCGGTTTATTAAATTTAAATGCCCTTGAACAATCTGTAGAGGCGTACGTAGTTCATGTGATGCATCTTCTACAAATTGCTTTTGCTGATTAAATGACTCTTCAAGTGTATCCATCATTTTGTTAAATGAAACAACCATGTAATCAATTTCTGATAAATTCGTTCGTAAATCGAGACGTTCAGAAAACCCGTTATTTTCAACGTACTGAAGTTGCTTTGTAAATCGGTATATTGGACGTACCATTTGTCCAGAAATAAAGTAACTAATGACAGATGTCACGGATATCGACATAAATGCGATAATCGTTGCGATAATAATTATCATTTGTAAAATTGTATAATACTCTTGCATCGGGTGAATGATTGCAATATATCCATTCCAATATTCTGATTCTATCATGACAGTTTTTACGATATATTTTTTGTCATTGATTTCCATCGGATAAAAATCCGGGTTAATAATTTGTTCACGTGGTACATTATAAGACTGATCCTTACTCGGCCAACGGTACACTTCTTCACCGCTCATCGTAAAGAGTACAAATTTTTGATTATCATAAAGACTCGTATAAATATCGCGTTCAGTAATCGCGTTGATCGGTGTCGTTGAATACAAAGAATGTAATTCAACAGCACTTCTATCAGCTGCACGGTACTGTAAATCTTTTAAATATATACTCGTTGCATAAATTAAGAACGTACTGAACATAATAAAAGAACCCGTGATTATCAAAATTGCTAACCGCATCCACCTTGATCTTAGAGAGGTTTTCATTCTCGAATCACATACCCAACACCCCGAACAGTTTCGATAATTTTATCGAGGTCATATTGTTTGAGCTTATTTCGTAAATAACGAATGTAAACGTCAACGACGTTCGTTTCAACTTCGTTATCGTATCCCCAAATTTGATCTAGAATCGTCTCACGTTTTAATACAATATTCTCGTTTTCAATGAGTAATCGTAATAATTCGAATTCTGTTTTTGTTAAGTCTAGTTCTGTTTCATTGACGAGTACTTTATATGCTGATAAATCAATTGTTATACCGTTTGATTCTAATATATTCGACTCGTGTACTTTTCTGCGTCTCATAATGACGCGAATGCGTGCGAGTAGCTCTTCAATTTCAAATGGTTTAACGATATAATCGTCTGCGCCATAATCTAAGCCAATTACCTTTTCATATGTTGTATCTTTTGCTGTAATCATAATAATTGGTGTGTCTTTTTCTTTTCTAATTTTACGACATACTTCTAATCCATTTAACTCTGGCAACATTAAATCGAGTAATATACAGTCGTAATCTTTGTCTAAAGCATGTTCTAGCCCACTTAATCCGTCGAACGTTACTTCTACGTCATAGCCTTCATAAGTGAGTTCAAGCTCTAGAAAACGTGCTAAATTTTGTTCATCTTCGACAACTAAAATGTTTGGCATCGTCTCACCTCAAGTTAACTATATCATTTTGAATATTATCTCTAAAATTATCATAAAAAATACTCCGATTAAAGCAAAAACTTTAACCGGAGTTCTATTACACACCAGAAACTTTACCTGGAGTATCATTACTATAGCTTTGTTGTCGTATGATTAAGTTCTTTTTCACTTCTGGCCATTCATCATCAATTATTGAGTATACGACTAAGTTTCTAGGTATGCCATGGAGTGCACGTTCTTTTCTTAAGACTCCTTCTTTTGTAAATCCGAGTCTCTCGATTGCTTTATTTGAACGCACATTTCTTTCATCAGCACGAATTTGAACACGCATCATACCCATTACTTCAAAACAAAATTCGAGCAGTAAAAACTTTGAGTCAGAGTTTACAAAAGTACGTTGTGCACTCGTTCCAAACCAACTGGCACCAATCTCGCAACTTTGTCGTTCATAGTCGATATGCTGAATTCTTGTACTACCGAGCACTTCATCTGTTGATTTTAAAATGACGACAAACGGAATTGCCTGCATGTTGTTACGTGAATCTATTGCACTTGAGACCCATTCAGTCATCTGCTCTTCAGTGATAGCTTGATATAACATATACGTCCATATACTTTCATGGTTTACTTTTTGTAAATCTTTTGCGTGGGACAACTGCATCGGAATTAATTTAATTCTGTCATTCTCAAGAGTGATTGATTCATATAAATGAGTAATCAATAGATCCACCTACTTCATGAATTATTTTATATCTTTAAATTTTCCATGGAATATCCATGATACTAAAGAAACTGTCGCTGCTCCGATTGCCATGCCTGCGAGAACGTCTGTTGGAAAATGGACGCCGAGATATACGCGTGACGAGCAAATAAGTAAAATTGCGACAGCACAAAGTGCATACAGTACAGCTTTATGATTTAAATTCGTATGTTTTATTAACACCATCAAACTTCCAAAAAATATGGTCGAACCGAGACTGTGTCCACTCGGAAAACTAAATCCACCAATTTCAATTAAGCGTAAAAACGCCGGACGCTCTCTGTCGAATGAATGTTTCAGAACAGGAATTAAAATGCTAGATATTAACATTGAGACGACCAAAAACAATGCGTGAATGTTCATTCTGTATAACAGTAAAATCGCAATGACAATGATTGAGAGAATAATCATTGAGATAACTTCACCGAGTTGAGTGACCCCTAAAAATAATGCAGTTGTTAAAAAACTTTCTGACGCATAGATAAACTCATACACTTCGCGGTCGATATAACGACCGACACGTGATTCGTGAAACACTGCAATCACACCAAATATTAGAGTAAATACGATAAACAGTGATATTTTCTTGTCACGACTCATATTTACTCCTCCTTAAGTAGATGTTCTGTTAAGCGTTTTGGTGTCATCCCCGCTGTAAATGTCTCCATATTTTTAATGTATTCTAGTTTATTATTTTCGATTTTCCTAATATTGTCAATGATTCGTTTTGGAGTTATAGATTCATCTTCAATCGTTTCAGCATATCCCTTACTTTTAAAGTACTCAGCGTTTTCAATTTGGTCTCCACGACTTTGAGATAACGGTAATGGGATTAAAAGCATCGGTTGCTTAAGGAGTAGTAATTCGTAAATAACGTTTGCTCCACTACGTGAAATCACGACGTCAGAAATTTTATAGAAATGTGCGAGTTCATGTTGTACGAATTCGTATTGGCGATAATTAGGATGACTAATATCTTCACGAATGTTATCTGGACCAGTTATATGAATGACTTGGTATTGGTCTACAAAAGTATCTAAATGGTTATGCACTAAATCGTTTATAGATTTTGCCCCTAAACTCCCTCCGATAAACATAATTGTCGGTTTATTCGGATCTAGTCCAGTAATGTTCTCTGCAATCTCTTTACTACCATGTAGCAATTCTTCACGAATGACAGGTCCTACATACTCAGATTTATTTGAATCGACAAAGTTTAACGTCTTTTCGAAAGTGACAAATATCTTTTTAGCAAATTTACCAGCAATTTTATTCGCTAGTCCTGGAGAAATATCTGACTCATGAATATAGACGGGTATATTCAAACTTTTTGCTGCGAGTACAACTGGTACTGACACAAAACCACCTTTTGAAAAGACGAATTTCGGTTGTAACTTTTTTAATATACGTCTCGCATCAAAAATGCCTTTTGTCACCTTAAATACATCTTTAATATTTTCAAATGATAAATAGCGTCGTAACTTACCACTTGAAATGCTGTAGTATTCGATACCGGATTTTTCGATAATTTCTTTTTCAATACCTGTTTTAGAACCGATGTAATATGGCTTTACGTTATCATTTAACAGTTCTGGAGCGATTAACGTATTTAACATGACGTGACCGATTGTTCCTCCACCTGTTAATACGACTACATCATCATTTAATTTCATATGTATCCTCTTTCTTTAAATAATGATAAACACCATGCATATGCACGGTGTTTATATGAATTATTCATCGTCTTGATTTGAACGTTTACGAGAATCATCGACAGGAATGTACTTAGACTCTTCTTTCATTTCTTTTGTAATATCTTCTTTAGACTTTTCGCCTTTAATATAATCTAATAGATAATCGTATTGAGTGTCATTATCTTGGATGTGTTGACGAATATCTTTCATTAATTGAGCTGTCGTATCCCCTGTAACGATACCATTTTCATCTAAGTTATTGTCTTTTTGATAATTTTTAACAGCATCTGTTAAATTAGCGTCAAAGACGTTATCCATTGTTTCTATGTTATAACCTAACGCTTCTAACATCACTTTAATCGTAATAATATCATCGTTCTCTTGTGTTTCAATATAGGCATCTTCTCTATCTAAGAACTTCACTCGATAGAAATCTGGATTGTTAATTACAAAGTCAGGTTCGATACCTTTTTCGTGAATCCAGTCGCCATTTGGTGTTAACCATTTCGTGTTCGTATATTTAACTAATGATTGATCTTTGAATTCACTCGTTCTTTGTACGATACCTTTACCAAATGATTTCGTACCGACGATTTCAGCTTTCGTTAAATCTCGCATCGCTCCAGCAAATACTTCACTCGCACTTGCTGAACCTTCGTTGAGTAAAATATAGATGTTGTCAAAGTCATCTTCTTTTACTAATCGATCATTTTCAGCATATATCTCTTCACGGTCACCATTTTTATGCTCGAGATATAAGACGAGTTCGCCTTTATCTACGAAGAAATTAATCATCTCAACAGCTTCGTTTAATAGACCACCTGGGTTTGAACGAAAATCTAGTACGACGTCTTTAACTTTTTTCTCTTTAGCATCCTCAAGCGCAAGTTTTAATTCTTTCGCAGTATCTTGTTGGAAACGATTGATACTAATATGAGAAACATCATCTTTAATTTCTGAAGTGACACTATCGATATGAATTTTTTCACGAGTAATAACGAGGTCAAATGGTTTGTCAGAACCTCTTTGAATCGTTAACGTGACATCCGTACCCTCTTCACCACGAATAAGTTGAACAGCTTCGTGTGAAGACCAACCTTTAATTGACTCTCCGTCAATTGCGAGTATTTTATCTCCAGGCTGAACGCCTGCTTTTTCCGCTGGCGAGCCTTTCATTGGACTTGAGACGATAACGTTTTGATCATCTTGCATAATTTCAGCACCAATACCGTAAAATTCGCCGGTAATTGATTCTTCAAAATCAGCTGTTTCGTCTACTTGCATGTATTCACTATATGGATCGTTTAAACCATTCACCATACCTTTAATCGAAGATTCAATTAAATGTTCTTTGTCAACGTCTGTATAATATTCTGAAGATAGAGTGTCGTACACGTTATATAATTTAACGAACTCTTGTCTCGTATCAGTTCCGACGTTTACTGCGCGTTCCGTTTTTCCACCTAAACTTAGTGCGGTAATTAATACAGAGAGAAAAATCGTCGTTAGTATGATGACGATAAACCAGAATATATTTAAACTGACTTTTAAACGATGACTACTTTTTGGTATTTCGTTGTTCACAGTTTCACCTAATTTCTAATATTACAATGATTCTGCAAATGGAAGAGCTGCATCTAATGCAATTTCAATCATCTCATTAAATGTCGTCTGTCTTTCCATTGCTGAAGTTTCCTCACCTGTTATTACGTGGTCAGATACTGTTAAAATACTCAGCGCTCTTGCGTTATATTTTTTAGCAATTGTAAATAATGCGCTTGACTCCATCTCTAACGCAAGTACACCGTATTCTGCAAGTTGTTCGATGTTTCCTTTTTCATCGTAAAATGAATCAGCTGTAAATACGTTACCGACAATCGCGTTCGTTCCGCGTTTCGTTGCTTCATTGTAAGCGGACGCGAGTAATTCAAAGTCTGAAGTCGGTGCATAACTGATATTATTAAATAATTTCGTGTTTTGACTAGAATCAGTCGATGCACTTTGAGCGATAATTAAATCACGTACATTAATATCTTCTTTAATCGCACCACAAGTACCAACACGAATTAAGTTTTTAACTCCGTAATCACGCATTAACTCATGGACATAAATAGAGATAGAAGGAATTCCCATTCCTGTACCCATAACAGAAATTCTTTTTCCTTTATATGTTCCAGTAAAACCGAACATGTTTCTTACTTCATTAAATTGTGTAACATCTTCTAAAAATGTTTCTGCAATGTATTTTGCACGTAACGGATCTCCTGGTAGTAAAATAGTTTCTGCAATGTCGCCTTGTTTTGCACCAATATGAATGCTCATGTTCATCCTCCTAATATTTTAACCAATTTTCATATTCTTCAAATAAAGTATCAAACGTGTGTAATGACGCACCGTCGTATGGTGTTTTTTCTAAATAGTCTGAAATATTATTATAGTCAGTAGAAAATTTGGGGAAATCTAAATCATTCACTACGTGTGTAGCGAACACTCCGCTTTCACTCTTTTCACCGACTTTTGTTTTCATAAACTGATAAAAAGAATAACTTTTCATAGTATCACTCAAACAATGTTAAATACTTTTCGTAATCTGTATCTTTTAACTCTTCTTTTGGAATAAAAGTTAATGCAGCAGAGTTAATACAATATCTCATTCCCCCTGATTCAACAGGACCATCATTAAATACATGACCTAAATGTGAATCAGACGTTTCGCTACGTACTTCAATACGACGCATTCCAAATGAATCATCAAAATGTTCAGAGACAGATTCATCGATTGTACGTGTAAATGATGGCCAACCACATCCAGCATCATATTTATCCGTCGAACTAAACAATGCTTGACCGGATAATTTATCGACGTAGATACCCGCTTCAGTGTGCTGATCATACTCATTTTGAAACGGTGGTTCAGTACCATTTTCTTTCATGACGTGATATTCCATTTCAGTGAGTTCAGAAATGTCTTTTTTCATTAGTTTTCACTCCAATGTTTCTCAATAAACCCTTTACGACCAGAACCTTTATAAAACGCATTATAATGTGCACTGTTTTTCTTATAAAAGTCTTGATGATAATCTTCTGCTGCATAAAAGTTCTTATACGGTAACACAGGTGTAATCACAGGATCGTTAAATACTTTTGACTCGTTTAATTCATCGATATAAGTTTCTGCTGTTTCTTTTTGAGTGTCATCATGATAAAAGACAGCAGGCATATACATCAATCCACGGTCACCGAATTGTCCATCATTATCTGTTGGGTCAAATGTTTTAAAGAACACTTCTAAAATTTCACGGTATGAAATAACATCTGGGTTAAAATCAATTTGTACCGCTTCTGTATGACCTGTTGTACCAGATCCAACCTCTTCATATGTCGGATTCTCTTTGTGGCCGTTTGAGTAGCCACTTGTTACTGAATTTACACCATCGTATTGGTCGAATGGTTTAACTAAACACCAAAAACAACCACCTGCTAATGTCGCTTTTGCCATCATATCACTCCTCTAAAATAATCCATCAACTGAAAAATACCACTTATCATTTTTATAATCAATTTCATCGATTGTAACGTCGTATTCAAGTTGTTGTTTAAAAACTTTTGAATCGATAATAATCTCTGGTGCATCATCACTAAATTCCATGCCATTATCTAATGTTACATGGTTTTTAAGTGTATCATATATTAAATCTAAGCTGACTGAAAATCTTGCGATATCAATATCTTTTAATTGTAAAATAATCTGATCGTCTTTTACAAGTGGTTCAATTGAAACGTTTACTGGAACATTGATGTTTAAAACAGAATATAACGTTTCAATTTCGATGCCACTTGTTGAAACATTGACGTACATATTATCGTCTATGTTGTCATTGATAATTTTTTCAATTGTTTCGTTGTTCGCAACGACTTGTAAGTTCGAATCTTTTGACTGTGTGCTAGGCTCACTTAATTGGTCATAATCTGGTAACGTTATGACCTTATAACCAATTGTCCCAATAACTATAGCGTTAATGGAAAATAATATTATAAATAAAACTTTCCAAATATTATTCATAAGAATCCTTCTTTACGTAATGTAAATATGCGTACGGATAATTTACTTCTTCTGAAACGTCATAATCTTCTCTTGATACTAATTCAAAATCATTTTTGTCATATTCTGGGAAGAACGTATCTCCAACGAACGATTCATAAATTTCAGTGACGTACATCTCTTCTACTTCATCGATCATTGCATCGTATAACTGACTGCCACCGAATACAAATACTTTACCGTCTAAAGATTTGATTTCATCGAGACTACGAATAATCTCAATACCGTCATCATCTATATCTTGACTCGTTAAGACGACGTTTTTTCTATTTGGTAGTGGTCTCCCAAGTGACTCATATGTCGTTCGACCCATGACGATTGTATGTCCTGTTGTAATTTCTTTTAAACGTTTTAAATCATGTGGCAAGCGCCACGGCATATCGCCTTTAAATCCGATAACGTTTTGATTTGCATATGCTACTATTAACGATAACATTATTTATCTCCTTTAGACCGCAATTGGTGCTTTAATGCTTTTATGGCTTTTGTAATCGACGAGCTCAAAGTCTTCGTATTCTAGATCGAACATTGACTTATCTGTATTTATTTTAACAGTTGGTGCATCAAACCCATCTCTAGATAGTTGAGTCTCAACTGCTTCAATGTGATTCTTGTAAATGTGAACATCACCAAAAGTATGAATGAACTCACCGACTTCTAGTCCTGTTTCTCTTGCGACGAGTAGCAATAATAGACTATATGACGCGATGTTAAATGGAACACCTAAAAATACGTCCGCGCTTCTTTGGTATAGTTGTAGACTTAACTTACCATCGTTTACGTAAAACTGAAACAGTGTGTGACACGGCGGTAATGCCATCGTTTCAATTTCTGCAGGATTCCATGCTGAGACGATATGTCGTCTAGAATATGGAGTATTTTTAATCGAATCGATTAAGTTCTGTAGTTGGTCGACAGACTCTCCATTTGGTCCGATCCAATCTCTCCACTGTTTACCATATACATTTCCGAGTTCACCATACTTTTTAGCGAATGTATCATCTGTTAAAATGCGTTCTTTATATTTTTCCATTTCTTGCTGATATACTTCGTTAAACGCTTCGTCTTTCAACGCACGTCGGCCAAAATCTGTCATATCTTCACCGTGATAATCATCAGATTCTACATAACGTTTAAATGCCCATTCGTTCCAAATGTTGTTGTTGTACTGAAGTAAATACTTGATATTCGTATCTCCACGCATAAACCAAATGAGTTCTGTCGCAATCAGTTTAAACGATGTACGTTTTGTCGTTAATAATGGGAAACCTTTACTTAAGTCAAAACGCATTTGATATCCGAAAGTTGAAATTGTACCCGTTCCTGTGCGGTCATCTTTAGTTGTTCCTTTATCTAACACATGTTGTAGTAAGTCGTGATACGCTTGATCGAAAGTGTTCATTAAAATCTTCCTTTCTTTTATTCGGTATTTTTAATATAATATAAGTAATCATATATACTTCAAACGAAGGAGTGTTCCGGATGGAAGCAGTAATGTTTACTGGATTAGTATTACTTTCACTTTACATGATTTCGATGTGTATTTTTGAATAATACTAATTAATAGACTAAAAAGGAAAGCATAATCAGTGCTTTCCTTTTTTATTGACAATACTCGTCAAAGACGTCTTTTAAATCCATCATAATATCTTCAATTTCTCTGCCCTCAATAAACATTCTCGGTAAAAAGTATTTTAACTCTTTACCTTTAAATAGTGCCATTGATGGGCTCGAAGGTTCCTGACCAATATATGTTCTCATTTCTTCTGTCGCTTCTTTATCTTGTCCCGCAAAAACAGTCACTAAATGATCTGGTGTAATTGGGTTTTGTAATGCGACTGTACGTGCTGCTGGTCGTGCCAGTCCTGCTGCACATCCACACATACTATTGATAACAACGAAAGTCGTTTCATCGTCATTTACATTGTCCATAAAGTCTTTGACCGCTTCTTTAGTTGTGAATTCTTCAAAATTGTATTTTGTTAGGTCTTTTCTATAAGCATCAACAAGTTCATTCATATATGCTTCATATGGATTCATTATTGATTCCTCTTTTCCATTTGTTTCCAGACACTTCCAAGTGCTCTTTCGCCTTCTTCAATTCTTGAAATCGCAAGTTCTTTTTGCAATTTACATTCGTATGACGAATCATCTCTATATTGATATAAAAATGGAAGACTAGAATCGTCACCGACTTCATATACAAACATCGCTGCACGCCAACGAACGATTGGACTTTTATCATCAAGTAACGGATACATATCTTTTAAACCAGACTTAAGACCAAGATCACTGTATGCATCTCCTGCTGTTCTACGAACAGTAACGGATTTATCTTGAAGCGCCTGCTTTAAATAATTTAAAGTTTCCTCTTTTTCAATCATTGCTAGAAGTGAAACTGCCATACGACGAATTTGTACTTTTGAATCGTTTAACGCAAACGTTAATAATTCATAATCGCCTTCATCCGGTGTATCAAAGTGATTTAAATAATAGAGTCTCTTCTTCCAATCCTTTTCTTGCTCGAAAGTATCTAAATCAATTTTAAAGTAGCGTTTTGGTTCTGGTTGTTTATTTTCTTTAGCAGCCTTTACAAGATTAGTCAGACGCTCTTTTGTATAAAGTGCACCGATTTCTTCTTTTACTTCAGTTAGAACGTCATTTAGCTCACCGTAATAGTATCCGAGAGACTCCCATTTTCTACTAAATATAATATTGTCTTCAGGGAGTGTGGCAGATTCTACAGCGTTTAAAAAGTCATCGTTTAACGCTTCTCTCACTTCGCCATCATTCAATTTAATTTGATAAGGAATTTCTTTAAATTTTAGTAATTCCACTTTTACTTCGCCAAAGTGTTCGTCGACGTGCGCAATTACTTTTTTGTATCTTGTCCTTCAAATTGAGCTTCAATTTTAGGAATAACAACGTCCCACTCTGCACGTGGATCTTTATCTACAGATATGAAATCTAGAGCGTAAAATACGCTAGTCACTTCATCGATTTCAAGTACACGGTTGATGAAGTCCGGATTTTCTGGACTTACTTCTCTATGTGTTGAAGATTTCATATCTGGCTTTTGCTCATCTAAAACAACTTTCATCGTATTTGGGTTTGGTGTTGGTTCGATTTTGATAATATTCATATACTTTCTCCTTATTTTACGTATTACAGTCATTATACTATTTTGAGAGATATTTTTTAATTTTATTTGTTTAAATATTTATATAACTCTGTTTTAGCGAGATGATCTGCGTGTTTATTGTGCTCACGTGTGATAAAAGAAACTAATAATAAATCAAATTTAGTCTCGTAATTAACGTATGTTGTTAAATATTGTTTAAAGCGCGGATCTTTTGCGAAACGTTTTTCAATTGAATCGACGACAATTTGTGAATCGGTATAAATTATTGCTTGTTTAATATTCAATTCAATACTCTTTTCAAGAGCAAAGATTAACGTCGCCCACTCTGCTTCATTGTTATCTATATGATGAAACACTGATGTAAATTCGTGTGTAGTTTCATCTTTGATGATCACTGCACCAACAGAAATGTGCGGATTTTGACGCGTTGCTGCATCGATGTGTACCGTTGCCATTATAAATCTAACCCTTCTACGTAACGTTTAGCGATTGTTAAGTCGTATTTATCGAGCACTTGTAACGTACGGTCAAGATTAAATGTATAATCACTATACTGAATCACATCGTTAACATTTATCGGAACATCCGTAATAATTTCAGCGAGTCGTCGGCTGAGTATTAAATGGTCGTAGTCTTTTAAAATGTTTTCTTTTTGACGTTTTGTTAAGGTGTCTAAATTTTCTAGTAAATGGTCTAAGGACTGGTGTTTTTGGATGAGTTTTAACGCGGTCTTTTCACCAATTCCGGTGACTCCAAAGTATCCGTCACCGCTATCTCCCATTAACGCTTTTACATCGATAAATTGATGTGGTGTAATTGAAAATTCTTCAGTAAAACGGTTTAGATTATATATATCGTATTCTGTATATCCTTTTTTCGTTAGCCATAACTCGTTATCGTCATTAATGATTTGTAAAAGGTCTTTATCTCCAGAAATAATCACCGAATCATCATAGTGTTTTGTAATTGTTCCGATGAGGTCGTCCGCTTCATATCCTTTTAACCCAACTTGATAAAAATCAAGCTCGGCAAGTACATCTTTCACTAAATCAAATTGAGGAACGAGTTCTTCTGGTGGTGCTGGTCGATTAGATTTATAATTTTCATACCACTCTGTTCGAACTGTCTCACTCCCCATATCCCACGTAATGATTACTTTTTCAGGTTGAATGATCTCAATTGCTTTATAAATATGACGAATTGTCCCTTGTACACCATTTGTTGGTAGATCTAAGCTGTTATAAAAAAATTGTTTACTAAAACTTGTTGCAAAGAAGTGACGGAATAATAGAGCCATTCCGTCGACAATTAATAATTTACTCAATATTTAATACACGTTCCTTTAGCGTCGTTTCTTTCGTGACAATCGGTTCATCTTCACGAATCCACTCAGAAAAACTACCACCATATAATTTTACGGGAATGCCATTTTCATGTAAAAACGTAAACATAGGTGTTGCACTCATTCCTGACCCACAAGAGACAGTCACTGAACCAAACTTTTTAATGTCTTTTAATTCATCTTGTAAGACGTCTAACGACATCGTCCCGTTTTTAAATAGTCTCGTATTTGGAATGTTAACAGCAGTCGGAATGTGACCACTTTTACTATCCATGTTATCCCCTTCTCCGAGATAACGCGAACGTTCACGTACATCTATTAATAAATGCTTCGGATCTTTTATGCTGTTTTTAACATTTTCAAACGTCGCATATAAAGATTCATCAGGTAATTGATCAACATCTTCAAATACATTTGGTAGTGTTACGTCATTATATTCAACTTTTTTCGCAACTTCTTTTAGCACACCTAAACTACCGATATATAGCGTCGTTTCATAGCCATATAGTTTAAAAACAACATATAAACGTGTATGAAAGAAACTGTTGTCGTTCGCAAACAATACAATTTCTTTACCTGGTTGACTTAATGCATCATATAATCCTTTTACGACACCTGCTGTTGGTATAGGGCTTCTCCCATTGTTATGGCCATCCGCTTCAACGATAAATGGATTCTCTTGAATGTGAATCGTATTCTCAACCGGATCATTAAGTACTAATTCTTTTGTCTTCTCTTCGTTCCCCATAACGTTTCTCGTGTCGACAAGTAATAATGTGGAAGGGTCTAATTCTAGTAGCTCTTTGTCATTAATGATTGTCATTTTCTTCACCTACAATTGAATGTATTTCGTTTAATAAATCGATACTTTCTTTGTACATTACTTCATCTGGTGCTTCGATTGGTGTATTTAACATCTGTAATACTCTAGTTTTATCTTCTAACAACTTATGATCGATATCATTAAAATAATACGTCGCATTTTGAATGACGTTATCTTTTAGTGCGTCTAATTGAATAGAATCTACAATCGTTTTACTCACTTCTAATAATTGCTCTCTCAGTTGTTTATGCGTTTTAACAGATTTTTCGAAGCGTTTTAATTCCGCGTTCACCTGTCTGTCATTTACTGAAACTTTTACTTGATGCTGTTCTACTTTTGGATATTGCAGCGTGTCTACAACGTTGCTTGCTCTCAGTTTAACATTAAAATCATTGATATGTTGATTTACTAAATCATCGATAAATCTATACACGTTGTTGATAATTGTATTACTTTCAATCGTTACATACTGCTCAATATCGTTTTTAATTAACTGACGATTTGCACTTAACATTTTTTTAGAAACGTCGTTCATCGAAATATTAGATGATAGATAATCATACAATTTAAGCTCTAGTTGCTTTCGTATGAATGCAAATAAATTTTCGATTTCATTCACTGTTTCATTTTTGACCGTATGTGCTGTAAAGTCATTTAACAAATGAGACGTATTTTGACGGTTTTCTTTAAGAGTGTTTATATACGACTCACCTTCATTGAATTGTTTAATATTTGAGTTTAGTAATTCGATAAACTGCTTAATGTTTTCATCAATAGATAGTGCAAGTAATTCTTTTGATTTATTTTCTGCATCTTTTAAAAATGATAACTTCACTGCTTCAAATGATGCATCTTCATGTTCTAATGCAGATTTACTTGAAACACCATAAATCTGATGTTGAATTTTTAATTGGTTTAGTGACTGATGCATATACGCTTCAACGTCTTCAATTTCTTTATCATTTTTTGCTAAGTCAACAGCGTTAATAACGACCGATAACGGAAACTCTTTTCCTTTGATTGATTGAATATACTTTAAAAACTGTGCGTCAGATTGAGTGAACACATGGTTGAAATACGATACGTAAATGATTAAGTCACTATTTGCAATTATTTGGTGAGTTTCTTGTGTATGACGTTCGTTTATCGAGTTAATACCTGGTGAGTCGATAATCGTAAATTGATTTAATAACGGTGCATGATGGCCGATAAATGCCTTATCGATAAATATTGCATGACTGTCTTCACTCGTTTTAAAATCGATGTCTTCTCGAGTCGTTTCGATCTTTTGACCGAATAGCGGTCGATACGTCTCTAAATTTTTGTTCACACCATTTTTAAGTGGTACAAATAATTTAGGCACATCCATTTTATTTAATTGTTTGACTTGGTCATCTAACGACAAATTGCTCTTTCCAGTGACAGACTCTAACAATTCAACGATTGATTCTTCAGATTTATATTGAATATAGCTTTTATCGCTGTTACTAATCTCAGTAATTGAAGCGGTCGTTGGGTTCGGACTTGTCGTAAGAAGTTTTTCTTTTAATAAAGCGTTGATAAACGTACTTTTACCTGCGCTAAATCCACCGAATACACTGATATTCGCTTCGTTATGCTTTAAACGGTTAAGTTTATTCGTTAATAATTTATAAATATGTCGATAGTTATTTGACTCTTTGATTAAATCGGTAATGCTATAAAATTTTTCTGTATCTAATGCTGTTGATTTAAAGTCATAACTCACAACGTCTTCTTTTTTCTCTGTTAAATCTTTTATCGTATCGAGTGACAATTCAATGTTCTCATTTAATGCTTTTAATTCATCTTCGACATGCGTATATAAATGTTTGTAGCTACCAGATAAAAATACAGATTTTAACTCAGCGAGTTGAAGTGCTTTTTTGTAACGATTTAATTCTTCGTCTACCGTATCATCTGGATTAACGTCATAAACTTTAATATCTAATTGCTTTATAAATACTTTAAGGAGATTTCTTACTTCTTTAGAAATCGTTTGTTTTAATTCTCCTAAATAGACATCTAAAACCTTCTCATTACTTTCAACGATTTCATAATCTGTAAGTAAAGCGTCGTGATACTCATATTTAAAGTATTCGTTTGAAGAGATTTTAAGCTCTAAAAACAAGTCATTGATTTGCGTATTAATTTGACGATCAATAACGTCTTGCATCAGTTGATGCACAATCTTTACTTGATCTTCTTTCATCGCTTGTAACTTTTTCTTTTTCCCAAATAAGCCTTTTACTTGTACGTCCCCAGTACTGATTTTGAAGTACTCGCGTATACTATCCTTTACGTCATGGGGGAATAAGTAACTATTACTTACAATATCTTTCGCATGCGCATCGACGTATTCAGTTAATTTATGAATATCACTTTTAATATGTGACGCATCGTGTGCTTGTTTTTCTTCTAGTAAATAATGGATATGTGTTTTTAGATCTGAATCTATTTCTGAATCTACGTCTAAACTATTTAACTGATCATCTAAATATTCGATATGCTTTTGCTCGATATTTTGAATAATTCGTTCATGATACAGCTTTTTAAACGACGCCCTTGAATCGTCTAATTCTTTTAAAAATGATTCTAATTGATCGTTTTGACGGTATGGTGTGCCGTAAATCGACGTCGTAAATATATGTTCTGGATGAATGTTGTGGTTTGATAACGTCGACTTTAAGCGATTAATGAACGTATCGTATGATAATTCACTATCGTCGTGTTTATCGATTTGGTTGACGATTAAAGAAAACGGAATATTATAAGATGCGATTTCTTCTAAAAATGATAAATTTGATTCACTTTCGACATGGTTATACTCTACTGTAAAAAATACATAGTCTGAGTTGAGTAAAAATTTATGCGTACTTTCTTCGTGTGTTGATGTTTTTGAATCCACTCCTGGAGTATCTTGAAACACGAACGTATCATTGTAATTTTTACTATCATGCATAATTTTAACGTATTCAATCTCAACGTCTTTTTTGTTAATTTGTTTTACTTCGCTTAAGTCATTAAGTTTTACATAATGATTTTTATCAATATAGACACGCGCACGTGTCTCATCGCAGATTTCTATTTGCACTGTTTTACTCGTCGTAGGAATCGGAGAAGAAGGCAACACTTCATCTTCTAATAAATAGTTAATTAAACTCGATTTCCCGGCAGAGAAATGTCCGATAAACGACACGACAAATAAGTCATCATAAACTTTTTTAATCGTATAATCGATTTCTGACAAAAGTTGTTTGTTGTTAGATTTACTAATTTCTTTTCGAATCTTATATAAAATATTTAAAGTATCATCGTTTACCATTACTTTTTACCCCAGTACTGATAATAAGTTGTTTCAATATAGCCGTTAAATAATTTCCTTCTATGTGTTGCACGTTTTCCAATAATGATTTCAAATTCTTTATTAGACGTCATTAAATAAACGTTTAACGTATCATTTTGCTCCATTAATTGTCCGATTTTGCGGTACATATCTTCGACTGCTTTAGCCTCTCCGATACGTTCACCGTAAGGAGGGTTTGTGACAATTTGCGTATGATCTTTTAAATGATCGATATCATGGACATTTTTAACACTAAACTGTATTTCTTCTAACAATCCGACTTCATCTGCATTTTGCTTAGATACTTCAATCATTCGTTCGTCGATATCACTCGCATATATTTCGACATCTTTATCGTAAAGAGCGTCATTTTCACATTGATTTCTTATATCTGACCATAATTCTTCAGGGATAATGTCCCATTTTTCTGCGTCAAATGTTCGATTTGAACCAGGTGCAATGTTTTTAGCAATCATCGCCGCTTCAATCGCGATTGTTCCAGATCCACAAAATGGATCAACTAATGGGTTTTCACCAGTATAGTTAGCGAGTTGCAACATCGCTGCAGCAAGAGTTTCTTTAATCGGTGCGTCACCTTGAAGAACTCTATACCCGCGTTTATGTAACGCATCTCCTGACGTATCAATTGTGAGTAATGCTCTGTCTTTTAATATATTAATGTCTACTTTATAACGCGCACCTGTTTCAGGTAATTTACCATCGAGCTTAAATGCTTCTTTTAAATGTTCAACAATTGCTTTTTTAGTAATACGCTGTACGTCAGGTACAGAATATAACGTTGATTTATGTGAGCGACCTGTCACAGGGAAATTCGCATCAGGGCCTAAAATATCTGACCATGGTAAATCTTTGACAGCTTCAAAGAGACCATCAAACGTCGTGACTTTAAAATCCCCAATGATAATACGGATACGTTCTGCTGTTCGTAATTTTAAGTTCGTTTCGACAATTGTTTTTTCATCGCCTGAAAAATATACGCGTCCATTTTCTAAAGTCGTCTCAAGCCCGAGTGACTCGATTTCATTTGCAACAACACGCTCAAGTCCCATTGGCGTATTCGCTAAAAATTTAAATTTCATATTACGCATCCCTTTATATTGTGTTTATACATATTTAAAAAAAGACTCTCCATATACATATACGGAGAGTCACCTAGCCCGGCTTCTCTATAAGCCATGTTCTGTACTAATGTGTTCTAACGTGCACTAGATTACACTCACACAATAGTGATAATCATCTGTCTATATTACTTTCGTAATATCTCTTTCTTCTGTTGAATTCCAGAGAAAAAGTGCTCCTACCAAATTTGGATTGCTCACTCGAGGGGTTTACCCGTTCCACTTTTTACGTTTCCGTAAAACATCGTCACTGTGGCACTTTCAAGTTTTCTTTCATATCTTACGACTTAGAAAGTTAAACTGCCGTTAGCAAAATTTGCTACCTTGACTTATTGTTTCGTCAAGCACGAACACTACAATCATCTCAGACTGTGTGAGCATGGACTTTCCTCTAAGTTTCCTTAGCGATTATCCGATCCACCGGGAATTATTTACTTTGTCCAAATACTTTTTTCTCTAAATTAGAAAGACGTTTTAAAATATCGATATGTTGGTTTTGACTGTCTGACACATCACTACGTGAACGCGTCGCGACTCTAATTCTTAACTCTTCGATTTCTTTTTTTAAACGTTTGTTTTCTTCTTCAAGTTTTTGTAAGTTTTTGTTCATATCTGCCATACGCTGATAATCTGCAATGACATCATCTAAAAATGTATCAACTTCAATTGGTTGATACCCGCGAAGTGTTTTTTCAAATTCTTTTTCGAAAATATCTTTTGCAGACAAGTTAAGAGAGTATTCACTCATTTTTTTCACCTCTTAGTTGTCATATTGATAAGTGATAAAATCATTTAAATCATCAAATTGAATTCTTTCAATATTATAATCAGATTTGCTGCTATTTTCAAGTAAATCATCATATATGTACTTTAAATTAGATTCCGTAGATTCATCATAAAAAATTAATGCATCTGTCGTATTGTCTATTAAAAACTGATTGATTTCTCTAAACATACGTGGACCTTCGTACGTGCGTTTATATACATACGAAGAAAACTCTGCATGAGATTCTATATCTTGTAAAATTAATTTGTCTTCTTCTTTAAATCGCTCGTCATATTCATAAAAAGGTTTTAAAATCGCATACTGAAAAGAATAGTCGTCTTTTAAATCTTGTAGCACTTCTCCTGCGTACATATCGATGCCAGGATAGTTTTGTAAGATAAACCACTCTGCCCCATGTTCTAAGTATTCGATTATTTTCATCTTTAAAAAAGCTTTTAATACTTCTACCTCTTTTTGAGTATGACTAAATATACCGAGCTCAAAACTTCTATACCCTAATATAAGTACTCTCATATAATCTCCTTATTTATAAAATAATTAAACCACATATTAATAAATTTAATCTTTTCATTATAAAGTCTTGGTTTTAACTCTTTTTTATGACACGCCATTGCAAGCTCTGTAATCTGTTTTGAAAGTTTTAACTGTGTAGAATCGTTAAAGTATCGATCAGTCGGCAATGACTCTATAAATGATGCAAGGGCATCTGCTTCTAATAGAAATGGTTGGATCTCATCATCAAAATGATACTCATACCCATCTTGTGCGAATCTGTATTTACGTTTTACGTCATCAATATATTTTAAAAGACACTCTTTAGTGTACGGTCTATTCAACGTTATCACCCTTTAAAACATTAGATTTATGTATGTATATTATTGTATAATAACTAAACATGAATGAATATAGCCAAGGAATGATCTAATGTGAAATACCCTGCTGGTATTCAAAAAAGTAATGTTACTAGTAATTCAAGGAAGAAAAAAGTACAATATGGACATCGTGGGATGACTCTTGAAAAAGATATTGACACGACAAATAAGTATTATTTAAATACGAATCGCGCGATTATTCATAAAAAACCGACGCCGATTACTGTTGTAAATGTCGATTACCCATCGAGACAAAAAGCTAAAATTACAGAAGCATATTACAAAATTCCATCTACAAGTGACTATAACGGTATTTATAGAGGGAAATATATCGACTTTGAAGTAAAAGAAACACGAAACGAAACTCGCTTCCCTTTTATTAATATCCATGAACATCAAGTTGAACATATGAGAAAATGTCACGAGCACGGCGGCATTGTTTTTATTATTATGAGATTTCATGCACACGACGAAGTGTTTTTATATCCGATTGAGAAGTTTTTAATCCACTGGGACAATTACAAACTTAAAAACGGTAGAAAATCCATTTGTTATGAGGATGTAAAACGTGACAGTCATATTATTACAGAAAAATTTAACCCGCGTTTTGATTATCTTCAAGTGGTAGATGAATTATATTTTGGAATGAGGTAGCAGAATGAAAGATCCTTTATCTAGAAATAAAAGGAATAAAATGAATAAGAAAACATTGTGGAAACGAATTGCACTAATCTTTATGATGGCAGCTGTTTCTATCTTTGTTTTAGGGATAGTCGTATTTGCTTATTTTGCATCGACTGCGCCAGCATTTAGTGTTGAAAAGCTAAAAGACCCTATCCCTTCAAGAGTATTTGACCGTAACGATGAACTCGTTACAACAATTTATCAAGGTATTGAACGTGAATATATCGATATTACCGATACACCAGAACTTGTTACAGATGCAGTCCTTGCGGTTGAGGATAATAGATTCTATGAACATGGAGCGATTGACTTCAAACGTCTTGGCGGTGCCGTTATTAGTAACATAACAGGTGGATTTGGGTCTCAAGGTGCGTCGACGATTACTCAACAAGTTGTAAAACGTGCGTTTTTAACTGAAGAAAAAACGATTAAACGTAAAGCTCAAGAAGCATATTTATCGTACCGACTCGAGCAAGAATATGCGAAAGACGATATTTTAGAAATGTATTTAAATAAAATATATTATTCAGATGGTATTTACGGTGTAAGAACAGCAAGTTTATATTATTTCGATAAAGAACTCGATGACTTAAACTTAAAAGAAGCGGCTTATTTAGCTGGATTACCAAACTTACCAAACGTTTATAACTTATATGTAGACGCTGAAGCAGGTAATAAACGTGCGAACCAAGTACTCGCGCTTATGTTACACCACGGACGTATTACTGAAGATGAGTATAACGAAGGAGTAAATACTGACTTAACAACAAATTTAGTTGCAAGATCTGATGAAGAACGTTCTTCAACTGAACCGAAAGACCCACAATATGCATCATATATAAACGTGGTCAAGCAACAACTTGAACAATCAGATGAGTTTAAAAATATAGATATTTCAGAGCTACTCTCGTCTGGTATAGATATTTACACAAATATGGATGCAAATATTCAGCGTACGTTACAAAACACTGTAAACGATAAAGACTTTTTCTATGGTGATAAATTTAAAAGCGATGATTTTAATATCGCATCTTCAATTATAGATACACAGTCAGGTGCATTAATTGCGATTAGTGGTGGTCGAGATTATCAGGAAGTCGTTAAAGAAAACTTAGCAATCACTCAGCATAATACAGGTTCTACAATGAAACCGATTCTTTCATATGCACCAGCAATTGAAAATATGGAAGTGCCGACGAACTATACGATTCAAGATGAATACGAATATAGCCCAAAACATTTTGAAGGTAAAATTTATAACTATGATAATCAAGGTCATGGTACTGTCACGATACGTGATGCACTGCGTAAAAGTTATAACATACCAGCCGTTAAACTTTTTGAAGAAGTGCGTGAAGAATCAGGAGATAATGTACCTGAACAGTTCGCAAAAGATTTAGGGTTAGATTATTCAAAAAAATCTGATGGTAATTATACGTTATCATTTAACGATGTTCTCGGAGGTAACGAATCTAGATTTAGCCCACTTCAAATGGCGCAAGCGTATGCCGCATTTGGTAACGGTGGTACATTCAATGAAGCGGGAGCCGTTCGTTACATCATAAATTCTGAAAACGAACAAGTCGACATGGAATATGAAAGCCATGAAGCAATGAAAGACTCTACAGCATATATGATTACAGATATGTTAAAAGGTACGTTCCAGCCATACGGAAGTGCGGATTATATTAATATGAATGGTTTAAATATCGCAGGTAAAACAGGAACGACATCATATTCAGAAAGTATGTTAGCTGAATATAATTTACCTTCAAACGCTGCAAAAGATGCGTGGATTGTCGGATATACACCTGAATACACAATGAGTGTGTGGACAGGATTTACAAGTACTAAAAAAGACGGTGCGACGTCATTTGTCGGAACACAAGAACATATCACACCACAGTGGTTCTTCCAAAATATTATGACACAAATTAGCACGTATAACGGTCAAGACTTCACGATGCCAGAAAGTGTGACTTGGGTGGGTGGTCAAGAATTAGGTGTAGTAAATAGTTCTTTCCAATTTAACCCAAATCGAATTAGACGATACTATTACGAAGCACCTGAGGAAGAAACTGAGGTTGAAGAGGATAATACTGATGAAGAAGTTATCGATGAAACTGAGCCAGAAGAGCCTGTAGAGACACCAGAAAATGGTGATGATGGCAGTACGGATAATTCAGATACTACAAACCCAGACACCGATAGCGGTGAGTAAAATTTAATACAAATAAAAAAGCAAAGTAATTTAGAAATTACTTTGCTTTTTGTTTTAATAAATTTCTCTCTCTTTTTTGTCCTTCTCGGCACATGTACAAAAGTGGACATTCAAAACATTTAGGATTTCTCGCTAAACAATGATAACGTCCAAAGAAGATAAGTTGATGGTGCGCTTTACTCCATCTATTTTCTGGGATTTTTCTCATCAATGTTTCTTCGACTTGGTTTACATTATCTTTCCAACGTGCGATTCCTAGTCGTTTTGAAACGCGTTCAACGTGTGTATCGACAGCGATTCTTGGAGTGTCAAACGCGACACTTAATACGACGTTAGCTGTCTTTCGACCGACTCCTGCGAGTGTTATGAGTTCTTCGTAAGTCGTCGGTACTTCTCCATTAAATTTATCGATTAAATCTCTACATAACTTTTGTATGTTTTTTGCTTTCGTACGGTATAGTCCAATTGATTTGATATCGTTCTCTAGTTCTTCTAGTGGAACGCTTAAATAGTCTTCAGGTGTCTTATATTTTTGAAATAACGTATCTGTCACTTTATTTACAGATACGTCTGTTGCTTGAGCAGATAATAATACTGCAATTGTCAGTTCAAAATCATTTGTATAATTTAGCTCTGCTTCCGCATCTGGAAACATCTCATGGATAATATCGAGTGCTTCCATCGTCTTTACTTTACTCAGCACGACTAAATATCTCCTTTTAACCAATTTTTAAACGGAATAACCGGTTCATTGTTTGATTCTTTTTTTATACTATTCAGTATTTTTTCGACATAACTTAATGATGTAATATCATTTTTATAGGCAATATCAACGCCTTCCTTGATTTGATCTACAGAATATCCATCATCTCTTAACCACGCCGTCATACGTTCATACTCACTCGGCCCGAGCGTTCGTCCATATAGCTTTTCAATATATTGAAATAGATCACTCACATCATTTTTTGTATAAGTATGGGTAGCTTTATTTGTTATGATATTTTCAAGTTTTTTATACAGCGGATTAAAATCGTAACTTTCTACGTGTTTTCCACTAACCACTTTATTATTAATTCCAATAAATTGATTAGCAATTAAATGTTGTATTAACTTTGATAGTTCTTCACGAGTAAAAGTTGAACCGTCAATAATATCATCAAATGTAACTTCTGTTAGACCGTCATTACTATAACTCATTAGACGGATTAAAAGCATCGTCATCTTTTCATCGAGCCCAATAGTTGCATAGTGATCGATTAAAATTTTATTGACAGGAATATTTATATATTTAATATATTCATCCATCCTACTCTCTCCTAGTCGCTAACAATAAAGAGATATTAGCAACTAATATCTCTTTACATCGATTATTTGTTTAAATATTTGTTAACAAAAGTTTGAATACGTTCTATCGCTTCAGAAAACTTTTCTTCACTTAATGCATAACTGAAACGTAAGTTTGACGGTATACCAAATGCAGATCCTGGTACGAGTGCTACGTACTGTTCTTTCAGTAGCTGTTCAGTGAACTGATCTACACTTTCGAAATTACATTTTTCAACGAGTTCACTCACATCAGGGAATAAGTAAAACGCTCCATTTGGTTTTGCACATTTTATATACGGAAGCTTTTGAAGTTGACTATATGCGTGATCTCTTCTTTTCTTAAATGTTTCATTATATTCTTTTAAGTATGAATTATCTAACTCATAAGCTTTTAATGCTGCGTACTGCGCAGGTGTTGTAACGTTTGAGACAGATTGACTTTGAAGTTTAGACATCGCTTTGATTAATTCTTTGTCACCACAAGCAAAGCCGATTCTCCATCCCGTCATTGCATATGATTTACTAACACCATTAACGACAATTGTATTTTGTTTCATCTTTTCACTCATTTGAGCGATTGAGTAATGCGCGCCTTCATAAACGAGCACTTCGTAGATTTCATCTGAAACGATAATAATATCTGTTTCATCTAAGTAATCTGCAAGTCTTTGAAGCTCTTCTTTACTGTAAACTGCACCAGTAGGATTGTTCGGTGAATTTAATACGAGAGCTTTTGTTTTATCTGTCACGTACTGATCTAATATTTCAGGTGTAAGTTTATAGTCTGTTTCACTTGTCGTTTCAGCAATTACCGGTACACCTTCTGCAAATTTTACTTGATCACCATAAGATACCCAGTACGGAGAAGGAATAATTACCTCATCTCCCGGGTTTAAAATCGCAAAGAATATATTAAATAATACTTGCTTTGCACCTGCACCGACAAAAATTTCATCGACTGAGTAATCCAAGTTATTATCACGTTTCATTTTGTCTTTTATTGCTTCACGTAGTGGCAAAATACCAGGTGTTGCAGAGTATTTTGTTTGCCCATTTAACGCTGCTTCATGTGCTGCTTCTATTACTTTTTTTGGAGTGTTAAAATCTGGTTCTCCGGCAGATAAACTGATGACGTCATTTCCTTCTTCTTTTAGGCGACGTCCTAAATTTGTTATCGCTATTGTCGGACTTGGCTGTAAGAGGTCCATTCTATTTGAAATTTGCACTTTGTTTCCTCCTAAAAATCATATTAATATAATTATAATCTAGATAACATCTCAATGAAAGCGGTCCTATCACCGTGTATAAGACTTTTCTCATTAAAGTACTTTAAAAATGCATTACGATACGGTTTCTCGAGCAATCGCTCATCAAATAGCACAACACGGCCACGGTCAGAATCATCTCTTTTAATGCGCCCAACAATTTGTCTAAACATAAATACTGCATCAGGCAGGTCGTGTTTATAAAAATGTCTAAAACCTTTACCTGTTGGTACTGGGAAAGGTAACTTAGTTAAAAAGATTGTACGATTGTTTAGATTTTCCAAATTAATTCCTTCAGTAAAACTTTCAGTTGCGAGTAATATACAATTTTGAAGTTGATTATACTGAAGTAATAATTTACTAGGTGTATCGTTTTTATTTTGTTTGATAATAGGAATATCAAACAGTTCACCGTCTAGTAAAAATTGATAGACTTCGTTTAGCAATTTATAATTCGTAAATAAAACGATTACTTTATCTTCTTTAATTGAATGATAAGTCGATAAATAATCGACTAAATCTTCAATATATGAATCTCTATCATTTAGGTCGTGAATATCGTTCGGTATAAATAGTTCTACTTCTTTAAACAAATTATCATTAGCAATTATTTTTGTATCAAATTCATCTAAAAACCACGGTTCTAGATGGTTAAATGATCCATTAACTTCTAATGTACCAGAAATTAAAACTTGTCCGTGTAGCCCTTTTAAATGATGAAATAGACGGTCTTTACTATTATTGTTAACGAGTAACGCTGTTTTTTGATAATTATTGTCTTGATGGATAGTATAATTATCTAACGTTAAACTCTTTTGCATATCTTTTAATTTAAACTGGAAATGCTTTAAATAATTATAAAGAGATTCATAATTGTTCGTGTCGACAATCGATTTTAGAACGAAATCGATTAAGTAATTTGAGTGATTTAATTGTTGAATTGCTCGTTTTATTTCCTCGATACGTAATGATGAAAATACATCATCGATTGTTTTATTTAAATCTGTAAGCATACGTACAAGAAAGTCTTTTGCTCGAATATCATTATGTTCAAGATATTCTTTTAACATTTTATCTTTATTGTTTATACCGATTTGAGATAGTAAAAATTTAAGGTCCATATATTTATATTCTGTGATAGACTGACGCTCTACAGTATTTAACACTTGGTGTGCTTCATCGACAATTAAATACTTATTATCGAGTTCTGATAAGCACTCTTCAATAAAGTAATGATTTGTAATGCAAATACGGCTATTTTTTGCATGTTCCACTGCTCTATTATAAAAATAATTGTCATTAGAATTGATTTGAAAATGTGCAGTGTCATAGTAAAGTCGTTCTGGTCCTTTTAATGAAATCTCACCTAAATCACCGGTTATCGTCTCTGTTAACCAAACGAGCAATTTCATTTTTAACATGACAATTTCATAGTTATCATCTTTAAAACTTAAGAGCTTTAAAATGGTATCTATGTCGACGTAATTTGTTTTTCCTTTTAACATAGATACTGGTAATTCATTTAATTTAGACGACTCCAGAAGACGAATTAAACTTTGATAATACATTTGATCTTGTAAAATCTTCTTACTTGTAGAAATCAATACATGCTGTTTTGTCTCATTTGTATATACGATACTCGCGATTAGTATTGCTTCTGTTTTACCTAGTCCCGTATAAGCTTCTAGAGCAATATTTTTATTTTCTTTTAGTGCACTATAAATCGTATATATTAAATCGAGTTGATCTTGGCGATGCTTAAAGTTATTTTGATCTATAAAATTTTTATACAAGTCCTCTATTGTGATTTTGTGATTTGATTCAAAGTTAAATTTTGGATGTTGTATAGATAGTGACTGCACTGTATAATCCGCGTCTCTATGATTATTTTCACTTAGAGAAGCAAATAAAAGATCACTGACATTTGTTTCGAGATATTTTGAAATGTTATATAGACGTATTATCGTCTCTTTGTCGAGTTGATTAATTCGCTCTAAAATTTTAATAAATAGTTTTGCTGTTGCAAGTGCATCATCATAGGCACGATGTGCATGTTTTAAAGATAAATTAAGAGTCTCAGACAACATACCAAGTTGATAAGAGCTCAATGTAGGAAAAAATATTTTAGATAAATCGACTGTATCGAGTGTTAAGTGTGGTTGAAAATGAATACCTGTATTTTGGAATGCGACTTTTAAAAAATTAAGATCGAATTCAATATTATGTGCGATGAAACAACAGTTTTCTAGTAATTCGTATACTTCATTTGAAATATCGTTAAACTTCGGTGCTCCTTTAATATCCTCTAATGTAATAGAAGTTAATTCTGTTACAAAAGCTGGTATATCAGAAGCATCCGACAATAAAGTACTATATGAACTGATTACTTCGTTATTTTTTACAAATACAATGCTTAACTCGATGATATGATCTTTTAATGGATCATTACCTGTTGTTTCTAAATCCACAACAGCAAAACAACTGTCTAACATACTAAATCCCTACTCTTCTATATCTGCACTCAAAACTGATTTAATTTGACCGTCTCGGTCGATTACTTTCAGTATACCAAAATCATCTATATCTATCGCTGTAGCCTCGTACTGTTCTGAAGGTGTTGTGATGATAATTTCTTTACCTAATACGGTTGAATAACTGACATACGTATCTCTAATCATACTAAAATCATTTTTTAAAAATAAATCATAATACTTTTCTATATTTTGAAAGAGTGTTTTTACAAATGCTCCAACATCTATCTCTTCATCAGCAAAAGTTTCTAATGCAGCTTTCTTGCCTACTTCAGATGGTGAATTGAAAATATTTACACCAATACCACAAACGATAGTATCAAATTGACCGTCTGGGATCATCTCTGTTAAAAAACCACAAAGTTTTTTGCCTTCTACGTATATATCGTTCGGCCATTTTATACCAATCGGACGATTTATAAAGCGTTCAATTGTTTTTGTAATAGCGAGAGCAATAAATAAATTAAACTGCATAAGTTTGTCTCGATTTACATTTGGGCGAACGACAAACGTGCTATAAAACCCACAATTATCTGGTGATTCAAATTCTCTTTTAAATCTACCGACACCTTGTGTTTGATGTAGAGACGACACGACAAAAGAATTTTCAATTTCAAATAGTTTCTCTTTAGCTATTGTTTGTGTCGATGTCACGACATCTTCAAAAATGATATATTTAAAATATTTACTATTCTCTGCTGATTGTAAAACTGACTGTTTAATGATATTCATTGTGCACCCACTCTATAATTGCGTCAAAATCGTTTGGTAATGTTTCGAACAATATTTGGCGTTCAATTTCATCTAATAACTCTTTTAGCCATGGTCCACCACGTTTATTTAAAGAATTCATTAAATCGTTACCGTTCACTGCAAAATCTTTTTTACTTTGAATTGTTAATGATTCTTTCTTTTGAATTGCTTCTAATAGGTCATCTTCCATATTTATATTTAATGCAGAGTTATCACTTAAGATTTTTAACATATTTTTTAACAACATTGTGTCGTATTTATAGGCAACAATGACTGTTTCTAATTTGTTTTTTAAGTCATCGTATAATTGAATTGAAGTGTTTATATACTTTTTGTCTTCATTCGATAGTTTTAATTCATTTTTAAATGAGACACTATCATTGAATAATAACTGTATAATAATCTCATTATTTAATGTATGTACTACAGACTTTTTTAAATCATCTTTACCCACACGATTAAAAAATGGAATGTATTTATACATATCGCTTTCTATTAGTAATCTTTTAGACGCTTCTATATTTATACCCTTATATAGCTTTTTCAATTCTTGCACAATACGTTCTACCGATATATGTTGAACGTTAGAAACTAACTTTTTAATCGCATTATATGAATCTTCATTTAAATCAAATTGTAGTTGAGACATAAAGCGTAATGCACGTAACATTCTAAGTGCGTCTTCATTAAATCGTTCGTCTGGATTACCGACGGTGATAATTTCTTTATCCTCTATTGCGGATTGTCCGTCATAAGGGTCATACAGCTTAAAATGTTTGTCCATTGCGATTGCATTCATCGTAAAATCACGTCTTGCGAGATCTTCTTTTAACGATGTTGTAAATTCAACACTGTCCGGACGTCTAAAGTCTGAATACGTCGTTTCAGTACGGTACGTCGTCACTTCATAAGGTGTTTTGTTAATAACGACTACAATAGTCCCATGCTCAATACCAACATCTATCGTATGTTTAAATAATGCTTCAATTTGTTTCGGTAGCGCATTTGTCGTGATATCGATATCACCGACTGATTTACCCATACAATAGTCTCTAACTGATCCTCCAACATAATATGCTTCAAATCCGTTAGATTCTAATGTATCTAGAATAAATTGTCCTTCTTTAAATGCGTTCTTATTTGTCATCGTTATTGTCCTTAATAATCGATCTGTATAAGTCTTCATATTGAGCGACGATTTCTTTTTCTGAGAAACGACTTCTGACGTCTGTAATCATCGCTTCTCTCATCTCGTTATATAACGCTTCGTTTGTCATAAGCTCTACTGCATATTGAGCTGCATTTTCTTTATCCATCGGATCAACGATAAATCCTGTTTTTTCATGTTGAATCACTTCAACAATTCCTCCCGCATTTGAACCAATTGGAACACAGCCACAGTTCATAGCTTCAAGAAGTGCAAGACCAAAACTTTCTTTTAAACTCAGTAACATAAATAAGTCACTCATCTTATAAAATGACGTCATATCTGATTGTCGTCCGACGAGATGTACGTTATCACCAACACCTAATTCATGTGCCAAGTCATATACAACACTCATTTCTGGCCCATCCCCAACTAACACAAGATCACTTTTAACTGATTCTCTAACTAATTTAAAAGCTTCTACAATTGTCGTTATGTTTTTAATTTTTCTAAAGTTGGATGAATGAACAATGACTTTAGAGTCTTCATCAATACCAAGCTGCTGTTTCATACGACTTCTAACTACTTCAATATTGTCACGATTAAATCGTTTTTCATCGACAAAGTTATAAATTGTTTTAATCTCTTTATTAGGTTGAATCATTTCTTCTGTTTGCTTTTTTAAACTATAAGACACAGCCGTTGTAATATCAGATTTCTCGATACCAAAGCGAATCGCAGGCTCTAAACTTCTATCATGACCTAGTACTGTAATATCTGTACCGTGAAGTGTTGTTATAATGCCTACGTCACGTTTTGACATTTGATTTGCTAAAATACCTGCAACCGCATGAGGAATTGCATAATGCATATGTATACAATCTAATTGATGTACATCGATGACTTCAGCAATTTTCGATGCGAGTGTAATATCATATGGTCTATATTTAAAAACGTTATAATCATTAATTTCTACTGTATGGACATAAATGTTTGAGTAGTTTCCTGCGAGACGAAATGGAACACTTGATGATATAAAATGGATTTCATGACCGAGTTTCGCCATCTCAATTGCGAGTTCAGTCGCAACAATTCCACTTCCACCAACACTTGGATAACATGTTACTCCTATTTTCATTTAAATCCTCCTAACATACGTATTCTTTATAAGTATAATAAAGAATAGTTCTATTGTGAATTAAAAAAACTACTCAATAAATATTGAGTAGTTTAGTTATTACGTGCTATGAGTATTAAACGAACGAGCTCTGCGATAGCAGTTGCTGTTGCTGCTACGTATGTCATTGCTGCTGCACTTAATACTTTTTTAGCATGTCTGTATTCTTTTTCGTTAACGATATTTAAACGTTCTATTTGTTTCATCGCTCGATTTGATGCGTCGAACTCAACAGGTAATGTGACGATTTGGAATAATACAGCGAATGCAAATAGTCCAATACCACCCCATAATAGGTAAGTTCCAAGAGTCGGACCAGATGATTGCATACCAGCTGTTAAAACGATACCTGCCATAATCAAGAAGAAAGCAAAGTTACTTCCGAATTGTGCAAGAGGGAAAATCGCGGCTCTTAAATTTAAAAATTTGTAGCCAGTTGCGTGTTGAATCGCGTGCCCTACTTCGTGTGCTGCAACTGCTGTACCAGCAACTGATGGTTTGTCATAGTTATCTGGTGATAATACGACAACTTTTTTCCCTGGATCGTAGTGGTCTGTTAAATGGCCTTTGCCTCTTAGTACTTCTACGTCATAAATACCATTTTCTCTTAAAATTAACTCCGCAACTTCCTTACCAGTTAAACCACTCGTCGAACGTACTCTACTATACTTTCTAAACGTAGACGTAACATTCATTTGAGCGAGCATAGGTACGATTAATAGAATTGCGAAATAGATAATATACATTAACATAAAACAACTCTCCTATTCTCACTTTACATCATACTTTAATTATTAATTTAAAGTCAACGCATACGATTTATTGGAACTAACGTTTTAAGTAATATTAAAACGATAACCGTTAACCAAAACGATAAATAACCAATATGATCACTAAAGCGGTCTAATGACCCGTATTTTGGGTATTGCATATATACATAATCAATCACATCGTTGTGGAATAGCCAAAATGCTGTTACATAAAAATGCCACGGTTTTATCTCTAAATGTGGTAAAAATAAAAATGCTTGAAGTGCCATAATGCTATGAGAAAAAATAAGCATGACACCGACAGGTGTTATCATATTTATCTCTATAAAATATAAAAAGTTCATAATTACAGCCCAAACACCGTATTTGATTAATGTCGTAAAAGCTAATGCGTCGATGAGACCATATTTTTTATTAAATAAAATCGCTAGTATGACGATACATAAGAATAAAGTTGCAGTTGGACTATCAGGAACAAATGGATAAAAATACCATTCAGTAACGGATAATTGCCCTCGGTACCAGTAGTAACCATAAATGGTACCTAAAAAGTTAGATATAAATAACAAAATTAAAAATGTTCTATTATACATTAATTGATAAAGATAATGAATCATACATTCACCTATAAAAATACCCCCAATGCTTACTGCATCGAGGGTATGATTTAATTATTTTTCACCAGTGTTTTCAGCGTTCTTTTTATCTGTAAGTTCAAGGTTTGCTATGAATTTAGAGATTTCGTCAATCTCTTCTTCAGTAAGCGTATCTTTGAACGCTGGCATAGTTTGTGTACCGTTTTCTACGAAAGCTTTAACAGTTGCTTCGTCAAGCTCAGGAGTTACTAAGTCCGGACCTGATGCACCTGTTAATTCTCCTCCGTGACAACTTGTACAGTTCGTTCTAATTAATTCATTGAATACTGGATCTTCTGCATCTAAGTTAGAGAACACAATTTTACCTTGTTCAGATTGTTGCTCCCAATCGTGATATGCAACTGATTCCCATGTTGCATAGAAAATAATCGCTACAGAAACTACCATTAAGCTTGTTGCTACTGGACGTTTTTTCCAGTTTCTATGTTTAGAGTTATCTAACCAAGGCATTAATAGTAATGCACCCATTGCTAGACCAGGAATAATAATCGCACCAACTACGTTGAATGGACCTGAAGCATATGTGTACTTTAGAATCTGGTATAAGAATAAGAAATACCAGTCAGGTAATGGAATATAACCTGTGTCAGTTGCATCAGCCATTCTTTCAAGAGGTGCCGGGTCAGCAACGATTAAGCATAGGAAACCGACTAAGAATACCGCACCCGTTAACCACTCTTTTAATAAGAAGTCGGGATAGAACTCTTCTGTTCTACCAGGGAATTCTGAGTAGTCGCGATTTAATTTCGGCTTTTCGTAGCTTTGAACTCGTGAGTCTCCAACAAATTTAAGACCTTTACCGCGCTTCATTGATTTCTACCTCCCCTTAAATTAGGTCCTATAGTGGACCTGAAATTCCTTGTCTACGTATTAGGATAAAGTGTATCCCCATTAATACAAATAATGCCGCAGGTAGGAAGAATACGTGAATCGCAAAGAATCTTGTTAATGTTTGTGCTCCTACAATTTCAGCATCTCCTGCGAGTAATGTTTTAATCCATTCACCGATAAATGGAACTGATTCAGCAATATCTAAACCAACGTTAGTTGCGAATAATGCTTTCATATCCCATGGTAGTAAGTATCCTGTGAATGCTAATCCAAGCATAACCATGAAGAGTAGAACACCTACAACCCAGTTTAACTCACGTGGAGATTTATAAGCACCTGTAAAGAATACTCTTAGCGTATGTAAGAACATCATTACAACTACTAAACTTGCACCCCAGTGGTGCATACCGCGAACGATCATACCAGCCGCAACATCGTTCTGTAAGTAATATACAGAATTCCAAGCGTTAACGATGTCTGGTACGTAATACATTGTTAAAAACATACCGGATAGAACCTGAATTACTGTAATGAAGAAAGTTAATCCACCAAAACAGTAGACGAATGCTGAGAAGTGATAGGCAGGGTTAACGTGCTCAGGCACTTCGTGATCAGCGACGTCTCTCCATATCGGAGTGATATCAATTCTATCATCAATCCAATCGTAGATACGATTTAGCATAAAATCCCTCCTATTTTACTCAAACAAGCGTGTTCTCTTTTTTCTTACCAATTGTGATGTACCCATCTTTTTCTCCAACCTCGAACTCATCTAATGGTCCACGTGGAGGTGTTCCTGGTACGTTGTTACCATCTTTAGTGTACAGTCCGTTATGACAAGGACAGAAGAACATATCTGGGTTACCATCGTCTCCAGCCCACGTTACTGTACAACCTAAGTGTTTACACACTGGTGATAAACCGATGAGCTTATTACCATCTTTGTAGACCCATGCGAAGTTTGTAACTTCACTTTCGTACCAAGCATCTTGTTGAGTAAATGTGAAATCAACCTTTTGAGGTTCTTCTGTTATTTCACTTACTTTAACGCTCGTAACGATTTCGTCACCTTCAGCATCTGTCTGGAATAATGGATCTAAAGCGAATCTACCCATTGGTAGAATCATTCCGGCTGCCATAAAAGAACCGACACCCATTAATGAATAGTTTAGAAATTGGCGTCGAGTAACTTTATTTGACATTCCATTTCCCCCCTCAAACTTACAAACTTTTCTATATTAATAACTAAGACATATTAAGTTTATCCTATTAAATAAGCACGGTCAATAAGTCTTTTCATATTTTAGACAAACTTTTATTGATTCCAAAATTGAATAATTTGTTTTAATACATTTGTCATCTCATCTTTTACTAGAGATTGCATCACATCAGGCTCCATTGTTTCTAAAGGAATGCTATTTAGCTTAATGAGTTCTAAGTCGTTGATATCACGTGGATTCACAGTTAATACAACGACGTGTTTAAAGCCAAATTCCTTTAATTGAGCACCATAATCTGAGACGTGTGACACGTCGTTGTTAATTACAGAAAATAAGGGTGTGATAAGTAATCGACCTTTTAGTTGTTTCTCTAGCAAATAAATTACGTGTTGCATGAGTTCAATGTTATTTGCGTTCTCTTGTCTTCTATTTGTAATATCAATATCTATGACAGGTATAATCGCAGTGTCTACAAATTCAATTTCATCTTGTATAAGAGATAAGTCTTGATAATTATATAGCATTAAAATCCCTCTTTAATAATTATATTCTAAAAATGATCGATATCATCTTGTATACGTTCTAACTCTAACTGCCATTCTGGATTTGATGGTTCCAGTGCAATCAACTGTTGTAAGATATCTACTCGTCGTTCATCTCTAATTTCGCTTAAATAAGAATAATAATCTGATAAAAATTCAACGTTATCTTTTAAAAACTTAGCAGCTTCTTCAAAATATTGCATTGCATTTTCATCATTTTCATTTCGCGCTTCAATCGTTCCAAGTAAATGAAGTGCTTCAGGTGATAATTCTTTAATATCTAAATGTTTTATATAATCGTTAATTTCATCAGTCGTATCGGACTCTAATATACTTTGGAATAATTTTAATAGTGCATCTTCATACTCAATATCTAATTCAGTTGCACGCTTAAAATAACCTTTAGCATCTTCTAAAGAACCGAGCTTTAAGCTTAAACGACCGAGATGGTAAAACATTAACGGATTTAGATCATCGATGACGACGTAATCTTTTAATAGCTCAGTCGCACCTTCAAAATCGTACTCTTTTTCTTTAATCTTCATAAGTAAAATATATGCGTTCGTATAGTACGGTTCATTTTTTATAACGTTATCTAACATTTTCTCAGCTTCATTATATTGTTCTAGCTGGAAGTGAACGAGACCTTTTAAGAAATAGTCATCATTTTCTAGTTCATGGTCCTCTACTTCATTGAAATAACTTAATGCCATTTCTGACTCCATTAAATTACTATAAATGTTAGCAAGTCTTAAATTAATGTTAATATTGTTGATACGGTCAACTGTCTTTAACGTGTTTTTATAATAATAAATTGCTTCTGTTAAATTACCTTCATAATAATATAATTCAGCAATTGCAAAATCTATAATTGCGTCATTACTTAAAGAACGAGCTTTCATTAAATGCTTTAATGCGACATCGTTTAAATGCATTTGTTGAAATACTTCTGCTTTTAAAAATAGTACAGTCGGTGTTTCTTTTGCCTCGTTTAAAAGAAGTAACGCATTATCAATGTCACCATTTGTTATATAAATGTCAATGAGATATGAAAGTATATTGTCGTCGTGTTCACTAGACTCATATAGATGTTTAAAAATTGTTAATGCATAATTTTTTTCCCCAATTGAATCTAATAAATCTCCTAATACAAAAAGGAGTTCTTCATCTTCTTCTGTATAATAAGTTAGATGATTAATAACCGCTTCAATCGTCGCTTGATTATACGTTCCTGTTTTTAACTCATCAATTGCCTTCGTAATTGTATTATTCATAGTCCACCTCTTTTTCTAGAGATTCAATATCTTTTAATATATTCGGGTACGATACATTTAAGTGTGATGTATCATCGATATTGAGTCGTTGATTCATTTTTATTGTCATAATGATTAGCATCATAATGATTCGGTGATCGCTATAACTTTTTAATTGTTCATTTGCTTTTTGTAAGTTTTGGTTCTCTAATATTTCAAATCCATCATCATAAATATTAAAATCTGCACCGAATTTTTCTAGTTCACGTGTGACCGCTAATATGCGATCAGTTTCTTTAACTCGTAATTCGTGTGCATCCCGTATTATACTTTTACCATTCGTAAAGAGTCCTAGGACTGTAAGAATTGGAATTTCATCGATTAGCTTTGGAATTAATGGCCCGTCTATAATAAACGGTTTTAGATTTTCCTTATATTTTACGCGGATATCTCCATACGGTTCACCGGCGTTATTTCTTTCTAAAACTTTAATATCTGCACCAATCATTTTAAAAACAGTAATAATGCCATCTCTAGTTTTATTTAGAGATACGTTTTCTATAGTTATATCACTTCCAGGAATAATTGCTGCAAGAACCATTAAAAATGCAGCACTTGAAATATCACCAGGAACGGCAACCTCTTTTCCTAATAAATTATAGCCAGGGTGTACGGTAATCGTATTACCATCAGTATGAATATTCGCCCCAAAATCTTCTAACATACGTTCAGTATGATCTCTAGAAATATCTTTTTCAATGATCCTCGTTGGACCTTTTGCTCCTAACGCTGCAAATATAATTGCACTTTTTACTTGAGCACTTGCGATTGGCATATGATACGTAATACCGTTTAGAGATTTTCTTTTAATATTAATTGGAGGAAAATTTTCACGTGTAAGTTCTATAGACGCGCCCATTAGCTCAAGTGGTGTCTTTATACGCTGCATTGGACGTTTTTGTATCGTTTCGTCACCATTAATAGTTGCATTGAAGTTTAAACCCGCAATAACCCCTGTTAAAAGTCTTGTTGTTGTACCGCTGTTTCCGGTATATAGTATGGTGCTAGGTTCTCTTAGTGACTCCACACCATTACTTTTTATAACGATTTTCTCATCTATTAATTCAATTGATACACCGAGCTGTTTCATAGAATCGATTGTCATTAAAATATCATCACTAATTAACGGACGATATATTGTCGTCGTACCTTTACTTAAACTCCCTAACATAACTGCACGGTGCGTAATTGATTTATCTCCAGGTACTTCTATCGTGCCTCGAAATCTCTTTTTATATTTATCGATCATATAATCTCCTGAAATTCTTTTAAATAATGTGTTAATTCATCGATACATATATTATCAAACTTTGGTGTACCGAATGCTTCAAGTAAAACGAATTGAATTTTTTCAGTTTCATTATTCTTTTTATCGTGTGACATCCGTTCAATTAAACTCGGAATATTGAGTTCGTTTAAATAAGACACGTCATAACCAACTGATTTAAAATATTCGACATATTTTTGTAAATTGAATGATTTATTTAGTCGCTCATTTGAAACATAAAGCATAAATAATAAACCTAAGACTACCGCATGTCCGTGCTTTAATTGATATTCATATTCTAATGCATGACCTAATGTATGTCCTAAATTTAATGCTTTACGGACGTTAGATTCAGTTTCATCTTCTGTGACATATCTAAGTTTTGTTTTAATACCAGTAATAATAAATGGCTCTAGTTGTTCTATGTTTATACAACGTCTATTTTGATGCATTAAATTTTCTACAGTAATTTGATCATTTAACATTGCATGTTTAATGACTTCTCCGAATCCACTGAGTATTTCTTCGTCATCTAACGTCTTTAAAAAGTTTAAATCAAAAATAACTGCTTTTGGACGATAAAATGTGCCGACTAAATTTTTTCCATGTGGACGGTTAATTGCGGTTTTACCACCGACAGATGAGTCGTGACTAAGAAGTGTAGTTGGAACGTGTATATAATCGACACCACGAAGTATAATACTTGATAATAACGCACCCGCATCCCCTGTCGCGCCACCACCGATAACGACGATTAAACTATTTCTTTTTATATTTAAATCTAATAGTGAATCAATTGTATTCATAACGGGATTAATATGCTTAAAAGCTTCACCTCTCGGTGCTTTTATTACATGATTAAGCTGTGAAAATTTAGTTTCATATAATTCATATACATATTCATCGATAATATAATAGACGTCTTTATAGTCTTTTGTGTAATCATGAATAAGTGTGTCATAAATATTATGACCGACATGAATCGTATAATTGTCATCATTATAAGCCGTTTTAATGTCCATTAGTATTCCTCTAAACGCTGATTATATTTTTTTATATTTTCTTGAATATCTGAGAAATCATCGCTACCAAACTTATCCAATATCGCTTTTGTAATCTCGATTGCAACCATATGTTCTGCGACGATACTCGCTGCCGGAACAGCAGTTGGATCACTACGTTCAATCGTCGCCTTAAATGGTTCTTTCGTGTCGATATTGACACTCATTAATGGTTTATAAAGTGTTGGTATTGGCTTCATTACTCCGCGTACGACAACAGGCATGCCTGTTGTCATTCCACCTTCAAAACCACCTAAATTGTTTGTCCGTCTCGTAAATCCATCGTTAGGATTATATAGAATTTCATCATGGACTTGACTGCCTGGATAGTCAGCCATCTTGAATCCCATTCCAAATTCTACACCCTTAAATGCGTTAATGCTAACGATAGACTGTGCTATTTTACCATCGAGTTTTGTATCGTAATGTACGTGTGAGCCAAGTCCAACAATCGGATTTTTAACGATGACTTCTACAACTCCCCCGAGCGTATCTCCAGCTGCTTTTGTTTGATCGATTAACAATTCAGCTTCTTTAGTTTTGTCATCCGAAACCATTCGAACAGAAGATGATTCTTTATTATTTTTAATTTCATCAAACGTATATGTGCCGTCATCTATAACTGTACCTATTTGAACGACACGACTTGTCATTTCAATATTTAAAGCGTGCAATAACTCTTTACAGAGTGCTCCAACGAGTACACGTGCTGTCGTTTCTCTTGCTGATGAACGTTCGAGTACGTTTCTTAAGTCTCTGTGATTATATTTCATTCCACCGACTAAATCAGCATGACCAGGTCTTGGTTCTTTAATCACTCTTCTCATCTTTTTAATTTGTTCATCTGTAATCGGTTCAGACTGCATCACGTTTACCCATTGTTTGAAATCATCGTTATTCACTTCCATTTGAACGGGACTGCCTAACGTATAGCCATGTCTTACGCCACTACCAAATTCAAATGTGTCTTTCTCTATTTGCATACGGCGACCTCGACCGTATCCACCTTGACGCATGAATAATTCCTTAGTCATACGTTCTTTATTGATCGGAACATTTGAAGGAAATCCTTCAACAATCGCCGTCACTTTTTTACCATGAGATTCACCTGCTGTTAAAAATCTCATTGAATCCACCTCTTATTTATATAAAATAAAAAGCTGAGTAGTTATACTCAGCCTTGTTATCATTAATAGATCCAATCTTTATTGATTAAGCTATAATCGATAAGCTCTGATTCATCAAAGAAAAGATTAATTTCACGCTCAGCACTTTCAGGTGAGTCTGAACCGTGAATAATATTTTTACCAACTGTTAAACCAAAGTCTCCGCGGATTGTTCCTGGAGCTGCTTCTTGAGGGTTTGTAGCACCAACAACTAAGCGAGCAGTACTGATGATGTTTTCACCTTCTAAAACCATTGCGAATACTGGTCCTGAAGTAATGAAGTCTACTAACTCACCGAAGAATGGCTTTTCGCTGTGTTCACCGTAGTGAGTTTTAGCAAGCTCATCTGATACTTGCATTAATTTTGCACCTACAATTTTAAACCCTTTGTTTTCTAAACGCTCAACGATTGGTCCAATAAGGTTTCTTTGAACGCCGTCTGGTTTAATCATTAAAAATGTTCTTTCCATTTGACATAATCTCCTTTAACTAGTCTCTGTATATCATATCATTTATGAGTAATAAATGTCACTTTAATTTAATCTGTCTCTCAGTTTTTCTACTACTTCAACTAAATATTCTTTAATTGGTGACTCAATATCCGTCACATTTTGTAATGCGTCATCTAAATATTTATTACTTATTGCTTTTGACTCTTGAATCGCATTAGATTCTAATATATATTTGGATAATTCTTCACTGTTTGCTCTATGCTTACTATACTTTTTTAACATTGATCTAAATGTGCTATCTTTATTTCTGAGTAATAGTACAGGTAATGTATAATGACCATTTTTTAAATCTGAAAATTTAGGTTTACCAAGGATTTTTTCACTAGCTGTAAAATCTAAATAGTCATCTATAATTTGAAAACTCATTCCAACGTTATATCCGTATTCAATCAAAGATTTAAGTACTTTTCGATCAACATTGGTAGCAAATGCTCCAAGTTTAATACTTAATACGATGAGTAACGCTGTCTTTTTATAAATTTTATCTAAATAATTATCTATTGTCTGCATATCGTCAAACTGAGTATCGAATTGGAATAGCTCTCCCTCTACAATTTGACGCATCGCAAGAGCATATGTGTCGTGAAACTCTTGATGTTCTATGTGAGACACTGCTTCTATCGCACTGGAAATTAAAAAGTTACCTGTATTAACTGCTTGAAAGTAACCATGTTTATAAAACGTAGTCTTACGTTTTCTTCTCGTCTCTGAGTCATCGATAATATCATCATGAACTAAGCTTGCCATATGAATTAGTTCTAAACTCGCTGCAGTTTTAATTAAATCATTATATTTATCTTTGTCCCCTAATTTACCAACGAGAAGTGCAAGTGATGGTCTAAGCTTTTTACCGCCTGTGACGTATAAATTAAAACTTTCATCGTTTACTATAGAAGTTCCTGGGTCTAGATTCTTTTTAATATACGCCTCTATTTTCTTTAAATCAGGCTTTATAAAAGATTTAAACGGTTTTGTCATAATCAATCGGTTTATATGCTAAATGGGTTGCAGCCATACCCATGTTATGAGGGACTATTTTTATATTTGTAAACCCAGTTGAATCCATTAAATCTTTTAACTCTTCTTTTGATAGAAAATCTCTCGTTGACTCATAGAGCCATTTGTACTCTTCGCCACTTTTCGCAAAGATTTTTCCAAATAATGGCATGATTTTACCGAAATATATGTTAAATAATGTCGCAACGACTTTGTTATTCGGATTAGATGTTTCTAGAATAACGAAATGACCGCCTGGTTTTAGGACTCTAGCCACTTCAATAAGCGCTTGTTTATAATCTGGTAAATTTCTTAAACCAAAACCAATCGTAATCAAATCAAACGAATTATCTTCAAACGGTAAATCCATTGCATCACCTTGAAGTAACTCTACATTTTGAAGATGTTTCACTTTACTCTCTGCAACTTTTAGCATGTTTTCACTGAAGTCTAATCCAATTACATTTACATTAGGATTACTTTCAGCAAGTTGAATTGTCCAGTCACCAGTTCCACAACATAGATCTAATACATTATCATCATCGTGAAGAAAAATTTCAGACATCGTCTTTTTACGCCATACATCATGTTGTTTAAAACTTATAATGTCATTCATTTGGTCGTAATCTTTTGAAATTGTGTTAAATATATTTTGTATTTTATTATCTTTCATTATTTTCACCATCATCTAAAAATGCTTCAATCGTTTTATCTATAGTGTTACTGATATATCCATTTGAAATTAAATAATCAATCGGCGTAAACAATAACTCTTTTTTATTTTTAAACGATAATTGATTCATTTCATAACATTTTGATTTTTTTGAGATTGATTGTTTTGTTAGCACTACTATATCAGATAGTATTTTGTAATGACCTTTATCTGCCATCGCACTGTAAAACTCTGTCATTAATAAATCATTGTATAAAATATGTGTTTCGACTGTATCTTTGTTAGGCTCTTCATCGAGTAGAAGTAATGCGATATTAAATTTTATAACAGCTTCAATCATTTCTTTATCTTTAAATAAATAATATGTATCATCAGTTAGTTCATTTACAAAATTTGAATATTTGTTTTGAATGTCATCATCAAAATAAGTCATAATTTCACTTAACGCCAACAAAAAAATCACCCTTATAAATGAATAGACCTAACATCAGTTAGGTCTATTAAAATTCTTATTTTACTGCGTCTTTTAGAGCTTTACCTGCTTTGAAAGCTGGTACTTTAGATGCTGCAATTTCAATTTCTTCACCAGTTTGTGGGTTACGTCCTTTACGTGCAGCACGCTCACGTACTTCGAAAGTACCGAATCCGATTAATTGAACTTTTTCACCTTTAGTTAGTGATCCTTGGATTGCTTCGAAAACTGCGTCTACAGCAGCACCTGCATCTTTTTTAGTAAGATCAGCTTTGTCGCTTACTGCGTTAATTAAATCAGTCTTGTTCATAATTAAATGACCTCCTAGATTCTATATAATGATTAATCATTATGTTTTGACTTTACCACAGGAATGCCGTCACTTCAACATATTTCAGCATTCTTTAGTATATTATTATTTATTTGCTTCTTTTTTTATTTTGCTCGTCATAAAGATAACATTATTGTTTTCATCGACGGTTAATTCTGGACTGTAAATCGGTACGACAGGTGTTTGTTCATATAAAACGTGGCGTACGTCTTCGCCAGGTTTAAACGACAATTCTTGGTCATCAATGATATGTTGCACATCTTCACGATAATCAACTAAAAATTCTTCTCCACCGTTAAAGTATACGTTTAATGGATTACCTGTATATGGGCTCGTAACTGTTGGATTTTGATCGAGATGATAATGATCTAAATCTAACATATAAACGTTCGGACCGACCGTATCACCTAATTTAACATGGTCACTAAGTATGTTTAAGCGAGTCGTTAACGAGCGAATTGTGTTCGTAATTCTTAAATCTGCAATTTTAACTTTAGGATCTGTATCTTCATCGATAATGACATATTGATAATGTCCACCATTTTCAAACGCTGTCGGTGGAATATCACTAATATAGTCCGGAACTAATTTGTTAAAGTCTACTTGGTATTGTAAATACTCTCTATTTTCTAGATGATTTTCAGTTGTTTTAAATGGTAATAATCCATCGTTATCTTCTTGGAATTGTTTGACTGCGTTCTCGACCATTTTAATTTGTGATTCTTTTGGCTGTGCATTTTTATCACGCTCACTCTGTGGATACATACAAGCACTTAGTAAGAGTGAAACTGATAATAAAACGAATAGTTTTAATGCGTTACGCATGGTTACTGCCTCCTAATACGAGTATCATTGTTATAAATGCAAATATTAGAAGTAACCATGCAATAATTGACATGATAATACTTACGAAACGATATGGCATTTTATAACGTGCGATATATATTAAGAGTGCCGCAAGTGCCATCGCACCCATCGAATAAAACGACACCCACATTAAATCCATTCTAGATATATCAAACATTTTATTTCTCCGCTTCTAAATGATTTCTCATAATTTCTAATAAACCTTCCGTTTCAGACTTTCTTTCTCTCATCATTAAAGAGATTAAAGCATCTGTCTCAGAGATTGATTCAAATAAATATTCGTACAATACATTCGTAATCGGCATATCGACGTCGTGAATTTTTGCAAGCTCGTATGCTGCTTTTGTCGTGTTAACACCTTCGACGACCATTCCCATATTTTCAACAATATCGTCGAGTGACTGTCCACTAGCGAGCATCTTCCCACATCTGAAGTTTCTAGAATGTTCACTCATCGCTGTTACAATTAAGTCACCGACACCTGTTAATCCCATAAAAGTTAAAGGATTCGCACCCATTTTAGTACCGAGTCTTGCGATCTCATGAAGACCTCGCGTAATAACAGCAGATTTTGTATTATCTCCAAATCCTAGACCATCTAAAATACCAATTCCAAGGGCGATAATATTTTTAAGCGCACCGCCTACTTCCACGCCAATTAAGTCATTGTTTTCATACACTCTAAAGTATTTATTTATAAATACATCTTGAATTTGCTTTTGACCTGTTTTATTTATTGAGGCTGTACTTACTGTTGTCGGTTGTTTTAATGCGATTTCCTCTGCGTGTGATGGTCCACTTAAAATTGCGACGTCTATATAATTTTTTTCGTCAATTTCTTCAATGATAATTTCAGACACACGTTTATGAGTACCTAGTTCTAATCCTTTAGCAACGTGACATATTAACACTTGTTTATCTAATTCATTTAAATAATCGTTAATTTGTTTACTTACAGTTCGGACTGCTTTTACTGGAACTGCGAGTATTAATATATCACCATGCTTAATAGCATCTTTAAGATCATCTGTCGCTTTAATTGTCTCACTTAGCGTAATATCTTTTAAATAGTTTTTGTTCGTATGATCTTTGTTGATTTCTTGAACAGTACTTTTATTTCTGCCGTACATTAGTACATGATGATTGTTAGAATCGAGTATCATTGAAAGACTTGTACCAAAACTACCTGTCCCTATAATTGTTATATTCATAAAACTCTCTCCTATATTAATTTCGACGACGTGCAATGATATGAATTGGTGTTCCTGTAAAGTCAAAAGCTTCTCTTAAACGATTTTCTAAGTATCGCTTATAACTAAAATGCATGAGCTCTGGATCGTTTACAAAAACTACAAACGTCGGTGGTGCGACGCTGACTTGAGTCCCGTAGAAAATATTTAATCGTTTTCCTGTCTTATCTGTCGGTGTAGGATTCATTGCAACACTATCTACTAGCACTTCGTTTAACGCACTCGATTGAACGCGTTGCTTATGTGCATTATCGACTGTATGAATAAGTGGGAATAACGTATGCACACGACTTTTAGTTTTCGCTGAAACGAATGCAATTGGTGCATAATCTAAAAATCTAAATTGATCTCTAATCTTTAGTTCGAATTTACGCATCGTTTGTGTATCTTTTTCAACGGCGTCCCATTTGTTAACGACAATAACAATTGCTCTTCCTGCTTCATGTGCAATTCCTGCAATGCGTTTATCTTGTTCTCGAATACCTTCTTCGCCGTTTAAAACGAGTAAAACTACGTCGCTTCGTTCAATCGCAACGTTAGCTCGTAATACCGAATATTTTTCTGTGTTTTCGTACACTTTTCCTCGTTTACGAATACCCGCCGTATCGACAAATGTATAGTTAAACCCGTCTTTTTCAAGTTTTGTATCGATAGCATCTCGAGTCGTCCCAGCAATATTCGAAACAATGACACGATCTTCACCGAGTATTGCGTTGACTAAACTAGATTTACCAACGTTCGGTCGTCCAATTAAAGAAACTTTAATTGAGTCATCTTCATCCACTTCATAGTTTAATGTACTAAAGTTTTCAATGACTTTATCTAGAACATCACCTAATCCTAAACCATGAGAACCAGATACTGGATAAGGGTCGCCTAGACCTAATTCATAAAACTGATATATTTCTGAACGCATTTCGTAAGAATCGATTTTATTGACCATTAATACGACAGGTTTTTTTGAACGATGTAAAATATTTGCAACGTGAACATCATCATTTGTAACACCTTCACGTCCATTTACTACCATTACTATTACATCAGCTTCATTAATTGCAATTTCTGCTTGTACTGAAATTTCATTTTGGAATAAGTTGTCATCGAGTTCAATTCCACCAGTATCTATGATATTAAATTCATGACCGAGCCAATCTCCTGTAGCGTATATTCGGTCTCTTGTAACGCCTGGAGTATCTTCTACAATTGATTTTCTTTCTCCAATAATTCTGTTAAATAACGTGGATTTTCCAACGTTCGGTCGTCCCACGACTGCTACTGTAGGTATCATTCAACTTCCCTCATTTCTCTTATATTTTATCATAACTCTAATTTTATTCTATAAAAAAATAAAGAGCGAGTTCCCTCGCTCTTTTACGTAAGATTAAAGACCTAAATCTTTAAGTTTATCACCTAAAATATCTCTTAATGTAGGTGCATCGTCTTCTTCGTCTTTATAAACTGTTTTATCTTTTTGTTGAACTGAACGTTGTGGTTTTTCTTTTGTTGCTTTAATTGAAAGTGATGTTTTTTCGTCTTCTTCGTTGAATCCGATAATTTTAACATCGACTTCTTCTTCTGCTTTTAATACGTCTTGTGGGTGTTCAACATGATCATATGAAATTTCTGATACGTGTACAAGCCCCTCTACACCTTCAGCCACTTCTACGAAAGCACCGAAGTCTACTAGGCGTTTAACAGTTCCTTTTACGACGTCACCGACTTTATGCTCGTTGAAGAATTTATCGAACGGACTGTCTCCAGCTTGTTTAATTGAAAGTGATACTCTTTCGTTATCTTTGTCTACTGAAAGAATTTTAACGTTGACCGTGTCACCGATTGAAACAGCATCATCAACGCTATCTACTCTGTTGTAGTCAATTTCTGAGATGTGTACGAGACCATCTACCCCATTAACATTAACGAAAGCACCGAAGTTTGTTGTACGAACAACTTCACCTTCAACGACCTCACCTTCTTCAAGTGAATCGAAGTTTTTAAGTAATTCTTCTTTTTCAGCTGCTTCTTCTAAAACGCGTCTGTTTAAAATAATACGGTTATTTTCTGGATCAACGTCTTCAACTTTAACGTCTAGAGTTTGACCATCAAATTGAGTAAGGTCTTCAACGAATTGTGTTGAAATAAGTGATGCCGGGATGAAACCACGTGCACCGACGTCAACAACTAATCCAGCAGGAACAACCTCAATTACTTCTGCTTGAATTGTTTCATCGTTATCTTTTTTTGATTTTAAGTCATTGTATGCTTCTTCTGTCTCATATTGACGTACAGAAACAACTACTGTTGACTCATCTTCGATTTTAATTACTATAGCTGTAAGCTCATCATCAAGACTTACAATCTCATCTGTTGTATCAATTCGTTTTGAAGTTAATTGACTAATTGGAACGACTCCAGTCGTACCGTCTTCAAGTTCAACTTCTACAAATTTTTCTTCAACTTTAGAAACTTTACCAGTTACAACGTCGCCTTCGTTGTATTTAGACTCAACAGTTTCTGTGTTTTCAACTTCTAAGTTTTCTTCAAATTTTTCTTCGTTTGTCATACCGTTATCCTCCAATTTTAAAACGCTTAATACTATTAAGTTCCTATAAATCTAGCTATTTGTCAAGGTGTAAAGGTCCATTTAACAAATTATTTAGATTATTTTCTAAAATTTTCGTAATATCTTTTCTCTTTAATCCATCTTTCCTTAACTCATCTGTATATATTGGTTGACCGAATATAATCGTTACGCCATTTTTATCATCATAATTTCCACGTACAGCAACTGGCACAATCGGCGCTTTTGCACTCATTGCGATAAAGCTTGCACCTTCTTGAAGAGGTCTTAACTCATCCTTTTTATCTTTGTTACGTGTCCCTTCAGGAAACATTAAAAGCATACGTCCCTCTTTTAATGCCTCAATCGACGTTTTTAATGCCGCACGATCTCCTTTACCTCTATTGACAGGTATTGCATTTAAATTACGGATTGCTGCTCCGAATAATTTATTTTTAAACAGCTCAGATTTTGCAAAAAATGACATCTCACGTTTTACGGAAATACCAATTGCTGGTGGATCGTGTAATGATTTGTGATTTGCAGCGAGTAAAACTGGACCTTCTTTTGGAATGTTGTTTTCACCGATGACTGTGATTTTATGACGCACTCGGTAATATAACGTCACAAATACTTTCATAATTTTATAAAACATTGTCGTTAATCCTTTCGCGTGCATAATTTAAAATTGCCGATGCAACTTCGTCAATCGTCATATTATCAGTATTAATCTCTATTGCACTGTCTGCTTTTTTTAAAGGTGAATGTTCGCGGTTCATATCACTTTCATCACGTGCGATGATTTCTTTAATTAAATTATCTAATGTAATATTATTTCCACGAGCTTCTTCTTCAATAAGTCGACGTTTTGCACGAATTTCAGGACTCGCTGTTAAATAAATTTTTAACTCAGCATCTGGAATTACAACAGTACCGATATCTCTACCGTCCATTACAATACCTTTATCTGCTGCTATTTCACGTTGCATATCAACGAGATAATCACGTACAAAATCAATCGAAGCAATAGAACTTACTTTATTTGTTACTTCACTATTACGAATATCTTTCGTAACGTTCGTATCGTTTAAAAATACATCTCCAGATTCACTAAAATTTATTTTAGCGTCTGTAATATTTGATTCCGTAAGTGATTCACTTAGATTCAGAGAATATAAAGTAACCGCTCGGTACATTGCACCGGTATCTAAATATTTATAATTTAAATGGTTCGCAACAATTTTTGCGATGGTACTTTTACCAGCGGCAGCAGGACCATCAATTGTTATATTAATTTTTGACATTCATGACACCTTTTCTTATGGAATAATGAGTTCTTGACCAACTGTTAAGTTGTTTCCTGAAATACCGTTCGCGCTTCTTATTTTCTGGATGTTTTCTTCTGTACCAGCTCCGTAATATTTAAGTGCAATTCGGTATAAGTTATCTTGCGCAGTAACAACGTGTGTCGCTCCGACTTTTTTCTCTTCTTCTTCTTTCTTTTTAGCCTCTTCAGCTAGGCGTTCACGTTCTCTTTCTTCAGCTGCTTTTTGTTCGGCCTTCTTTACGTCAGATTCTTTCTTAGACGAGATGACTGATTGACCAAGCTTTTCAAGACTTGCGATTTGTTCTTCAGAGTATTTCGCTGGCAGATTACCATCTTTATTTGAAGCGACTTCTTCACCGTCTTTATTATCTTTACTCTTTTTATTAGAGTTACTATCTTTGTTTTTTGCAAACTGCTTTTCTAATTCAGCTTTTTTACTTTCAAATTCTTTGTCAATTTGTCTCGTGTTCTCTTCTTTTTTATCGCTTGCAACAGATTGTTCATCTATACCGTCACCTGAAGGCCAAAAGTTAGAGACAATCATTACACCTAAAACGAGAGTTAACGGAATTAAAAGTGCGAGTAAAACGAGTAGAGACTTTTTATTTTTATTGTTTTTAATTGATTGAGTGTTTAAATGTTTGTTTTTAAAATCTTTTAACTTTGATTTTGATTGCTGCATCTCTTTAGAAAACTGATCACCATATTTCGATGAAGTACTCTTGAAGGATGCTAAAATTGCAGCAATTACAGACTTATCGTCATCTTTTTTAGGTTTGTTTTCTTTTTTATTTTCATTTTTTACAGTTTTATTTTCTTCACGATTATACTTCGCGCTACGGCTGAACTGTTCGTCTACTTTATTTTTTCTAGATTGACGTCTTGTTCGTTCATCTTTATTTGTATCAGTACGTTTATGCTGTATATCTTTATAAAAATCATCTTTCATAATACATTCCTACCCTACATACATTATTACTTTTATTATAGTCTTTTTTCCTATACTTTTAAAGGGAATTCGAAAGCGAGGAATTTTTGAAAAGCAATTGGTTGAAAAGAAGAAATAAACACCTTAATATAGTGTTATTAAGAGGTGACAATGTGACGATTAAATATACTATTTCTGACCAGGACACTTGTATTGCTTGTGGAGCATGTGGAGCGTCAGCGCCGGATATTTTCGATTATGACGATGACGGAATTTCGTACTCCATACTCGATAACAATGAAGGTATAACACCTGTTCCTGAAGAACTCCTTGGTGACCTTGAGATGGCGTATCTAGGGTGTCCGACAGATTCCATAAAAGTAGCCGATGAACCGTTCGACGGAGATCCGTTAAAGTTTGAATAAAAAAGAGTACTCTGTTTTTAATGAGCTGCACCCCTAAAGTTGGACACTAAAATCCAACTTTAGGGTAGCACATCAGTTTTACAGAGTACTCTTTTCTTTTTGCTTTTTCAGTATTGGAATTAATTTTGTGTGAACGATATAGATGACTACACCGAGTAAAATACCTTTTACGATGTTAAATGGAATGATACCTACTGTTACAAGTGTTTTTACGTTTTCAAACACTGCACGCTGATCTAAAATCATTCCATATAATGGTAATAAGATAAAGTAATTAAGTATCGATAACACGAACGTCATGAATAGTGTACCGACGACAATTCCCGTTATTAAACTTTTGCTCGTTTTACTTTTAACATAGATAATATATATCGGAATTAAGTAACTAAGTGATGCGAGTAAATTCGCTATCGGACCGATTGGTTCACTGGAAACGAGAAAACCATATATGATAATTTTTATAGCTATTATTAAAACTCCGACTCCACCACCGAATAGTATAAATCCTATATAGGCAGGAATATCTGCAATATCAAATTTTAAAAATGGTGGAAAGAATGGTAGTGGTACGCTTATCAGCATGAGTATAAAAGAAATCGCTGATAAAATACTAATCATAATTATTTTGTAAATCTGTGACTGGTTCATAGTTGTTCTCCTTTACTTAACGTCATAATAAATGTCGTGCCTTTTTCGTACTCGCTATCAACCGTAATTGTTCCTTTATGGCCATTAATAATACTTTTTACGATACTAAGTCCAAGACCTGTACCTTGTTTACCTCTGGTTCTTGCTTTATCTTCTTTATAGAAACGTTCAAATATACGATTTAGCGTTGAAGCTTTCATACCAATACCTGTATCAGATAATGTAATCACTACATGAGTGTTCGTTTCGTCAATGTTTATTGAGATAGTATCTCCGTCTGAAGTATATCTAATTGAATTATCGATTAAATTCGTAAACACTTGGTACATTTTATCATAGTCAAAAGGAACGAGAGAATTATTTAGCCTATTTTTAACTCTAAAGTTCAACTGATTTTTCTTCATTTCATAATCAAATCGCTTCTGTAAATCAGCCATCAACACGTTTAAATCATTTTCTTTAATATTAAATAATCCCGATTCAGTTTCTAACTTATTAATTTCAATTAACTCGTTGATTAAGTGATTCATACGGTCAGATTCTTCTTTAATAATACTTAACATATTCTTTACTTCTTTTGGATCAGTGACAATTTCATCTAGTAATGCCTCAGTATAACCAGTGACCATAACCATTGGAGTTTTTAACTCATGAGATACACTCGATATAAACTGTGCGCGCATCGTTTCTAGTTTCTTCTCATGCGACACGTTACGGATAGTCATCGTAACACCTGTTTTTGACTCTGCATAATTCACAGGTGTAAAGAAAATTTCAATATACGTATCTGTATCTAGCTCTTCAGTAATCGAATAAGATTCAAAGTTTTCCCGACAGCGAATAATACATTCGTTAATTTTTTCTATTAAGCTTTCATGCTGTGAAATCTCTTTGAACCATGTATTACCTTCTTTATTTCGGTAAATTTGACTGTTTGATTCATCAAAAAATACTATACCATCAGAAATTGATGTGAATATTGATTCTCTCAAGTTTTTCTCATACTCGAGGTTATCGATATTTCCTTTAATATCTTCACTCATCTTATTAAATGCAAGTGTCAATTCTCCGATTTCATCAAAATTTTTAACTTCTAATTTTTGGAATTTTCCACTTGCCATTTTTAACGAAGCATTTCTCAAATCAATTAATGGATCAGTAATTCTTTGGATTAAAATAAAAGCAAATAACGTCGTAACGATAAATAATACAAAAGCACTCACTGATATGATCATCGTAATATCACGTATCGATTTATAAATCGGTGACATATCCGAGTATTTTATAAGCATTGTATCTGTATCATAGTACTGCGTCATATTAAGCACTTTTACCATGTAATCGATGTTTTCTTCATCTTTAACGAAAAAAGTATCTTCTTGTAGGCCTTCACTATTTAAAATGTAGTTAAACACAGATCGGTCTGTCTCTGTATTACTCGATACAAATTGACCGTCTTGGTAAATGATTAAGTTCTCTTCAGTAATTACTTTTGTAGATTCAATGACAGGTTCGTGTTGACTGAGTATTTCTTGTTCTATACGCTCTAAATCGTTTAATAGTTTTTGATCGCTACTATTTAGAGCGTAGTTTCTAAAGTAAAAAGCTAAACTAATGGACAATATAATTAAAACTGCGGTTACTATCATGATGATAGTAAACCACAGTTTTACAACTAAACTATTTTTAATCGTCATTCTGTAACCACGAATTTATATCCGACGCCCCAAACAGTTTGAATCATTAAACTTGCATCGACAGATACATCATTTAACTTCTCTCTCAAACGTTTAATATGTGTATCGACTGTTCGTAAATCACCGTAAAACTCATAATTCCAAACCTCTTTTAACAGTTCTTTACGATCGAATACTTTGTCAGGATTTTCGGCTAAAAATAGTAATAACTCGTACTCTTTCGGCGTTAAATTTACATCTTGTCCATCTACAGTTACTTTGTGTGCGTCGTTATCAATTTCTAGATGCTCATAGACGATAATGTCGCGACTTGATGAATCGAATTTCATATACGCAGTTTGTGATGAACGTTTTAAAATAGCTTTAGTTCTCTGTAACACTTCTCGTGGAGAGAATGGCTTTTTAACGTAATCATCAGCACCTGCTTCAAAACCTTCTAATACGTTATTTTCTTCACCTTTAGCAGTTAATAAGAGAATCGGTGTTGACTTATGCATTCTTAGCTGTCTCGTCACTTCAAACCCATCTTTTCCAGGCATCATTACATCTAAAATAATTAAATCAAAGTCTTCATTCAGTGCAAGTTCTAAAGCATCGTCACCATTATCTGCTTCTGTAATTTCATAATCATCTGCTTCTAAATATAAGATGACAAGTTTACGAATTCTTTCTTCATCATCTACAACCAATACTTTACGTTTCGACATTTCGTCACCTCTTTAAGCGTATGAATGTAAGCCAGCGACAATTAAGTTAATTGCGACTAAGTTGAATAAGATTAAGAAAAATCCTGCAACGGCTAACCACGCTGATTTTTCACCTTCGTACCCTCTATTAATACGTAAGTGTAAGAAAATTGTATAGAACATAAACGTAATAAACGCCCATGTTTCTTTCGGGTCCCAGCCCCAGAATCTACTCCAAGCTGCTTGTGCCCAAATTGCTGCGAAGAAAATACCACCTAATGCAAATAGTGGGAAACCGATTATTACTGAACGATATCCAATGTCGTCCATTAAGTTTAAGTCGGCTTTATTTGCAACTGGTTTAAGTAATGTGTAAATACGTCTTCTTACAATGAGTCGTAATAAACCATAAACAATTAAACCGACACCAAGAGACCAAATCACCGTATTTAATGAATGAGCTTTAATGATTGGTGGCACTTCAATACCTGTTGTAAAGTGTTCTGTGCGGTCGTATTCATTATTTCCTAAATGCTCAACTGGAATTGAGTCTTTATAGTTAATTAAGCTTGGTAAATTATACGTTACAACGGATTCATTCCCTTGCTGATCAACGTAGAAGAAGTCTGCTTCGTATTTCACGACACCGCGCATAAGAACCATCATTAACATAAATGTCAAAATGACGATTATAAAATACGTAATTGCTTCTAGAGAAAATGATCTCCAAGACTTTTCATTCTCCGGAATAATTTTTAGTAAATAAATGAATCCCGCAACAGCACTCATCGATAATATCCCGTATGAAATCGTTACTGTTATTACGTGAATTGCAAGCCAGTTACTTTGTAACGCTGGAATAAGTGGTGCAACATCTGTTGAGAATAACGCACCATATCCAAGTAATAATAACGAAATAGGAATCGCAAATAATCCAAAAACTTTCGTCTTATAGTAGTGATACGTTACTAAGTATCCAAAAATTAGCATGATAGAGAACATTGCAATAAATTCAAAAAGGTTTGATACTGGCGCATGTCCAGTTGCAAGCCATCTAAACACAAAATATGCAAGCTCTAGTACAAATGCAAGAGTAACGATCCAAACTGCTATATTCGCGTAACGCGCTGATCTTTTAGAGCTAATACTCATACCAAGTGGTACGAGTGATATGAGTAATAAAATAAATCCTATATAAATTGAGATGTTACTTATTTTTAATAGTAGATGATCGGTCATAACCATTATCCTTTCATTCGTTCGTTATGAACTTTTGAGTCGCTATCTTCTACATAGCCTAAATTATACTTATCGAGTGCTTCATTAATCTCTTTTGTAATACTGTAGTAGTTACGATTCGTATGTGCTGCAAGTGTAAGACCATTATCAGAATTAATCCAAATACGTCTATGGTTAACATATGAACCGATAAACACACCGATTAAGAAAATAACAAAACCTGCACCGATTAAGAACATCGTTTTATCTTTCTTAAGTGTTAATACACTAACAACTTCGTTTTCCATCGATACAAATTTAATACTGTATTTATTATCTTTGGAAATATCTGTCGTATTCTGTATTTGAATGAGAGAATACTCTTCGCTACCTTCACTATCATTAACTTCAAATAAGAATGCAGGATTTCGTGGAACAGGTGTGTTAGAAATTAACGTTCCATTATTACCAACTCCAGCATAGTCTGGTGCAAATGATCTAAGTTGAACTTCAAAGTCATTTCCATCTTTACCTTTAACTTTATACGTGTCTAAATAATCTTTTAACATAATCTCAAAAGGTTCAGATAAAACATTCCCTTCTTTATCTTGAAGTTCAAACGTCATCGACTTCATTGCAGACATATCAAAACTCGATTGGTATAAGTGATAACTATCATATATGAACGGATGATTGACTTTTATTTCCGCTTGATCTATTTCTTTTAAATCAGGCTCTGAACCGACGATATCTGCTGATTCATTTTCATAAAACGTAATGTTCGTTTGATAGTTACTTGCAAGTTCTCCTTGCGTGCTTAAAGATTTGTCAAACACTGATCCTGAATCTTTATCGTACGTGTCAATGATAAATTTGTCGTTACGAATATAATATTGACCACCTGTACCTGGAAGTTGTACCGTCTCTCCTTCAGGTGCATAGACAAGTTCATCTAAATACATTCCAGGGAAGAAGCGAAGCATACTTCCGATTAATAATATAATTAATCCAGTATGGTTAATGTACGGACCATAACGAGACAAACGCCCCTTTTCAAGGAGGTACGAGTTATCTTCTTTGCGAATAATATATTTTTTCTTTTTAAATTCACTAATTAACTGATCAACATCATCATTTGCTACATCTTCATTATGTAGGTATATTCTTTGTCTTTTGTAGTATGAAGGGTGTTTTTTAACCCCTTGATTATATAGTGTTTTAAATAATGGTACTCCACGGTCGATACTTGCCGCAATAATAGACAATGCGAGCATTGCATTTAATAGTAAGAACCACCATGAAGAATATAAGTTATGCAATCCTAAACTATAATATAATTTTCCAAACGAACCATAGTTTTCATAGTAATAATCACTTGCATTTACACCGACAGGAATAAAGTATTCTTGTGGTAGAATCGTTCCGATTGCCGATGCGATAGCAATTAACGCGATAATAATGACACCGTTTCTAATGGAAGTGAAAAATATCCATATTTTATCGAATAAAGAAGACGATTTTACTTTAGAACGAACTGCACTTCCATCATAACGCATGACATCCTTAATTTTCTTTTTGTCATAATCTTCATTAATCAGTAATCCACATGACTGACATAATTGAGTCCCCGGTGGATTGAAATGTCCACAGTGCGGGCATTTGATTGAATCATTTTCGCTAGACATATTATTCACCTTTATCATTTAATGCTTTTATAAAATCTTGTATGTCTTCTTGAGTTAACTGATATTCTTGTTTTTTAACAATTTTATTATTTTTATCAACAGCAATCGTCGTTGGTAAAGGTCCAACGTTATAAGCTTTAGTTACGCTACGATCACTATCCATAGCCATTCTTAAATTGACTTCTTCGTCAAGGCTGTTTAAGAATTGATTTATTTGTTGTTTGTTTTCTGAAACATTGACTGTAATAATCTCATAATCACTACCATCACCTAAATCGTTCGCTTCACTTAAGTGTGGCATTTCTTCACGACATGGTTTACACCATGTACCCCAGAAGTTGATGATGACTCCTTTTTCTTTAGTGAGTTCATATAGATGTATGACCTCACCTTCTGTTGTTTTCAATTTAAAATCTACAGCGGTATCTCCGACTTTTGTCGATTGATTTTTCGATGAAAAATTGAACCACAGAGTCACAGCAGTTAATACAACGATTCCGATAATAATCGTTATACGTATGATATTACGTACGGATCTACTCAATGAACGCTCCCCCCTCTTTAATATCTTATATATATTATAGCAGTTATAGTATCTTGTTTTTGACAGAACTATGACAATTAAACTACTTCGAAACTGCTTTTGCATGTCCGACTAATTGTTTAACTTCATGTGGTGTTAAGAAACGATATTCACCAGTCGGAACTCCTTCGATTGTTAAGAAATCGTATCCGATACGCTTAAGTTTAATTACTTCTGCATCAAAATATTCAAACATACGACGGACTTGATGGTTTCTACCTTCAGTAATCGTTAATTGTACAATCATATCCATATCTTTTTTATCTCGAATCACTTCAACGATTGCTTTAGAAGTTTTTCCGTCTTCCAGCATAACTCCGTTTTCTAACTCTTTAAGTTCTCTATTTGTTAAACTTTTATTTATTTTTGCACGGTATGTTTTTTCTACCTCATAACGTGGATGGGTCATATAATTTGTAAATTCTCCATCGTTTGTGAGTAATAAAATTCCCGAAGTATCGTAATCTAGACGACCAACTGGATATATGCGTGTATTTAAGTGGTCGAACTTGTCTACAACCGTACGACGATCTTTATCGTCACTTACTGTAGACACCTCTCCTGTCGGTTTATGGTAAAGAATATAAATGGGCGTTTCATTTTCAATTGGAATACCATTAACTTCTACTTTGTCTTTATCAGTAACGAACGTTGCAAGTTCTTTACATACTTTATCGTTTACTTTTACTTGACCATCTAATATTAATTGTTCTGCTTTACGACGGGACGTTATACCTGCATCTGCAATTTTTTTGTTTAATCTAACTTTACTCATCATTTTCTCCTTTTAACTGATTAAAGAATAGTTCGATATGTTCATCTTCTTCAATTTCATCGGCACTTGGTAAATCTGTAATTGTCTTGAGACCGAAAATCTCTAAAAATGTCTGTGTCGTCTTATAAAATGTTCGGCGGTCATTTTCAATGGATACACGTTGAATCAAATTCTTATTTAAAAGTGTCTGAATTGGACCGTCTGGAGATACACCTCGTAACTCTTCAATCATACCTCTTGCTACTGGTTGATTATACGCAATGATAGACAATACTTCCAAAGCTTGGTTTGACAATTTATTACTTGGACGTTCCTTTAATAACTTTAGAATGTATTCTTCAACAATCGGAGTCGTTTTTAAATAATAAATGTCTTCATGAACGAGAATATTTAAGTGTTTTTTATGTTTGTTGTATAACTCTACAGATTGTTCTAACCCATCTTTAGTAATTGGGATATTTTTAATTAATGATGACTCTTTCACACCAATGTCTCCTGCGATATAAAGCATCGCTTCTACGATATCAATTTTTTCTACACTCATTATGCTACGTCCTTTAATTTTATAAATGTATATTCATCGTTATTTTTTTCGAACTTAAATGTGCTTTGGCTAATACCTTCTAACAGCGTTAGAAATATTTGAACGACTTGATATCGTTTTACGCCAGACGAAAACATTTCTTCTAACGTTAATTCATTCTGATTTTCAAACCGTTTTTTTAAAAAGAGTGTCGCTTCCTCATGTGTATACGATTCTGTTGTAATAAAACTGTGTGTATTTTGAACGTCAACTCTTTGTCTTACTTTGTTATAAGCTGTAATGAGTTCTTCTAGGGAAATAGAAAATGTATCACTCACTTCGACTTCTTCAAATTCATGAGGTGCTTTCACTAAAAATTGTTCAGCTGCTTCTTTTAGTTGCTTTAACTCCTCAGCATACATTTTATAGTTCTGATACTCTAGCAATTGTGAAATTAACTCTTCACGCGGATCTTCTGTATATTCTTCAAGTGGCGGTTCAGGTAAAAGCATCTTACTTTTAATTCTTAAAAGCTCGCTCGCCATAACTAAATATTCACTCGCAACGTTAATTTCAAGCTCTGTCATCTGCTTAATATAATTCATATATTGTTCCGTTAAAACTGCCATCGGAATATCATAAATATCAATTTCTAACTCTTTAATAAGATGAAGTAATAAATCGAGTGGTCCGTGAAAGACGTCTAACTCTACTTCATAATTTTTCATAAGTTCACAACCTATCTTTAATTAAAAAAGACTAAACGTGACGTTTAGTCTTAGACGACGTATATCCAGTAAATGAAACCCCAAATTAACGAGACGATCAATATAAATAGAAATACAAATACTTTTGCCTTATCCATCTATTTTATTTCTCCTAAAAAGCTATTACCATGTGTACTAAATTGTACATTAAAATTGTCTGCAATAGTAGCAGCTACATCACTAAAAGTTTCACGGTCATTTATTTTTTTGTAATCAAACTGCTTTTTTGAAGTTACAATTAATGGAACATACTCTCGAGTGTGGTCTGTACCTGTAAATGTTGGATCATTACCGTGGTCTGCAGTGATAATCAGTAAATCATCTTCTTTTAATTTACTAAAAATCTCTGGTAAACGGTCATCGAATTCTTTTAATGCATCCGCATATCCTTCACTATCTCTTCGGTGACCATAAACTGCATCAAAATCTACTAAGTTAGTAAATGATAGTCCCTCAAAATCTTTATCCATAACATTGAGTAATTTATCGACACCATCCATATTATTTTTCGTACGAACCATATCAGTAATACCCTGACCGTTGAAAATATCATTTATTTTACCTACGGCATATACTGTATAATCGTTATCTTTTAGCGCATCTAATACAGTCGGTTCAAACGGACTGAGTGCATAATCGTGGCGATTTTCAGTTCTTGTAAATTTACCTTTACCTTCTCCAATGAATGGTCTTGCAATTACACGACCAACTAAAAACTCATCGTCTAATGTCAGTTCACGGACCGTTTCACAAATCTCATATAATTCATCGACAGGAATAACCTCTTCATGTGCAGCAATTTGAAGTACAGGGTCTGCTGAAGTATAGACGATTAAATCACCCGTCTTCATATGGTCTTCACCGTAATCATCGATCACTTCAGTTCCTGAATATGGTAAATTACATACGACTTTACGATTCGTTTTTTCTTCTATTTTTTTGATAAGTGCGTCAGGAAATCCGTCTGGATATGTTTTAAATGGTGTTTTAATGTTTAAACCTGCAATTTCCCAATGACCAGTCATCGTATCTTTTCCACGTGATACTTCACTCATCTTCGCAAAAAATGCATTCGGTTGTTCAGGACAATTTAATCCAGGTAATTCTTCTATACATCCTAGACCAAGTGATTCAAGGTTTGAAAAATCTACTGCTTTAGATTCTAACGTGTGTTTTAAAGTGTGTGCTCCTTTATCACCAAAGTTTTCAGCATCTTTAGCTTCTCCTATTCCAACAGAGTCTAATACGATTAAATGAATTCTTTTAAACATAATTAACCTTCTTCCTTTATTTTCGCGGATGAAATTTGTCATACATTTCTTTCACTGATTTTTTAGAAAGATGTGTATATACTTGTGTTGTTGAAATGTCTGTATGACCAAGTAGTTCTTGAACAATTCTTAAGTCTGCACCATTTTCAATTAAATGTGTTGCAAAAGTATGTCTGAATGTATGTGGTGTGACATTTTTTGAAATACCACTCAGTAAATTATACTTTTTAATCATCTTCCATACGCCTTGCCTTGTAAAACTATTACCACGATTTGTTAAAAATAATGCATCCGTATCTTTATCTTTTAGTAGATTGATTCGTATATCGACTATATATTCTTGTAATAACTCTGCGACGTAATCCGTAATTGGGATAATACGTTCCTTTTGGCCTTTACCGACAACAGTAATAAAACCCATTTCACTATTTACATTGATCGTATTCATTGAAATGAGTTCTGAAACACGGATACCTGTTGCATAGAGTAGTTCCATCATAACTTTATCTCTAATGCCTGACGTCGTAGGTTCCGGTGTATCTAGTAGCTGTTCCATCTCTTCAATCGTTAAACTGTCAGGAAGTGATTGTTCGATTTTTATACTACTCAAAAGTGCAGCAGGATTTTTATCTGTTTTCCCGTCATTAATTAAATATTGATGGAAATTTCTTAACGTTGACTGGAGTCGTGCAAGTGTTTTCGAGCGTTTGCCTTTTTCTTTTTCTTCTTTTAAAAAGTTAATGATATCAGTAGAAGAAACTGTACTAAAAGTAAGGTCTAATTTATCTAAAAAATCGCGATATAAATTAAGGTCTTGTGCGTAAGAATCTAAAGTACTGTTAGAAAGACCGCGTTCTATTCTTAAAAACGACAGATAATCTTCTATACCTCTTTCGTTATTTTTCATTAATGTCTTCCTTCATTTGGCATTCGTGACATACACCGTGAAATGTCAAACGATGATTCAGTACTTTAAAATTAAACTCGTGTTCGACGATTTGTTCAACGTCATATAAAAGATCATCTTCAACTTCAATAATCTTTCCACACTTTACGCAAATTAAATGATGATTAAAGTGCTTTTCACCAGGCTCTTTAAAATCATACCTTGAGACACCGTCGCCGAAATTTGCTTTAACAATAATTTTTAGATCACATAGTAATTCTAATGTACGATATACAGTTGCAAGACCAATTTCAGGATACTTTTCTTTAACGCGTTGAAACACATCTTCTGCACTTAAATGTTTACTGTTATTTTCAAGTAATACGCGTAACGTGACTTCCCTTTGAGGTGTCAGTTTATAACCTGATTGTTGTAACTGTTCTTTAACTGTTTTCAATTTAGTTTCCACTTGCACCACTCCGATTTTCATAGTTAATTATACTAGAAATGGTGCTTATTTAAAATAGTTTAAATAAAAACGACTGTTTTATGTTCTTATTTATAATTGTTTGAATATAAAACGTGTTGAACTGCGATTAACGTTTTCGCATCTCTAAACACGTTTTCTTTCATTAAGTGTTCTAGATCAGTTATTTTAATTTTTTCAATTTCTAAAAATTCATCTTCATCTAATTTTTGTTCTTCAAGCTCTAATTGATCTGCTTCAAATAAATAGATGATTTCATTAGAAAATCCTGGAGATACATAAAACTCTTGTAAATATTGAACCTCTTTAGCGACTAGACCCGTTTCTTCTTTTAACTCTTTTATAGCTGTTTGTTCAGGTGTATCTTTCGGTTCTATCTTACCTGCAGGAATCTCTAATAAAACTTCTTCTGCCGCAATTCTATACTGTTTTACAAAATACATATATCCATCGTGCACAGCGATAATTCCTACTGCACCTTGATGATACACAACTTCTCTACTACTCGTTTCTCCGTTTGGTAATTCAACATCGTACACAGTAACATCAATAATTTTTCCTTTATAAATATCTTTATGCGATAGTTTCTTTTCAACTAATTGATCATCATTTTGATTCATCTTGTATTACCTCACTATATTCAGTAGTTAAATTGAGTTATACTTATTTATATATAATATTGTAAACGTTAGGAGTGACATTTTGAAACATTTTGTTACTAAAGATAAGCAATCCATTTCACAATTTGCACTAGGTACGATGAATTTACCACTAGATGACCGTGAAGAGTTAAGTGAGATTATTAGATTAGCATTTGAGTCCTGTATTAACTACTTCGATACTGCGGACTTATATCAATATGGTAAAAATGAAGCTGTTATTGGTTCAATTTTATTCGATTACGGACAGTTTTTCGAATATAATATCGGAACAAAAGTAGGTAATGAATTTGATGCAGCACTTCGTGAAAAAATTAAATGGAATCCAAGTGCAGAATATATTAAACATGCTGTTAGTCAGTCAAAACTTCGTTTATCACGCGATGTGATTGACTTATTAATGTTACACGGTGGAACTGTTCACGATAATATGGATGAAACAATCCGTGAGTTTGAGTCATTAAAAAGAAAAGGCGACATTAAAAGTTACGGTATCTCAACTACGCGTAAAAATGTCATTGACTACTACACTGAAAATAGTGATATATCAGTACTGATGGCACCACTAAACATTATCGATAATCGAAGTGAAGAATATCTATCTGACGACTATGTATTTTTAGCCAGAGGTCCGTTAATGCAAGGACTCCTCACTGAAAATTATGATGTAGCACTTAAAACAAAGTTTAAACATGGTTATATGGGATATTCACAGGATGAATTAAGAGAAATTATATTAATGATCAAAGAATATGGCTACCCTCTTGAAGCTATCGCTTATAAATATTTAATGAATAAAAATGTCGTAATCGTACAAGGTGTAAGTACTGTTTCTCAGCTCAAGAAAAACTTACGCCATTATGAAACAGCAAAAACTATACGAGACGAAGTAATTGAAGACATTTGTTCTAAAGTTGAGAAGAAACATTACAAAGAACATAGAGATCCAAAAACAGTTACACATCAAGAAGATAACGATAAAAAGAATGTTTTGAAGAAATTACGTAAAAAAATAAGTCAGCCATAAAAAATGGCTGACTTATTTTTTTCTAGCAATTTCATATTTAAAATAATCGTGTGCAACCGACACATTTGAAGGTAACGTTTTAATAAAGTTCGAAATAAATTCCTCCTCATATCGATTACTAATATGTGTGAATATATAGTGTTTCACACGTAAATCTTTTTGAATACTTAACACGTCATGTATTTCAGAATGATAGTAACTATACGCCTTTTCGTATTCATGATCTAAAAATGTCGCTTCATGAACAACGCAGTCCGCGTCTTTTAGTAAATCGAAATATACTTCACTTTGAAGCGGTCGTGTATCTCCATGAATACATACTTTTCTCCCTTTTATTACAGGCCCTAAAAAGTCGTTCGTATCATAAATAACACCATCATGTACAAACGTATCACTATTTTTTATTTCACTATAAATTGGGCCAGGACGTATACCAATTTCTTTTAACTTTAGAACGTTTAACGCACCTTTTTGATCATTTTCTTTAAATACATATAAAAAACTTTCTATATTATGATCAAGTGTTTTTACCTCTATAGTAACATCTTTAATCGAGATAAAAGATCCATCTTCAATTTCCACTATTTCAACTGGATAATTCAATATTGTCTCACTTACTTGAAACGTCGTTGTTAACCATTCAGAAAGTCCTTTTGGTCCGTAAATTTTTAGTGGTTTACCTTCTCCACCTTGATGCGCACGGCTCGATAAAAAACCTGGTAAACCGTAAATGTGGTCACCATGTAAATGCGTAATAAATATATGGTTAATTTTAGATGGTTTAATAGACGTATTTAGTAAACGATGTTGAAATGCTTCTCCAACATCAATTAAAAAATATTCGTTGAGCTCATCAACCATATCTAAAATTATCGCTTGAGTATGTCGTTTTTTTGAAGGTAAGCCTGCCGCAGAACCTAATATATTAATATACATAGTAACCTCCATATAAAAGTAATCTAATTATATCATAGTCATCTTGTCTTTTAGACCCCTTCGTGGAATAATATATAAAGGAAAGTAAGGTGACATTATGGACTCTATTCAATTTATAGAACAGTTTATTGTATTCATAGAAGATCATTTACGTGAAGACATAGATTTCGATGAAGTGTTAATGGAAATGGATGTTGAATCGAAAAGTTTTTTAACGCTATTTACTGCTCTCGTTGGGATGTCTCCAGCAGACTATCAAAAACGCCGTCAATTAACTGAAATTGCTTTAGAAGTTTATGATGGTCATCGACGTTTAACAGATATTATAAAATACTATAACCATAAAGATTTAGCGCAGTTTAAAGATGATTATCAAAAATTCTTTGGTATAAGCGTGTATGATACTGATAAATTTATCGAAGAAATGCCTCTACAATACCGTATTTCATTTGAAATAAACCCTACGACAAAACGTGAACCTTTTTCTGAAACACGTTCACTTGATGGGTATCGATTAATTGGTGTCGAAGAATTTTTCAATATGAATAGTTATAATGAGAAAAAGAAAACTCGATACTTAAACTACTTACTAAATAGCGGTATTATTAGCGAAATATTAAAGCATAATAACGGACCAATTAAAGGGTTATTCGTAATGGAACGATATAGTTACGGAGAAATTCAAGTATTCGTCGGCACAGCATCAGATATGAATACACCTTTTACAACGACGTATACACCTAGTGGTTTATATCAAATTTTTGAGTCGGACGGTCAATTAGACGTCGAAACAAAAAAACTTTACGAGTATATATTTAGAAGATGGCTCGTAAAAGAGCACGTTGAGCTAGACTTAACATTTTCAATAGAATTAATAAAAGGACTTACACACTCGATTGACGATTCAGTCATTGTACAAGTATGGCAGTCCATAATTGATTAAAAAAGGCGACATATGTCGCCTGTTATTATTTAGTTGCTTGTAACTCAACCATTTTAATAATAAGTTCTGTGATTTTATATAATTCTTCGAGTGGCATTCTTTCTGATGTCGTATGAATCTCTTCATATCCTAAGCCTAAAATGACTGTGTCGATTCCTTGGCCTGCAAAGATGTTACCGTCACTGCCTCCACCTAAAGAAATAATATTGGGTTCACGACCAATTTTTACGGAAGCATCGCTTGCGAGTTTTACAGCTTCTGATTCTTCCTCTGAATGCAGTGCTGGATACATTAAGTCAATGTCAACATCGACTTCTCCACCGAGTTTATGCGCTGCTTTTTTAAATTCAGATTCAATATGTGCTGTTTGTTTTGCAAGACGATCCTCTTCTAAACTTCTTGCTTCAAGTAACACATATGCATAGTCTGATACGATGTTCGTCGCTTCCCCACCTTTAATAATACCAACGTTTGATGTCGTCATTTCATCGACGCGACCAAGTGTCATATTACTTATCGCTAGCGCTGCGATATTAATTGCAGATACACCGACTTCTGGTTCGATTCCCGCGTGAGCTTTTTTACCATGAATGTGTGCTTCAATTTTATTTTGTGCAGGTGCACGGTTTACAATTGTACCCACTTGACCTGTACCGTCTACTGCGTATCCTATTTTACTTTTAACAACTGAAGTGTCAAAAGCTTTTGCACCGACAAGACCTGTTTCTTCACCAACTGTTACGATAACTTCAATATCACCATGTGGGATATTATTTTCTTTAATTGATCGAATTGCTTCAATTACTGCAGCGATCCCTGCTTTATCATCCGAACCGAGAATTGTCGTTCCATCAGAATACATATATCCATCGCGAACTTCGGGTTTAACTCCGTTACCTGGCTTAACAGTGTCCATATGAACCATAAAACAAATCGGCTCTATTTCTTTATTTCCTTCTAGTGTAAAGAATAAGTTCCCTGCACCGTAACCTGTTTCAGATTGTGTATCATCTTCAAAACCTTTTAATTCAAGTTGATCGAACTCTTTAAATAAACGATTAGCTATCTCTCTTTCATCACCAGATTCTGAATCGATCATTACGAGTTCTTTTAATAGTTCTACTACTCTTTCTTTCTTCATTAATTACACTCCTAGTTGAAAATTATTACTTGAACAAGTAATATAAAATTATATAATTTGAGAAAATGAGGGTTCACAATATGCCGAAAAAAGCACAAAACATTATCATTTGGGCAATGATTATCTTAATCGTTGTTTCAGGTTTATTAATGGGATTAAGCTATCTCACAGCACTATAAGAAAAAGTGGTCCATCAATGGACCACTTTTTTAAATGTCATCGCCGTGTTCCATAAACCATGCTTGCAGATCTGTAATGACACTCATGACATCGTGACCTTCAATTTCATGTCTCTCTATCATATCTACCACTTTTCCGTCTTTGAAAAACGCAAAACTTGGAGATGACGGTAAAAAGTCTGGTGTACGTTCACGAACTGCTTCAGTTGCATCTTTTTCTTGTCCGGCAAAAACTGTATATAAATGTGTTGGTTTTTTGTCGAAGTTTAGTGAGTGAATCGCTGCTGGACGTGCGATACCACCTGCACATCCACATACTGAGTTAATCATCACAAGTGCAGTACCTTCTTTGTCTAACGCTTCATTAACTTCTTCTGGCGTCAAAAGTTGTTCGTACCCAACATCTGTGAGTTCTTTTCTCGCATTTTCCACTAAATCTTCCATATATATTTTAAAATCTAAATCCATAGATAGCACCTCTTTACTGTAATAATTAAAGTGTAATGTTAAATATTTTATTTGTAAAGATTAAAGCGTTGTTTCACTATCAATAGACTCAATATTTTTCTTAACATCTTGTAAAAATTTACCTGCATCTACACCGTTCAGTACTCTATGATCGATAGATAAACAAAGGTTTACCATATATCTTGCTGCGAGCATTTCATCGATAAAAACAGGTTTTTTAACGATAGATTCAACTTGTAATATAGCAGCTTGTGGGTGGTTAATGACGCCTTGTGACTGAATAGAACCAAATGCGCCCGTGTTATTAATTGTAAATGTCCCACCGTGCATATCTTCCGAAGTTAGCGCATGTGTTCTGCCTTTTTCAGCAAGTTGTGCAAGTTTTTTTGCGATTCCTCGAATCGACAACATATCTGCATTATGAATGACCGGAACGTATAAGTCGTCATCAGCGGATACTGCGATATTTAAATTGATTGAATCGTGGATTTGAATAGAATCCCCTTGCCAACTGCTATTGAGTATTTTATTTGTATTTAGGGCTTTTGCTACTGCTTCTATAAAGAATGCAAAATAAGTTAATTTAATACCTTCAGATTTAAATGCATCTTTATATTTATTTCTTAAATGAACGAGCTCTGTTGCATCTACTTCTATCATCATCCAAGCATGTGGAATTTCAGTTTTAGATTTCACCATATTATTTGCGATTGCTTTTTTAACACCGGTTAATTCTAGTCTAGAAGTGTCACTAGTAGTTTTAATACCGATTGATGATTTATCTGTTTTTGGTGCTTCATTTTTCACAGGATTATCGATATACGATAAAATATCCTTTTTTGTAACACGTCCAAATTGTCCTGTACCTTCAACATCATCTAAATTAACGTTATGTTCTGATGCTAATCTCATCACGACAGGTGATATTCTTTTAATCTCTTTTTGTGTGTCTGTACTATTATTATCTTTTTTATTAGTTTGTGGTTGAGATTTTTGTTCTGGTTCTTTTTCATGAACTTTGTTAGATACCTTAATTTCACAAATTGGTGTTCCGACTTCTATTGTTTCACCAACATCTACGAGTATTTTTTCTATCACTCCTTCAAAACTAGAAGGGACTTCAGCTGTTACTTTATCGGTTAAAATTTCACATAACGGATCATATTCATTTACTTTACTACCAGGCTCAACAAGCCACGCTTCTACTGTTCCTTCATGCACACTTTCTCCGAGTTTTGGCATTTTAATGACTTCTATCAATCGTTTCACCTCTTTTAATGTTCTGCAAGTTCTTTCATCTTTTCATAGATTTTATCTGGATTCACCATAAAATAGTCTTCCATTGGTGGTGCATATGGCATCGCTGGTACGTTAGGTGCGGCAAGTCTCATAACTGGTGCGTCTAAATCGTAAAATGCATGTTCAGATATAATCGCAGATACCTCACTCATTACACTACCTTCTAAATTATCTTCAGTGACGAGTAATACTTTACTTGTGTCTTTAACAGATTCTATAATCGTCTCTTGATCGAGCGGGTAAATTGTTCTTAAATCAACAACTTTAGCACTGTATCCATCATTCTCTAATCGTTCAGCCGCTTCAATGGCCATATGAACACATAACCCGTAAGTTATTACCGTGATATCTTTACCTTCACGTTTAATATCTGCCTTACCAATAGGTACAACATGTTCACCTGTCGGTACGTCTTCTTTAAGTAAACGATATGCTTTTTTATGCTCGAAAAATAAAACAGGATCGTTATCGCGTATTGCAGAAATAAGTAATCCTTTTGCATCACTTGGTGTAGAAGGTATAACAACCTTTAAACCGGGTGTGGAACTAAATACACTTTCAATCGATTGTGAATGATAAAGTGCCCCGTGTATCCCTCCACCAAATGGTGCACGAATTACAATTGGACAATGCCATCCATTATTAGAACGATATCTAATTTTAGCTGCTTCACTCATAATTTGGTTTGTCGCAGGTAATATATACTCTGCAAACTGTATTTCAGCAACTGGTCGTTTCCCTGCGAGTGACGCGCCAATTGCTGTACCGACAATTAATGATTCTGCGAGTGGCGTGTCGAGCACTCGCATTTTTCCGTACTTCTCTTGGAGTCCAGCCGTTACTTTAAACACGCCACCTTTTTGACCGACATCTTCTCCTAGAACGAATACATTCTCATCTTTTCCCATCTCATAGTCTAATCCGTCATGGATTGCTTCTAACAATGTCATCGTTTTTGTCATTATAATTCCTCCTCATACACGTGTTTTAACGCATAAGAAGGTTCTGCATATGGTGCATGTTCTGCTTCTTTTGTCGCGTCGTTAATAATATTTTTAACTTCTTCATCGATTGCTTCGAACCACTCTTCTTCTATCGTTGTATTTTTTAATATATAATCTTTAAACGTGATTAAGCAGTCCGTGTCTTTTAATGTTTGTACATGTGCTTTATCTCTATAAGAATCATCGTCATCTGAAGAGTGTGCCCCAATTCTCGAAACTAGCGCATCGATTATCGTAGGACCTTCCCCGTTGATAGCACGTGTTCGAGCAGCTTTTACAGATTGAAATACTTCAAGTGGATCATTGCCGTTAATTTGTTCTCCGTGTATTCCATATGCATGTTTTCGCTCTGATAAGTCATCAATATTGTATTGAAGTGATTTTGGGACACTAATCGCGTAACCATTATTTTCAATAAAGCATATATACGGTAATTGATGAACACTCGCAAAGTTTAGCGCTTCATGAAAATCGCCTTGAGACGTAGAACCTTCACCGAGTGAAGTAAATGATACAGCTTCTTTACCATCCATTTTTAATGCATACGCAATACCTGCTGCGTGAAGTACTTGAGTTGTTACAGTTGATCCTTGAGTCACAATATTTAACTCGTAATCGCTAAAGTGACCGGGCATTTGTCTCCCTCCACTTGACGTATCATCTCGCTTCGCAAATGCTGCAAGCATACTTTCTAAGGGTGTTGTACCAAGTGTTGTTACCATTCCTAAATCTCTATAATATGGGTTTAAATAGTCAATTTTTTTCTTTAAAGCATAAGCTGCACCGACTTGTGCCGCTTCTTTACCTTGACACGATACGACAAATGGAATTTTTCCCGCACGGTTTAATAACATCATACGTTCATCAATTTTTCGTGTCGTTAACATTAAACGATACATTTCTTTTAAGTCGTCTTCTGTTAAATCTAATGTTTTATAATCTATCATTCGAATCTCTCCTTAAAAATGAATCCCTCTTTCGTCAATAAGTAATGCAGATTCCATAATTCCTTCACTTATTGACGGATGCGCATGTACTGAATTATATAGTTCTTCTACCGAACTATTTAAAAACGATGCAAGCGATAATTCGTTAATAATTTCAGTCGCATTTGGTCCAACAATCGATGCGCCTAATAACATATTATCTTTATCAGTAATTAACTTAACAAAACCTTCTCCGCCATTTTCAATAATCGCCTTACCAACTGCTTGAAGTGGTAATACGCTCACATTATATTCGATACCTTTTTCTTTTAACTGTTCTTCTGTAGGACCGACTACCCCAACTTCTAAATTCGTATATATACATCTCGGTACAGTGTCATAATTTAGTGTGATTGGATTTAAACCTTTAATATGCTCAACCGCTATTATGCCTTCTTTTGAAGCAACATGTGCGAGTTGATATGTATTTAATACATCTCCAATCGCATATATATGGCTGTCTGCTGTTTGGTAAAATTCATTCGTTTCAATATAAGTATTGAATTTTGCTTTCGTGTTGTTTAAGCCAATATCATCGATATTGGCTTTACGCCCAATCGCAACAATTACTTGCTCGAAATTCAATGTTTCGTCGTTATACTTTATAGAAACACCGTTATCAACTGTAACGCTCTGATTACTAATTTTAAAGTCAGTTGTGATTTTTACATTACTCTGTTCTAAATGTTTTTTAAGCGTACGAATAACGTCTTTATCTTCATTAGGAATTATATTTTGACTACCTTCAATTATCGTCACGTCGACATTTAAATTAGATAATATAGATGCAAGTTCTAATCCAATGACTCCACCGCCGATAATACCTACAGATTTAGGTAATTTTTTTTGAGATAAAAATTCTTTACTCGACAATACAAATTCCCCATCAAATGGTAAAAAGTCAAGTTCGATCGGTTTAGACCCAGTCGCTATAATGACATAATCATTTTTAATAATAATAGAATCGTTTTCAGTTTCTACAGCGATTGTGCCTGCCATCGGTGAGAAAATTGACGGCCCTAATATCCTCCCATGACCATAGTAAACGTCAATTTGATGTTTTTTCATGAGTGATGACACACCGTTATATAACGTGTCTACAGTTTTATTCTTTTTATCAATGATTTTTTCATAATTAAAATTCAATACTTCAGAAATTCCGAATTCAGATAACTGATTGGCAGTTTTTATTAAATTTGAAGTGTTCAGCAAACTTTTCGTTGGTATACAACCGTTATGTAAGCACGTGCCACCGAGTTTATCTTTTTCAATGAGTGCGACAGTAAAGCCGAGTTGTCTTGCACGTATCGCAGCTACATAGCCGCCTGTACCTCCACCGATTATCGCGATGTCATATGATTTTTCCATAAAACCCTCCATAAGTTACTGGTCAGACCAGTGAAAGTTGTAAAAAAATATACTACTTGCTCGCATTTTCTATATAGACTAGAATAAATACGATGAAACAAATGTATTATCTCCTATTATACATTAACAAACGATGATTTCATTAACAGACTATATAATTATGTTGAGTAAGGTGTTTGATTACATGAAAAAAATAATTGCACTATTAATATTAGTGATTCCTGTCTTTATTGCAGGATATGGCGTAAAATTAATTCGCGACAGTATATTCGGTATCACAATTGATCCATTTAGTTCTCTTGTCCTTCAATTTATTGTAGGGTTAGTACTCTTAGTGTTCGGAGTTTGGTTCGTTGCAGGATACGTCCTTCATAGAGAGCGAAAAAATAAACGAGTTCAAGAGCGATTTAAAGCAAAAGACGAGTAAACAAATTACTGTTTACTCGTCTTTATTAATTCTTTCGCGTTTTTAATTGCTGCATCATTAATCGTAGACCCACTTAACATACGTGCAATCTCTTCAATATGTTCATTTTCATCTAAATATTCAGCTTTCGAAACAGTACGATCATTAACAACTGTTTTATACACGTGTAAATGATGGTCTGCCACCGCTGCTGCTTGAGGTAAATGAGATATCGCAAATACTTGTCTCGTCTTTGCGAGTAGTTTCATTTTTTCTGCCATTTTAGTCGCTACTTTACCACTGACTCCTGAATCGATTTCATCTAAAATTACGAGGGCTTGATTTTCAAACATTGAAAAGATTGATCTGAGCCCTAAATTAATACGTGAAACTTCTCCCCCTGAAGCCACTTTGTTTAATGGTTTCAACGGTTCACCTTTATTTGTCGTAATGAAAAATTCAACGTTAGAAAATCCGAGTGTGTTAAATTGAGTTTCCTTTACATCGATTTTAAACTGAACATCTTTCATATCGAGGTCTTCTAGTTCTTTCACAATCGCAGATTCTAAAAAGTCTTTACGGTCAAGACGAATGTCATGTAGCTTTTTAGCATATACATTTAATTGTTTAAACACTTTTTCTTTTTCATTGATTAATTCTTCATATGATTGACTAAAGTTTTTTAAATCATTAATATCCGTCTCTAGTTTACGCTCTAAACGTAATAAACCTTCAAATGTCTCATTAAATTTACGTTTTAACTGATTAATACTATTTAAACGGTCTTGGATTTCGTTTAAACGCGCTTCATCGTATTCAAGCGTACTCAAATCATTCGTAACTTGACTATTTAGCTCAGTTAATAAATGATAACTCTCTTCGAGTTTTTCAGTATATATAGAATACTTTTCATCAAATGGTGTAATCCCCTCAAGTTGATGCACGACGTCATATAAAAGAGACTGAACACTAATTTCACCGTCTAAAATCGATTTAATTTGTTCGAACTTCTCATTGACGTTTTCAAAATTCATTAAGTATTCGAGTTCTTTTTCTAAATCATCTTCTTCAGTTTCTGTCGTGAAATTCATTAATTGAAGTTCATTATATTGGTGTTCTAATAGTTCTAGTTGTTCTAATCGATTGCGATCTTTATATTCGAGTTCTGCGATACGTTTTTGTATAGAGTCATATTGATAAAATAACTGCTGATACTGTTTAAAATCTTCTTCATCATAGAGTTCAATATATCGATCGAGATAATCGATTTGACGGCTTGTTTCTAATAATTCATCGTTTTTGTGTTGCGTATGAATAGTAAATACTTCTTGCATAATTTCTTGAAGTTGGCCAAGAGTAATCATTTGGTTATTGATTTTAACGATACTTTTTTTGTTATGCATTATCTCTCTTTTAACGATAAAAACTTCATCAACTGGGATGTTATATTGTTCAAGTAAGGCGTTTAGTGTAGCGGTATTTGGAAAATCAAACACACCTTCTAATACGAGCCCACTCGTATCATAACGAATGTCATCCATTGAAGCACGCTTACCCGCTAAGTATGACAACGCATCAATTAACATCGACTTACCGGCTCCGGATTCACCAGAAATAATCGTTAAATGGTTGTAAAAATCAAGCTCTACATTTTCTAGTACCGCAAAGTTATTGATATTTAGACGGAGTAAAATAGTGCTCAGCTCCTTAAATCAGATTAAAAATTTTCTCTTTAACGCTATCTCTTGCTTCTTCTCCTCTACAGATTATAAGACACGTATCATCTCCACAAATTGTACCGATAATTTCTTCCCATTCGAGTTGATCAATAATCGCTCCGATTGACTGTGCGTTACCAGGTAACGTTTTTAATACTATTAAACTGTCTTGATAATCTAGCTTTACAAAGCTATCCATTAAATAGCGACCGAGTTTTTCAAGAGTATGATAACGTCTATCTTCAGGCATGCTGTAAATATACGTACCATCAGCTTTTGGAACTTTAAATAATTGTAATTCTTTAATATCACGTGACACCGTTGCTTGAGTTACATCGAAATTATTTTCGCGTAATTTTTGGACAAGTTCTTCTTGCGTTTCAATGTCGTTACTCGTAATAATTTCTCTAATTTTAATTTGCCTTACTACTTTACTAGACATAATTGTCACCTCAATGTATATCATTAATATTTATTCAATAATATCATGTTTTCGTGTAGTATAACAAACTAAAAGAAAAGAAAAACTATCCGAAAACGGATAGTTTAAAATAATTGGTCGATTTTTTGTTGTTCGATCACTGAATTTTCCCCATCATTTTTTATGTGAAGTAAAAATTCTTCGTTACCTTTTGTACCAGTAATTGGTGAACGAATAATATCATACGTTGATAATCCAAGAGAAGTACATACTTCAACAACGCGCTCTATTACGTTTCTCTTCGTCACGTCGCTTTGAATAATCAGTGTATCCTCTTTTTCTTCTAAATAGCTTTCAAATTGTGGTTTAATTAATGCAATGACTGTGTATTCGTGATTGAAAAGTTCAGTGATGTGTCTAATAATCGGGACGATAGAAGTAAAACTCACATCAATCGTCATGACGTTTGGTAAATTTTTAAAATCATCAATTGCCGTATGCTTAAAATTCGTTTGCTCCATCACTGTGACACGTGAATCTGTTCTAAGTTTATAGTCGAGTTGGTTTGTACCGACATCAACTGCGTAAACAGACTCTGCACCATGCTGTAAACTACAATCTGTAAAACCACCTGTTGAACTTCCAATATCAAGAACGATACAATTTTCTAAGTTTAAATTAAATTCATTAATCGCAGCTTTTAATTTGATACCGCCTCTTGAAACGTAAGTTTTCACTTTTTTAAAGCGAATATCAACCTTCTTCGTATCGATAATATCAGATGGTTTATACACTGGTTCATTATTATTTAACACTTTTCCTGCCATAATTAGACGTCTGACGTCTTCAATTGTGCCAAGACTAAAATGTTCAAATATATATTGATCTGCACGGATCTTAGCCATTATGTTTTACCATTTTTTGTATTGTATTTACAATATTTTCAGAAGTAATTCCTGCTTCTATAAGTAACTGTTCAACGTCACCTTGTTCAATATATAAGTCAGGTATAGCGATTGTTTTAACATCATTTGTAAAGTCATGTTGGGACATAAACCCTTGAATAAATTGGCCAAGACCACCGGCTTCGATGACTTCTTCGACAATTAACATCGGTACATTTTCCTTACCATATTCATGTAACATTTCTTCATCTACCGGTTTTATAAAGCGCGCATTTACGATTTCAACATTAATATTCGTTTCAGATAGCATGTCTTTTGCCTCTTCAGCAATATCTAACGTTGGACCGTAACTGATGATTACAACGTGCTTCTTGTCTTCTTTATGGACGACTTCCCATTTGCCTTTTTCAATTGGCTGACGTTCAGTGACTTCAATACCTTTAACATTTCCTCTAGGATAACGTAATGCAATTGGACCATCGTATTCGACAGCGTAGTCAATCATTAATTTCGCTTCAACTTCGTCTCGAGGCATCATAATCGTCATGTTAGGAAGTGGTAGTAAGAAACTCACATCAAATATGCCGTGATGTGTTTCACCATCAGCACCGACTAACCCACTACGATCAATTCCAAAAAATACATTTAAGTTTGGACGATCTACGTCATGTAACACTTGGTCATATCCGCGTTGTAAAAATGTCGAATAAATAGCAAGATATGGTTTCATACCTGAAGCTGCGAGTCCAGCAGACATCGTGACGGCATGTTGTTCCGCGATTCCAACATCAAAAAATCTTTCTGGTAGCTCGTTTTGGAACTTAGTTAATTTCGAACCTACCGGCATTGCTGGTGTTAACGCGACGATACGTTCATCTTCTAATGCATGGTCAAAAACTGAATTCGATACGAATTCACTCCACGACTGTGTACCACTGCCACCAATTGTTTCACCAGTTTCAATTTTATAAGGTCCGAGTCCATGCCAAGTACCTACCTCATCATTTTCAGCGTGGTAATACCCTTTACCTTTTTTTGTGATGACATGAATAATTGCTGGTCCGTCATAATTTTTTGTTGATTCTAAAGCTTTAGTAATGTCTTTAAAATTGTGTCCATCTACTGGACCGATATATTTAATACCGAGTTCTTCGAAAAATACACCGTCTACGACTAAATATTTTAAACTGTCTTTAACTTTATCAGCTAAATCTCTTAAAGACGGTCCAAATGACGGAATTCTTTCGAGTAATTCTTCAGCATCATATTTAAATTTGTTATAGCTTGAATTCGTTCGAATACGTCCAAACATATTGTGTATTGCACCGACGTTTGGTGCGATACTCATTTCATTATCATTTAAAATAATCGTCATTTTCGTTTTTTCAGATCCGATATGGTTTAACGCCTCTAGGGCCATTCCACCTGTTAATGCACCGTCACCGATAATCGGAACGACATCATATTTCTCATTTCTGATATCTCGTGCTTTCGCCATACCTAATGCAGCTGAAAGCGAAGTAGATGAATGGCCTGCTTCCCATACATCATGCTCTGATTCCGACATTTTAGGAAATCCGGACAGACCTTTATATTGACGTAGCGTTTTAAAATCTGTCGTTCTTCCAGTTAATATTTTATGGATATACGCTTGATGACCAACGTCAAATAAAAGTTTGTCTTCTGGTGAATTATAAAAACGATGTAATGATAAAGTGAGCTCGACGACACCTAAGTTAGCACCGATATGCCCACCTGTTACTGCACATGATTCTATTAAAAAGTCTCGAATTTGTTGTGCTAATTGTTCAAGCTCTTCATCACTTTTATCTTTTAAAAATGATGGATTTTCTATTTCTTCAAGTTTCATATAGCACCCACCTATCTTTTTCTAATTATATCATTTAAAAAAGATTATAAAAATAGAAATGATATCCATATGTATGAATATCATTTCGTACGATTTACAACAATGGTAATGATATCTTCTAAATGAATAATATCAATTTCATCTTTTAATCGATATAATAATTCAGTCGTCTCTTTCTCTTTTTTCTTTAGAAGATCTGTCGCACCTTCAATACCGAATAAAGAGACATATGTCGTCGTATTGTTTTTTTCGTCTGTGCCGACTTCTTTACCGATTTCTTCTTTAGTACCTTGTACATCTAAAAGATCGTCTTTAATTTGGAATAATAATCCTAGTTCTTCCGCAAATCGCTGTAATGTCGCAATAACATCTTCATTTTGGTTTGCAATAATTGCTGCTGATATTACTGGTGCAACCATTAGTTTTCCAGTTTTATGACGATGAATTTGTTCTAACGTTTCATAATCAATCGATGCATTTGTGCTTAAAATATCGTTCATCTGGCCACTGATCATTCCATTTTGACCTGCTGCAGAAGTAAGAGTTTCAATAAGTTTAACTTTAACATCGTTACTATAATCCGCGAGAGTTAATAGATGAATACTTTCTGTTAATAAGTTATCACCAGCTAGAATTGCAGTTGCTTCACCATACACTTTGTGGTTTGTCAGTTTTCCACGTCTATAATCATCATTATCCATCGCAGGTAAATCATCATGTATTAATGAATACGTATGGACCATTTCTATAGCAGCAGCCATAGGTACCCCGTTACTTAATTCGTGATTAAGTGCTCTCAACGTTTTAAAGAGAAGGAGTGGACGTATTTTTTTACCACCTGCGGAAATTGAATATAACGAAGATTCTTTAATACGATCAGACACATCATTTAAACTTAAATGATGTTTAATATGTTTATCGACATCGTCTAAATATTTTTGATAGCTATTAATCATCTGTATTACCTTCTAAAGCTTCGACTTCAAGTTGCGCATTTTTTAATATCTCATCACACTGTTTAGAAAGTTCGATACCTTTTTTATATAAATCTAAAGACTCTTCTAATTGAACATCTTCACGATCTAATTGTTCGATGATTGACTCTAGTGTTTTCATTTTTTCTTCAAAGCTTTGTGTTTCCTTTACTGATTCACTCATCTTTATACACCTCAGTAATTTTTGTTTCTAAGCGACCATCACTTAATTTCACTTGGATTACATCTCCGACATCCACATCATTTGTACTCTTTAAGACGTGTCCATCTAAACTAACAAATGAGTATCCACGTTTTAGAATTTCTAGTGGATTTAAACTATCTAAAATTTCAAGTTTGTTTTTTACTTGCAATTTAGAATGTTCTATCTTATATTGCATTAATTTAGTTAATGACTGTCGATATTGCTTATTTTGTGTTTGTCCGTTTTCAATAATATGTCGTGGACTGAGCGTATTGATTTTATAATTCAAATGACTAAATTGATGGTGTCTTTCATTATACTTTTTATTATACAACGACTCTAATTGATCTTTTTTATAGACGAGTTGTTGTAAATGTTGATCATACAACCGTGTTGGCATTCTAAATTTATAATAGCTTTTATGGCTTTCAAGTTTTGATTGTTTGTTGAGAAGTGTATCTTGTATTTTCTTTTTCAATACTAATTGTGATTCGATAACTCTCTCTTTTAAATATCGTTGATCAGGCAAAGCATGCTCCATTGCTTGCGTTGGTGTTGTCGCTCTTTTATCAGATACAAAGTCCACGAGTGTCGTATCTGTTTCGTGTCCAATTGCAGTGATAATTGGTGTTTTCATATTAAATACTTTTTTGGCAACTTCTAACTCATTAAATGTCCATAAGTCTTCAATTGAACCACCACCACGCGCTAAAATAACAACATCAGCATGTAACTGATCTACATAATCTAAGTTGTTAATGACAGAATCGATACTCTTTTCACCTTGCATTAACGTATTAATGACTTTTATTTTTGTAAGTGGGAAACGCTTTTCAGTAGCATGTATCATGTCTTCATATGCAGCACTTGTCGCACTTGTGACTAAAATAATTGTTTTTGGAAAATAAGGAAGTTGTTTTTTATGTGCTGGATCAAAATAACCCTGCGCTTGAAGCATCTTTTTATTTTGTTCTAACTTTTCATATAACTGTCCTTGACCATCGAGTACAATATCGTTTGCGATAACTTGATAATATCCTCCGGGTTTGTAGACAGATATCCTACCTTCTACGATGACTCCGTCCCCATCACTCGGAACTTTTTTTAGTCGCTTCACACTATTACTAAACATAATACCGCGTAGTGTTGTCGATTCATCTTTCAAAGTGAAATATAAAATACCTGAACTATGTAATTTACTATTAGATATCTCACCTTTAATAAAGACCCGTTCTAAGTACGGGTCTCTAACAAATTTTTCTTCAATATATGATGATAAAGCACTCACAGTTAGCACTTGCTCGTTCGTCATAATATCACTCGTTTTTAAAGTTTTTTAACACACCGTTTACGAATTTAAAACTGTTTACGTCACTATAGACTTTTGTGATTTTTACAGCTTCGTTAATAATCACTTTTTTCGGTATATCTGTAGAAAGAATCTCCGTCACTGATATACGTAAGACATTTCTATCGACTTTGCTAATACGATCTAACGTATAGTTTTTTAGTAAACTACTAATTTTATCATCAATATCATTTTGATGAGCAATATAATAATCTACTAATTGCTTAATATAATCATATTTATTATACATCTCTTTAAATTTCACATCTTTTAATGACACTGCGTCATTATCGATTTGAAACAGTATTTGAAATGCTTTAATTCTTTGTTCATGTCTATTCATAAAAACACCTATTACTTCGCAATATTTACGATGTGAACATTAATTTCATCAATTACATTAATATCGAGCATCGTTGAGATAGATTGTTTAATATTCTCTTGGATATTTTCTGCAATCTTATGCACATTTTTACCGTCAGATAGATTGACGTACGCAGAAATTTTTAAATATCCGTTTGACTCATCTACACGGATACCTTTGCCGCGATATTTCTTACCAATTTTTTCAATTGTTCCACTCGCTAAGTTATTTTGTAAAGATGAAACACCCTTTGTTTCTAAAACAGCGATACTTGAAATAACTTCAAGTACTTCTGTTGAAATCTTAATTTTACCAATGGATTCATCGTGTCCTAATACTTCCACTATAATCACCTCATTCACTCATTATATCATGGTTTTCTAGCATATTCGTATTATAATCGTTATTAATAAACGCTTCATTATTAATAATTTTTTGATGGAATGGTATCGTCGTATTAATACCTTCAACGATGAATTCATCTAACGCGCGACGTGCAATCTGTAATGCGTCGTCTCTGTCTTTTCCATATACGATAAGTTTTGCAATCATCGAATCGTAATATGGTGGAATTGTATATCCTTGATAACAAGCTGTTTCTAAACGTACACCGAATCCACCTGGTTCTTTAAACTTCGTAATTTTACCAGCAGAAGGCATAAAGTTCTTATAAGGATTTTCTGCGTTAATTCTGAATTCAAACGCATGTCCATTAAACTCAATGTCTTCTTGAGTAAATGGTATTTCTTCTCTCATTGCAATTTTTATTTGCATTTTAACTAAATCAATCCCTGTAATCATTTCTGTAACAGGATGTTCGACTTGAATTCTCGTATTCATTTCCATAAAGTAATACGTTTCTTCATCGAGATCATATATAAATTCAATCGTCCCTGCGTTGACATAGTCGATAAATTTCGCTGCACGAACTGCTGCTTGCCCCATTTCTTCTCGAACTTCTTCAGAAATAATTGGACTTTTAGCTTCTTCAACTAACTTTTGCATACGGCGTTGAACAGTACAATCTCTTTCTCCAAGATGAACGACATTTCCGTGATAATCACCAAGTACTTGGATTTCAATATGTCTAAAATTGCTAATATATTTTTCGATATATAAATCTTTGTTCCCAAACGCACTTTCGGCTTCTTGTTCAGTTAACTTGTAGTTTTGAATTAACTCTTTCTCGTTACGTGCAACTCGAATACCTTTACCGCCACCACCGTAGCTTGCTTTAATAATGACAGGATATCCGATTTCTTCTGAAATTTTCTTTGCATCGTCTAGTGATTTTACAACACCATCAGATCCTGGAACTGTCGGGACATTTGCTTTTTGCATCGTATCCTTTGCAACGTCCTTAACACCCATTAAAGCGATTGTTTTATAATGTGGACCGATAAAGATTAAATTACTCGCATCACACATCTCTGCGAAATCGACGTTTTCAGCTAAAAAGCCATACCCTGGATGGATTGCATCACAGTTTGTATTTTGAGCGATTGTTATGATACTAATCATATCTAAGTAACTGTCTTTAGATAATTTAGGGCCGATACAATACGACTCAGTTGCGAGTTTCCGGTGTAAGCTATCTTTATCCGCTTCTGAGTATACGCTCACTGTTTCAATACCGAGTTCATGACACGCACGAATAATACGTACTGCAATTTCTCCTCGGTTTGCGATTAATACTTTTTTTATCATTTAACTTTGAATAATGGTTGGTTATATTCAACCATTTCTCCATCTTCAACTAAAATCTCTACAATTTCACCGGAAACTTCTGCTTCAATTTCGTTGAATAGTTTCATCGCTTCTAAAATACATACGATCGTATCGTTTTCAATCTTATCGCCGACTTGAACATAAGGATCTGCCTCAGGTGATGGACTCTTATAAAATGTTCCAACCATCGGCGCTTTAATCGTATGAATGTTTGAAGTATCAGCAGCAGGAGCGCTAGTTTCTGGAACACTTGCTACTGGCGCTGGTGGAATAGGTGCTTCGACAGACTGTACTGGTTGTACAGGTTGCGCTTGATATTGTGGCACTTTTGATTCACGCTTAAGTTTAATATCCACTTCTTTGTCTTTATATGTGAGTTCAACTAAATTAGCTGTTTCCATTTTTTCAATGAGTTGGTCTATATATTCTAATTTCATAATCAAATCTCCTAAACTGTTTATAATAGTATTTTACTTTAGTGGTATGACCAATTCAAATGGTAATTAAAAAAAGCAGATAAAATATCTGCTTTTAAAAAGATTATGCTCTTGAAACGTATGAACTTTCTTCAGTATTTACTACAAGTACGTCACCATTATTGACAAATAGTGGTACTTGAATAGATAAACCTGTTTCGAGTTTCGCTTCTTTTGTCGCACCAGAAACAGTATCCCCTTTAATGCTTGGTTCTGTTTCTACTACTTCAAGCTCTACAGTTTTTGGTAGTTCAACACCTAAAGTTTCACCTTCATACGTCATAATAGACACGTTCATATTTTCTTTTAAGAAATTAATTTCATGTTCTAACTGTTCTTTTGGAATCGTTACTTGTTCAAACGTGTTATTGTCCATGAACACATATCCGTCACCATCGTTATATAAGAATTGCATCTTATTGTTATCGATATGTGCTGTCCCGACTTTTTCACCTGCTCTAAACGTCTTTTCTTGAATTGCACCTGTACGTAAGTTTCTTAATTTAGAACGTACAAACGCCGCACCTTTTCCTGGCTTAACGTGTTGGAAATCAATAACTCTCCAAATACCGTTATCAAATTCAATTGTAAGTCCTGTTTTAAAATCGTTTACTGAAATCATTAAATTATCCTCCTACTTGATTATGAATAACTCTTTACTACTATGTGTCAGTTTTTGAAGTCCATCTTTAGTTACGAGCGCGTCATCTTCAATTCTAACGCCACCAAGTCCTTCAACATAAATACCTGGCTCGATCGTAATAATCATATTTTCTTCTAACATTGTATCGACAGTTTTTGCGAGTCCTGGACCTTCATGTACTTCTAGACCAATTCCGTGACCGAGTGAGTGACCAAAGTTTTCACCATATCCATTTTGATCAATAATATCTCTAGCTACCTTATCTGCCTCGCTACCAGTAAATCCAGCTTTAATTATTTCTAAAGATTTTAACTGACTTTCTAATACAATATTATACACTTTTTTGAGTTCGTCTGAAACATTACCGACACCAAACGTACGTGTAATATCTGAAACATACCCTTTATAAGTTGCACCGAAGTCTAACGTCACAAGATCTCCATCTTCAATAACTTTTTCTGAAGGTGTTGCGTGAGGTAATGCCCCTCTATGACCACTCGCTACTATCGTATCGAAGCTCGGACCTTCTGAACCGAGTTGCGCCATAATATATTCTAGCTCAGCTTTAACTTCTAACTCTGTCATACCGACTTTTACAAATTTTAAAATACGTTCATATGCTTCGTCGACGATTTTACAAGCGACTTTAATTTTTTCAATTTCTTCATTTGATTTAACCATACGGAAAGTTTCAAACTCGTTGTTAATCGGTACGAGTTCAAAATGCTCATTTAATGTATTGTACTCATTATAATTCGTATAGGCTGCTTCAAACGCGAGTTTTTTAACGCCTTTTTCTTTTAAAAATTCGATGACAAACGACGTTAAACTTCCCTTTTGTAACACGAATTCAAAATCAGGTGCTTCTTCACGTCCTTGTACATTATATCTAAAATCAGATACTAAGTACTGTCCTTCATCAGTTACTATTACTACGCCACTTGATCCTGTGAACCCTGAGACGTATCTTCTGTTGTGAGTACTAGATACGATTAGCGCATCTATTTCATATTTCTTTAGTAACTCTTTTGTTTTTTCGATAATGCTCATTCATAATCACTCCTTAACCGTAGTTTACCGTATTTTAAAAGACTTTTCATTTTCTTTTTAATAATTTTAAAGAAATGGTAGAATAATAAAGTATTGAGAGGGATTCTAATGAAAAAATCATTATATATTGGAGCAATCTCACTTTGCTTAGTAGCTTGCTCACCAGAAAATTTAAATGAAAAATATGAAGAAAAATCTAATAGAGTTAAACAGCTTGAAAAGGAGCTACACTCTGTTGAAGTTGAAAATCAAAAACTGAAAGATGATTTTAAAAATATAGAAGAAGAAATTTCACGTATTAGTCGTGATAAGAAAGATACTAACATCTCTAAATATCAAAATGTCGTCCGTGTATATGCAAATGGTGTTAAAAAAGAGTTAGATGTTCTTTCAATAGAAGCGGAAAACTTTAAGGAAGAAGAGGATATTGACGGACGTACCGTTTCTAATATCGAATCTAATTTAAAAGAGATTATAAACACATATAACAGCGACGTAGATGAATTAAAACTTCAAGATATGTTAAATCGGCAACATAATAAAATAGAAGTGTTTAATAGTAACTTACTTAAAGAGATTAACACTTTAAACGAAGCGATTGGTAAAGATGATAAAAAGAATATCGAAAAACAGCTGAATAAAATCAAAGATCTCAATAAATATTTATAAAGGTTGATTCAATTGAAAAAAATATTATTTTATATCGTAATTATCATAGCAATTATTGGTCTTCTCACTAATTTAGATACTGTTTTTAATTTAATATTTAATATGGCTGTTTCTTTAGTCATTATTGGTTTAATTTTTTATGGTATATATTACTTCTTCATTTTATCTGAAGACGAAAGAAAATATAGACGTGCGGTCCGTAAAACGAAAAGAAAACGTAAGTTTAGAGATTAATTCTAAACTTACGTTTTTTATTATCGTTTATAATTCCATTCTTCAGATTTGTATTTCTCGATTAAGACGTCAAGTTGGTTTAAATCGTCTTCTGTTAACGTATATTCCGTCGTTGTCATTGATAATCCTTTTTCAAATCCGTCTTTAAATGCTATGTATAATTCATCGACTGTTATATTTTTGTCTGTTAGATCATTAATCGGAACAGCCTTTGATTTAAAATCACTTTTCATTTTTTGTTTAAAACGTTCATTTGTAAATTTAAACATATCAAATAGATGATCGATATCAACATCTAGAAGTATTGAACCGTGTTGCATAATAACACCATCATTTCTTGTCTGTGCACTTCCTGCGATTTTTCTTCCTTCAACGACAAGTTCATACCAGCTCGGTGTATCAAAACATACGCTCGAACGTATTTCTGTTTTAGTTTTTTCCGGAATACTAAAATAAGCGTCTAAACCTAAATTTTTAAACCCTTCTAGTAATCCCATCGATAATACTTTATAACTTTCTGTTACAGTATGTGGCATTCCTTCGTAATTTTCAGGTAACACGAGACTGTACGTTAGTTCTTTATCGTGTAATACACCGCGACCACCCGTTTTACGCCTTACGAGCTGGTAGCCATACTCTTTTACTTTTTCAACATCGATTTCTCTATGTATCTTTTGAAAATAACCGATTGACAGAGTTGGGATTTCCCACTCATACAAACGTAATACTGGATTAATCTCACCCTTCTCAACTTTCTTCATGAGTAATTCGTCTAGCGCCATGTTATAAAACGCATCTTGTTTACCACTTTTAATATAACTCCATTTTGCTGTCAAATTTCTCTCCCCCAGATTACACTTTTAAAATTGTGACAAACACACTATAATATATATTGTATCTAAAAAGGAGCGATTGTGTGAGTACTACGACAATAATTTTATTAATTGTTTTAGCTATTTTAATAGTTTTATTTATAATTAATGCTGTATTAAGTGTTAGAGGAGTTAATATTGTAGGTGAAGAAGAATTTAGTCAAAACTTACGTAAAGTGCAACTCGTCGACTTACGAGAAAAAGATTCTTATAAGCACGGACATATATTAGGTGCGCGTAACATCCCTCTAAGCACATTTAATACGAGAGCGAAATCACTACGTACAGACCAACCTGTACACTTATACGACCAAAATGGTCGTACAGCGCTAAGAGCTGCAAGAATTTTAAAGAAACAGGGTCATAAAGATATTTACGTATTAAAAAGTGGTATCGCTAAATGGACTGGTAAAATTAATTCTAAATAAAGAAAAAGCGATTCGAAAAATTCGAATCGCTTTTTCAATTATTTTTTATCTTCGATAATATCTTCTTTTTCATAACGTAATACTGGATGACGTGCTGCAAGTGTTTCATCAAGTCTTCCGATTACTGTTGTATGTGGAGCTTCTAATACTAAGTCTAAATCTTCTTTGATTTCTTTATCGATATTTAGTAATGCATCGATAAATCCATCTAACGTTTCTTTCGACTCTGTTTCAGTAGGCTCAATCATTAAACCTTCTTCAACGTTAAGTGGGAAGTAGATTGTTGGTGGGTGATAACCGTAATCTAATAAACGTTTTGCTATATCTAGAGTACGTGCTCCTTCTTTCTTCTGATTCACACCGCTTAAAACAAATTCGTGTTTACAGTGTTGTGTGTATGGTAAATGATAAGTACCTTCAAGACGTCTCATCATGTAGTTCGCATTTAACACTGCATCTTCAGAAACCTTTTTAAGCCCCTCTGGCCCCATCGTTCTGATGTACGTGTATGCACGTAAGTAAATCGCAAAGTTACCAAAGTAAGGTTTTACGCGCCCAACACTTTGTGGAATATCGTTATCGAGTTTATACGTATCTCCCTCTTTTTTAACGTGAGGTTTTGGTAAGAATTTCGCTAAGTCCGCTTTAACTCCGATAGGACCTGAACCAGGACCACCACCACCGTGTGGACCAGTGAATGTTTTGTGTAAGTTTAAGTGTACTGCGTCAAAGCCCATGTCTCCAGGACGAACTTTAGCCATAATCGCGTTTAAGTTCGCGCCGTCATAGTATAACTTACCACCCGCACCGTGTACGATATCTCTAATTTCTAAAATATCTTTTTCGAATAGACCAAGAGTATTCGGGTTAGTTAACATGATTGCTGCAGTTTTATCACTTACAACACGTTTTAAGTCTTCGATATCTACAGTTCCGTCTTCGTTTGATTTAACTGTAACTGAATCGAATCCAGCAACTGTTGCTGAAGCTGGGTTTGTTCCGTGTGCTGAGTCTGGAACAATTACTTCTGTTCTTTGGAAGTCGCCGTTTGCTTCGTGGAATGCTTTAATCATAATTAAAGCTGTCCACTCACCTTGAGCTCCTGCTGCTGATTGTAATGAGATTTCATCCATCCCAGTAATTTCTTTTAATGATTCTTGTAAACGATAAGTTACTTCTAATGATCCTTGGATTGCTTTTTCGTTTTGTAATGGATGTGAATAAGCAAATCCAGCAAGACGAGCAACTTGTTCGTTAATTTTAGGGTTGTATTTCATCGTACAAGATCCTAATGGATAGAATCCTGAGTCGATTCCCCAGTTTTTGTTTGAGAGTTCAGTGTAGTGACGAATTAAATCAAGTTCACTAATTTCTGGTAACTCAGCTTTTTCTTTACGGATAAATTTATCATCTAATAAACTAGAAAGTTCTTTTTTCTCGATTTCAAGTTTAGGTAACGAATATGCATAACGATCTTCAATACTTCTTTCAAAAATTAATGGGCTTGAACCTTTTTTAGCCATTATAAGCACCTAACCTTTCAACAAACGCGTCAATTTCATCTTTTGTACGTAGTTCTGTAACAGCGATTAGCATATGATTTTTGAACGCTTCAAAGTCTAATCCTAAATCATAACCACCGATAAATCCGTCTTCATATAACTCATCATTAATTTCAGTGACATCTTTGTTTAACTTAACGACAAACTCGTTAAAGTTCATATCACCAAATACTTCAAACCCAGCTGATTTAAACGCTTCTTTTGCGTAATGTGCATTTTGGATGTTGTTTTCTGCCATCTCTACCGCACCATACTTACCTAAAGCACTCATTGCAATTGATGATGCTAGAGCGTTTAACGCTTGGTTTGAACAGATGTTTGAAGTCGCTTTTTCACGACGAATATGTTGTTCACGTGCTTGTAAAGTTAATACGAAACCACGGTTACCTTCGTCATCTTTAGTTTGTCCGACAAGGCGTCCTGGCATTCTTCTCATTAATTTTTTAGTCGCTGCAAAGTATCCACAGTGTGGTCCACCGAATTGTGACGGGATACCGAATACTTGTGTGTCCCCAGTAACGATATCTGCACCGAATTCACCTGGAGGTGTAAGTAATGAAAGTGCAAGTGGGTTAGAGTTTACAATGAATAACCCTTTATGCTTATGTGCAATCTTTTCGATTGCTTCTAAATCTTCAATTGAACCAAAGAAGTTTGGATATTGTACCATTACTGCTGCTGTGTCTTCATCTGCTAATTCTTCAAGATGTTTTAAGTCAGTCTTAGTTCCGTCTAAATCAGCGACAACTACTTCTACATTTTGAGCGTTTGCATAAGTCTTGACGACTTCTAACGTTTGAGGATGAACTGCACCTGATACAACAACTTTTTTCTTTCTCGTTGCACCAGCAGCCATCGTTGCACCTTCAGCAAATGCAGTTGCTCCATCATACATTGATGAGTTTGCAATTGGTAAGCCTGTTAATTCTGAGATAATCGTTTGGAATTCAAAGATTGCTTGTAATTCACCTTGAGAAACTTCAGGTTGATATGGTGTGTATGCAGTATAGAATTCGGATCTAGAGATAATAGAATCTACAACCGAAGGAATATAATGATCATATACACCTGCACCTAAAAATGATGTGTGAGTAACTGACGTAATGTTTTTGTTAGCAATTTGCGTCATTTCTCTCACTAGTGAATGTTCATCTTTAGCTGGTTCAATATTTAAATCGCCTTTAAATCTTACTTCTTCAGGGATATCTGAAAATAGTTCATTAACATCTTTAATGCCAATGACATCTAGCATCTCTTGCTTGTCTTTTTCTGTTACTGGTAAATAACGATGACTCATATTTACACTCCTTAAAAGTTTAATGTTTTATTTAAAATTTTTAACAAACTGAGCTGGAATTTCACGTTTACGAACTTTAACGATAAATTCCTTACCGTCTTCATAGAAGTCAGTGTCTACTAAAGCAAATCCAATTGCTTTACCAGAGGATGGTGATTTTGTACCACTTGTAACGTATCCCACTTTGTTACCTTCAGTATCAAATACTTCATAGTCAGTTCTTGGAATACCTTTACCAGTCATTTCAAATGCGGATAAACGACGTGGAGCACCATTTGCTTTTTGATCTTTTAAGATATCACTACCAATAAATTTATCTTTGTTTGCATTTACAGCAAATCCGATTCTTGCTTCTATTGGAGTAATTTCTGGAGATAAATCTTGACCGTGAAGTGGTAAACCAGCTTCAAGTCTTAACGTATCTCTCGCACCAAGACCACATTCAGTTGCACCATCATCTTTGAATAGTTTCCATAATTCTTCTAATGAATCTGGCTTCATATAAATTTCAAAACCATCTTCTCCTGTATAACCACTTTGAGATAATAGTACTTCTTGTCCAGCAAGTGATACATTTTGTTTTGCGTCGAACATTTTCATCTCTGAAAGATCTTCGTCAACGTGTTTTTGTACCATCGCTCTTGAATTTGGCCCTTGAATTGCGATTACAGCGTAATCATCTGACTCATCTGATATTTCTACGTCATAGCCATCAATCTTAGTTAACCATTCATAATCTGTGTCTTTGTTTCCAGCATTCGGAACTAAGAAGAACGTATTGTCATCTAGACGATAAATTAATAAATCATCAATTACTCCACCGTCTTCGTTACAAATTGTCGTATACTGCGCACGATTAACTTTTAATTTAGATACGTCATTTGTTAATGCGTAGTTTAAAAAGTCAACTGCTTCACTACCTGTAACTTTGAATTCTCCCATATGAGAGACATCAAAAATACCAACGTCTTCGCGTACAGCGTTATGTTCATCAATAATACTCGTAAATTGAACAGGCATTTCCCAGCCGCCAAAATCTACAAGTTTTGCACCAACTTCACGATAATAATCATTAAGTGGTGTTTTCTTTAGTTCACTCATAATATCCCCCTTTTTATAAAAAAAAGGACACTTTAATTAAAAAGTGCCCTGTTGAAATATCTTCAGGATTCGTCACGATATCGTCCTTTTGCCTGAGAGATTCACCTAAAAAGGCTTGCTCCTTCGGCGACGTAATTATACGTTCTCTCCGACATCGTTCAACCGAAAACATCAATTTTCAATGATTTTGTATCCGAATTCATTATATATACTATATTCACAAATTGCAACTTAAATACTGTTAACTCAATTATTCAACGATTAAAAGTTTGTGAATTAATTCATCTACCGTCGTTTCGTTCCTTATCGTAATATCAGCAATGCTCTTATATAGAGGTCTACGTTTTTCATATAAATCTTGTAATTCTTCATATGATCTTAATGCATTGGGTCTACTGCTATCATTTTTAATACGTTTATATATTTCCTCGAACGGTGCATCGATATAGATCACTAGTTGAGTAGATTCTTTTAAAAGATTGAGAGACGGTTCATATTCTACAATCCCACCACCAGTAGATAGTATGTCTACATCTAAACATTCTTTTAGTGCGTCATATTCGTATTTCCGAAATACACTTTCACCGTAATTTTTAAATATGTCAGATATTTTTTGATGCTTGTTTTCTATATATACGTCTAAGTCTATAAATTCCTTTTGTGTTATCTCACTTAACTTTTGACCAGCAGTTGTTTTACCAACACCCATAAATCCTATTAATATCATAGCTATGCTCCTAAAAACAATTTAACCTTACTTTCATAATAATAAATAAGATTCATTTTAATCTCAATGATCATATATAAGCGCATATAATATGTGTAGAAAACATTTGTTATAAAACCTAATATGATTAACGATGTGACACTTATAAATCCATCATTTTTTAATATACATTTCATATGTTTCATCGCCTTCTTCAATCATAATATATACATGATGTTTATCTTCTGTAACGTTGAATTCAAGGACGTTCGTCATCAAAGGAATAAAGCCTTTTTTGTCTATCGATTTGACAATACGATTATTAGATAGTCGATACGTAATCGTTCCGTGTTCATTATCAAAAGTAAGGCTGTTTTTTGTAATTACAATATCTTTCTTATTTGTTTCTACTTCAAAAATGTCTTCTATAAAAACATCGATATCAAAACTCTGTTCATTTAATTCAATCGAACCAAATAGTCGTATCGTTGGAATAGTTATAAATAAGATCATAGATAGAACAAATAGACTCAGTAACATTTCAATATATGTAAAACCTTCATTTAATTTTAATGCATCTATTTGCAGACGCTTCACAAATTTCATCACCTCTTATAAAATAACGTTCACTTTTTAAGAAATCATCTTGATCCTCACTATTTTGTATCTCTATATAAAGACTCCTTAACATTTCAAGTTTATTATCTGCTTGTTTGTCTACATGGTTTAAATGAATGATTGTTGGCACTAAAATCGTCGTAATTATAAGCATAATTTTCAACGAGATGACACTATCGATTAATAAAAAACCATCATCTTTCAATACGATACCTCCCCTTTTGAATTTGAAATATTATCTTAATAACATCGCCATCGCAATTTAATATCATCGTGCCAAATTTTGATGTATTTCCTGTTGGATAGTAAATGACGTCTTCTAATCCACCTTCAACGATAAAACAAGATGTAAGCTGATACCTTTTTTCATAATATTGTTTATAGTCTTTCAGAACAATTTCATTCGTCGAATGATAGATAATAACGTGTTGATATGTATCATACGTACGAGCTCTAATTTGGGCGTTTTGAAATATGTATTCTATATTTTTTAGTTCATCTTCATAATTGTTTTCGTTATATCTTGGGATGTAGGTAATTGTAGATAATAAAATGATACTTACAATAAATAATGTAAGTATCATTTCAATCATCGTAAATCCATCATTCTTTTGTAGCTTGTCCATTAACAATTGTGATCCCTGTTCCATTGGCACATGATGTTTGCTTATCTGTTAAGTAATTTGGCACTAATTGGTTAATGTTAGTTGGTGTTTCACCTTCATTTAACGTATATGCCTCAATCTGGCTTTGAACCATCTTAACTTGCGCGTCACAGCCAGTGTTTTGAACGTTTTTAGATTGTGCTGCAATATTTGGGATAATTAAGATGATAAGCACGGAGATGACGAGTAGTACGAGTAACATTTCTATTAACGTAAATCCTTCTGATTGTTTACTTTTTTGAATTAGTTTTTTAATATTAAATTTCATTGTTTTCCTCCTAATTTAAGTCAGACATCATTTGAAATACAGGTAATACAATAACGAGATATAGACAAATAACGAGTAAACCGAGTATGACGAATATGATCGGTTGAATACGCTTTGTTAATTTTTCAAGTTTAAAAATAATTCCTTCTAGGACATATTCACTATATAGACTTAATTCTTTACCGACGTTTGAATTATATTCTCCGTGCTGAATGAATGGGATTATACGTTGATCGATGAGTGGAATTTGTTTAACCGCTTCACTCATCGAAAAACCTGACAATAATAACTTCTCTATAGTTTGTCCTAAATACTTTAATTCATTATCCAAGTTTTGATTTTTTAATATATTTACAATTTCTTTTGATTCAATGCCGTTACTTAGCATGAGCCCTAATTCTCTTGAGAACTTGTACGTCACATTATATTTATAGTAAGTGCTAATAATTGGTAGTTTTAATAAGTGAGATTGTTTTAACTCTATATTATTAGACCTCAATATGATTGATATATACATTAGAAAAATCATAGCAATTGATATGATAACGAGTACGATTTTCGGTAATACGTTCAGCATGAATGTAAGTATTGTCATCAAATTACTTTTATGTGTACCCATCGCTTCGTATAGTGTATTGAACTGTGGAATAACAGTGTAATTTAATACGATTAAAATCACTATAAATATAGAGATTAAAATAATCGGATATTGAAGTGACTTCATTAAATTTTTAATCGTTTGTCTACGCTTGGTGATATATGAGTAACACGATTCTAAAATATTAATTAAATCACCGTGTACAGCAGAAAATCTAATTTGAGCAAGTATTGCAGGGCTATAACCAATATATGTGAGTATTTCTTCTAAATTTTTACCATCTCGTATGAGCTCTAACAGCTTTGTTTTATCTTTGATATTTAGAACTTCATATTGTTCTACTAAAAAAATTAATGCTTGTTTTTGAGTAAAACCATTACTTAATAGATGCGCGAGCTTTTTAAGAAATTCTGCATCGTACTGTTTTAATTTATTTTTCAAACGCTTTATATGCTTCATACGTATTCGCCTCTATCAAGTTGTTTTCATATAATTGTTTAAGTTTATCTTGTATCGTGTCATAACGTATCGATTCACCACTCAATATCTTTTTAATATCGTTTTTTGTAATATATTCATATAGAATAAAAGATTGTTTTTTATTATGAATAATTCTCTGATTTATAATTGCTTGTATCGATTCAGCAAGCTCTTCATTGTAAATTCCGTATTCTTTAAGTCGAAGTATCGCACTATATGCACTATTACTATGAAACGTTGAATAAACTAAATGACCCGAAAGACTCGCTTTAACTAGTTCTGTCGCAATTGTTGAATCTCTAATTTCACCGAACATAATAACATCAGGGTCGCAGCGCATTACTCCCCTTAGAATCGGTGCGTAGTCTAGTTTTGCTTTTTCATTAATTTCAACTTGTATAATGTTTGGTAAATCAAATTCGATTGGATCCTCAATCGTAATAATTTGTTTGTCACCAACGTTTCTAATATCATTTAACAATCGAAACATCACAGTCGATTTACCAGATCCAGTTGGTCCAGTAAATAGTACTAATCCATCTTTTTTCAGACACAATTCCTTTAAATGACTATATTCATCAGACCTCCTAAATAACTTTTCAGAAGGGATGTCTTTTGCACTATTTAAAATTCGAATCACGACGATCTCATTCATTAAAGAGGTAGGCAACGTTGAAATTCTAATATTCACAGTTACGTCATCTACATCTTTTTCAATTCGGCCACTTTGGGGGACTCTATGTTCATTCGTATCGAGTTCAGCAATAAATTTTAAATAATTAACGAACTGTTTGTACGTATGCGTATTACAACAAGCGAAATTTTTCATTTTGCCAAATTGTCTTATTTTAATTAAACCGTGTGAGTGTTCTAATGTAATATGTATATCTGTATAAGAATCAGATATACTTTGTTTTAATAAATGGTGTAAAAGATTCTCCATTTCATCCCTCCTATACACATATGCTCAAAAAGTCGGTTTTATCTTTTTTTATTTTTAAAAGTTTTAAGAATTTACAATTCCTGATTTGGTATTTACTTATCGATTAGAGTTGATTATAATTAAGTTAATAGATTATGGTTTGGTGGGAGGATTACGATGGATAAAGTATTTAAAACGCTCGGTTTTTGGACAGCAATCTTTGCGATTTTATTCTATGTCGGTGATATGACAGAAATGGCGTTTTTCTTCATCGGTCAAACTGGTTTCTTTATATTACTTGGATATATGAAACTGACTGAAAGAATGTATATGTATGTATTCGCAGCTTACCTCATGCTATTCTTTGTTGGATTTACTTACTATTCAACTTTCCTTATGGAACCAGCATTTGGTAACCAGTAAAAAAATAAAAGAGAGTTCAGACGTTTGTCTGAACTCTCTTTTTTTATTTACCATATTATGTTAGGATTTTCGTATTTTTCTTCGAGCAATGTCGTTGGCATACCGTGACCAGGATAGACGTCATACTCTAAATTTAAATTAAATAACTTCTCTTTAATTGAATGCATAACCGCTTCTGTGTTACCACCATATAAATCTGTACGGCCAACACCTTTGTTAAAGAGCACATCTCCAGAAATAATAAACATATCGTTTTCAAATATATAACTTAAACTCCCTGGAGAATGACCTGGCGTATGAAGTATTTTTAAGTCAAATTCTCCAATTGAAAGCTCCCCTTCACCAACATAAACTCTCTCAACGTCAGCAGTAATCACTTCGATAAAACGAATCGAACCGTTTTTAGTCGGATCAAGTAACCAGTCTGACTCTTGTTCACTCATATATACAGGCAAATTAAAGTGTTTTGATACTTCCTCTAACGCACCGATATGATCATAATGTGAATGAGTAAGTAAAATTCCTTTGACGGTTAGGTCGTGTTCCTCAACTGTACGAATAATTTCATCACTATTATCTGCTGGGTCAAAAATCAAACAATCTTTCTTCTCATTATAAACAATATAGCAATTTGTATTTAACGCTCCAAGTGGTAATGTAATGATTTCCATAGTGTCACCTCAAAATAGTCTAGACATTTACATGTATCAATTATACAATAGAGTTAACGTAATGTTAAAAGTATTGGGGGATTAAAAATGCCTTTTATTAATACAGGTGAACTGTTTAAAATTGGTGGTACATCGATTCACATTGGTGTAAACACGATGTCACTATTAATGTTACTTATTGCAGTTTTAAGTGTATACGCATTAATAAACGCGGTAAGATCTAAAAACATTCTAGGTATTATTTTTAGTATCGCAGGAATCGCAACATTCGGATTCTTCTCACTCGCAACAATCTTTACATTTGGTTATCCAGACCTTTAAAACAAAAGCTCGCGAATATTCGCGAGCTTTTTAATATCCTCTAAAACTTAATTCTTCAAGTATGACTGAAAGTTCTTCATCTTTTACTTTATTTACATTAACATCCTCACTAAGTTTTGCCATCGCTTCAAAGTCTTGGTTTTTACGTAATTCTAACAATTTACGTTTTAATACATACTCATTCTTTGGATCGAGCTCAAAAGCGACATTAAAGTTTTCCTCAGCGGCTGCATCATCCCCTGCAACTTCATAAAGTTTACCGAGTATATAATAACTCATACTCGTCTCGTTTCCATATTTAAATGTTTCGTTCACTTTTTCGAGAGCATGAGTGTAATCCTTTTCATAAAAATAACGGAGTGCTTCCTCATCATACGGTTGATATGATACATGATCTCGTTGGATCATCCACATAGACACCGGTAAAACAATCATTAAGATAAATGCTCCGATAGCAATTTTGAAATCTACTTTTTTAAAGTTATAAATAACACCTAATATAAGCCCATATATAAACCCACCTGCATGCGCATAGTGATTAATGTTACTAAAGAAGCTCGTTAAAATACCAATGACAACAAAGGCAACGAGTACTTGAAATATGAGTTTCTTTTGAACTTTTTTATAAACAAGTAGATGTATAACGAGTAGCCCCATCATACCGTAAGTTGCCCCGCTTGCACCTAGAGAAAGTGCATTTGTAATAAACACAAGAGAAACAATATTTGCTACGATTGCCGTTAAAACATAAGTTATAAGCATTTTCGTAGAGCCGTATATCGATTCAACAAATTTACCTAGGACGTATATCGCAAATATATTAAATAAAAAGTGTTCGACATCTGCATGTAAAAACGCACTCGAAATGAGTCGATAAAACTCCGTATCTTGATTGACTCCGTGATGTGTTAAACCTAAGTTGTTCGTGATGTGGACTGAATCACGTATATGAATATAAAATAAATTCGTTAAAAAGATGAGTGTGTTGATCATTATAAGTATCAACGTCATCGGTGTAAATTTAATTAGATACGTTTCAAGCGGGTTACTTGATAAAACACGCTTCTTATACCAATCTAGCGGTTTAGATTTTTTATATTTCGTATCTATTTTATAGAATGGATTTAATATGACATTTGCAATACTATCCGTACCTGTGTGAATAACTTTTAGAGCTTTAGACTTAAATTGACGTTTAAATGGTTCACAATCGATATAGTGGACATATATTTTACTTACATTAAAATCGACAGCTGCATCGATATTCGCTTTATTGTCATATAATATTTTAGTTGTAGTTTCAATTTCTTCATCCTCAAATTGACCATCAACTAAAATCATTAGTGAACGATTTTTTCTGTTTTTTAACCAAATCGTGTCTGCAACTTCGTCATAACGTGAAAATACATATTTTGTATAACGTACAATTTCATACGCTGCTTGCCATTTGTTAATCATAGTCTATTCTCTCTTGCGTTAATATTTTTTGTCGGCGTGATTAAATAATCGACAGGCATGTCGTGTGATTCAACGATCACCTCACCGAACTGTTCATCGAATAAAATTGACACAGTTTTTCCTTGATAACCCTTTAAAAATCTATCGTAAAAGCCACCACCATAGCCCGTACGATAACCTTTATCATTAAATATAACTCCTGGGACGACTAGTAAATCGACGTCGTTATTTAATTCGTTTGATGTTGGTATAAAAATCCCTTTTTCATCTTTGAAAATTTCATCAGCACTATTCACTCTATAAAAGTCCATTTCTTTTGTTTTATAGTTCGATTTTGGACCATATACAGCAATATTATTATCGTTTAAGTATTCAATAATCGGAAGCGTATCAATTTCATGTGGCATCGATAAAACAATCCCAACAGAGTTTATACTGTGTTCGTGTATAAATTTCTTTAAAGATTGATATATATTCTGTTCTTTTTGTCTTTTATCCGTTGGATTAAGTGACTTTAACTTTACAATCATCTCGTGACGTAGTTCTTTTTTACTCATGGAGACATCCTTTCTCTCTTCATTTTAACAGATATTATTATAATAGTTTAAATAAAAAAACCACTTTTATAAAGTGGTTTTATTGATACTGTCTACCAGTCAAGTAATAGTATAGATGTTCACTTATATTTTCTAAGTGATCACCGATACGTTCAATATATTTAGCGATTAACACAACTTGACTCATAATGACTTTATCTTCAATTTTTTCGATTGCTTCTGACGTCGTATCGATATAAAGCATATCGATATCTTCGTCTCTAGATAATAGTTCTTTAATTAAAGCTAAATCTTTTGTTTCCATGGCAACGGTCGCATCTGAAAGCATGAGTTTTGACAGCTGTAACATCGACTTAAATTTGTTGATAATTTCTTCTGAACCGATATTATATTCAGCACTTACGTTTGCAATATTTACAACGTTATCTGCCACTCGCTCTAAATCTTCTGCGATTTTAATATAAGAGATTAACATTCTTAAATCAGAGGCAACTGGTGCTTCTAATGTAATTAAAGATATAATCTTTTCATTAATTAGAAGCTCTAAGTCATTGACAACAATATCTTCTTTAGAAATATCTTTTAGCGCATCTACATTTCTATGTTCTATACAGTGAATGAGTTTATCAATTCTTTTTTCTACTTCGTTTGATAATCTAAAAACATATGAAGTGACTTCATCTAAATTATTAATAAAATTTTGTCTCGGCTTCATTATCCAAACCTACCTGTTACATAATCTTCTGTACGTTGATCACGAGGGTTTTCAAAGATGACTTTAGTATCATCATATTCGATTACCGATCCGTTATAGAAAAATGCCGTTTTATCTGAAACACGAGCTGCTTGTTGCATGTTGTGTGTCACGATAATAATCGAATATTTTTCTTTTAACTCTTGCATTAAATCTTCGATTTTAATTGTAGAGATTGGATCTAGTGCACTTGTCGGTTCGTCCATTAATATAACATCTGGTTCAATCGCGAGTGTTCTAGCAATACATAAACGTTGTTGCTGTCCGCCTGATAGACCATATGCATTATCTTTAAGACGATCTTTTACTTCGTCCCAAAGTGCTGCTTGTTTTAAACTTCTCTCAACGATTTCATCGAGTGTCTTTTTATCTTTAATACCATGTACTCTTGGACCGTACACGATATTCTCATAGATAGATTTTGGGAATGGGTTCGGCTTTTGGAACACCATTCCAACTTTTGTTCTTAACGATTCAAGAGACATTTTTTTATTTAAAATATCTTGTTCTCTATATAAAATATCTCCTTCAATTCTAACGTTAGGAACGAGCTCGACCATTCGGTTTAACGTCTTAATGAAAGTCGATTTACCACAACCAGATGGTCCGATAATCGCACTAATTTCTTTTTCGTTAAATGCTAAGTTTACATCTTTTAATGCATGCGTGTCTCCGTACCAAAGATTTAAATTATTTGTCATAAATACTTCTTTACCAGAAGTTTTATCTAAAGTTTGATCTTGAGTTAATATATCTTTTACTTTATTGTCTTCTTTTACTTTTACTTCCATCTTATTTCACCTAAAATCTTTTTGAATATTTATTTCTTATGAGTACTGCGACAAGGTTCATGAGTAATAACATCGCGAGTAATACGATAATTCCAGCTGATGTTAAACTAACAAACGCTTCTTGTGGCATTTTTACCCAGTTATATATTTGCATTGGAAGTGCTTGGAATGAATCAAAAACACTTTTTGGAGTCGCTAATAATGCAACTGGAATTCCAATTACAACGAGTGGCGCTGTTTCACCTATTGCACGAGATACCGCTAGTATAATACCCGTTATAATACCAGGTACTGCTGCAGGTAAAACGATTCTATAAATCGTTTGCCATTTAGATGCACCAAGTCCGATTGAACCTTCTCGAATAGAATTTGGCACACTACGTAATGCTTCTTTACTCGATACGATAATTACCGGCATTATCATTAGCGCTAACGTTAAACTCGCAGCGAGAACTGAATTCCCTAAGCCAAATTGTCTTACAAATATTGTTAAACCAAGTAAACCAAATACGACAGATGGTACTCCGGCTAAGTTCGAAATATTCACTTCGATAAAGTGAGTGAGTTTGTTTTTCGGCGCATATTCTTCTAAATAAATAGCTGTTCCGACAGATAATATAACTGCTATAGGTGTTGTTAGAGCCATTAACCATAAAGTACCAATTAAGGCACCCTTAATTCCTGCTCTTTCTGGTCGACTTGAACTAAAGTTAGTAAAGAAATCAATAGATAACGCACCGACACCTTGTTTTAAAATCGATGCTAAAAGAATAATTAACACAACAATACCGATCATCGTTGATAAGAAGAATACTTTGCTCATAATAGAATTCAGCATTCGACGCTTTGATTGTCTTTTGACTAATACTGCTTCATCCATAGCCATTAGTATTCCTCCCTAAATCTTTTTGCAATCCACATTGCTAATACGTTCATAATTAAAGTAAATATAAATAGCGTGATACCAACAGCATATAAACTGTAATACACTTGAGAACCGAATGCTGCATCACCAGACGTCACTTGTACGATAAACCCTGTCATCGTTTGAAGTGACTCAAATAAGTTGAAACTGCTATTTGGTGTTGACCCTGCTGCAATTGAAACGATCATCGTCTCACCGATAGCTCGACTTGTTGCAAGTACGATTGACGCTAAAATCCCTGATAAAGCAGCCGGTAAGACTACTTTAAAAACAGTTTCTAACTGCGTTGCACCGAGTCCATAAGACCCTTCTCTAACTGCATCAGGTACACTCGTAATCGCGTCATCAGTTAAACTTGTAATCATTGGTAAAATCATAATTCCAACAACAAGTCCCGGACTAATTGCATTAAAGTGGCCCATCGATGAAAAAATAGATTGTAACATCGGTGTGACCACTGTGATCGCAAATGCCCCATATACAACTGTTGGAATACCAGCTAACACTTCTAATGTTGGCTTTAATACTTTACGCACTGATTTTGGTGCGTATTCAGATAAATAAATTGCTGAAAATACACCTGTTGGAACAGCAAACAATGTCGCAATAACAACTATTTTTAACGTTCCTAAGACTAATGGGAATATACCGAATGTTGGCGTGCTACTAAAAGCGTTCCATGTTTTACTCGTTAAAAATTCCACAATTGATACTTCTCTTAAAAAATGGAATGTTTCAGAAATTAATGTATATAAAATACCTATTGTTGTTAATACTGAAACAATAGTAATAGAAAACAGTACGATAGGTACTGCTTTCTCAAGAGTTTTTGAACGTTTTTTTCGTTCTATTTGTTGTTGTATACTTAAATCCTTCATATAAATCCCTACTTAATTAGTTCCCAATAATCTCTTTGAACTTATCCTTTTGCTCATTAAGCTTCTCTTCGTCTAATGCTACGTAACCAGAATCTTCAGCAGCTACTGATGCATTATCTAATAAGAACTCAATGAATTGACTTAACGATTCGTTTTCTTTCACTTTCTCATCCGCAACATACACGTATAATGCTCTTGAAAGTGGATATTTATAACTCTTAACGTTTTCTTCTGTTGGTTCAACAGCTTCTGTGCTATCTTCACCTTGGATCGCTACTGCTTGTAACTTATCTTTGTTGTTTAAGTAGAAGTTATATCCGAAGAAACCAATTGCATTTTTATCAGATGTAACTGCGTTTACTACTTGGTTTGTATCTTGGATTAACTCACCTTGAATGTCTTCATCATCCATGACTTCTTCTTTAAAGAAGTCATGTGTTCCGTGAGATTGGTCTGGACCATATACAACAATTTTTTCATCTGGGAAGTCACTACGAACATCCGCCCATGTTTCAGCTTGACCTGAGTAGATTTTGTATAACTCTTCAAATGTTAAGTCTTTTACAAAATCGTTGTCTTTGTTAACTGCTACAGTTAAACCGTCAATCGCGACTTCTAATTCAGTGTATTCAATACCTGCGTCTTCTAACGCTTGTTTTTCTTCATCTTTAATTGGACGTGAAGCGTTTTGGAAATCTGTTTCACCTGCGATAAATCTGTCAAACCCAGCACCTGTACCAGATACTCCAATTTCTGCTGCACTTCCGTATTCAGCATTGTAGTCTTCATTGACGATTTCTAAGATAGGGAACACTGTGCTTGAACCGTCACCAACAATCGCTTGTTCAGTGACTGAAGATTTTTCTTCGTTCGTTTCTGTGCTTGTTTCATTTGATGCATTGTTGTCATCATTTTCAGCATCATTATTACATGCTGCAAGTGTACCTCCTAGAACTAACATCATTGCTACGCTTAAAGTTTGCTTTTTCAATTTAATTCCTCCAAATGGTTTTGATTATGATTACATAGTACAGGTCGTTTTTAAATTTTAAATAAACGTATTGTAAAGAATATGTAAAATCAAAAAAGACTACTGAAAATTTTCAGTAGTCTAACTATCATACGTGCCTGCTTTAATTCGTCTGTAAAATTCATCTAAATTATATTTGTAGTAATCTTTTTTAGGCGCACCATATTCAAGCTCATAATATTTTTGGATAACATCTCTTCCCATATATTGGGCTGGGAAGAATGGAATCGTCATCGGTGTCGTTGGCCATATAATAGAGAATGCCATATCTGGATTGTCATATGGTGCATATCCGATATACGTTTGGTTTAAAACTGAAACTCCTTCACGATACGCTTCTGCAGTTCCTGTTTTACCAGCAGCTTTTGGTTCTAATTCATGATACGCATCCCATCCTGTTCCGTATCTATCCGTCGATTGATGATGGGTATTAAATACATCATATAACCCTTTAGAAATTTGTTCTTTTTCAGCGTCAGTCATCATGACAGTATTTAAAACATTACCATTGAACGAGCGTATTACTTTTCCTGGTTCATTTGGATTATGCTCTCTAATTTCTTTTGCAAGGTGTGATTGCATTCTATTACCACCGTTCGCAACTGTAGAAATATATTGTGAAAGCTGTAGTGTAGAGTACGTGTCATATTGTCCAATCGCTAAGTCTAAATAGTTCCCAGGGTTATTAGTTAGTGGTGGAGAAATACCTGTCTCTTCATTAGGTAAGTCAATACCTGTTGACACACCAAGTCCAAATTGATTTAACCCATTTCTTAGTTTATATGCATCGTTAGAAATATCACTTGGCAGTGGCATATTACGATCGTATTCTAAGCCGAGTAAACGAAGTGCGATTTTAATCATGTAAACGTTCGAAGATACCATTAAAGCGTGTTGATCGTCTACGTTGTAACTATTGTCACGGTTAAAGAATGAAGATTTGTTCGTACCATCTGCAAATACGAGTGGTTCATCGACTTGTGATTCTCCAGGTTGTAGAACATCGTTTTGATAACCTGTAACAACCGTACCAATTTTAACGGATGAACCTGGTACATAACTCACAGCAAATGTACCATAATCAAAATCTTCAATATCTCCGTCTTTATTAATATGTTTACCAACCATCGCTAAAATATCACCATTATATGGATCTTGTACGACAAGAGTCACAGTATCTAAAAACTCTGGTCGAATGTCCCATTCGATATCGCCATTTAAATCCGCACGTTGTTTTGCAGCTTCTGCTAAATTACGCATTTCTTTTAAATGATGCTCTGCAATTTTTTCTAGTTCTTGCTGTAATTTGATATCGATTGTTAAATATAAATCGTTACCAGGTTTACCATCTTTTACAACTTCTTGATTGATAATACGACCTGCTCAATCTGTTGAATATTTAACCTCTTCTTTTTCACCACGTAAAATATCCTCATATTGAAACTCTAAATATGATTTACCGACACGGTCGTTTTGAGAGTATCCAAGTGATTTATAATAATCAGAGAGTTCTTTAGGTAGTCCTTCTTTCGGTGAACTTACGTCTCCAAGAATTGTACGTAGTGTTGAACCATAAGGATATTCTCTTTTCCAGTCCATTCCAGTTGTAATTCCTTCTAACTTATCGAGATCTTCATTAATTGTAGCGAACTCTTTTTCTGTGACGTTACTTCCTTTAATAGTAACGGGATCTAATTCTGTTGCGACGATCATTCTCGTATATATAGATATGATGTTTTTATCTTCTTCAGTAAGTAATGAGTCTAAATATTCATTACTAATGTTCTCATATACCGCTTCATTAAAATCATTTCTAGATATATTACCGTCATCAAGTAATGTGGCCTCATTAGGCATTTCTTTTAGTAACTCATCAAAATAATTGTTTAATGCATAGTCTTGCTTATCACGTAACGTTAAATTTTCTTCATCCATCTCCAAATAATTAGATAGCTTATTGGCTAGTTCCATAATTTCACTATTAGACATGTTGCGATGTCTCGTAAAGAAAATTGCACGTTCGGATTTATTTTTAACGAGTACGTTACCGTTTCGATCATAAATCTCACCACGTGGTACGTTTTGATTGATCTTAACGTATTGTGCGTTTTCAACGCGTTCGTGGTAAGACTCACCCTGAATGACTTGTAACTGTCCGAGGCGAAGAATTAAAATTATAAATGATATAAAAACAATAAATACTAAAGTATTTGCTCTCGACTTAAATAACTGATATTTAATCTCTTCAGAGCTTTTTTTCCTAACACGTCTCACACGCTTCAACCTAACTTTCTTTCGTAAAAATTCACATTCTATTTTAACATATTATCACGATAATCATTAAAAAAAGCCATGAGTTTTTAAACTCATGGCTTGAAAGGAAGTTATTATTTAGCTTCTTGGTATAACTCGTTGACTTTTTCCCAGTTTACAACGTTCCAAATTGCACCTAAGTACTCTGGACGTTTGTTTTGGTATTTAAGGTAGTACGCATGCTCCCATACATCCACACCAAACACAGGTGTTTTATCTTCCATTAATGGGTTATCTTGGTTAGGAGTAGAAATAATTTCTAAACCATCATTCCCAACAACTAACCATGCCCAACCAGATCCAAAACGACCTGCAGCTGCAGCTTCAAATTTCTCTTTGAATGAATCTAAAGAACCGAATTTATCTTCGATAGCTTCTTTAAGTTCAGCTGGTACGTCTTTTTGTTCTGGAGTTAATAATTGCCAGAATAATGAGTGGTTGTAGTGTCCACCACCGTTGTTTCTTACAGCAGTACGAATATCTTCAGGTAATGAATCGATATCTTTTACTAATTCTTCTAAAGATTTGTTTTCGAATTCTGTACCTTCAACTGCGTTGTTTAAGTTTGTTACGTAAGTGTTATGATGTCTAGAGTAGTGAATCTCCATAGTTTCTTTGTCGATTGTAGGCTCTAACGCATCATATGCATAGTCTAACTCAGGTAGTTCAAATGCCATAACTAAAATCTCCTCCTAATGATGTTTACATCCCAAATATACCAAATTAAGTGCTACAATAAAAGGTATTAGTTTCTACCTATCAGTAAATCAGTCAAATGTCTGACTAAAATAGAACTTGGATGTGTTGAATTCATGGATTATTTAAAATATTTCAAACGACTACTGAAGTTTGAAAAGTATCCTCTATTTAGAACTGTACCCTTTAAGTATCTGTTATTAAACATATTAATTATAGGTATACTTCTTTCAGTCCCTTATATGTTATCTTTTTTTAATACAAATCAATTTGCAAATGCTCTAAGCGAAGTAAAAGACGAAATTCCTCATTTTGAAATTAAAGATGGCTATTACGTTGGAGATGAAAAAACCTTAACTACCTCTAAAGGTCGAATTGTCTTTACAGAAGAGTCTTTACCATTAGAAGATGCCTTTATAATATTTCAACATCAAGGCATTCAAATTCATAATATGACTGAAGATTATTTACCTTACTCAAGTTTTAATAAATTTAATAACGAAAACGAGTTAAAGCAATATATTGATACACATATGAAGAGTACTGGATTCTTTTTTGCAGTGTATTCAATCATACAAATTATAGTGATGGCTGCATTTTCATTTACATTATTATTACTACTATCATTTATATTAAATAAAATTGCATCAATGAGAAATAAACGTACGGATTATATGAACTGGTTTAAAATCATTTCTTATAGTTTCGTCATTCCGACGATACTCTTTACAATTTTAAAACTGATAACGGGTAAAGAACTTTGGTTCATATATATTATCGTATTAATCTTCTTAATATATTACGACAAGAAACTACCCGTATTCAAAAAGAAGCAGACGATAAAATAGTTTGTTCATCATTACAATATAATAGATTTGTTGTATAATTGAACATACAAAAAAATAAATCACATTGTTTCAAGGAGATATATTAAATGTCAGAAATTACACATCGTAAAAACACTCGTCCTGTACGAGTTGGCGATCTAGTGATTGGTGGCTCAGACGAGATTATCATTCAAAGTATGACAACGACGAAAACCCATGACGTTGAGGCGACAGTCGCTGAAATTAAACGTTTAGAAGAAGCAGGTTGTCAAATCGTGCGCGTCGCTTGTCCACGTGAAGAAGATGCGCTAGCAATTAAAGAAATTAAAAAACAAATTAACATACCATTAGTCGTCGATATTCACTTCGACTATAGACTTGCACTACTCGCTATTGAAGGCGGTGCAGATAAAATTCGTATCAATCCGGGTAACATCGGTAAACGTGAACGCGTTGAAGCGGTTGTTAATGCGTGTAAAGAAAAAGGGATACCGATTCGTATCGGTGTAAACGCAGGAAGCTTAGAGCGTCACATTATCGAAAAATATGGTTATCCGACAGCTGACGGAATGTTAGAAAGTGCGTTACACCATATTAAAATATTAGAAGACTTAGATTTCCACGATATTATCGTATCTATGAAAGCTTCTGACGTTCATTTAGCAATCGAAGCGTACGAGAAAGCATCTAAAGCATTCGACTACCCGCTTCATATCGGTATCACTGAAAGTGGTACGTTATTTGCTGGGACAGTTAAAAGTGCTGCAGGGCTTGGGGTGCTCATCAATAAAGGAATTGGTAATACGATGAGAATCTCATTATCCGCAGATCCTGTTGAAGAAGTAAAAGTTCAAAAAGAATTATTAAAAACATTTGGACTCGCTTCAAACGCAGCAACACTTATCGCGTGTCCGACATGTGGACGTATTGAAATCGACTTAATTGCGATCGCAAATGAAGTCGAAGAATACATTTCAAATATTAAAGCACCGATAAAAGTAGCCGTTCTTGGATGTGCAGTAAACGGTCCAGGAGAAGCACGTGAAGCGGACATTGGAATTGCAGGGGCGCGCGGAGAAGGATTACTATTTATGCACGGAAAAACAGTGCGAAAAGTACCTGAAGAAACGATGGTCGAGGAACTTAAAAAAGAAATCGACATTTTAGCTGAAGCACATTACGAAAAAGAAAGACAACGTAAAAAAGAACTTGCAAATGAAAATAAATAAGCATTAAATGACAACACCCCTAAAATTAGATTTTATTTCTAACTTTAGGGGTGATTTTTTAATCATTTTGACAACTCGAACATAAACCGTATAGCTCTATTTTATGTCCTTTTATTTTAGCGCCTGGTATTTCTTTTTGCCATTCATCTACTGGACAGTAATGGATGACTTTTACCATGCCACAATTGTCGCATATAAAGTGGTGATGATGGTGATCGCTACAAGCGATCATATACTGCATCTCACCGTCTAATGTCGTCTCCTCTACTACGCCAATTTCATGTAGCGTATATAGATTTCTATATATTGTATCGTAACTAATACCGTCGTATATTTCTGACATTTTATTATAGACATATGTCGCTGTGACGTATCTATCTTCTTCCAGTAATATTTCTATTAAAGATAATCTTTGTTTTGTTAGTTTAAACCCATGTTCTTTTAGGGTTGTTTTAATTCTTTCTTTTTCATTATTCGGCATTCATCTTCACTCCTAATCGATTTACGATAAATGTCATAGATAATATAAAAATCGCAACTAATACGATCATACCACCAGGAGCGATATTTAAGTAAAATCCTAATATGAGTCCAAGTATGACCGAAATTTCACCAAATAATATACTCACTGCAATAAGTGTTTTAAAGCTTGACGTCACTCGAATTGCGGCAGCGACCGGTAATGTCATCATCGCACTGACGAGTAGCGTTCCGACAATTCTCATAGATGCACTAATAACTAACGCAACGAGTACGATAAAAATAAAATGTATAAATCCACTAATTTTCATCACTTCGCTATACTCTTCATCAAAGGATAATAAAAACATCTCTTTATATAAAAAGTAAACGAACGTAATGACGATAACTCCAATACAGCTAATTAAAAATAAATCATTTTTAGTTACTGCACTGATGCTTCCGAATAAGTAGCCAAATAAGTCTTGGTTAAAACCATTTGCTAGTGATAAAAATATAACAGATAATGCAATCCCAAGGCTCATAATTATTGGTATCGATATTTCAGAAAAGTGTTTATAAACAGTTCTCATCTTTTCTATACCTACTGCACCGATAATTGAAAATAGCGTTGCAGTAATGAGTGGGTTAATTGTAAATGAGAGTATGCTCGATAAATACACACCGAGCGTAATCCCACCAAGTGAAATATGTGAGAGTGCATCTGCAATTAAACTCAGTCTTCGAACGACGATAAATGTTCCGAGAAGTGGCGCGATACACCCTACAATTAAACCACTAATAAACGAGTATCTCATAAATGCATAGTTTTGTAGCGCATCAATTAGCATATGGCACCTCACAGCAACTTCTCGTATGATCGTGATTTACGAGTTGTAACGGAAACCCGTATACTTTTGATAACTCCGCTTCATCAAGTTTTAAGAAGTCTTGTTTTGAACCGTGGAAATGTAGATGCTCATTTAAGCATGCAACGGTGTCCGCTTGATCGACGACGACGCCAATATCATGTGTGACGAGTAAAATCGTCGTTCCACTTTCTTTTAATCGTGTTAACACCTCATAAAAACTATAGACGTTTTTTGCGTCGATCCCTTCTGTAGGTTCATCTAATACTAGGATCTCTGGTTTGTTAATTAGAGCACGAGCGATAAATACGCGCTGTGTTTGTCCTCCTGAAAGACTCGCAATGTTTTTATTTTTTAAATCTTCTATGTCGAGTAAATCTAACACTTCATCGAGTGCTTTAAAATCTTCTTTGTTAAACTTTTTAAATAGTCCACGCTTTTTTGTTAGACCACTTAATACGACTTCTTTTACAGTCGCAGGAAACCCTTTAGCAAATGATGCCGCTTTTTGAGATACATAACCAATTTTTGTTTCTCGATTTCTACGATTCATTCGCTTACCATTAATTAAAATCTCGCCTTCTTGTAACTTCTTAATACCGAGAATTAGTTTTATTAATGTAGATTTACCGGAACCATTCGGTCCAACAATTGCCATAAATTCTCCACGCTCTATTTTGAGATTTATGTCTTTTAATGCCACTGTCGTTTCCATTTTTTCATAATATTTGTATGATACATTTCTTATTTCGAAAACGGGCGTTGACATGACAACACCTCCAACATGCTTTTAGTCGTATAATTATAACGTAACTGTTACGAATTGTAAATAAAACGAGCACTTTTACAGTGCTCGTTTTAATATTATGATTTTATATTTGGATTTATTTTTTCAAGTAGTTGTGGATCAAACACACCGCTTTTAATCATTTCAATTTCATGCTTATATGGGGGTTGTTTATCTTTTTTGTCTAAACCAACAAATGGTGTCTCTAAAATTTTCGGTAAATCTTTAAACGTTTCGTGATTGACGATATATTGTAATGCGTCAAATCCGATATGACCGAAACCATAGTTCTCATGACGGTCTTTTTTCGCGCCGACTTCGTTTTTAGAATCGTTCACGTGAACGACTTTAATACGATCGACTCCGATTGTTTTATCAAATTCATTGAGTACACCGTCAAAGTCATTTTTAATGTCATATCCTGAGTCGTGAACGTGACACGTATCAAACGTAACGCTTAAACGCTCGTTGTGAGTGACCCCGTCAATTATACGCGCGATTTCTTCAAAGTTACGACCGATTTCTGATCCTTTACCAGCCATCGTCTCTAAAGCGATTTGTACGTCGTGTTTTTCTTCTAAAACGATGTTTAAACCTTTAATAATTGATTCTATTCCAGCATCTACACCCGCACCAACGTGTGCTCCAGGATGAAGTACAATTTGTTTTGAACCAATTGCTTCTGTACGCGCGACTTCATTAATTAAAAACTCAACACCTAAGTCAAACACGCCTTCACGTGTAGTGTTTGCGATGTTTATGATATATGGTGCGTGTACGACGATGTCTTTCATACCATACGCTTTAATGAGTTCTTGTCCTCTTTCGATATTTAACTCTTCAATCGGTTTTCTTCTTGTGTTTTGTGGTGCACCTGTATAAATCATAAATGTATTTTCACCGTAAGAATGTGCAGTTTCAACTGCGCCTTCTAACATCTTTTTACCATTCATCGGTACGTGTGATCCGATTAACATATTATCTTACCTCTTTTTATTTCTTCTTTTTTGATTTTGCGCATATTGTTTACGCTTGTCTTTTTTTAGTTGTTCGAGTTGTTGCTTCATTTTCTTTTTATAACCTGGTTTTACTTTTTTTGGTTTACGTACTTTATATGAAACATCCTCATCTAAGCGAACTTCTTTACGACGTCTCGTATCACGTTTGTTTCGTTTTTTAATCGGTTTAAGTTGACCGTTAATTAAGTCCTCATGTTCAAATGTGAATCCTTTTTCTTCAATTTGATCGATTAAGTCTTCTTCGTTTGGATCATACAGTGTTATTGCAACACCTGTATACTCTCCTCGACCAACACGACCTACTCTATGTGTGAAGAATTCAATTTCTCTAGGGATATCGTAGTTAATAACGTGGGACGCTCCGTCAAAATCTAAACCACGTGCAGCTAAATCACTGGCTACAACGTAATGATAATCTAGATTATGGATTTGCTGAATCATCTGCTTACGTTCTCTCGGTTTTAAACCACCGTGGAATAAACCAACGTTTACCCCATTTTCTACAAGAAATTCATATAACTCATCTGCACGTTCGCGTGTATTTGCGAAAATAAAACCTAAATACGGTGTAATAGATTGTGTCAATTCTAATACTTTATTGTTTTTATCTTTACTACGAACTGGAATTAGACTGTAATGGATATTAGTTTTTTGACGTGTATTGTCAATTTCTAACACTTCAGTATGCGTTAAATACTTTTGTAAAAAGTGACGTAACTCATTTGGAATTGTCGCTGAAAACACTAAAAATTGTGCGGACGGATCCATTGCATTAGAAATTTGGTCAATCGTTTCTAAAAATCCTAAATCAATACTTAAATCTGCTTCATCAATGACGATTGACTTTGCTTCTGACACTTTTAAACTCGATGAATGAATGAGTTCTATTAATCTATTCGGAGTACCAATCGCAATATGCGGACTATTTTCAGCACGTGTTTTATCTCTTTCGAAATCTTTACCACCGATAAATAATTTCGCTTCAATTTTAGGGAAAGATTCTAATATATCCGTTGTCATATTATAAAGCTGACGTGCTAACTCTCTTGTTGGTGCGACTATAATTGACTGTACTTTCTTTTCATCCACTTGAATGTTATTAATAATCGGTAATAAAAACGCATGGCTTTTACCACTACCCGTTGAGCTTTGAACGATAACATTACTTCCTTTTAAAATTCTTGGAATAACTCTTTCTTGAACGAGAGTCGGATGAGTAAAGTGAATGTTATCAATTGCTTCAAGCATACCTTCTTTAAAATTAAATCTTTTGAATGCGTTCATATTCTCACCTATTTCTATTTTAACTCGCACTATATTATACATGAACATCGACTTTTAAGATACCACTAGTGATTCATTTGAATTCAATTAATAATGATATATAATCAATGAAGAGGAGGCATCTGAATGGATATAATTAAAATTTCACCACGTGGATATTGTTACGGTGTCGTCGATGCAATGGTTATTGCCAAAAATGCATCTCTAGATAAGACATTACCTAGACCGATTTATATATTAGGGATGATCGTTCACAATAAACACGTGACTGATGCATTTGAAGATGAAGGGATTATCACATTAGATGGTGAGAATCGCTTAGAAATATTAGAACAAATCGAAGAAGGTACCGTAATCTTTACTGCACATGGTGTGTCACCAGAAGTAAAAAGACGCGCAAAAGAAAAGGGATTAACGTGTATTGATGCGACGTGTCCAGATGTTCAATTTACCCACGATTTAATTTCGAACAAAACAAAAGAAGGTTACGAAGTGATATATATCGGTAAAAAAGGACATCCAGAACCAGAAGGTGCAGTCGGTGTTGCACCAGAAGAGGTCCACTTAATCGAAACGATTGAAGACATTCAATTACTTCCAAATCGTTTACATGATAAAAAACTAATCGTCACGAACCAAACGACGATGAGTCAGTGGGATGTTCAGCATATTATGAATGCATTAAAAGAAGAATTCCCACATATCGAAGTTCATAGAGAAATATGTATGGCAACACAAGTTCGTCAAGAAGCGGTTGCAGAACAAGCAAAAGACGCAGATCTTTTAATTGTCGTTGGAGATCCAAAGAGTAATAACTCTAACCGACTCGCTCAAGTTTCAAAAGAAATTGCTCATACGAATGCGTACCGTATCTCGTCACTCTCTGATTTAAAACTCGAGTGGTTAGATGGAGTTGAAACAGTAGCGGTGACTGCGGGTGCTTCAACACCAACACAAATTGTTAAAGAAGTCATTGACTACTTATCAAACTACGATAAAGAAAATGTAGTAGAGCCAACTTCTACTGTGCCTAGAGAAAAAATATTGCCAAATATTAAAAATCCAAAACCAGTTAAAATACTAGACTAACTTATACGGCTGTATTGTTACAGCCGTATTTTATTTTTAATGAACAGATGAACTAGAATTAAACATTGCATTATTCAACACTATTTCTGTATAATTATAACCATCATTAACTAACGAGGTGAATTTATGGAGAAACAAGAAAAGAAACAAAAGTTTCAAATGCCACACATTTACGTTATTCTATTTATTATTATCTTGCTTGCATCAGTAGCGTCTTACATTATTCCAGCAGGTACATTCGATCGTGAAGAAGTAAATGGAATTAACGTAATTATTGCAGATACGTTCCACTATATCGACCAAGCACCGGTTACTTTCATGGAATTTATGACAGCGATTCCAAGAGGAATTCAAGAAACTGTTATTATCATATTCGGTATTTTAGCAATTGGTGCGATGTTTGGTGTCATTGAAAAAGCTGGAATTATCGATGTTATTTTAAACTTCCTAATTAAAACATTTGGAAACAAAGGTTTACTTATCGTTCCTGTAATTTCCTTTGTACTTGCACTATTCGTTGCGATGACAGGAATGATTGAAGCATCACTCATTTTCTTACCAGCATTGCTACCCCTATTTTTAAAATTTGGGTATGACCGTATTGCATCAACAGCAATTATATTAATATCAACTGTCATTGGATTTGCTTGTGGTTTAACAACTGCTGCAAACGTCGGTACAGCACATACGATTGCTGAGCTTCCATTATTCTCTGGTCTATGGTACCGTGCAATAGCATTAGTAATTATGCTCACTGTTGGTATTATCTTTGTCAGTCGTTATATTAAAAAAGTACAAAAAAATCCAGAGGCTTCATTTGTTACAGATAACGTTGACAATAGTGAATTTGTAAAAGAAAAAGTCGAATATCCAAAATCAGAGACAAGAACAGTTATTGCAACATTCGTATTAATTGTTTTACTCGTTTTAATGGCATTTATGATTTTCCAATATAAATGGTACTTCTTAGAATTAGGTGGTTACTATATCTTTAGTGGTATTTTAATCGGTCTAATTGCAGGATTAAAGCCATCTAAAATAGCTGAATATATGAACGACGGTATGCGTATGATCTTACTCGGAGCATTCATCGTTGGGGTTGCGAGAGCAATTTCTGTCGTCTTAGCAGATGGTATGATTATGGACACAATTGTATACGGATTAAGTAAAGTTGTAGTACTTTTACCTGAATCAATAATTCCAGTTGCAATGATGGTTGTCCAAGGGTTAATTAACTTCTTAATCCCTTCAGGTAGTGGACAAGCAGCTGCGACGATGCCTATTATTATCGGAATTGTCGACTTAACAGAAATGACAAGACAAACTGCCGTACTTGCATTCCTATTTGGTGATGGGTTCTCAAATATTTTCTACCCAACATCAGGATACTTCATGGCAGCATTAGCAATTGCAAAAATTAAATATACAGACTGGATCAAATTCATTTGGCCGTTAATCCTTGTTTGGTACACAATCGGTGCGGTATTACTCGTCATCGCGTACTTCATCAACTACGGTCCAATGTAAAGGGCTGACTGTAAAACAGTTACAATGAAAAAAGCAGATGCTGACGCATCTGCTTTTTTTACATAAACGGATTCGTATTGATGTTTGTTGATACGACTTTTAAAGCAATTTTTTCAGCTAATATATTTTTTAATCCGTCGATCATCATATATTCTAAATAATGACCCGCATCGATTAAATTAAATCCTTGTTCTTTTGCATCGAATGCTTCGTGGTATTTAATGTCTCCAGTTATGAGGCAATCTGCTTGTCTCATCGCTTGAGAGATAAAGCTCGCACCACTGCCACCAACTATCGCAACACGCGCTAATTTTTCGTCATTACCTTTTACGACATTAACGATTGGTGTCTTTGATGATGTCTTTATTTGTTTAACTAAAGCATCCATTGTGCCGTTAAATTCAGCAACTACACCGAGACCGTTACTTGTTGGTTTTGTAATCGTAAATACGTCATATGCTGGCTCTTCATATGGATGTGCTTCGATCATTTTTAATATTTTATCCGTACTTCCGTCGAATATTGCTTCAATGATGACTTCATCTACGTACTCTAATTCATTATGCGTTCCAATTGTAGGATTAGCATGTTCATTTGGTCTAAATTGACCTTGAACGTCATATTCAAAGAAACATTCGCTATAGTCTCCTTGATTACCAAATCCAATGTCGCTTAACTCCTTTTTAAACGTTTCTTTATCTTCTTTAGGAATATTCACGCGTAACTTATAAGTCACCGCGTCATGACGGATTAAAGGAGATACAACTTTTAACCCGAGAGTTTCTGCAATCATAACACTTACCCCGTCATCTTGATGGTCAAGGTTTGTGTGCATTACGATTAAATTCATATCATTTTTTATAAGGGTTTTTATAATTTTTGATTGATAACTATCATCGAGTTTTGAAATTTTTGGAAAAATGATTGGATGATGCGCGATAATTGTATTCACATTTTCATTAAGTGCCTCATCAATAACGTCTAAATTACAGTCGAGTGTCGTCATAACTCCAGTGACTGTATTATCATTTGAACCAACGAGAAGACCGACGTTATCCCAGTCCTCAGCGTCTTTAAACGGTGCAACTGTATTAAGAACTGCCATTAACTCTTTAATATTCATGATTAATCACCTGATTAATTAAATTTATGTCGTTCGTAATCTCTTCTAACTTATCTGTTTTTTTACTCGATTGTTCAATTTGACTTTTAATATGCTGTAGGTGTTCTTTATCTTTTTGTAATTTTAATAAAAAAAGATTTGTTCTATCTTTTAAATTGATAGGTCCAAATTTAAACTCTAAATCACTCAAATCGTCTTCACCATATTCAAATACGATGAGTTCATAAAATTTATTATTATAGAAGTTTATTTCTTCAGAGATAATTTTATAGTTTAAATTGGCCATCTCACGCCTAACAGATTCACCATAAACATTTGAGCTTACTACAAACCTCGGCGTATTATTTAAATAACTTATGCCTTCTTTTATAATAGACGCGATTAAAGGACCGCCCATACCACAAATCGTAATAGTATCAAACTGTTCATCTTTTTGAATAACAGATAAACCAGACCCTAGTCTCACATCGATTTTGTCGTCAAATTTATATCCTTTAACATTCGATTTTGAGTTTTCAAACGGTCCTTTAACAACTTCACCTGCTACGGCATATTTAATTTTGTTTTGTTCTATTAAATAAATAGGTAAATACGCATGGTCACTACCGACGTCTAACAATCTTTCTCCAACAACGTATTTACTTACTGCTTTTAGTCTCGTGTCAATCATTATGTTCACCTAATTTAAAAAAACTCCTACATCAAATGTAGGAGTTATAATTTCAATTATTTATTACTTAGTAAAGAATTCATAAATTGCGTCGATTTCTTCATCTGAAATTTGACTTTCAGAGAACGCTGGCATTGCAGTTCCTTCAATACCATTTCTAACATCTTTAACAAATGTTTCTTTGTCAACGCCAGTTCCAGCTAAAGCAGGACCCATACCACCAGAGAAGTCTTGACCGTGACAAGACGAACAGTTATCTTTTGCTACGCTTTCACCATCAGCATCTCCAGAAGATGCGTTATCTCCGTCTTGTTGTTCAGTTCCGTTATCAGCAGTATCTTCACCATCATCAGTAGCTCCGTACGAAGAAAGTAAGAATACAAGTCCGACACCTAGGAAGATGATCAGTAAGAATGGGATAATTGGATTCTTGTTCATTAAATTTCCCTCCCCTTATAATTAGCATATTCTTATTCAATTGTATACTACTTGCAAGTAAATTCCAACGAGTTTTTTTAGTAATTATACACTTTGTTCACAATTAATCCATAAAATCTTTAAGTTTTTTAGATTGAGATGGGTGACGTAGTTTTCTTAACGCTTTCGCTTCGATTTGACGTATACGTTCTCGTGTCACTCCAAACACTTTACCAACCTCTTCTAACGTACGAGTACGTCCGTCATCTAAACCAAAACGAAGACGTAATACATTCTCTTCACGGTCCGTTAACGTATCAAGTACATCTTCTAATTGATCTTTAAGCATTTCATATGCTGCGTGGTCTGATGGACTTTGTGCTTCAACGTCTTCGATGAAATCACCAAGGTGAGAGTCATCTTCTTCACCAATCGGAGTCTCAAGAGAAACTGGTTCTTGTGAGATTTTTAAAATTTCTCTTACGCGGTCAGCTGTAATGTCCATTTCTTCTCCAATTTCTTCAGGTGTTGGTTCACGCCCTAAATCTTGAAGTAATTGTCTTTGAATACGAATGAGTTTGTTAATCGTTTCAACCATATGAACAGGGATACGAATTGTTCTCGCTTGGTCAGCAATCGCACGCGTAATCGCTTGACGAATCCACCACGTTGCATACGTAGAGAATTTAAACCCTTTCGTAAAGTCGAATTTTTCAACAGCTTTAATGAGTCCCATATTACCTTCTTGAATAAGATCAAGGAATAACATCCCACGACCGACATAACGCTTAGCAATACTCACTACAAGACGTAAGTTTGCTTCTGCTAATTTATTTTTAGCCTCTAAGTCTCCCTCTTCAATGCGTTTTGCGAGTTCAACTTCTTCTTGAGCTGTTAATAAGTCAACGCGTCCGATTTCTTTTAAATACATACGTACCGGATCGTTAATTTTAATACCGACTGGTGCAGACATATCACGTACGTCTAATTTATCATCTTTATCTTCAGCGTCTTTTTCGTTAACAAGTTCAATCTCTGCAGTATGAATTTGCTCAAAAAATTCATCCATTGCATCAGAGTCTAAGTCAAAATTTTGTAACTTATCGGCAATTTCTTCGTGAGATAACTCACCTTCTTGTTTTCCTTTTTCTAATAGGAACTGTTTTACAGACTCAATATTCGTCATATCTAGTTCATTTTCATCTAATGATAGCGTCTTTTTAACAGACATTGAAATCCCCCTAATTTATTTTGACTTTGGAAATTTTTGGAGTTCTATTAATTGATTAAAGAGTTCTAACGCTCGCTCATCATCTCCAATGAGTTCAGCTTGCTCAATTTCTTTGATCAGATTATTTTTCTCCCCACTACTTGAACTTATACCACAAATCGCCTGTATATAATCATTTAATTCTTGTTCTTCTAAGACAGGTAAATCAGTCGCGATAATATGTTCTAAACAAGTGATTAATTCGGGGTCAATATAAGATATAAACATCTGTTTATCAAATGTATCGAATTCGCTAAAATATTCCACTAATTTATTTATTATATCATGATAACCATTTGTTTGAAATAAATTTAAGTCAAAATTTGAGGTAAAATACCGCATTCTCTCTTTACTATTGATTAATGTATGCATAATATGTTTCTCTTTAAATTCACGTGACGTTACACGTGTCACACTCGGACTACTGAACGTTATTTTATTGCCTCGTCGACGTTGTTTTTTTGGTAATTGTCGATGGATAAGCTCTGCATCAACTTCATAGAGTTCAGATATTTGTTTAACAAGTCGGCTTCGTTCCACTTCGTTATCAATATATTTTAAGAGTTGAATCGAATGATTTAAGTACTCAGAGAACTTTAAGTCGTTTCGTTTTGAACTTTTAAGTTTTTCTTTCGCATCATAAACAATAAAATGATCTCGGTTCTCATAAATATATTTCTCAAATGATTCTTCGCCATGCTTTTCAATAAACTCATCCGGGTCCATACCTGTTTGTAACGGAATGACATATGGATTTCCTTTTTGTTCGAGTATCTTTTCTCCGACCGATTGAGTTGCATTTTTACCCGCTTCGTCTCCGTCGAACATTAATGTTATATTTTTAGAGACTCGCTTTAAAATTTCAATTTGCTTTAAAGACACACTCGTCCCCATCGTCGCGACGACATTTTTTATAGATGTATTTTTTACTTTTAATACATCCATATGTCCTTCCATTAAAATCACTTCTTTTTCATCTTGGATAACTTTATAAGCATCAGATAAATTAAATATAATCGAGCTTTTATGGAAGATGTCTGTTTCAGGAGAGTTTAAATATTTCGGTGTATCATCACCTAACGCTCGTGCTGTAAAAGCGACATATTTACCTTTATGATTTTTAATCGGTATCATAATACGGTTTCTAAATCGGTCAAAGTACTCGAACGTCTCTTCGTTTCGTGCAACGAGACCAGCTTGGTACATCATCTCTTTAGAGAACTTTAGATTTTCTAATAGCTGAATAGCACTATCTTTTATATTTGGAGCAAAACCAATCTTTTCCTTTTTGATTTGTTCGAGTGTAAAACCTCTCTTTAATAAATAGTTCAGTGCTTCTTTCCCTTCAGCAGTTGACACTAAAATATTATGATAGTTATCTACCATAATCTCATGCATTTTAATGAGTTGAAGCTCTTTTGAATTCACATTCGTTTGTTTATGTTTAACTTTAATACCCGAACGCTCGCCAAGAGATTGTAATGCTTCATTGAAGGGAAGATTTTCCATCTCCATATAAAAATCAATTACTGATCCATTTGCTCTACAACCGAAGCAATAATAACTTCCCGTATCTTTATAAACGTTAAAAGAAGGTGTTTTTTCGTTATGAAATGGACAAAGCCCAACGTAGTTATTACCTCTTTTTTCTAAATCAACATATTCTGAAATGAGATTTACAATGTCAGTAGATTCTTTTACTTGATCCACTACAGATTTTTCTGCCATTCAATACACCTCTATAAATTCATAATTCTAATAATCTCACTCGCGGTTTCTTCTATCGCTTTATTTGTAACATTGATTGTACAGCAACCAATTTTTTTAACTGTTTGATGGAAATACTCGAGTTCCGCTTCGATTCTTTCGTTTTGCCCGTATTTAGCATTTTCAAGTAAACCAAGTTGCTCGAGTCGTCTTTTTCGGATTTCAAACAGTGAAGATGGATCAATTTCTAAACCGATACATTTATTAGGGTCGATTTCAAATAGTTGTTCTGGTAATTCGACTTCTGGGACAAGTGCAATATTAACAACTTTATATCCCCTATATGCTAAAAACTGTGAAAGTGGTGTTTTAGATGTTCTCGAAACACCAATTAATACGATATCTGCATATTTTAAACCAGATGGGTCTCTACCATCGTCATAACGTACTGCGAATTCAATCGCTTCTATCTTTTTGAAATAGTCCGCGTCGAGTTTATGGACACGACCAGGTTCATATAACGGTCCATCCTCTAGTTTTTCTTTCAACATATCCATAACTGGTGTCATAACGTCTACAAATGGAATATTGAGTTGTGTTAGTTTCTCTACAATATACTTTGAAAGCTCTGGTTTAATGAATGTGAAAATTACAACGACATTATCTAATTTAATCGATTGAATGAAATTATCGATATCCTTTACATCAGTTAAATGTGCATATCTCTTTAAATTTCTTTCTTCTACTACAACATCAAATTGAGATAGTGCTGCTCGTGCAACTACTTCTCCAGTTTCACCAATAGAATCTGATGCAATGACTATTTTTAAATTTTTCACGTATGATCATTCCTTTATAAAACGATAGATATATGTGTGATTGATACGTTTTGTTGCATTGTGAATACTTTAATTATATAATATATGTGACAGCGAGTTAAGAGTAGTGAAAGCTTAACGCATAAATTGGCATATAAAAGTAAATAACGAAATGAAGTAATTTTAAATTATAAATAAGGGTGGAACCGCGGGTATATACTCGCCCCTGGGTAACATTTTTTTGTTATCCAGTTTTTTTATGTAAAAGGAGAATGAAAATGTCAGAAGAAAAAAAGTACTCAATGGAAGAAATTGTAAACTTCGCGAAAACGAGAGGTTTTGTGTTCCCTGGTTCTGAAATCTATGGTGGTCTTGCGAACACTTGGGATTACGGTCCACTTGGAATCGAATTAAAAAACAACGTCAAACAACAATGGTGGAAAAAATTCATTCAAGAATCTCCATATAACGTTGGAATCGATGCATCTATTTTAATGAACCCTAAAGTATGGGAAGCATCAGGTCACTTAGAAAACTTTAACGACCCGATGATCGACTGTAAAGCATGTAAAGCACGTCTTCGTGCAGATAAGCTGATTGAAGAACATATGCATAAAACAGACGATAGCTTTGTTGCTGATGGTATGGAATTCGATGAGATGAGTAAACTCATTGACGATGAAGGTATTAACTGTCCAGTGTGTGGTGCACATGACTTTACTGAAATTCGTCAATTTAACTTAATGTTTAAAACGAGCCAAGGGGTAACAGAAGATTCTTCTACAGATATTTTCTTACGTCCTGAAACAGCTCAAGGAATTTTCGTTAACTTTAGAAATGTACAACGTTCGATGCGTAAAAAATTACCATTTGGTATCGGTCAAATTGGTAAATCATTCCGTAACGAAATTACTCCAGGTAACTTTACGTTCCGTACGCGTGAATTCGACCAAATGGAATTACAGTTCTTCTGTAAACCAGGTACTGAATTAAAGTGGTTTGATTACTGGAGAGATTTTGCTGAGACTTGGTTAAAAGACTTAGATATTGATATGGATAAAATTAGAATTCGTGCACACGATGAAGATGAGTTATCACACTACTCTAACTCTACAGTTGACTTTGAGTACTTATTCCCATTCGGCTGGGGAGAGTTATGGGGTATCGCATCTCGTACAGACTTCGACTTATCTAAACATATGGAGTTCTCTGGTGTTGATTTTAAATACCATGATCCAGAAACGAACGAAAAATACGTACCATTTGTTATCGAGCCGTCACTCGGTTTAGACCGTATGACACTTGCATTTTTAGTCGATGCATATGAAGTTGAAGACTTAGGCGAAGGACAAGAGCGTAACGTCTTAAAGTTACACCATAAACTTGCACCATTTAAAGCAGCAGTGTTACCACTATCTAAAAAGTTAAGTGAAGATGCAATGAAAGTATACGAGCAACTTGCTCCAGACTTCAACATCGAATTTGATGAAAGTCAATCTATCGGTAAACGTTACCGTCGTCAAGACGAAATAGGTACACCGTATTGTATTACGTTTGACTTCGACTCTGTTGAAGATAATAAAGTAACAGTACGTGACAGAGATACGATGGAACAAGAACGTATTGCTATCGCTGACTTAAATGACTACTTAAAAGAAAAAATGAAATAATAATAAAGCAGTGTCGTAAATAATTTACGACACTGTTTTTATATTTGAAGTAACTTTCTCGTTTTAAAAAATTCTCCGGTATATTCTTGAAACAACATATCGACAAACTTAAAAAGTTTCTTTCCGTCTTCTTCACCGATATTAATAGAGTTTAAATGTTCGACTTGAACGTGCTTTAAAAATGCTGCTAAATAGATTGAGCGGCTACTCACATATACTGAGCGCTCTAAATGTTCTTCATCATAATGATCATTACATATGACACCGTGGTATTTAAACGAATATCGGTTCATGTTTTCATAACTATAACTGCCACATAATACACATTTGTCAACATTTAATAGTGCACCGTACATTGGAAATAGTTTTATAATGACAAAACTTAACACCGAATATTTTTCATTTTTATCATCGAGTAATTTAAACGCTTGATGTATTAGTCGGTATAACGACGGATCAGCGATTTCTTCGTCTGTCACTCGACTAATGAGTTCAACGATATAACTCGCTATCGTATACGTGTCAAAATCATTGTTAATGGTATTGTACCCATCGATGATATCAATTTCTGTTAATGTGCCCATACCTCGGTGTCTTGAATACGTAAATAACGTATGTTTATAGCCTTGTTTTAAACTATTAAACGGACTTCTTGGCTTGTTAAATCCACGTGCCATTAACGGTACAAGTGCACCATGTTCACTGAGTACTGTGATAATTTTACTGGACTCACTATAATTCGTTTGTCGAATCATGAATCCTTTATTTTGGTGGATCAAACTATCACCTAATATTCTTCGTCTTTATAGCCTAAGCTTCTAATAAATTGAGGTTTGTTTCTCCAGTCTTTTTGGACTTTTACCCATAATTCTAAATACACTTTGTCTCCAAGTAATGCCTCGATATCTATACGTGCAAGCGTACCAACTCGCTTTAGCATCTTACCACCTTTACCGATGACCATACCTTTTTGAGAATCACGTTCGACGTAAATCGTCGCTTCGACTTTTACTTTTTCGCCGTCATTTTCTCGCTTCATCTTCGTTACTTCAACGCCAATTGAATGTGGAATTTCTTGTTCAGTTAATAGTAAAATCTTTTCACGAATTAACTCCGAAACGATAAAATGCTCTGGATGATCCGTAATTCTGTCTTTTGGATAATACATAGGGCCTTCTTCAAGGTGTGATTCAATAACATCTAATAACTGACCCGTATTTGTGCCTTGTAATGCACTAATTGGTACGACATCACTAAATTCAAAATCAGTTGTATATCGTTCAATAATTTCAGGTAACTCATCAGGGTGAATTAAATCGATCTTATTGATGACTAAAATAACAGGTGTATCTGTATCTCTAATCATATTTATGACGAATTCGTCCCCAGGACCTTTTTTCTCAGTTGCATTTACGACGAATAAAATCACTTCGGTTTCACGTAGCGTTCGTTTAGCAACGCGCATCATATGTTCACCGAGCTGATGTTTTGGTTTATGAATACCCGGTGTGTCGATAAAAATCATTTGTGCTGTTTCTGTCGTATACACACCTTGAATTTTATTTCTCGTCGTTTGTGGTTTATCACTCATAATCGCGACTTTTTGACCGAGCACGTGATTCATAAATGTCGACTTACCAACGTTTGGTCGCCCGACTATTGTAATAAAACCAGATTTAAATGTTGACATTAATCCATATCCTTTCCGCTAAATCCAAGTGGTAACAATTCATCGACCGTCTTTTTAATGCAGCGCTTATCTTTACTTAACATATAGACTGGCATATCATCATGAGTTAGTTCTTTTAATACTTGACGACATACACCACATGGACTCGCTGGATCTTTAGCATCTGTAATTACAACACATGCTTTAAACTTTGTAATCCCTCTTGCATACGCAGAAACAAGTGCTGTACGTTCTGCACAAATTGTCGCTGGATACGATGCGTTTTCGATATTTGCACCGTACACGTATTCATCGTCTTCAGTAATGAGTAATGCACCAACATTAAATTCAGAATACGGTGTATAAGCGTTTTGTTGTGCTTTGATTACTTCATCGTACCATTCATCTTTAAAAATCCCATCATCAATAATTGCCATTTATAACACTCCTATCAATTTTAATAACCTTGGTAGTAATATGATTACACCAATTAAGGCTGCGTAAATACTCGAAAGTAATACTGCAAAACTTGCGATATCTTTTGCATATTTTGCATGTTGTTCAAAATCACTCGTTACGAGGTCAACGACCTCTTCGATTGCTGTATTTAAAGCCTCTGTAAGTAGCACTAAAAATATTGCACTTAATATAAAGAGCCATTCCGTCATATTAATAGATAAAAAATAAGATACGATGATAACACATACTGCACTTACTAAATGTAAGACGTAATGAGAGTCTTTTGTAACGAGTCGTAGAAATCCAGAAAATGGATATTTAAACCGCTTCATGTTAATCTCTCGTGATTCCAAATGCATTTAATATTTCTTTTTGAAGGCCGAACATTTCTTTTTCATCTGCTTTAGTCATATGATCATATCCAAGTAAATGTAAAAATCCATGTAAAGATAAAAACATCAATTCACGTTTATATGAGTGACCATATTCTTCTGCTTGCTCTTTCGCACGATTAGTATTAATAATAATATCTCCAAGAGTTACTGGCATTCCTGGAATTTCTATATCATCATTTTCATCGTCTAAAAAGGCAAATGAAATAACGTCTGTCACTTCGTCTTTATTTCGATAGTCTCTGTTAATTTCTTTTATTTCATCTTCTGAAACAAATGATATAGATACTTCAGCATCTTCACTTTGTTTTAAAAACTCATATGAATAATTAAGTAGTGATTCTATATCTTCTTTTTCTAAATCTGACGAATAATTCTCATCGTCTAAAAAATCAATCGTTAACATTTAAATCACCTGCTTCATATGCACGAATTATTCTTGATACAAGTGGGTGTCTCACAACGTCTTGATCTGTAAAGTGATTAATTTGAACACCACGTACGTTTCTTAATCGTTCTACACTTTCAATTAAGCCACTTCTCGTTTTACTCGGTAAGTCAATTTGTGTTTCGTCTCCTGTGACGACCATTTTAGAACCAAATCCAAGACGTGTTAAAAACATCTTCATCTGCATTGAAGTCGTATTTTGTGCCTCATCTAATATGATAAAAGCGTCATTTAACGTACGTCCTCTCATATACGCAAGAGGTGCAACTTCAATAATGCCACGTTCGATAAGACGATCCGTATGTTCTTGACCTAAAATTGCATGTAGACCGTCATATAACGGACGTAAATACGGGTCCACTTTTTCTTTTAAATCACCAGGTAAAAATCCTAGGTTTTCTCCTGCTTCTACTGCTGGTCTTGTTAATACGATTCTTTTAATATCATTATCTTTTAACATTTGGCACGCAATAACGACAGCTAAAAATGTTTTACCTGTACCTGCTGGTCCGATACCAAAGGTTAAGTCGCTGTTTTTAATATGATTGACGTATATTTGTTGTCCAGTTGTTTTAGCTCGAACCGGTTTACCTCTATAATCTTTTGCGATCTCTTCTTTGTATAGATCTTCTAAATATTCTAACGTGTCCTTTTCTGCCATTTGAATTGCAGATTGTAAGTCACGTAAAGTTACTTGATGACCTTGTTGCTTTACGCGAAGTAAGGACATTAAAATATTATAGATTTTTACTTCTGTTTCTTCATTATCACTTTGAATTTTAACTTCATGTCCATTTGAACGAATCTCAGCGTCATATTCATCTTCTAAAACTCGAATATGGGAATCGTTTACCCCTAAAATTTGTTGTGCGTCGTCCAAATTATCAAAATGTATCACTTTTGGCATGTACTAACCCTCTCTGTTTTGAAGTATAACTATTTTTTAGATTACCTAAAATATACCATAAATAGTGATATAACTATAGTCACGAACACTACATGGATGATTTCTAATATCCCAAGTTGCTTTGGTTTCCATCCTCTCCCGTAGACATAAACCGCTCTTATAAAACCAAATGTAAATGCGATACCGACTACAGGATGGTAAATAAAACCAATAATCATTACTATAAAATGATAAATAAACGATGCCCATTTATAAGTCGGATTATTCTTCTCACGAATGACTGTTTTAACAACGAGTGCTGATCCAATGAAATATAGTGTCGATACAATCATCACAAAGTATAGATTAAACGTCATTGAATGAGTGTTTAAAAATGCTGTTGCACTACCTGCTAAACTGAAAATGATAATTGCTGCTATATTATTCAGCATATTTCTTTCATCGCGTGTGTAGGAAAAATAAGCATTCAATATACCGAATGGAATCATACATAGGAAAAAGAAAATGACTCTATAATCAGTAACAATCGGATAAATTAGAATTAGAAGCGATAGACTCGTAAAAAGAAGCGCACTATTTAAAACTTCATATTCTTTACGTTTAATTCTTTTAAAAAAATAAAGTATATGATCAGCTGCAAAAAATATGAACAACCATCCGATAATGAAAAACAATTGAGAAACATGGAATCCTCCTGCAACTATTCCTAATATCGGAGGCATAAAAACCATCGCCCATGCACCGTGCTGGTTTTGCTTTTTAAATTTAAACTCCATTACTCACACCTCTCCTCCATTATACAATGAATACTCATGTAAACAAAAAAGAGCTAGGTAATTACCTAACTCTTCTCATCTTACTTTTCGGCGGACCGAGAATCTCTTTCATCACGATACCGTTAACGACTGCTTCTTTATCGAATGATAACTTTTTATTGTACGGACTATCGTCAAAGATAACTTGTTTTACTTCATCAGTTCCATTCGTGAGAACTGATTTTTCTTTATTTTTTTGTAGCTCTGCGACTCTCTTTTTCGCTTCATCCGCTTGACGCTGTCTTTCTTTGAGTCGTTCTTTTTCACGTTTATATTTGTCCTCAACGGCCTTTTTAGAAGTTTTGTCTAACTTAGGTTTTCCTTGTTGTGTTGTCGTCTCTTGCTTTAAGTCCGTAAATTCTTTTTTTAAACGTTTAAACTCGTCCACCGCTTCAGTTTTTGATTTTTGATATTTTTCATTTAGTTTATCAAAATCAATATTTCTTGGATTCTTAGATTGCTTTTCCTTTTCTTTAGCATCATTGAGATATGATATTATCCCACCAATAGCAAAAATTATTAATGGTACGAGTAACTCCATATTATCACTTACTCTTCTTCATTATATTTCGTTGGATCTGTCATCTTGTTAATAGAATCTCTCATTTTAGTGTCTGCTTCGATGTTCTTTAAATCGTAGTATTCACTTACAGTGATACGGCCTTCCTCTAAAGCTTTTGCAAATGCAAGTGGTACTCTAGATTCAGATTCTACTACTTTCGCGTGCATCTCTTGAACACGTGCTCTCATTTCTTGTTCTTCGGCTACTGCCATTGCACGGCGCTCTTCAGCTTTTGCTTGAGCGATATTTTTATCTGCCACAGCTTGTTCAGTTTGAAGGTCTGCACCGATGTTTTTACCGATATCTACGTCAGCGATATCAATCGATAGAATTTCAAACGCAGTTCCTGAGTCTAGTCCTTTTTCAAGTACAGTTTTTGAGATTAAATCTGGGTTTTCTAATACAACTGTGTGATGCTTTGAAGAACCGATTGTCGATACGATACCTTCACCAACACGTGCTACAATTGTTTCTTCACCGGCACCACCGACGAGACGGTCGATGTTGGCACGTACTGTAATACGCGCTTTCGCTTTTACTTCGATACCATTCATTGCAACACCGGCAATAAATGGCGTTTCGATAACTTTCGGGTTAACTGACATTTGAACAGCTTCTAAAACGTCACGGCCTGCTAAGTCAATTGCTGCACAGCGTTCAAACGTTAAGTTGATATCTGCACGTTGTGCCGCAATTAATGCATCAATTACTCTGTCTACGTTACCACCAGCTAAGTAGTGTGATTCTAATTGGTTAGTCGTTACGTCAATACCAGCTTTACGTGCTTTAATTAACGGTTCTACAACACGTTTTGGTTTTACTTTTCTTAAACGCATACCAATTAACGTAAATATACCAATCTTAACTCCAGCAGCTAATGCTGAAATCCATAATCCTACTGGAACAAAAGATAAAATAAACATTACCGCTATAAAAATAACGACAACGAATAATATAAGTGAGATTAAACCACCTGTCATTAATTATCCACCTCTTCATTTTTTATCGGTCTAACAACAATTCGAGTACCTTCAACGAAGATCACTTTTACTTTAACGTCTCTTTCTATAAAAGTTCCCTCTGCTACCGCATCAATTCTATTATCATCGATTATTACTGTTCCAGAAGGTCTTAATGGTACTGCAGTCACGCCTACTTTTCCAAGTAGATAAGAACGGTCATCAAATGAAGTATAACCACTTTCGCTGTCTGTCGCGTCTGTCAAGACAAAACGCTTCCATAATGGGACTCTCTTCTTTTTCATTTTGACTAAAACACCTACCTCTATCGCAACTAAAATGATAATGAGAAATACGATAACACTATAAAGCATTGGGTCATTCGTTATAAATATAATACTTATAAAGAGTAAAATCGTTCCGATGACGCCGAGTACTAATCCGAAGATAAAAAACTCTAAAACGATTAGTGCAGACGCAACTAATAGTAATAACAACGCAAACACACTCGACTCGTTTACGAGTATATGTCCGAGATAAAATGTGAAGATCGAAAATATACTTAGTACACCAACGAAATTAATTTTGTGTGAAAAGAGTTGATATGTAAGTCCTAGAAAGAACGTTAACAAAAGAATTGTTGAAACGACTGGACTCGATATAAAGTTAATAATATTTATCAATAACCCGTTCACGTTGAATTCCTCCATTTTATTATACATAACTCCATTAATTTTTTATATAAAAAAGGGGATGATTCTCATCATCCCTTTATTTATAATTCTGTTACTCGAGGGAGTTACACGAATTATCTAAATTTACGTTTACGTGCCGCTTCTGATTTTTTCTTACGTCTTACAGAAGGTTTTTCGTAATATTCTCTTTTACGTGCTTCTTTAATCGTACCGCTTTTAGAAACTGTACGCTTGAAACGACGTAACGCATCTTCGATAGATTCGTTTTTTCTTACTACTGTTTTAGTCATCGTGTTCCCCTCCCTCCGAAATAACACAAAGAGCAAATATTTAAGATATTAAAATAATATCTAGTGTATATTATATTATAAATTTAATAATATGGTCAAGGTGTTTTAATATTCTGAATTACTTTTTTCACCTAGAACAATTTTCACGCCACTTGATGCACCAAGTCTTGTTGCACCTTTTTCAATCATTTGTAATGCGTCTTCTTTAGAGCGGATGCCTCCACTTGCTTTAACACCGAGTGCATCTCCAACTGTTGACTTCATTAGCGTAACGTCTTCTACTGATGCTCCTCTTCCGTTAAATCCTGTTGAAGTTTTAACGAAATCTGCACCTGCTTTTTTAGAAAGTTCACTCGCTGTTACGATCTCATCAGGAGTTAGTAACGCTGTTTCAATAATTACTTTAACAAGCGCTTCACCTTTAACATTTACGACTGCTTCTATGTCTTTTTGAACCGTTTCTAAATCTCCAGTTTTTAATGCGCCGATATTAATGACCATGTCAATTTCATCAGCACCATTACGAATCGCTTGAACCGTTTCAAACTGTTTAACTTCTGACGTCGTCGCTCCGAGTGGGAATCCAACAACTGTACAAACTTTCGTGTCGCTACCTTCAAGTAGAGACTTACATAGCTCAACGTGTGACGGATTCACACAGACGCTAAAGAAATTATATTGTTTTGCTTCTTCACATAATTTTTTAATATCGTCTGTTGTTGTATCTGGTTTTAATAATGTGTGATCGATATATCGTTCTATTTTCATTTAAATCCTACTTTCCATATGTGCAGCTTCACTTGTGTGCACATGTCTTTCTAAATAATCGTACTGTTTTACCATCGGTTTTTCGAGTACTTTAACGATTTCACCTTTTGATACTGGATAACCTGGCTCTGTCACTTTAACTTTAACGAGTTCACCAGTTAGGCTTTCATCTCCATCTACTGCTACTTTCATGTAATTATCCGCATGTCCAACGAGAATACCGTCTTCCATTTTTTCAGGAATAATTTCTAATACGTCATCTTTAAACTTCTCAGCATAGCTTAACGCAAGTGCGTCCGATAACTCGATGAGTTTTTTTACGCGCGCTTCTTTCGTTTCATTATCGATTTGATCTTTCATACGTGCAGCTGGTGTTCCTGTACGTGTTGAGTACGGGAATACGTGTAATTCTGAGAAATGATGCTTTTTAATGAAATCATATGTTTCCATAAACTCTTCTTCTGTTTCACCAGGGAATCCAACGATAACATCTGACGTAATCGCAGCACCTGGCATCATTTCTTTAAGTCTTAAAATACGAGATTCATAAAAGTTCATCGTGTACTTACGTCTCATACGTTTTAAAACAGTATCTGATGCAGATTGAACAGGTATATGGAAGTGTCTTACAATTTTATTTGAATGATAAATAACATCGAGTACTTCATCTGTTAATTGCGACGCTTCGATACTAGAGATTCTTAAGCGATTAAGACCTTCGACTTTTTCGAGATCTCTTAATAGCATTGCTAAGTTATAATCTTTTAAGTCTTCACCATATCCACCAGTATGAATACCTGTTAAAATGATTTCTTTATAACCTGCTTCAACAAGTTTTTCTGCTTGTTCAATTACCTTTTCAGGGTCTCTAGAACGCATTAAACCACGTGCCCACGGAATAATACAAAATGTACAGAAGTTATTACACCCTTCTTGAATTTTTAACGTCGCACGTGTGCGGTCTGTAAAGTACGGTACGTCCATTTCTTCAAACGTACGTTTTTTCATAATGTTTTGAACACGGTTAATCGGTTGACGTTCTTCATGATACTGTTCGACATAGTCAATTAACTTATCACGATTTTCTGTACCGATAATTATATCGACACCAGGTATTGCTTCTATCTCTTTTGGTGCTGTTTGAGCATAACATCCAGATACTGCAATGACTGCATCTGGATTTTGACGAATCGCTCGACGAATCACTTGACGTGACTTTTTATCACCTGTATTCGTTACTGTACAAGTGTTCACAACAAAAACATCAGCATTATCTTCAAACTCAACGCGTGAATATCCTGCATCTTTAAAAATTTGCCACATCGCTTCGGTTTCGTAATGGTTTACTTTACAACCGAGCGTTGAAAAAGCAACTGTTTTTTCCATCTATATCAAATCTTTCTTATAAAATAATCATCAGCTATTTTAACATAATGAAAAGTGCGCTTCAATAAACGTTAATTATAGAAGCTGTCGATCACCGATAACATATATAAAGGTGCGGTCTCTGCACGTAATATACGTTTCCCGAGTTGAACGATTGTAAAGTTATTATGTGACGTGACTTCACTCTCTGTAAATCCACCTTCAGGTCCGAAAATAATCGCGATATGTGTGTCTGTTCTATTTAAAGCAGTTGCGAATTTTTTATTTTCTTGAAGACGAACATCTTCATAACCTATAAAGACGTTATCATACTGTGTAAAATCTATTGACTTTAGTTTACCTAGAAATTCGATCGTAGGTATCGTATTACGTTTTGACTGTTCGCTTGCTTCTGTTACGATTTTTTCAAAACGTGTTTTACGTTTTTGTTTTTTCTTTTCATCAAGCTTTACAACTGAACGATCTGCGTCATAAAAGTAGAAATGTTCCGCACCGAGTTCGGTACTTTTTTGCAGCATAAAATCAAGTTTATCTCCTTTTAAAAACGGAGTATATACACTCACTTTAATGTTGCTCTCTACACTTTGAAGCGTCGAAATCACTTCTATTTTAAATGGAGTGTCTTCAATTATGTTCACGATAAAGACATCTTTGTTTTTGTCCACAACTTCTATTTTGTCACCAATAGACATACGCATCACATTAAAAATGTGATGCGTATCTACATTTAAGTCTGTATAAATTTCGTTTTCTTGTAAAACAGTATCTACAAAATATCTTTGCATAGCACTTATCCTTTTTTAGATAGTATACTCACCCATCCATCGTCTTCTAAAACTTCGATTATACTAAATCCAGCATCTTTTAATTGCGAAAGAATATCTTCTTTTTTCTCTACAATAATACCACTTGAGATAAAGTAACCGCCATCGTTTAATACTCGATAAGAATCTGTAATCATATCCTCAATAACATGAGCTAATATATTAGCAACGACTATATCGTAATTTTTTTTGTCATTTTTTAATAAATCCGCAGCTCTTAAATCGACTGGTTTAGTATCGTTTAATTTAAAGTTTTCTTCAGCAACTTTTAATGATAACGTGTCTATATCTGTTGCTGTTAAGTCTCTCGCATCCATTAAATACGCGCCGATTGTTAGAATACCAGAACCTGTACCAACATCGATCACTTTATGTTCCGGACGTATGATTTTTTCGATAAACGTTAAACACATCGACGTCGTCGGATGGTCTCCTGTACCAAATGCCATTCCTGGATCAAGTTTAATTAAACGGTCATTAGCGTCATATTCATAATCATCCATTTCCCATGACGGAACAATGACAAATGACTCTGACACTCTAAAACTGTGGAAATACTTCTTCCATTCATTTTCCCAATCCGCTTCTTCTACAGTATCCACTGTAACTTCAATCTCGTCACGATTAATGATTTCTTCATTTTCAGAAATGAACTGATTAATGAGGTTCAGCTTTTCATCGAGATTTTCTGTCTCATCGTAATATACTGAAATACGAATATCGGACTCTGGATAATCACTTTCGTTTAAACGGAATTTATGTTCGAAATCATCGATATTACTTTTCATTAAATCAACTGAATAATCGACAGAAATACCATTAGAAATATCTGTTAAAAATAGAGATAGTGGTGCTTCATTTTCAATCTGTGAGTGTAACGAAATTTTATACCACTTCATAATTAGTCCCCTTTAAAGAATCGACGTGCTTTATCTGTAAATGATTCTTGCGATCCTTTTACTTGATTACCGTTTAGTTCGGCCAGTCTTCTAAATAATTCTTTTTCTTCTTCTGAAAGTTTCGTCGGTGTCTCTACTCGAATTGTAACGATTTGGTCACCAAAACCAAATCCATTGACGTTTTTAACACCTTTTTCTCTAAGACGTAATTTACGTCCAGACTGAGTGCCTGCTTTCACGTCGATTTCAACTGGTCCGTGTAATGTCGGTACTTTTACTTGGTCACCAAGCGCTGCTTGTGAGAACGTAATAGATAATTCATAGTGAATATCGTCACCATCACGTACGAACTCTTTGTCTGGTTTCACTCTAAATGCGATATAAAGGTCACCCGCTGGTCCACCGTTATATCCAGGTTCACCATATCCTTGAAGACGTACTTGTTGTCCGTTATCAATACCTTCAGGAATAGTCACTTCGATTTCAACATCTTTTTGTATTGTTCCTTTTCCGTGACACTTATCACATGGATGTTCGATTTCTTGACCTGTTCCTCCACATGTTGGACATGTACGTTGTGTTCTAATTTTACCGAATGGTGTATTTTGTTCTACATTGACGTTACCTGTTCCTGAACACGTTGAACATGTCTTTTTAGACGTTCCGGCTTTTGCTCCGCTTCCACCGCAATGATCACATTCAACTTCTTTTGTGATTGTGACAGTCTTTTTACCTCCGAAAACCGCTTCTCTAAAGTCGATTGTCATCGTATATTGTAAATCGTCACCTTGGCGTGGTGCATTTGGGTCTTGACGACGGCTTCCACCGAAGAAACTTGAGAATATATCTTCAAATCCTCCAAATCCACTTCCACCGAAGTCATTAAATCCACCGCCGAATCCTCCAGTACCATCAAATGCACTATGTCCAAACTGATCATACTGACGACGTTTTTCATCGTCATATAGTACGTCGTATGCTTCTGTTACTTCTTTAAATTTTTCGTCTGCGCCTTCTTCTTTGTTAATATCTGGGTGATATTTCTTAGACAGTTTACGATATGCGCGCTTAATTTCTTCTTTTGTTGCGTCTTTGTTTACGCCTAATACGTCATAATAATCTTTTTTAGTAGCCAATTTTTCTCCTCCAACATACAAATATTACCATTTAAAAAAGTCAAAGCCAAATGCATTGGCTTTGACTTTAAGAGTCTATCTATATTACTTGTTGTCGTCTTCGTTAACTTCTTTAAAGTCCGCATCTACAACGTCATCATCTTGAGCTGGTTGACTAGCGTCACCTTGTTCTTGTTGCATTTCTTGGTAGATTCTCATAGAAACTGCTTGAAGTGCTTGTTCAAGTGCTTCTTTCTTAGATTTAATTTCATCTAAGTTATTCTCTTCAAGTGCTTTTTGTAATGCATCTTTCGCTTCGTTTACGCTCGTTTTTTCATCTTCAGTAACTTTGTCGCCAAACTCTTCTAAAGTTTTACCACTTTGGAATACGAGTTGGTCTGCTTCGTTTTTAAGATCTGCTTCTTCACGACGTTTTTTATCTGATTCTGCATTTTCTTCTGCTTCTTTGATCATGCGTTCGATATCTTCGTCTGAAAGATTTGAAGATGCTTCAATTTTAATGCTTTGCTCTTTACCAGTTCCTAAGTCTTTTGCAGACACGTTTACGATACCGTTTTTGTCGATATCAAACGTAACTTCGATTTGTGGTACTCCACGTGGTGCTGCTGGAATGTCTGTTAATTGGAAACGTCCAAGCGTTTTGTTGTCTGCAGCCATCTCACGCTCACCTTGTAGAACGTGGATATCTACTGCTGGTTGGTTATCTGCTGCTGTAGAGAACACTTGTGATTTACTAGTTGGGATTGTCGTATTTCTTTCAATTAAAATTGTGTTTACGCCACCCATTGTTTCAATACCAAGTGATAACGGTGTAACGTCGAGTAATACTACGTCTTTTACATCTCCAGATAATACTCCACCTTGGATTGCTGCACCCATTGCAACAACTTCGTCTGGGTTAACAGAGCGGTTGATTTCTTTACCTGTTTCTTTTTTGATTGCTTCTTGTACCGCCGGAATTCTCGTTGAACCACCGACTAAAATAACTTCGTCAAGATCTGAGAAACTTAAGCCAGCATCTTTAATTGCGTTACGTACAGGAATCATTGTTCTTTCAACTAAATCGTGTGTTAACTCATCAAATTTAGAACGCGTTAATGTCGTTTCTAAGTGTAATGGACCTGCTTCTCCTGCACTAATGAATGGTAGAGAAATTTGTGCTGATGAAACACCTGATAAGTCTTTTTTCGCTTTTTCAGCTGCATCTTTTAAGCGTTGCATCGCCATTTTATCTTGTGATAAATCAATGCCGTTGTCTTTTTTGAAGATGTCTACTAAGTAGTCGATGATTTTTTCGTCAAAGTCATCTCCACCTAGTTTGTTATCCCCACTCGTAGCTAGTACGTCGAACACACCGTCACCAAGTTCTAAAATAGAAACGTCGAACGTACCTCCACCTAGGTCAAATACGAGTACTTTTTCTTCCTCTTCTTCTTTGTCTAAACCATATGCTAACGCTGCAGCTGTTGGTTCGTTAATGATACGCTCTACTTCAAGACCAGCGATTGTACCTGCGTTTTTAGTCGCTTGACGTTGTGAGTCATTGAAGTATGCTGGAACTGTAATAACTGCATGTGTCACTTTTTCACCTAAATAGCTTTCTGCTGTTTCTTTTAAATCTTGTAAAATCATCGCAGAGATTTCTTCTGGTGTATATGATTTACCTGCAACTTCTACTTTATAGTCTGAACCCATGTGACGTTTAACACTCATCACTGTGTCAGGATTAGTAATCGCTTGACGTTTTGCAACTTCACCAACTTGTCTTTCTCCATCTTTAAACGATACAACTGATGGTGTCGTTCTGTTACCTTCACGGTTAGCGATAACTTTCGCTTCTCCACCTTCTAATACTGAAACTACTGAGTTTGTAGTACCTAAGTCAATACCAATAATTTTAGCCATAATTAAAATTCCTCCATAAAATATCTATATTATATCTGTTAATATTATTCGCTTACTTTGACCATGCTCGCTCGAATGACACGGTCTTTTAGTAAATACCCTTTTTGGAATTCTTCAATCACTACACCAGATTCAACACCGTCTTTTGCTTCCGTCATAATTGCTTGATGGAAATTCGGATCAAACGGTTCGTCTAATGCTTTGATTTGAGTAATTCCATTTGCTTCAAGTTTATTTAAAAAGTCGTTATAGACCATTTCAACACCCTTATGCAGTGATTCAAACGATTCAGAATCTCCTGTTTCTTGAAGCGCACGTTCTAAATTATCAAGAACGGATAATAAATCAGTTGCTAAACTTTGATTTTTATATTTGTTATTTCTTTCTGTTTCTTCTCTAGAACGTCTTTTAAAATTTTCAAATTCTGCATAAAGTTTTAAATATTTGTTTTCAGATTCATCCAGTTGTTGCTCTAACTGTTCTACTGGATTTTCTTCTACTTCTTCAACTTCTTCGATTTCTTCCAAATCTTCGTTCTTTTCTTCTGTAAGTTCTTCAGTTTCTTTTAGTTCTTCTTCTTGTATGTTTTCATTCTTCTTTTCCACGCACTAACTCTCCTTTTGATTAAATGCATGTAATAATGTGATTATTTTTTGATACCCCATAATTTCTGGGCCAATCACCATCAAGTTAGCCGTCACATCGTTATAAGTGACGTTTGTTGATACGATTGATAAAAGTTCATAGTTTTCATCGATTTCTTCACCAAAACGTACTTCAACTTCACGACTATGTGATCGTAATTGTGGAAGTTTTGCATGCTCAATGTCATCGTAAAGTTGAGTGAGCGTTTCTACATCAGTTTCAAAGTCTCTCAGTAAAAATCCGAGTCCTGAGTAAAACGATACTGTTTTCTCATCGCCTAGGTTCTCGATTTTTTCGGATAATTTTAATAAAAACTGCTGTAACAACGGATTGTTTTTAACGAGATGCGTTTTAACAATATTAATTGCTTCTTTAATAGAAGCATCAATAAGTAATACATTTAAGTCTCTCGTTAACACATCTAAATCGTGCTGTTTTATATCTCGTGACTTTCTAATCGTCACTTGCTTTACCGCTTCACTATCTAACACGATGACTAAAAGCACAAGCGCGTCTGAAATCGATGTGAGGTAAACACCTTTAACTACTTCTTTTTCATCTGTTAATGTAACGTAAGTTAAATGTTGTGTTTTGTTGCTAAGTGTATGCGCAATACCTTGTCCTAAACGATTTAAATTCGACTCATTAAAATCAAATTTTAAGTCGATTTTAGCTGGCATACTTTCAATATCTCGTTGAAAATCTTCGATGTACTTTCTAAGACCTTTTCTTGATGGAATTCGTCCCGATGAAGTATGTGCTTTAGAAAGATATCCAAGATTTTCTAACTCTGCCATTTCGTTACGAATTGTCGCACTAGAAACATCTAATGGATATTTCTCTAACAATCGCTTTGAACTAATCGGTACGCTCACATTTAAAAAATCATCTACAATAAAATGAAGAATGATCTCTTGACGTTTTGTAAGCATCCTTTCACCTCATTAGCACTCATCATCTCTTAGTGCTAATTCTATAATAATCAATAGGTCAAAGAATGTCAAGACTTAACCCTCAATCGATTAAAAAATCAATAAACACGTCGTTTCCAACCATTTTCCCTTGCTCTGTCAACGATAAATATTCTCCGTTTATTTGTAAATTATTTTGATTAATATGCTTTTCAATAACATCTCCATATATATCAAAAAGAGAAACTCCATATTTATCTTTAAACTGGTTGATTTTTAGTCCTTTGTTTAATCTTAAGTTTAAAAACATTTCTTCTTCGTACATCTCTTTATTAGATAATTTATGAATTTCCTTAATCGCATTGGTATCTTCTTTCATACGATTAATATAGTGCGGTACTGGTTTTACATTAAAATATCTTTCTCCATTTACATATCCATGGCTCCCAGCACCTGCACCGTAATATTCATTGTTTTTCCAGTATGTCTTATTATGCATCGATTCATATTTTGGATCTGATGAAAAATTTGATATCTCATATTGGTGATAACCGATTTTTTTTAAACCTTCCATTACACGCTCATATCTTTTTCCTTCTACTTCAGAATTTGCTATGTGTAATTTCCCTTGTTTAATTTTGTTATAAAAAATCGTATGTTTTTCAATAATCAATGAATACCAAGAAATATGTTTTGGCTGTAACACTTTTATATTATTCAATGAGTCTTCAATATGTTGAGACGTTTCCCCAGGAAGGTTATACATAAGATCAATCGAGTAATTATCTAAACCAATTTTTTCCATATGATTAATAGAGCGATAAATATCATCAAAATTATGCGTACGTCCAAGAATTTTTAATAGCTCGTTATCAAATGTTTGTACACCGAGAGACACGCGATTTACACCGTATTCTTTTAATAGACTGATTTTTTCAGTCGTTAACTCATCTGGATTTGCTTCGAACGTATACTCATGACTGACATTAAAATTATCATTAATAAATGAAAGTAATCGTTCAAGCTGGTTCAGATTTAAAGCGGTTGGTGTTCCGCCACCGACGTATATCGTTTTTAAACTACGTTCTTTTAAGTACTTTAATTCTTTAATTAACATATCTACATACGTGTCGACTGGCTGATTGTCGATTAAAAACTTATTAAAGTCGCAATATGCACAAATTCGATTACAAAACGGAATGTGAATATATAGGCTATCCATAATTGCCTCCTTAAAAAAAATGAGAAATCATGAAACATGATTTCTCTTTTAAAATAATCAATTAGTCTTCATCCATACGTAATACTGCTAAGAAAGCTTCTTGTGGAATTTCAACTGAACCAACAGCTTTCATCTTCTTTTTACCTTCTTTTTGCTTTTCTAGTAGTTTACGTTTACGTGATACGTCCCCACCGTAACATTTAGCAAGTACGTTTTTACCAATCGATCGTATATTTGTACGTGAAATAATTTTGTTTCCAAGCGCTGCTTGAACAGGCACTTCAAATTGCTGACGTGGAATTAACTCTTTTAGTTTCTCTACGAGTGCACGGCCTCTTTGATATGCAAAGTCTCTATGAACGATAATACTTAATGCATCGACGACTTCGTTATTTAGTAAAATATCCATTTTAACTAATTTCGATTCTTTATATCCGATGATTTCGTAGTCTAAACTTGCATATCCTTTCGTATGAGACTTTAACGTATCGAAGAAATCAAATACGATTTCTGCTAATGGTATTTCATATTTAACATTCACGCGAATATCATCTAAATAATCCATCGTTATAAAATTACCACGATTCTTCTGACAAAGTTCCATCACTGCACCAACATAATCGTTTGGTACCATAATCTCTGCCTTTACATAAGGTTCTTCGATATAATCAATTAAATCTTGTTTTGGCATTTGTGACGGGTTATCTACGTTATGTATTTCACCGTCTGTTGTATGCACTTTATAAATCACTGAAGGTGCTGTCGCAATTAAGTCAATACCAAATTCACGCTCTAGTCGTTCTTGGATAATCTCCATATGAAGCATTCCTAAAAAACCAGTACGATAACCAAATCCTAATGCTTGAGAAGATTCTGGTTCAAACTCTAATGCAGAGTCATTTAACTGTAATCTTTCAAGAGCTTCACGTAAATCTACATAGTCTCCAGAATCAATTGGATATAGTCCACAGTACACCATCGGGTTCATACGTTTATATCCAGGTAGCGGAGTATCTGTTGGGTTGTTTGCATGTGTAATCGTATCACCAACACGTGCGTCAGATACTGATTTTACTTGTGCTGCTAAAAATCCAACGTCTCCAACAGTTAGTTCGTCAACTGCCATTGGAGCTGGCGTATGTATGCCGACTTCAGTTACTTCAAATTCGGTACCTGTTTGCATCATACGAATTTTATCTCCAACTTTAACCGTACCGTCAAACACACGAATCGACGAAATAGCACCACGATATTGATCGTATTCAGAGTCAAAAATTAACGCTTTTAAAGGTGCACTTGGATCACCTTCAGGTGGTGGTACAGTGTCTACGATACTTTCTAATATATCATCGATACCAATATCCGCTTTTGCAGATGCGCGTACCGCATCGTCTTTATCTAGACCAATGACATCTTCAACTTCCTGTGCAACACGTTCTGGATCTGCAGCAGGTAAGTCTATTTTATTAATTACAGGTACTAATTCTAACTCGTTATCTAATGCAAGATAAACGTTCGCGAGTGTCTGTGCTTCGATACCTTGAGCAGCATCGACGACTAAAATTGCACCTTCACATGCCGCGAGAGAACGTGATACTTCATAAGAGAAGTCGACGTGCCCTGGTGTATCGATTAGGTGGAAAATATACTCTTCTCCATTTGGTCTTGTATATTTTAACTGAACAGCGTTTAACTTAATCGTAATACCACGCTCTTGTTCAAGCTCCATTGCATCGAGTAGTCTGTCGGACATATCACGTGCAGCTACTGATTCTGTATGCTCAAGTAATCGATCGGCTAATGAAGATTTCCCGTGATCGATATGAGCTATAATAGAAAAGTTTCTAATTTTCTTTTGTCTTTCTAAACGCTTTTTGTCGTCCATAATATATCCAACACCTTTACTAACAATTGAATTAATTATATCAATTTCATATAGTTTCATCAATTCATTTTGAAAGTGTACATTGCATTACACTTGTAAATCTGATAGAATATTTTTGTTGCAATCAAAGTTGTACAACTTTTAACTCTGGAGGTGCAAACATGGCTAACATTAAATCAGCAATTAAACGTGTTAAAACTACACAAGCAGCTACTGAACGTAACATTGCTCAAAAGAACGCAATGCGTACTGCAATCAAAGCTGCAGAAACTGCGAAAGAGAACAACGCTGAAAATGTTGAAGAATTAGTAAACAAAGCAATCAGCTTAGTTGATAAAGCTTCTAACAAAAACTTATTACACAAAAATAAAGCAAGTCGTTTAAAATCTAAACTTGCTAAGTAAAGAAAACTTCCTAATTTTAGGAAGTTTTCTTTTTTTATATTTTGCTTATGAATACTTCAAATAAAGCTTCGCTATCTAAATACGTTGATTTTAACTCATAATCCATATCTCTAATTAACACCATTTTTTGAAGTAATACTTCTAACGGATACTGATTGACTTGAGACATCGCTAATTTCACACGATACGGATGCACTTTTAAACGACTACTAATTTCATCTTGACGCATTCCCTCGTTCATTAAAATCTTCGTTTGATAATATAACCTAAACTGTGACGAGATTAGCCCGAGTAATTTAATCGGCTCTTCTTTTTGTAATATTAAATCTCTAAATACATCGACCGCTTCACGCTTTTGATTTTTAAGAATAAAGTCTGTTAAAGAAAACACGTTTGCTTCTAAACTTTTACTAACTATAATATTCACGTCTTCAACTGTAATTATATCGTGGGCAAACAACATCAACTTTTCTAACTCATTTTTAACAATCGTATAATTCGCACCTGTACGATTTAGTAATTCATTTACTGCATCGTTTCGAATTGTCAAACCTTCACTTTTAACAGCGTCGTTAATATGTTGAACGAGTTCACGTTCATTCATTTCTTCACACTCAATGATTTTCCCTTGTTTTTTTATGAGTTTCGTAATCTTTTTTCGGTTGTCTAACTTTTCAGCAGATGTCACGAAAATGAGTAACGTATCGTCTTCTTTGTCCTCGATATATTGGATCATTTTATCGATGTTGTGATCGATAGACGTTCTCTTCTTTTCGGCTGTAAATAAAAATGCATCTTTTACAATCACGACTTTTCGATCCGATAAAAACGGTAGCGTAATACACTCTTCGATAATATGTTCAATCTCTGTTTCGATATAATCAAAGACGATTCGATTAAAGTCATCGACTGTTGCTAAATAGTCTTTCGTTAACTTATTGACTGTTTCGTCTATACGCACTCTATTCTTTCCGTATACTAAATAGAGTTTTTCCATGTAATCACCATTCTTAATTGAATTCACTATAGATTTTTCTCTAACTCTATTCTATACTATAAATAAGTAATAGGGGGTTATGTCATGAATAAATTTGAAAAAAATGTACAATCTAAAAATAACGACGTAATCGATTCAGGACTTGCATTTTTAGTCGGACTTTTAGGATTCACTGCAGTCTATGTGATTGCACAAATTTTCCAAATCGTCGCGAGTTTTAACTAGAGCTAATTTTATTAGCTCTTTTTTTATTTATAACAACGGTTCTCTATCTTTCGTAATTTATGTTTTGTACAATAACCATTCTTTTTAAAAGTAATCTCGACCATCCCGGATTCTTTAGTACTTACAATTTCCTTATTGTACTTGGTGAGTAAATCCGTTACCTCTTTATGCGGATGCCCATATGAATTATTTACCCCACTCGATATAAGTGCTAAATTAAATTCTCTTTCTACAAGATCCACGCCGGTACTCGTATTCGAACCGTGGTGGCCAATTTTTACGATATCTATTTTGTTCACATTTTTTAATATTTCTTCTTCATACTCTACACTTAAATCTCCGAGCATTAGTATATGATAGTCAAATAGATTTACATCTAGCACAATCGACTGGTCATTTGAATTATTTGTATGAATGATTGTATTGACATTTTTTAAAGTTATACGCTTAAACTTTAACTCACTTACTTCTGTAGAGTAAAGGATATTTGATTCACTAAATTGTTTTAAATATCCTTCAGTAAGCTTTTCATCTCGCGGGTTTATATATACGTTCTTAATCGGCAGTTTACTACTAATATAAGTCGCTTCACCCATATGGTCGTTGTCCATATGACTAATGACGAGTAAGTCTATTTTTCTTATACCATTTTCTTTTAAATACGGTAAAATCGTTTTTTCTGCAAGTCGAATTTCATAATCATTTCTATAAAATTTGCCACCAGTATCTACGAGAATTGTTTGATTGTACTTTTCATCGGTGATTAAAAACGCATCCCCTTGTCCGACATCGACCATTACAAATTTTATATCGTCTTTAAAGTTAAACGACGATAATAATAAAAATACAATAAATATTAACGTCATTCGAATTATTTTTTTGAGACTTTTTGTCAGTACAGTTCTTATATGAAAATAGCTAATAATCGCTAATATGACGATAAATATCGACGATATGTTTTTTATCGGCAAACGGTGTTCAATTACATTCCCTAAATAAAGTATGAGTGATGTATTCGTTGAAAAGATTAAGTGTAGAAGATAATCAAAACATTCCGGAAGATACGTAAATAGACTCATGTTAAAAATAAAAACAGAAGGGAAAATGACAAAACTGAATATTGGACCGAATATTAAGTTCATTACAATTCCACTGATTGACACTTCGTTAAAGTGAAATAGTATTAAAACAATTGTACACACTTCACATATTACAGTAACAATTATCATTTGTATGAAAGGTTGTCTATCATTAAAGAAATGACGGCTAAGAATAATTGTGAACGTCGTAACATATGACAACTGAAAACCTGCATGAAAAATTATATAAGGATGAATTACAAATTGAATAATTGCAGTTAAACTGATGATCGCTAAATACGGTTTTTTATTAAAATAACTCGTAATAATGAGTAACACTGCCATAAGTACAGCTCGAAGTACACTTGGAGAAAAAATATTAATCATTAAAAATATAAGTAAACATATGACTACGAGTGCTTTAACATATTCAATCGGTAGTCTAAATCGTGTAAATAAAAATATTAGTACCATCGTAATATACGCAACGTGTGTACCTGAAATCACGTATAAATGGTAAATACCGAGCTTTTGAAGTGCTGAAAAGAATTGTGAATCGAGCATCATCTTATTACCGATTGACAGCATTAATATATCCCCGGTGTACGGATAATTACTAATCTTTAAAACTTTTTCGGTATACTTATATTTTAAATTATTGATTTTCATTTTTACTGTTTTCTTCGTTTCTGAACAGTTTGAACGATCGTCTTTCACATAAATACTTCCAACTACGTTAGAAATTTTCATCGATAACGCTTGATTACGTTTAATAAAATTTCTTTCAATATTTGGTTTCACGACTTCAAAATCGCCATTACACATTGTACCGATAGGAAGAAGTGCTTCATTCTCCATATAAACATAAAAACGATAATTTTCATATTCACCAATATAAGAAATCGTATCGTTATTATATTTGTAGTCTGATATTGTGAAGTAATCAATAGTCTCCTCTTTAAAGGTATCTCTATTAGAATAGAAATATGTACTAGAAATAATTACAGAAATTAAAATTAACGTATATACGATATAACTAATTCTCTGTATAAAGACGATATATGTAATAATGACCATAAAAAATAACCCTAGCAGTGGAATTTTCACGATTAACGCTCCACTGACTAAGGCTAAAAAAATTAAAAATAAAATCATAATTTCACTTTTAAGTATTCATATATTTTATCGACATCTAAATCAATCTGTGTATATTTAACACTTGTCTTATCGAGTAATTCAATTGCATACGGGTGGTTTTTATACGACTCTCTATAATAAATGTTTTTAATACCTGCTTGAATTAATGCTTTTGTACAATGTATACATGGGAAGTGTGTTACGTATATCGACGCATTCTCTGTCGATACTCCGTTTTTAGAACATTGAAGTAACGCGTTAACTTCTGCGTGAATCGTACGAATGCAGTGACCATCTTCTAAATAACAACCGACGTCTATACAGTGATCTTCTCCACTTACTGAACCGTTATACCCACCAGCAATAATACGGTTATCTTTAACAATTGTAGCCCCTACGCTTAAGCGTTCACACGTTGAACGTAGTGCGAGTAACATCGCCTGAGCCATAAAATATTCGTGCCAATTGATACGCTCCACAGTTTCACCCCTAAATTTCTATATCATTTTCTAAGTTTTCAAACGTTTTTTGACCAATACCAGGTATGTTCATTAAATCTTCTTTCTTTTCAAACAAACCATTCTCTTCACGATAATTAATAATCGTTTCAGCTTTCTTTGCACCGATTCCATTTAACGTCATCAGTTCGTCTTTACTCGCTTTATTTATGTTGACGATATGGCTACTTGAAGTTTCACGCTCTGTTTCGATTATTTCACCTTTTGCTGGTACATAAATGCTCATTTCATCTCTTAACTTTTCTGATTGATTAATTTGGTTTAAGTCTGCAGAGTCAAGTGGTTCACCGAGTAATATAATGTCTTTAACTCTCGCGTCCTTTGGCATTTCATATACATTTGGATGCTTAACAGCACCTTTTATTTCAACAAATATTGAGTTTAGACTCATAGTATCTACTTCTTCTTCGACTTGTGCATGTACACTATTATCTACTTCTACAGGTGTTGTATATTCAAAATCATCTGTCGTTTTAAAAAATAAAATAAACATGACGACTGCTATAATACCTAGTGCAGCAGTAGAAATAATCGTTTTATATTTAAAAAATAATTCAGTCATAAGACACCTCTTTATATACATATGCTGTCAAAAGCTGAATTATCTTTTTTTATTTTTTTACGATGTAAAAAGTGCGTTCTGAATAGTCTCGAATAGTTCCATCAGAATCGAAATCACTAAACGCTTTTACTAATTTAAAATTCAGTGCCTGTAATACATTTAACACAGTATCATGAGTAAATGTTCGTTGATAATGAGATTCAAAATATCTTTCATATAAATCATCTTCATTTTTAATAAAAAACGTTAGCTCATGATGAAGAGACAAATCATCATCTTTTACTGTATTCCAAATATAGACGAAATCATCACTTTCATCCGTAAACATTTCGCCTTCAATCATCGCATTTACTTTACTCTCACTATGAATATCAAAAATAAAGACTCCGTCGTCATTTAAATGTTCGTATACATTTAGAAGAACGCGTTTAAATGAATCTAAGTCTTCGACATAATTTAAGACGTCGACTGTCGCGATTACCAAATCAAATGATTCATTTAGCTTAAAATTTTTCATATCATTAACAAAATATTGACTAGAGTCATCATTTCTCGTGGCGATTTCAATCATCGTTTCAGAATTATCAATCCCTATCTTTTTAGATGCAGTTAACTGTTTTAAAATTTCACCTGTACCACATCCAACATCTAGAATTGACGTGTTTTTGTTAAATGGTTCTATAATATCAATCCATAAACTGTATGGGATGTCATAATTCATAGCTTCGTATAAATAGCTAAACGCCTCATACTTAGAGCTCAACCGCTTCACCATCATAATATAGACGCTCTAAATTATAGTACTCACGCTCTACTTTTGTAAAGATATGTGCGATAACATCTCCTAAATCGACTAGAATCCATTTACCTTCTCGCGATCCTTCAACTGAAACTTGGAGGTCGTTATCTTCTGCAAGTGCTTCTAAAGCACCTGCAATTGCTTTTACTTGACGGTCTGATGATCCGTGACAAATGAATACGTAATCCGCAATTGTACTCGATTCTCTAACATCAAATACTCGAATATCTTCCGCACGTTTACCATCGACTGCATCAATTGCTAAATCTAATAATGTTTTACTTTCCAAAGTATCCATCCTTTTTAATTATAATAGTTATAACACTTAAACGTTTCACTATATATTTTTACACCTTGTTCTGCTAAATAACAGATATTTCTTCTCGTAATTTCAAATACCGCACGTTCTAAATCGTGATCGTTATATACGATATCTCTAATGTCTTCAACACCAGGTGTTGTTCGAGCGGGTTCAATATAATCTGCGACAAAAATAATTTTTTCAACTAAATTCATGTCTGCACGACCAGACGTATGATTTTTAATAGCGAGAAGAATTTCTTCATCGTGAATATTAAACTCTTTTTCTATTAAAAATGCTGCGATAGGTCCATGTAAAATCGCACTCGTGTATAGTTGTAGTTCGTCATCTAAACTATTCTCTTTAACGATTTCATGCATATCATTTAAGTCGTCATACTTACAGTAATCATGTAAAAGACCAGCAAGATGACATTTCTTTTCATCTGCTTTAAACAATCGTGCCATTAAAACGGCCGTTTCAGCAACACGCAAGGAATGTGCGAATCGCTTTTCAGGCAACTTTTCTTGTACGAGTTGTTTTGCTTCAAGCTCATTCATATAGCTCGTGCTCCTTAATATAATCAAATACGTTCTTATGAACGAGATGACTATAATAATCGTCATTTCCGATACGTTTACGTATTTCGCTAGAACTCACTTCAATTATAGGTACTGTTGCTGTTAGAAATGGTGCAGTAATATTTGTCTCTTCCATCGTACGTTTTAATACAATAAACTGCGCAATTTCAAGTAGTTCTTCGTGCTTATACCATCTATCAAATGCGTGAAACTGATCTTCTCCCATAATAAAATAGAGTGTATCATTCGGGAACTTTTCTTTTAAATAACACATCGTATCATACGTATAGCTTTTACCTTTATGTTCAAGTTCGAACATGTCAATAGAAATAAAGTCTAAATCTTTAGTCGCACGTTCAATCATTTTTAAGCGGTCCGATTCATGAATCGGACGGTCCGCTTTATGTGGTGATTGAAATGCTGGGACGATAATTACTTCATCTAAATCAAAATGACGTTTTGCTTCAACGATTAAATGAGTATGCCCGATATGAATCGGGTCTAGTGTCCCACCAAACACTCCGATTTTTCTCATGGTAATTGAATCGTCTTCTCTTCTTTGTTTTCTTTATACAAAACGATAATACTTCCGATAATTTGAACTAAATGACTGTCTGTACCAGACGCTAATTTCTCAGCAATCTCTTTTTTGTCGTACGGACAGTTTTGAAGTATAGAAATTTTTAATAGTTCATGACTATTAAAGTAATCGGAAATTTGATCATTGAATTCATCAGTTACACCTAATTTACCGACTTGAAAGACCGGTTTTAAATCATGTGCAAGTTTTCTTAAATATCTTTTTTGTTTACCAGTTAATGTCATCCATTATTCTCCTTTAAATACGTTCGCAATACTGACTTTACTTCTTCTCTATCTCCTACTTTTCCTGTCCATATTTCATATGACATCATCGCTTGATTTACGAGCATATCAAGCCCATTAAATGACGTTTTAAAATATGACATAAAAGGAGTGACTGCAGGATTATAGATTAAATCATAACCTACTGTACTTTCTATATTGGTCAGTTGATTTAGTTTAAACGTTTGAAAAGCATCTTCACTCTTTAAACCGAGTGGTGTTGCATTTATAACAATATCAAACGCCCCACCTTCAAACTCATCAATTGTTAACGCTGTAAAATCATGAGTTCTAAAACTTTGAAAACTTTCTTTACGGCGCGTAACAATTGTCACTTTAGAACCGAGCTCAAGGTGTGCAAGACACACTGCTTTTGACGCACCACCCGCACCTAGTATTAAAACGTTATCGTGTTTAATATCGTTGTCAATAATCGTTTGTTTATATCCAGATACATCTGTATTATACCCGTATAATTTATGATCTATTCGTTTAACTGTATTTACTGCGTAAATTTCCTTCGCATGACCATCTATCTCATCTAGATATTGGATAATTTCTTCTTTATGAGGTACCGTCACGTTTATGCCTAAAAGATTTTCTTTTTTCATAATTGCATCAATATTTTTTAGTTGCTCAGGTGTAATTTCTAATTTACCGTAGTTTAATGGATCATCGTTCTTTTTAAAATTAGTATTATGAATCAGTGGTGAATACGTATGATGTATTGGATAACCAATGACTGCATAGCTCATTTTACTTATCCTTAAATACCGTATGGCGTGCAATCACTTTTACACCTTTAGGTACTGTAACGTTTACTGTGATATCTTTATCCACTGTTATAAAACATAATCCACTAATTAAAATATCACTACGAACGTCTGTTTTAAATGTATATGTCTCACTATTATCAAGTAAAATAGGAGACTCTAATTCTGGTGGTGCAAGTAATCCATTGTAATGCTTACGATAAAATTCTTTCGCATTATCTAGTTTCGTACGATGAACGACAAGCTTATCACTACGATATATTGTAAAACTAGAGCGATTACCTGTTACAAAATCAATTTGTGCCAAGTTTGAAACAAATAAAGTTTGTCCTTCGTCTAATTGATATGTGAGTGGCTTAATTTCTTTTTTAGGCATAATATGTTTTACGTCGTCTAGAGATAACACCGTACTCATCGCACTTTTTGCAATAACTCCAGGAGTATCATACATAAACTGATTATTTCCAAGAGGTATATCGATCATACCAAGTGTCGTTCCAGGGATATTAGACGTCGTAATCACTTCTTTTTCACCTGTTGTTGCTTCTATTAATTTATTAATTAACGTAGATTTACCAACGTTTGTCGTACCAACTACATATACATCTTTACCTACGCTATATTGATTGATTTGTTCGATCAAATCATCTAATCCAAAACCTTTTGCACCTGAAACAACGACTGTTTCATTGGCAATAATTCCTTCATCTGCAAGCATCTTTTTAAGGCGATTCAATAAACGACTCACATTAGTAGATTTAGGAAGAAGATCAATTTTATTTACCGCAACGATAATTTTCTTATTTCCAACGATACGGTTAAACGATGGAATAATACTACCTTCAAAGTCAAACACGTCGATCACTTTAACGATAACTCCGTCTTTTTCATAAATCGAGTTTAACATCGTCATAAATTCACCAGATTCAATATTAACGTCAGGTGTCTCATTATAATTTTTTAAACGAAAGCAACGTCTACAAATGACGTCTTCTTCGTGAATACGACTTTTTGGTACAAACCCGCTTTCATTTTCATCTTCAGACTGTAGTACTGCGCCGCAGCCGATACATTTATATTCAGTCATTTAATAGTTCCTCCAATTTAGTAAGTCCTCATCAGCTATCCATTTCATAATACGTCGTTCCATACGGCGGTTAAACTTCGTAACAAAAGCGTCTTTCTCTTTTACAGGTAACACTAAAATACTATCGATTCCAGTTCTATTGGCACCGAGTACGTCTGTCATCACTTGGTCTCCAATCATTACAACTGCTTTCTTCTTCACACCGAGCTCTGTAATTCCTTTATGGAAGCCTCGCATTGCTGGTTTTCTCGCTGTATGAATGTACTTCAAATCTGAGTCTTTACAAAAGCGTTCGACCCTATTTTTTCTTCCGTTAGATAGAATAAGAACTTGAATACCGTCTTCTTGTAACGTTTCTATCCATTCGATGACTTCATCGTTAATATCTGGATCATCAAAAGCGACGAGTGTATTGTCTAAGTCAATCATCACTGCAGTTTTGTCATGTGATTTTAAATAATCAGATGTAATGTCAGTAAAACGATTGACGTAATCACTTGGCAAAAAATAATCTTTTAACACAGTTTTCATATCATTAACCTCTTAATTTTTAAAAATAAAAAGCGCCCAAAAAAGGCGCCGTCTCAATTACTCTTCAATTCCTTGTGTGTGTTCAACTTCAGTTTCTTTATAAATAAAGAAACCAACAATTGTAGTTACAATTAAGGCAAAAACCATAAGAAATAGCATTACTTTACCCCTCCGAATCACAGTTTCTCTAATACTAATTTTACCGTGTTAGATGAGTGAATACAAGCTTTTCTAAGAAACTCATCATAGTTCATATCCGCTGAACCATCTGCTTTGTCACTCATCGAACGTAATATTAAATACGGTGTTTTAAATTGATAACACGTTTGTGCAATCGCAGCAGATTCCATATCGACTGCTTTTGCATTACTGAACGCATTTAAAATCGTTTGTTTTTTATCATCTGTGTCGATAAATTGATCGCCACTAACGACTTCACCGACTGTATAGTTAATTTCATTGTATTCATTAAGTGCAAGTTTCGTAGCTTCTATAAAGCGCGTATCTGCTTCAAAGTTGAGTGGCATTGATGGTACTTGCCCTATTTCATAACCAAATGTTGTCGCTTCAACATCGTGGTGCGCAGTATGACTGCTTATGACCATATCTAAAATATCGAGTTCTTCAGCTAAACTACCAGCAACACCAGTATTAATGATCACATCTACGTTAAAAGTTTGTATTAATAACGCTGTAATAATCGATGCATTTACTTTACCGATCCCACTTTCAACGAGAACGATATTTTTATCTTGTAACGTACCTTCATAAAACTCAACGTGAGCAATATTAACAGTACGTGTAATGTCCATGTCATTTTTTAATATCTCTACTTCCGGTTGCATTGCTCCAATAATACCAATTGTATTAGTCAATTTTAACGATTTTCACTTTCATTTCGTTACCGTTTGGAAGTGGTACGTTTACTTCATCGTTTAATTTTGAGCCGATTAATGCGCCCGCAATCGGAGACTCATTTGAAATTTTACCTTCAAATGGATCTGCCTCTGCAGAACCGACGATTTTATAAGATTCTTCAGGTCCATTTGGTAACTCTTTAAATGTTACTGTTTTACCAATTTGAACTTCTGTATTATCGACGTTTTCTTCGATAATTTTAGCGTAACGAATCATCTCTTCAATTTTAGAGATTTCTTGCTCTACGAAACCTTGTTCATCTTTTGCTGCATCGTACTCAGAGTTCTCAGAAAGGTCTCCAAAACTACGTGCAACTTTAATCTTTTCAACGACTTCAGGTCGTTTTACTGTTTTTAAATGATCGAGTTCTTCTTGAAGTTTGTCAAATCCTTCTTGTGTCATTGGGTATTCTTTATTATTTAAATCCATGTTTTCACTCCGTTATTTACTTATAATTAATAGTCCATCGCCGACATTTAAAAATGACGCTGACGGATAGTTTTCATAAATGTATTCGTTAAATTGACGTACTTTATCACGTAGTTTAATTTTGTTTTTACTATGTAGATTCTCTTCTACAATTTGACCACGTAATAATATATTATCGACAACGATAATACCATCATCCGTAAGTAGTGGACTGTACTTTTCAAAGAAGAGCTTATTGTTACCTTTCGATGCATCGATAAAAAGCAAATCAAATGTATCTTCTAATTCGACTTCTTTTGCATCACCGAGTATACCATTCACTCTTTCACTTACACCGTGTTTTAAAAAGTTTTCTTTTGAAATGTCATATGAAGCTTCATCTTTCTCAATCGTCGTTAATGTAATATCTTTGTTGACACTGAGCATATGGAGTCCACTATATCCGATTGCTGTTCCGATCTCTAATATTTTTTTACGACGTGTTAATTGAATGAGTTGTTTTAATACAGTCAGTGCATCGCTATCGATAATTGGTACACGATTATTTACAGCGTACTCATAAACGTCTTGAAACGACTCAGTTTTTGTGTTCAATTGTTTTAAATATTCTTCTATAGTCATGTTTTCACCACAAAAATATACAACCGGCAAATCAATGCCAGTTGTAGATATTAGTTAGATATTAACATAAAGTTTTAAAAAGAGAAAGCGAAATCAGTCACCTTCTATATACTTTTCACGATTCTCTTGGTGTTCTTCATATGTTTCAGCGAAATGGTTAACTCCATCCTTATCAGCTAAGAAGTAGTAGTAATTCGTATTCGCTGGATTTAATACACTTTGAACGGACTCAGTTCCAGGTGCACCGATTGGCCCTGGTGTTAATCCTTTATGAATATATGTGTTAAACGGGTCATCGACTTCTAAGTCTTCGTATAAGACGACTTCTTTATGAATGCCTTTTGCGTATAAAACAGTCGGGTCCGTTTGAAGAGGCATCGATGGATTTTCAGCCATTCTGTTTAAAAACACACTCGTAATTTTAGCGCGATCAGCTAAACTCGTCGCTTCTTTTTCTACAAGTGAAGAGAATGTTAAGAATTCATGGAATGATAACTCTTCATTTTCTCCTTCATAGTTCACAGTGTATGTGACAGATTTATATAAGTTAAACGTATTACTTCGCGTGGCGTTTAACATTTGACGCACTAACTTATCTAAATCCGGCTGCTCTTCAGTGATATCGTAAGTCGCTGGATATAAGTACCCTTCGAGCGGATATTTAATATCTTCATCAAATATTTCATCCGTTAACATGTCTTTATAATCTTTTTGCAACTCTTTTAAATATTCTTTGTCTTGAACTAAGTTTATAAACTCATCTTTTTCAACTGGAAGTACTTCTTGTACGAGATCTCCAATTTCATCGACAGTATACCCTTCAGGCACTGTTAATTTATAATGCACCTCTTCGTACAACACACCAGTTTCTAATGTTTTTGCAATTGTTTCATAATCCATAGAAGGCGAAAGTTCAAATTCTCCCGCTTGATAGTTTGAAATGCTATTAAGTCTTAAGTAAAGTTTAAAAAACTTACTGTTTTTAATAATCCCTTTCTCTTCTAACATATTACTAATATCAGTCGATGAAGAACCTGCTGGAACTTCAACTCGTACGACCTCGGTTGAATCTTTGTCTAACGGCTTCATACCTTGCTTAATGTAAAACACGCCAAACAATGCTCCTAAAACGAGCATTGCAATAATCGCAAGGACGATGATTACCGAAACATAAGATGATACGTTTTTTGAAAATCTTAAATCATCATTGTTTGTCATAATTTCTCCTTATTTTTAAAAATTGCTCCCGAATTCACGGAAGCAATTATAATTATTCTTCAATATCGTCAAAGTTTGTGTTTACGATTTCTTCAATCATGTCCCACTCTTCATCAGATTCAACTGGTGCAAAACGGTAATTTTCACCATCGTCTAAAGGTTCAGCAATCATAGGAATTAATTCGATTTGCTCATCATCATCTTCAGAGTTATAGTTGCTTTCTTCTGCAACAATTACGTATGTTTTGTCAAATCCTGGATGATGAAACTCCATTAATTTTCTGTAAAGTGTTTCATTACCTTCTTCATCGACAAGCGTCATTAACTCATCATCTGTGTTTAATTCAAATTCATTTGACATTAATATTCTCCTTTAATTAAATCGGTCTAAGTACCCTTGTAATATAAATACTGCAGCCATTTTATCGATCACTTTACTACGTTTTCTCCTCGATAAATCCGCTTCAAGAAGCGTGCGTTCTGCGGCCATCGTACTGAGTCGTTCATCCCACAATTCAACTTGAATTGTCGGAAACTTTTCTTTTAAAAGTTCAGAAAAATGAATCGAACGTTCGCCACTTTCACCGACTGAGTTATTCATGTGCTTCGGTAAACCGACGACAATCGTCGTAATATTTTCATCTTTAATAATTTTTGCTAGATCATTTAGACCAAAATCATTTTGTGCCGTATCGACCTTTAAAGTTGTTAACCCTTGTGCTGTCCAGCCTAAACTATCACTCACTGCAACACCAATCGTTTTAGTACCTACATCTAACCCAAGTGTTTTACTCATTGAGTTCACGTGTAATGTAACTTTTCACGAGCACTTCCATAATCTCGTCACGTTCAATATGACGAATTTGGTTTCTCGCTTCGTTATGGCGCGGAATAAATGCCGGGTCACCACTTTGTAGATATCCTACAATTTGGTTTACAGGATTGTAGCCGCGTTCTTCAAGTGTTTTATATACATTCGAAAGGACGTTCTTGATATTCTCATTTTGTGCTTCTTCAATGTTAAACTTCATTGTCTTATTTAAATTATCCATGCAGTAACACTCCTCGACTACTAAAGTTAGATAGTGTTAGTATAACAAATTATTATATTATTAAAAACCATTTAGATAATCTTTAACGATTTGTAAAGCTTCTGACATATTTTCAGTGTTCGTACCGCCGCCTTGTGCCATGTCCGGGCGACCGCCACCTCTACCGTCAACTGCTTCAGCCATTTGTTTCATAATATCTCCAGCTTTTACGACTGATGTTTTAGCTTTAGGCACCGTAACAATCATCGATACTTTGCCGTCAACATTTGAAATGAGTGCAATAATGCTTTCTTGGTTTTTAGATTTAATAACATCCATCGTCTGACGCAGTTCTTTAACACTATCAACAGAAACTTCAGTCGCAATTAAATTAAATCCGTTAATGTCGAACGTAGCATCTGTTAAATCAGATAATGCATCTTTTTGAAGTTCTGATTTTAATGACTTTACTTCTTTCTCTAGTTGCTTCTTTTCTTCAAGTAATTGTTCAAGTTTAGAAATTGTATTTCCAGATTTTACTTTTAAATGCGTATTTACGTCTTCAAGTACGTTGTCTTTATCTTCATAATATTCAACCGCATATTTTGAAGTGACCGCTTCGATACGTCTTACACCAGCACCGATTCCGCTTTCTGAAATGATTTTAAAGAGTCCAATTTCGGATGTGTTTTTAACGTGGACACCACCACATAATTCAACGGAATACTGATCGATATCAACAACTCTAACAATAGCTCCATACTTTTCACCGAATAATGCCATTGCTCCTTTACGTTTTGCGTCTTCAATTGGCATCTCGTTAATGTCTACGTAAAGTGAATCAAAGATTTTTTCGTTTACGATACGTTCAATCTCTTTTACTTCTTCTTTTTTAAGACCTTCAAGATGTGTAAAGTCAAAGCGTAGACGTTCTTTTTCAACGAGTGAACCTGCTTGATTCGCATGCTCTCCAACGACGTCTTTTAATGCTTGGTGTAGTAAATGTGTTGCGGTATGGTTTTTAATGATAAAGTTACGGCTTTCACGATCCACTGTTAACTCATATGTTTCACCTGTTGCGATGACTCCTTCAGTAACAGCTACTGTATGGATGTTTTGTCCGTTTGGTCCTTTATATACATTTTTAACTTCCATTGTACCGTGTTCATTTTTAATGACACCGACATCTGCAACTTGTCCACCACTCACTGCGTAAAACGGGGTTTTATCAAAAATGACGTCGACGTCATTACTTCCGTCATAATGATTGACAACTTCATCATTTGAAACGATGTAAAGCAGTTCAGCAGTTTCATTTAAGTGAGTATACCCTGTAAAGATACTCTCCTTATCTAATTTCTGGTACGTTTCTGATTGTACGTTCATCGATTCAGAAGATTTTCGCGCAGCGCGTGCACGTTCTCTTTGTCGTTCCATCTCTTCTTTAAAACCGTCAAGATCAACAGCAAGTCCGTCTTCTTCTGCGTACTCTACTGTCATTTCAACAGGAAATCCAAACGTATCATATAGTTTAAATGCATCTTTACCACTAATTACTTCATCTTCTTTTAATGCTTTTTCTTTAACTGTACGGTAAATTTCAATACCTTCGTCAAGCGTTTGTAAAAATCTCGATTCTTCTTGTTGAATTACTTTTTTAATAAAGTCTTTATTTTCACCAATTTCTTTATAGAACGCGTTCATAACGTCGTCTACGACGTCAACTAATTTATATAAGAACGTTTCGTTAATCCCGAGTTCTTTTGCGTAACGCGTTGCACGACGAATGAGTCTTCTAAGCACGTATCCACGTCCCTCGTTGCCAGGTAACGCACCGTCACCAATCGCAAACGCAACTGTACGGATATGGTCACTAATAACTTTAAACGCAACGTCATCCTTATCGTTATCACGATAAGTTTTACGAGAAGCTTTCTCGATTTCATTAATAATTGGAATAAATACGTCCGTATCAAAGTTTGTTGGTACGTTTTGGATTACGCTCGATAATCTTTCAAGCCCGAGTCCTGTATCAATGTTTTGACTTGGAAGTGGCGTATATGAATGATCGCTATTATGGTTAAATTCAGAGAATACTAAGTTCCAAATTTCTAAGTAACGTTCGTTTTCTCCACCTGGATACATTTCTTCTCTTGGTGTATCTCCTTCATATGTTTCCCCACGGTCGTAGAATATTTCAGAGTTTGGTCCACATGGCCCTTCACCGATATCCCAGAAGTTTCCTTCAATACGGATAATTCGGCTTTCTTCAATACCAATTTTATCTTTCCAAATATGATATGACTCATCATCTTCAGGGTGAATCGTCACGTATAATTTATCTACTTCAAAGTTTAACCATTGATCACTCGTTAAAAATTCCCAAGCAAATTCAATTGCTTCCTCTTTAAAATAGTCACCGATTGAAAAGTTACCAAGCATTTCAAAGAACGTATGGTGTCTCGCTGTAAAACCGACATTTTCAATATCATTCGTACGAATCGACTTTTGCGCGTTTACAATTCTTGGGTTGTTTGGCTTTTCAGTTCCATCAAAATACTTCTTTAACGTTGCCACACCTGAGTTGATCCACAGTAACGTGTCGTCGTTAACTGGTACTAAGCTTCTACTCGGTTCAATGTTGTGTCCTTTTGTTTCGAAAAAGTCTAAAAACATTTGACGTAGTTCGTTTGTTGAGATTTGTTTCATTTTAATTCCTCCTAAAATAAAAAATAGAATTCGCCCTTATTAAAAAGGGGCGAATTCTATCCGCGGTACCACCCAAATTATGAATGTTATTCATCACTTTAAGTATATAGTTGTGTGCACAAAGATCGATGCATTGCTCTCATCTACCGCAACGTTTCTGTATTTTCATCGAATAAAATAGTTCTAATATCAGTATAATTATAAAAATCATACGTCTTAAAGTCAATTGAAATCATACGGTGAAACACCTGACATGTTAATCATCGGGTCGATTCTTTTTTGCATGATTAATTCCATCGTTAACATATGATTATCTGTTTCTTCAATTGTCTCTTTTATATCTGTTTGTTTAAACATTTCTTTTAAATACGTTTTTAACATCGTTTGACGTTCGATACCTTCTTGGTTAATTGCATGGATAAAGGAATCTGGTTCACCGCATAAGACGAGGGATTCTTTTGCGCGCGTAATACCAGTATAAATAATATTCTTTTGTAACATATGATAATACTGTCTGACGATTGGCATAATGACAATTCGGTATTCACTACCTTGTGCTTTATGGATACTCGTACAATATGCGTGAGACAACTCTGAGTAATCTTTACGTTCATATACGATTTCTTGACCTAAAAAGTCTACCGTAATCGATTCTTTTGTCCCCGTTTTATCGTCTCGATATGTAATTTCTGTAATGATTCCACTGTCACCGTTAAACACATTATCTTCACGACGATTTTCAAGTTGAATGACTTTATCGTTTTCTCTATATATCTTATCTCCGAACTCGACTTCTTTTTTGTCTTCACTTGGAGGATTTAATACTTTTTGAATCGTTTGATTTAACACATTTATACCGGCAGGTCCTCTATAAATCGGTGCAAGCACTTGAACATCTTGCATCGTATACCCCTTTTTAACCGCACCCTTTACGACGATGTCAACAATATTTATAATGCCACTCGCGTCCGTTTGGAAAAAAGTACGATCTGGATGTCTCTCTAAAATATTTACTGGCAAGTTATTGTTAATTTGATACGCAAGTTGGATAATCGACGACGATTCCATTTGCCTGTATATCTTTTTTAAAATTGTCACGGGCACAGATTGTGATTCTATTAAATCTTTAAACACTGTTCCAGGACCGACTGACGGTAACTGAGCATCATCTCCAACGAAGACGATTTGCGTTTCTGGCAATACGTTTTTAATAAACTGATAAAACAACCACGTATCGACCATCGACATCTCATCGACGATTATTAAATCTGCATCGATAATATTGTCTAATATATCTGTCTCTTCAGTATCACGACCATATCCAATTAACCGGTGAATTGTCGACGCGCCTATACCTGTTGCGTCTTTCATTCGTTTTGCTGCACGTCCTGTTGGTGCGGCAAGCTTTATTGGATACTCTTCACCTTCAAAGTCGATAAACTTATCTATATTATGTAGGATTCTATACACCTCAATAATCCCTGAAACAATTGTTGTTTTACCTGTCCCTGGTCCACCTGTTACGACAGATATCGGATTAAGAATCGCATGCTTTATTGCTTTTTGTTGTTCATCATTAAATGTAATTTCTAACGACTTCTCGACTTGTGAAATCACTGTTTCAATACGTGAATGACTATACGATTCTACTTTTAGTTGACTAAGTCCATAAACTTTTTCAGCAGATTTACGTTCGCTAAGAAAAAACAATTTTAACGTCACTTTATTGTCTCTTATTACTAATTCATCTTTTTCAGCGAGCTCGTCAATACGTTTATGAATGTCAGATGCTGAAAAATAAATCGAACGATTATTTAATATATTTAAAGATAGATTGATTAAATCGTTTAACTCTACGTACGTATGTCCGACTTCATTTAACTCTGTCTCTAATGCGTATTTAATTCCTGCGTCTATTCTTTCGGTTGAATTTGGTTCGATACCTGCTTTAATTGCGATTTCGTCTGCCTTTTTAAATCCGATACCGAATATGTCTTCGACGAGTTTGTATGGATTATTTTGTAGAATATTTAATATGTCTTCTTTATATGTATCGATAATTTTCGCGCGTTTTGATGGTGCAATACCAAGCTCAATCATCATTAAATCCGCACGTGTCGTCGATTCGTTTTCAACGACTGTTCGGTATATTGTTTCTTTTCGTTCTTTTGTCAGACCATTTACTCGGTCTAAATTCGACTTGCTTTCTAATATGAGTTCTAACGTCTTATCACCGAGCGTATTTACGATGTTTTCTGCTGTTTTTTGACCGACACCTTTAAATTTTTCACCAGACAAATATTGGATAATTCCTTCTTTTGTCTGTGGGACATTCTTTTTAATTTGCCGTGCACTAAACTGTTTACCAAACCGTGCATGTTCGACAATTTCGCCTGTAAATGTGTACGTTTCATGTTCATCGACATGATGAAAATTCCCAGTGATGATTGTCTCTTCTTTTAATTCTGTGTTCGTTTCATCGATCAAAACACGCATGACGTAGAAGTGATTATCATCATTATGAAATATTATTTTGTCGACTGTTCCAGTAACGAATAGATCATCTTCTATCGTCAATTGTGTCATCATTATCCCTCGTTTATATTTTTTATGCCGTTATGTGCAAGTATATGGTCTGGTTTGATTTGAATTGCTTTTTCAAAATGTCTTTTTGCTGCATCTTTATCGTCATATTTTGTCCATTTAATAAGTCCTAAGTTATATTCTGCGTCGGCAAAATCGTATTTGTCCGTAATATTCGTGAGTAAAATTTCACCTTGATCAAGTAAACCGAGTTGACAAAGTGTTAACGCATATTGAAATACGAGTTCATAGTCTTCTTTATCTGCTCTATACATCGCTTCAAAAAACGGAATGGACATACTTAAATTTCCTTCATGGACATGCGTCATCGCGAGTAAATAGTTAATGTCTTTGTCTTCATTAAACGTATCATAAATACTTAAGAGTAGCGTACGTGCATCTCTATATTTCCCTTCATTAAAATACATATTGCCGAGCGTAAAATATGCCGCAGAATTATTTTTATCAAGTTCAATTGCTTTTAGTAAGAAGTTGTTCGCCTCTTCAAGTTTACCGATGTTATATAGAACCGAACCTCCGTTAATATAGTGCGCCGGATTTGTCGGATCCTCTTCAATAGAATCAAAAATTTTCTTTAACGCTGTTTCATAATCGCCTGCTTGAATAGAATCTTCGTATTTAAAACTCATGCTAAATACTCCAGTTTCTCTTCACCGTTAAACACTTCGTCAATCGTCGCGCCACCAATTACTCTGTCACCGTCATATAATACGACTGCTTGGCCAGGTGTGACTGCGCGCTGTGGTGCTTTAAACGTTACTAAAATTTTATTGTCATCTATCTTTTTAACAGATACGGCACTATCCGCTTGACGATATCTAAACTTCGCATTTGCATCAAATTCGTCGGGCATATCATTAATGAAGTTAACGTCTTCAGCGATAAGACTCGTTGAGTATAATTTCTCATTATGGAATCCAGTAACGACGTATAATTCATTCGTTTCTAAGTTTTTACCTGCGACAAAATATGGTCCACCCGGTCCACCAATTCCTAAACCTTGGCGTTGACCGATTGTGTAGTACATAATTCCGTCGTGTTTGCCTTTTTCTTCGCCAGTTTCCATGTCGATTATTTTTCCTGGTTTAGCTGGTAAATAATTTGAAAGGAATGTTTTAAAATCTCTTTCTCCGATAAAACAAATTCCTGTGGAATCTTTTTTATCTTTCGTTGCGAGATTAAATTTATGTGCGAGTGCACGAACTTCTTTTTTATCAATTTCACCTAACGGGAATAGTGTTTTACTTAACTGTTCTTTCGTTAATTGGTTTAAAAAGTATGTTTGGTCTTTATTGTCGTCGACACCTTTAAGCATCGTCACTTCACCGTCGTGATTCACTCTCGCATAGTGCCCTGTCGCTACAAAATCTGCACCGAGTTTCATCGCGTGATCTAAAAATGCTTTAAACTTAATTTCTTTATTACACATGACGTCTGGATTCGGTGTACGTCCACGTTTATATTCTTCTAAAAAGTATTCGAATACTCTATTGTAATATTCTTTTTCAAAGTTGACTGAATAGTATGGTATACCAATTTGTTCAGCGACTTTTCTGACGTCCTCATAATCGACTGTCGCTGTACAGACACCAAACTCATCCGTATAATCCCAGTTTTTCATAAATATGCCGATGACGTTATACCCTTCGTCTTTTAACAGTTTCGCTGTGACTGAAGAGTCAACGCCACCACTCATTCCAACGACGACTGTCGTATCTTCTTTTCTCTTCATTTATATTCAACCCTTTATTTTAATCGATCATATAATTTCTTTAATGACTGTATTGTTTTTTCTATATCATCTTCAGTCGTTAAATGACTAAAACTAATTCTAAGTGAATGTGCCGCACGGTTTTCATCATACATTTTTGTAATAACGTGTGACGGTGTTACAGTTCCAGCGTTACATGCACTACCACCTGATATATAAATACCCTCTAAATCTAATGCCGTGAGTAAAAGTTCCGTTTCTGAAAATGGCACGTAAATGTTTAAAATATGTGGAGATTGACTGTTTAAATCACCGTTTACTTTAAACTCAACGCCCGCTTCTTTTAATCCATCTATGAGCTTCTCTTTACGAGATAAAATCACGTTGTTTCTTTCATCTTTTAACTGAACTGCTTCTAATACAGCTTCACTCATCGCATAACTGTAAAGCAAGTTTTCAGTACCTGCACGGCGTTCTCTTTCTTGTTTACCACCGACGAGTTGTGCGTGTAAATGCGTGACGCTTCTTACATATAATACCCCTACACCTTTCGGTGCATATAATTTATGACCACTCATACTCATTAAGTCCACACCTAAATCGTCGACATTCACATTTACGTGACCGACTGCTTGTGCAGCATCAACATGAAGTAATACATCTTCTGGTAGTGATTCTTTAATCTCTTTTACCGGTTGGATTGCTCCTGTTTCGTTGTTGACGTAATGTAATGAAACGAGCGTTGTATTTTCATCGATTTCCTTATTTAATTCGTTTAAATTGATGAGACCATTTTCTTGTATAGGCACATATTTTACATGTGTTTTTAACCCTTTAACCGTTTCTAATATCGACATATGCTCTACTTCTGTCGTAATTACATTGACTTCTCTATTAAAGTGAGAGAGTGTCCCTCGAATGGCTAAGTTGTTAGACTCTGTTGCACCACTCGTAAATATAATCTCCTCAGGTTTTGCACCAATTGCTTCAGCGATTTTTTGTCGATTCTCTTCTAAAAACGCCTTAGCTTCTTTACCGATTCGGTGAATACTTGACGGATTTCCATATATATCAGAATGTTCTAGCATTCCTTTTATGATTTTTTTATCGACTGGTGTTGTTGCAGCATAATCTAAATAAACAGCCATAACACTTCTCCTTTAAAACTTAGTTCAGTAGAGATTTTACCATTTTTAACGTTATAAATATAGTCGACTGCTCTGAGTCGTTTCTTTAGATAAATTACGTCAAGTCTTGTAAGTTATAGAGTATATAAAAGGGAGAGATTAAATGAGTAAACCAGTCAATATATCAGTATTAAACTTAGTCTATGTACGTGAAGGATACGATTCAAAAGATGCATTTACACGTATGCGTCTTTTAGCAGAAGCATTAGATGATTCTAGTTATAAACGTTACTGGATCAGTGAACATCATAATATGAAATCTATCGCATCTAGTGCGACAAGACAACTCATACAGTACACGTTACAACATACTAAAAGAATTCGCGTCGGAAGTGGCGGCGTCATGTTACCAAATCATACGCCGTATATTGTCGCTGAAGAATTCGGTACGATGTACGAATTATTTGGAGACCGTTTAGATATTGGTCTTGGCAGAGCACCTGGAACAGATCAAGTAACAGCAAACGCGATTCGCCGTGGTAACCATCAAGGTATCTTTGACTTTGAAGAAGAAATTCGTGAGTTACAATTCTTTTTATCTGATAAAGAGTCGCAAGTCATCGCGAACCCAGGTTTAAACACAAATATCCCGTTATATGTTTTAGGAAGTTCAACTGATTCAGCGTACATCGCCGCACGTTTAGGACTGCCATATGCGTTCGCTGCACATTTTGCACCAGCAATGATGGAAGAAGCATTTGAAATATATGAACGCAACTTTACACCGAGTGAGCAATTAAAAGAACCATATAAAATGGCGTGCTTAAACGTCGTCGTTCAAGACACACAAGAAGAAGCAGAATACGTCGTAACGAGCCATTATCAAAATGTTTACGGAATGATCACACATCACCGTGGTCCGATGAAACAACCTGTTACAAACATGGACGAGATTTGGTCAATGCAACATAAAGAAATCATACTCAATCAATTCCCAGTTCAAATACTTGGCGATAAAGAACAAGCACTTAAAGACCTAGAAGCATTTCAAAATAAATTCGACGTCGACGAAATCATCGCATCTACTGCGATTTATGATACAGACGCTTTTATAAAGAGCTATCAATTATTTGAAGACGTCGTTATAGAGTATAATAAAAAGCAATAAGACTATCTTATTGCTTTCTTTTTGATAAAATATAGTAAATTAAACCACTAAAAAATATGACTTGAATAATTAATATCGGTGCAATTAAAAATAATAGTTCACGCAATGTTTTCACCTATTCTTATAGTAATTATTGTTAACTCTTATTTTAGCACTCTTCTAGCGTTTCATCATCTCGTTTTAGATTGGAAGGAACATTATGATACGTAATCAATTTAAATATATTAACCGTTTTAGAGAAATTGCCATCTTGTTTTCTAAAACTGGACTTGGGTTTATTATCGAAGAAAGTGGCTTAGATAAGTTACTCTCTTTACCGAGTCGATTATTTAATAAAAGCCAAAAACAAGAAGAAGATAAAACAATCGCAGAGCGTATTCGATTATTTCTAGAAGAAGCAGGACCTGCATACGTTAAACTCGGCCAAATTGCGAGCACACGTGGTGATATATTACCGGAGGCATTCATTAAAGAATTAGAAAAACTTCAAAGTAATGTACCTCCATTTTCTAGCGAAACTGCAAGAGATTTAATCGAACAAGAATTAGATATTAAAATCGAAGACACATTTTTAATATTTGAAGATGAACCACTCGGTTCAGCGTCGATTGGACAAGTTCACCGCGCAGTGTTAAAAACTGGTGAAGTCATTGCGATTAAAGTTCAACGACCAAACATTGAAAGAAATATTCGTATCGATTTAGAAATACTTAAAACGATCGCACAAGTTGCTGAAAAGAACTTTAAGTGGGCGAAACAATATCAAGTTACAGATATTGTCGATGAGTTATCTACTGCAATTATTCAAGAAATGGATTATACGTTAGAAGCGAGAAACATTAATCGTATTGAACGTCAGTTTAAAAATTCAGAGGACGTCAAATTCCCACACGTCTATGAAATGTTATCAAACAAAACGATTTTGACGATGGAATATTTTGAAGGTATTTCAATTCGTAAAGTCGATGAACTTTCGAAAAAAGGCTTTGATCGTTATCAACTCGCAGATACATTTGCGCGAACAATTTTTACACAAATATTTGAACACGGATTTTTCCATGCGGATATTCACCCAGGGAACATCATCGTCTTAAACGATGGTACGCTTGGGTTTATCGACTTTGGTATGGTCGGGAAACTCACAGATAACGTCAAGCAAAACTTCGGAAGCCTACTTATTGGTTTAATGCAAAAAAACTCTAAAAAAGTTGTACGTTCAATTATACAAATGGGCGTTGTACCAGATGACGTAAATATAGATGACTTATACGAAGAAGCAGAGCTTATGCAAGATAAGTATTATGATATTCCACTGAAAGATTTAGAATTTGGAGATGCAGTTAGAGACTTATTTACAATTACAAATAAATACCATATCCATTTACCAAAAGACTTTACATTACTTGCTAAAACGTTAATTACGTTAGAAGGTAACATTGAAATTTTATATAAAGACTACAGCATATTATCTGTCGCTGAACCGTTTGGTAAAAAGTTATTACTTAAAAGATTAAACCCTAAACGCGTTGCGGAAGATAAGTTTGAAGACTGGATTCTGTTAACAGATATCGTTGAAGATTCTGTAACAAACATCCATCAATTTACGAAAGGTTTAAGTACGAGACGATTGCCGATCAGTCTAGAACTTAAGGAAGAAAAAAGTATCGGAAGACATTTAGACCGAACGATTAATAGAATTTCTTTTTCAATCGTCTTAATGTCACTCTCTATATTAATGGCCGGAATCATTGTCGGATCTTCACTACTTGGTCAAGGGTCGATACTCTACAAATTCCCGGTGATAGAACTCGGTACGATACTCGCAGTTGCGATGTTCTCTTGGCTAATATTTACGATATTTAAAAGTGGTCGAATGTGAAAACACCTCCCAAATTGATGTGCTACCCAAAAGTTGGACTTTTGGAATTATGCAGATTGTAAGGTATGTTTCCTGAATTCTTCAGGAGACATGCCTTTTAATTTTAGCTTAATTCTATCTTTATTATAGTATCTAATATATTCATGTACTGCGATCTCTAATGCTTCATATGTCTTGAATACTTCTCCATAAAACATTTCCTGCTTTAATAAGCCAAAGAAGTTCTCCATCGGTGAATTATCTAAACAGTTTCCTTTACGTGACATACTCATTGTTGCACCATATTCTGTTATGGTATTTCCCCAACTACTATGCTGATAATGAAATCCTTGATCCGAGTGAACAACTAATTGGTTTAGATTGTGTTGGTGTTCCTCAAGTGCTTTATTTAAAGGATTTATAGCGATTGCTAGGTTTGGTGAACGACTTAATTGATAGGCAATCACTTCAGAGTTATAACAATCCATAATCGTTGATAAATATAGTTTCTTGCCTTTGATAGGTAACGCAAACTCTGTGACATCTGTGACCCATAGTTGATTAAATGTTTTCGGCTTAAAGTTACGCTTTACCTTATTTGGAGCGACTTTTCCAACTTGTCCTTTATATGAACTGTAACGTGTTCTCGATTTGTTTTTGAATTTTTGACATAGTAAATTATAGGTTTTCATAATGCGTAACAAGCGCTTATGATTCACCACAATTTGTTCTCTGTTTTCGAGTATCGCTTTGATTCTTCTGTAACCATATCTACCTTTATGTTTTGATACAATTTCTTTAATTTTATTTACTAGCCATCGATCTTTTTGTTTCTGATCATCCATATGTTTTATCCAGTAGTAATATACAGACTTCGGTAGCTTCAACACTGTTAAAATCTCTTTTAGTGTATAAGTCGTTTCTTGCCTTACCTCAAGCGCTACTTTCGTTTTTTGTCTGTTGGATCTGTCGGTAAGGCATTTAACTTTTTTAGAATGATATTTTCCAGTTCTTTCATTCTTAGTTCTTCTCTTAGACGTTCTAACTCTTCGCGTTCTGTTTCATTCAGTGGTTCACTCTTCGATACTTGTTTTTGGTTATTTTCTTTATTAGGCATATGTTTTATTGGTCTCCCTTGTTTGCCCTCTAGAGCAGCTGGGCCACCTTCTTGAATCTTGCGATTCCAGTTAGCGATTGTTGAAAAATGCTTGATACCAAAGTGTTCCGCTGTTTCTCTATAAGACAATTGATTTTCTTCTCTATATTTTAAAACAGCTCGCTTAAATTCACTAGTATATTGAGTATTACTTAGAGATTTAGTGAGGCCCTGATAGCCATATGTGTTGTATTGTTTTACCCATGTTTGAACAAGCAATCTATCCACATTATGCTTTTCACCTAAAAATTTATATCCTCCTGCTTCATTTAAATATTCATTAACTACTTTTACCTTAAATTCAAAGCTATGCTTTTTATACTTCATACAAAAACACCCCTAAAGTTGGATTTTAGTGTCCAACTTTAGGGGTGCACCTCAAATTGGGAGGTGTTTAAATATAGAACATATAATCATCAAACTCGTCTGATTGATTCTCAAGATCATGTAACGTCGTATGACGCAGCACGTCGTGTGACGCATCTCGTATTCTTTTCCATAAGAATCTCTCGTTTTTTGTGTCTTTATCGTCTAACTCTATTGCGATTATATTTTCGCCGACAGCTTGGAATACGTCGAGCACTGTAATTTCATCTGGCGGATAATTTAACTCATAACCACCGTACGCTCCGCGCGTACTTTTTACTAAATCTGCTTTTTTTAGACACGCGACGATTTGTTCTAAATATAAGTCGCTTATTCCTCTTTCAGTCGCGACAGATTTCACTGAACGCTTTTTAACTCCATATTCAGATGCGAGGACGTTCATAAAATATAATCCGTAGCGCCCTTTAGTTGATATCTTCACGTCATCACCTCTTAGTCATATCTCTTATGTTATGATTATAATTATAACGAAAAAGTTGGTGAAAAATCTAATGTCAAATGAACCATTAAGTTTTCGCATGCGACCAAAAACAATCGATGAAGTACTTGGCCAAGAACATCTCGTCGGAGAAAAAGGAATTATCAGACGAATGGTAAATGCTAAAAGACTACAATCGATGATTTTTTACGGTCCCCCAGGTATAGGTAAAACGAGTATTGCGAACGCATTAGCTGGCAGTACTAAATATAAATTTAGAACGTTAAACGCGGTGTCTAGCTCTAAAAAGGATATGGAACAAATTGTTTTTGAAGCAGACATGAGCGGTAGCGTAATTTTAATGCTCGATGAGATCCACCGACTCGATAAAGGAAAACAAGACTTTTTACTCCCTCATCTAGAAAGCGGAAAAATCGTTTTAATCGGTGCGACGACGTCAAATCCGTACCACGTCATTAATCCTGCAATTCGCTCTAGAACACAAATTTTTGAACTACATCCATTAACAGATGAGGATGTTAAAACTGGACTCACGCGCGCTTTAAATGATAAGGAGCGTGGCCTTGGTAATTTAAATGTAACCGTAGATGATGATGCTTTAGAGCACTTTATCCATGCAGCAAATGGTGATATTAGAAGTGCATTAAACGGCCTAGAACTTGCAGTATTAAGTGATACAAATAAAGAGATTCACGTTACACTTGAAGACGCGAGAGATACGATGCAACATAGTCAATTCTTGCACGATAAAGACGGCGATCAACACTACGACGTAATGAGTGCTTTTCAAAAATCAATACGCGGTAGTGATGTCGATGCGGCACTTCATTATTTAGGACGATTAATAGAAGCAGGAGACCTCGTTACAATTGCAAGACGATTACTCGTCATTAGTTATGAAGATATCGGGCTAAGTAACCCGCAACTACCAAGCCGCACACTAGACGCGATCATCGCAGCAGAACGACTTGGATTCCCGGAAGCGAGAATACCTCTCGCACAAGCAGTTATAGATTTAGCACTCTCTCCAAAATCAAATACAGCAATCAAAAGTATCGACAGTGCTTTATCAGATATACGAAAAGGACATATCGGCGTCATACCAGACCATTTAAAAGACGGTCATTATAAAGGTGCAAAAGAACTCGGTCGTGCAATCGGATATAAATATCCGCATAACTACGATAACCACGTCGTAAAACAGCAATATTTACCAGATAGTTTAAAATCAAAACAATACTTTAAAGATACGGGATCATCCAAATATGAAAGTTATTTAAATGAGACGTACGAGAAATTAAAACCGTTCGTAAAATAAAAATAAGGCGAGTATCCAATTGATACTCGCCTTTTATATGTACTCGATGTTTTAATTTTACGCAAATCACTTTTGCGTCAACGACTATCTCATTAATTTAACGATTAGGGCAATTGTGTTAACGAAACCTCTTTTACATAAATCCGATTTATATCAAAAGATTAAAAACAATTTTACGTAGACGACTTTTACGTTAAATCATATCCTATTATTTAAACAGAACGAAAATTAAAACCGTTCATAAAATGAAAACGAGGCGATTATCACCCAGATACTCGCATTTTTATCGTCTCGAACATCTTAATTTTACGCAAATCACTTTTACGTCAACGACTATCTCATTAATTTAACGATTAGAGCAATTGTGTTAACGAAACCGCAACCTCTTTTACATAAATCCGATTTATATCAAAAGATTAAAAACAATTTTACGTAGACGACTTTTACGTTAAATCATCCTCAGATATTTAAACAAAAAACGAGTACCACCCAGATACTCACCTTTTAGATTAAGATATTATTGTTAATTTGTTTTTTTAGTTGTTTTCGTTTTTTTAGTAAATCACATGATTTCGATGCGTTTTTAGCATTTAATTTTTGCTTTCTTTTCGTAATTATCTGACTGACAGATACCATCAAATCACGCAACCTTTCACGTTTATTTTTTTACTTTACTATAGTAACATACTTTAAAAATTTTTAAAGAATTTTATCTGATTTTTTTCAAAAAAAAGACAGTTACAAAGTAACTGTCTTTAAAACATCCGATAGCGTCGTGTGTTTTTGCCAGATGATTTGGCCTGCTTTGTGCAGGTGGGTGCCCTGCCAAATACTCATGAAGTCCCGTTAAATCCGGGCGTTCCAATTATATTCGGACGCCAAGCTCCCGATTTTATAGGTGTTAGGTCAAAATAAAACCGGCACATCACGAACGCATCAGATGTTTTACTTGTTATTATAATAGCATATACTGTGTATTCATGCAAAGAAATTGTATTTAATGAATCTGACATAAGTTAACATCGCAGTTTTCACAGTTAATAATTTTTCTTAATCGCTTAATATCTTTAATCGTAATAATCTTACGATTTACGTCAATGATACCCTCTTTTGTTAATTCTTTTAAATATCGATTCACGACTTCTCGGGAGGTACTAGCGAGCATCGCGAGTTCTTGGTTTGTTAGCTTCGTGTCAATCACAATACCACTCTTCGTCTCTACACCAAACGAGTTAGATAATCGAACAAGGACGCTAGCAAGTGCACCGAGTTTTCCATATGAAAGTAAATCTCTTAGTTTAGAAGAGTGTCTTTGTCTTTCAATTTCAAGCCAACGCATCCATTCTATTGTATATGAATTATCTGAAAGTATTTTTTGTTCAAAAATCGAGCGTTCAATACGATATAGACGTACTTCAGTTTTCGATTTAGCAAACGTAGAATGACGCTTTGGTCCACAAAATAAAGTGAGCGCTCCAAACAAACAATCTTCTTTTAAGTAACGGATTGCATTTTCTGATCCATCATCTTGCATTCTTAAAACAAATACTTCCCCAGTTTCAATTACATATATATGTTCTGTTGGATCTCCAGAGTGATAAATAAATTCGTTTTTCTTTAATTTTAATTCATTACCATTTTGCTTTATGTATTTAAGGATAAGTTCAGGTTTAAATAATTGAGAATTCGAGATAGTAATCACTTCCCTTTAAACAAAATTCTATCATATTTTGTGACTTTTATCACTTTTTACAGCATATATTGTGAACGTTTTCAAGAAAAACATCACAAATATCTATGAAATTGTTACGAAAATAAGTCAAAGTGTGACTTTTATCACTTTTTTAAAAGGGTAAATACACTACAATAAAGGTATAAGAATACGGAATTGGAAGGTGAATTACTATGGCTGATAAAAAAGTCGTACATCAAAATGATGACAAAGATATTGTAAAAAACGAAAATGTCACTGAAGATGTACATAATTTAGATTTACGAGGCACGTTTTTCTTTACGATGGCACTCGGCGCACTAATGTTAGTTTCTTGGCTAGGTGTATTCTGGTTATTTATGGAAAGAATGTAAAAAGGAAAGGTGAAATAAATGCATAAGTACGAAAAGATATGGTTAAGCTTTGGAACTGGTTCATTAATCTTATTCCTTGTTATTTTAGGAATTTCAGCAGTTCACCAAGGTCACTCACCTGCAGCATCAGGTATTGAAACAATTAACCCTGATCACGTGAGAGACGATGCAAGATTTAAAGAACCAGGTTTATATGAGTCACAAGAAGAAGGATTCGATTATGACTTATACATGGTCGCAAGCATGTTTAGATATGAACCTGCTGAAGTCGAAATCCCGAAAGGTTCTAGAGTTCGTGTAATGGTAACAACTCCAGACGTGATTCACGGTTTAGAAGTAGCAAAGACAAATATTAACATGATGGTAGAGCCGGGGTTAATCTCTAAATATCATGCAACTTTCAATAAAGAAGGCGAATTTTTAGTTGTATGTAACGAATATTGTGGGACTGGCCATACGGACATGACATCAATCATTAAAGTTGTCGGGAGTGAAGAATAATGGCGAAGTCTTATAAAAACACAACTAAAAATGAATTATACAAAGCAGACACAGTCATTAATAGAAAAGACGCAAAATTAGTTCTTGCGAACTTCTTATGGGTAATTTTTGCACTCGTAGTTGGTGGATTCGCAGGGGCATTACAGACATTTGTTCGTTCAGGATATTTTGAATTACCGTTTAATATTGGATACTACCAAATCTTAACGTTACACGGTGTTATTCTTGCATTAGTTCTTACATTCTTCTTTATTGTAGGATTCCAAACTGCTGTTGTTTCAAGAGCAATGGGTAGTTTAACTGACGGAGAAAGAAAGTCAGGTTGGATCGGTTTTTGGTTAATGACAATCGGTACGTTAATGGCTGCAGTGATGATTGCAACTAACCAAGCATCAGTATTATATACATTCTATGCACCACTTAAAGCACACGGTATCTTCTATGTTGGTTTAACACTCGTCATCGTAGGTACATGGTTCGCAACAGGTGCTCAGACTAAGCGTTACTTTAGATGGAAAAAAGAAAATCCAGGTCAAAAAACACCTGCGATTGCTTACTTCGCTGTGATTAACAACGTCATGTGGTACGTATGTAACATCGGTATCGCAACATCAGCTTTAACTCAACTTATCCCTTGGTCATTCGGATTAATCGATACAGTTAACGTTAAACTTACACGTACGTTATTCTGGTACTTTGGACACGCACTTGTATACTTCTGGTTATTACCAGCATATATGGTTTGGTATTCAATATTACCTAAAATTATCGGAGTTAAAGGTTTCTCAGATAAACTTGCACGTTTAAGTTTCGTATTATTCCTATTCTTCTCAATTCCGGTTGGTATCCACCACCAATTAGTTGAACCAGGAATCGATGCATTCTGGAAAGGACTCCAAGTTGTATTAACGTTCATGGTTATCGTACCATCTCTCATTACAGCATTTAGTTTATTTGCATCATTTGAAACATTCGGACGTAAAAATGGTGCGACAGGTTTATTCGATTGGTTTAAGAAATTACCTTGGAACGACTCAAGATTCGTATTACAGTTTGTCGGTATGTTATTCTTCGTACCTGGTGGTATCGGTGGTATCATCAACGCATCTGGTCAAATGAACCAGGTCGTTCACAACACGATGTGGGTCGTTGGACACTTCCACATTACAGTTGGTACACCAGTTGTATTAACTTACTTTGCAGCAATGATGTTCTTACTTCCGCACTTAGTCGGTGGTAGAATGACTAAACTTACAAACTCACTTGGTTTATGGTTAGCATACACGTGGGCATTAGGTATGGGTATTATGTCATTTGCAATGCACATGGCAGGTATCAAAGGTGCCCCTCGTCGTTCAACATTCTCTGAATACGGTGGGCATGAAGTAGCTCAAGAGTGGATCAGTTATCAGTTATTACAAGCAATTGGTGGTTCATTCTTACTAATCGCTATCATCATCGCATTCTTCGCATTCTTCTTATCACTTAGAACACCGAAGACAGATGTTGTCGAAGAATTCCCTATCGCTCGATTTATGGACGATGGAGATGCACCACTTAAATGGGTTGAAAACTGGAGATTATTAATCATCATTACGATTTTCTTAGTCGTAATTGCATACACAGTTCCAATCTCACAAATCTTTACAGAAAACATTCCAGGATCACCAGGATTTAAAGCTTGGTAATCAAATAAAAGAAGCTTAGCAATCGCTAAGCTTCTTTTTTATTACTTACCTTCTGGTTTAATTTGAAGATGTAATTCGTTTAATTGTCTGTTTGAAACAAACGATGGTGAATCCATCATTAAGTCTTGTGCACTACTTGTTTTAGGGAATGCAATAACGTCACGGATATTATCTGTTTTTGTTAGTAACATAACGAGACGATCTAATCCGTATGCTAAACCACCATGTGGTGGTGCTCCATATTTAAATGCTTCGATTAAGAAACCAAACTGATCGTGCATTTCTTTTTCAGAGAAACCAAGTGCTTTGAACATTTTCTCTTGAAGTTCAGGATCAGAAATACGTATTGACCCTCCACCGAGTTCATAACCGTTTAATACGATGTCATAAGCATTTGCTTTTACTTTTTCTGGTGTTGTTTCTAGTAGCTCGATATCTTCTTCTTTTGGTGACGTAAACGGATGGTGTGCTGCAACAAAGCGTTCTTCCTCTTCATCGTATTCAAATAATGGCCAATCTGTAATCCATACGAAGTTGTATTTATCTTCGTCGATTAACTCTAACTCTTTACCAAGTTTATTTCTTAAGTTACCTAGACTTGCATTTACAACAGATGCTTTATCTGCGCCGAAAAATACGAGGTCATTGTCTTCAACGCTTAATAGTTCTTTTAATTCTGATTGTTTTTCATCGTCAAAGAATTTAGCAATTGGACCTGAGAATGCTTCGTCGTTATATTTTAACCAAGCTAGTCCTTTAGCGCCGTATAATTTTACGTACTCTTCAAGTGCTTCGATATCTTTTCTAGAGTATTTGTCTGCATTGTTTTTAACGACGATTGCTTTAACGATTCCACCGTTTTCAACTGTAGATTTAAACACTTTAAAGTCGACGTTCTTACTAAATTCGCTAAGTTCTACGAGTTCCATATCAAAACGTGTATCTGGCTTATCTACACCGTAACGTAACATCGCATCATCATATGTCATACGTGCAAATGGTGTTTCAATGTCTAAGCCTTTGACTGTTTTAAATACGTGTTTTAATAAACGTTCGTTTAAGTCGATCATATCTTCAACGTCAGTGAAAGACTTTTCGATATCCACTTGAGTAAACTCTGGTTGACGGTCACGACGTAAGTCCTCATCACGGAAACATTTTACGATTTGATAATATCTTTCAAAACCACTTAACATAAGTAGTTGCTTATAAATTTGTGGTGACTGTGGTAATGCATAAAATTCACCGTGGTGAATACGTGACGGTACTAAATAGTCACGTGCACCTTCTGGTGTTGATTTAGATAAAAACGGTGTTTCAACATCTACGAAAAATTCGTCATTTAAAAATTCACGAATTGCTGCAGTAGTTTTATGGCGTGTTCTTAATGTTTCTTGTAAACGTTGACGTTTTAAATCGACGTAACGATATTTTAGTCTGACGTCTTCACTTACGTCTTCATCTTCAATTTGGAATGGTGGAGTTTGCGCTTTAGATAACACTTTAAGTGTATTTGCAACGACTTCTAACTCACCTGTTTTAATGTTTTCGTTCACTGTCGACGGGTCACGTTTAACGACTTCACCAGTTACTTCAATAACGTACTCTGAGCGTAGTGTGTCTGCAATTTCAGTTGCTTCTTTATAATCTTGATTAAAAACAACTTGTACGACGCCTGAAGCATCTCTTAAGTCGATAAAGATTAACCCACCTAAGTCACGACGGCGTTGTACCCAGCCTTTTAATGTTACTGTTTCGTTTAATCGTTCTAACGTTTCTAATACGAGTGTTCTACTCATTATTTAATAGCCTCCCCTAAGTTTTCAATTGAAGTTTCGACTTCTTCTCCTGTTGCCATATGTTTTAATTTGACTTGACCAGTTTCAAGTTCATTTTCACCTAATACAATTGTATAAGTCGCACCTTTACGGTCTGCATCTCTAAACTGAGCTCCGACACCACGAGCTTTATAATCCATATCGACAGTCAATTTATTTTTTCTTAACCGTGATAATAACACGCTCGCATAGTCTCTTGCTTCTTCCCCTATCGTCACAACATATAAATCTAGCGTGTGAGGGTTTTTAATCTCTATACCTTCTGCTTCAAGTGCAAGTAGTAATCGTTCAATAGATAAAGCAAATCCGATACCTGTTTCTTTCGGACCGTCTAACATTTCTACTAAACCGTTATATCGACCACCACCTGCGAGCGTAGTAATCGAACCAAAACCATCTGAAGTACTCATTAATTCAAATGCAGTATGTGTGTAATAGTCGAGTCCACGAACTAAATTCGGATCTTCGACGTATTTAATACCGATTTTGTCGAGTTGAGATTTTACTTTTTCGTAATACGACAGTGATTCTTCATTTAAGTAATCAGTGATTTTTGGTGCTGTCGCCATTAACGGGTGATTTTTATCTTTTTTACAGTCTAATATTCTCATTGGATTTGAATCGATTCGTGACTGACAGTCAGAACAAAACTCATCAATACTCGGTCTAAAATGTTCTTGAAGTGCTTTTTGATACTCTTTACGACTATCAAAGTCACCAATTGAGTTAATGTGTAACTCTAAATCTTTTAAACCAAATGACTCGTAAAACGCCATCAGCATGCTTAAAATTTCAACATCGATTAACGGATCTTCAACACCGATCGCTTCTACACCGAACTGAACGAACTGTCTGTAACGCCCTTTTTGTTGACGTTCGTATCTGAACATCGGCTGATTGTAGAAGACTTTAATCGGTTGATTGGGGTCGCCGTACATTTTGTTTTCAATATAACTACGTACGACCGGTGCTGTACCTTCAGGACGAAGTGTCATACTTCTATCGCCTTTATCTTTAAACGTGTACATTTCTTTATTGACGATATCTGTCGTATCCCCAACAGCTCTTACGAATAAATCTGTACTTTCGAAAATTGGTGTTCTAATTTCTTGATAATTGTACTTTTCACAAACGTCTATAAGTGTGTCTTCAATAAACTGCCACTTATAAGAATCTTTCGGTAAAATATCTTGCGTACCGCGTGGTATTTGTATCATACATTTCCCTCCATAAAAATATCCCTTATACCGCTTATGGTATAAGGGACGAATATATCGTGGTGCCACCCTAATTTAGTAATGGTTTACTCTTCATTAAAAATTATTTTATTAATATATAGAAGTGTCTGTAACATTTTAAAATGCGTCATTCTCACCAAACATGACGTCTCTGCTCGCTCATTTTTAAACGTACTTCTTCTATAGTTAGATTAAATAAATTATAAATTAATATCGTACTTATAGTCAAATGTTTATCTACTCTTCAAGATATATTTCTAAGCCATCTAATAGTCCTTTAACTAAACGATTTTGATAATCGTCAGTATTAAGTAAATAATCATCAACGTCGTTACTTAAAAATCCGAGTTCGACTAACGTCGCAGGATAATCGAGTTGTTCTGTTACTTGATATCCCATAACTTCAACGCCATTATTCGGTAACAGTGCGTAACGGTCTAAACCTTCATTCATAGCAGTTGCTAAGTCTTTTTGGTTATCATGAGTATAGAATGTTTTAAAGCCAGTAGGTTCTGGAGATTCAAACGCATCACTATGAAGTGAGATAAAAATATCTCCTTCGACTTCACGGTCATCGAGTTCTACTGTTTTATTAGAATTACGAATCATGACAACTTTTGCATTCGATTGTTTCAACACTTTTTCTAACTTTAGCGCAACGGATAACACAATCGTTGCCTCGTTTTCACCGTAGTATGACGGTGCCCCTGGATCTGTACCACCGTGACCAGGGTCAATGACGATTGTTTTTCCTTTAAAGTCATATTTCTTTTCTGTAAAATCAATCGTTATATTTTGATAATTATTTTTTGGTTCATATGATTTTACGATGTAAATAAATGAAAAAATAAATATTAAAGACGTTACAAATATAAATAACGGTTTTACATATACATGCTTTTTTGTTTTAAGAAACCAAATTAAAAATTGGCCGACCTTTTTTAAGAATGCCTTTATTCCATTCATTAAATAATCTTACCTTCTTTGGCTTCATATATAATAGTAATCGGCCCACTATTTGTGAGTCGCACATCCATATGCGCTCCGAAAAATCCAGTTTTAACGAGAACTCCTGCTTCTCTTAGTTGCTCATTAAAGTATTCATATAACTCGTTTGCATGCTCTTTACTCGCAGCATCGACAAACGATGGACGGTTTCCTTTTCTGACATCTGCATATAACGTAAACTGAGAAATACTTAAAATTTCTCCTCCGACATCTTTGATCGACAAGTTAATTTTTCCGTCGTTATCTTCAAATACTCTTGCCTTTACAATTTTTTCAGCAAGTTTTTTTGCATCTTCTTTCGTAGATGTCTCACTCACACCGACGAGTAACATATATCCGGTTTGGATTTCATTATATAACTCGTTTGTAATGACTGATGCATGACTCACTTTTTGTAATACGACTTTCACTTATAACACCTCATTTAAACACGCGCTCAACACTATATATATCTTTTAAATTTTTAATCTTATCGACGATACGATGTAAATCTGGTTTAGATTGAACCATAATCGAAATATTTACTTTTGCATGATTACTCGTATTCGTTTGGCCACTCACTTGAGTAATCGGAACTTTCTCACTAGACACGAGGTTTAATATTTCATTGACTAAACCATTTCGATCGAATCCGTGAATTTCTAAATTCACTTTATAGCGTGCTTTGTCCTCGATACTTCCGACCCATGAAACGTCGATTAAACGTTCTGTTTCATTTTGAATGTTCGCACAACTTTTGACGTGAACTTTTACACCGTGACCTTTTGTTATATAGCCGACGATGTCATCTCCTGGAACCGGGTTACAACATTTTGCAAGGCTCACGAGCATACCGTCTAATCCTTCAACAATTACTCCAGACTCTGAAGTCGTTTGTTTAAAGTCTTTTTTACGTTCTACTTCAAGAACAGGTGACGTATCTTTTTGTTTTAAATGACTCGTCAAACGGTTCACGATTTGCTGTGGTGTTACACCACCATATCCAACCATTGCATATAGATCATCGATTTGATTTAAATTATAACGCTCTAACACTTGAGCGACTGTTTTTTCAGTTAATGCTTCTTCTAGTTTAAAACCGTTTAACTTAATTTCTTCTTCAACTTGTAGGCGACCTTTTTCAACGTTTTGTTCACGGTCTTGCTTTTTAAAGAACGCTCGTATTTTATTTTTAGAGCTCGATGACTTTACGAGATTTAACCAGTCTAAACTTGGTCCGTATGACTGTTTGCTCGTACGAATTTCGACGATATCACCAGTATTTAACGTAAAATCAATCGGTACAATTTTACCGTTTACTTTTGCTCCGACCATCTGATTTCCGACTTCTGAGTGTACAGAATACGCAAAATCAATCGGCACTGCACCTTGTGGTAACTCGACGACGTCACCATTTGGTGTAAATACATAGATCTTATCAGATAACATATCGCTCTTTAATGCATCCATAAATTCTTCAGCATCCGTATAAGATGACTCGTTATCAACAATTTCTTTAACCCAGTTATTCGTCGGTGCACTTAACTTTTGACCTTCTTTATATGCCCAGTGTGCAGCGACCCCGTGCTCTGCGATTTCGTGCATTTCAAACGTTCGAATTTGTATTTCAAGCGGATCCCCATTTGGGCCTACAACTGTCGTGTGTAGCGACTGGTACATATTTTGTTTCGGCATTGCGATATAGTCTTTAAAACGACCAGGTACCGGCTTCCAAATCGTATGGATAATACCAAGTACTGCATAACAGTCTCTAATGTCATCTACGAGAACACGTACAGCGAGCAAATCAAAAATTTGGTCAAATTGTTTATGTTGGTCTTCCATTTTACGGTAAATACTATAAATATGTTTTGCGCGACCAGATAAACTATGTTTGATATGCGATTTTGATAATTCACTCTCGATTTGTTCAATCGCTTTGTTAATGATAACTTCACGTTCACTACGTTTCTTTTTCATATAACTAACGATTCTAAAATATGCACTTGGATCGATATAGCGTAATGAAATATCTTCTAATTCCCATTTAATACTCGAAATCCCGAGTCGGTTCGCAATCGGTGCGTAAATTTCAAGTGTTTCTTTAGAAATACGAATTTGTTTTTCTTCAGGCATCGCTTTTAACGTACGCATATTGTGCAGTCTATCTGCGAGCTTTACTAAAATTACTCGAACATCTTTTGCGATCGCAACGAACAGTTTTCTATGGTTTTCTGCTTGTTGCTCTTCTAGTGAACGGTACTTTACTTTTTCTAACTTCGTTACACCATCAACAATTACCGCAACTTCTTCATTGAACATATTTACTAAATCTTCATGAGTATACGGCGTATCTTCTACAACGTCGTGTAAAAATCCTGCGACAATCGTCGCTACATCGAGCTTTAACTCTGCTAAAATTCCTGCAACTTGGACTGGATGTAAAATATACGGCAATCCATTTTTTCTAAATTGACCATCATGAGCTTTTTCAGCAAGATCATAAGCATCTTTAACCATATTTAACTCATCATCATTCATATATGCACTACATAAATTAAATACATCTTCAGCAATATATGGGTATTCTTTATCACTCATGATCTCACTTCCTTTAAAAGTCTTGTTATGTAAAAGTGCCTGATTGCTCAGGCACTATAATTATTATTCATTATATTCTAATAATGAGATAATTTCATAGTCTTTAATTTTATCTCGACCATTTAAATAGTTTAACTCGATTAAAAACGCGAGTCCGACTACGATACCACCGAGCTCTTCAACAAGATGAATCGCCGCTTCAATCGTTCCACCAGTAGCAAGTAAGTCATCTGTAATTAACACACGTTGACCTTTTTTAATTGCATCTTTATGAATTTCAAGTGTGTTTGTACCGTATTCTAAATCATACTCATAAGAGATCGTTTCTCTCGGTAGCTTATTTGGTTTACGCACTGGCGCAAAGCCAATACCTAACTTATAAGCAACTGGACATCCGATAATAAATCCTCGTGCTTCCGGTCCAACGATAATATCGACGTCTTTATCTTCAGCGAATTTAGCAATTTGATCTACCGCGTAGCCAAATGCTTCACCGTTATCCATAATAGTCGTAATATCTTTAAACTGTACGCCAGGTTTTGGCCAGTTTTCTACTTCAGAAACATACTGTCGTAAATTCATTTAATAATCTCGCACCTTTACATTTAATACTATTATTTTAACATAATTCATACGTATACACATCGTTTTTATTCGTTTATTAGCGTTTCAATATATGTTTTTAACTCTGGTCTCGAGGACATTTTTAAAATCGTCTCCGCATTTAACTTTTCACTAAGTTGTTTAAAATATTTCGATTCGATGACGACGAGATCAGACGTTAAATCCTCATTGTAAAAAATGACGCCTTCATTTAATTTAACACGATTTAAATCATCTAAAACATTTAATACTTTGACGAGCATATCCATAGTAATATTATGTTTTTTTGCAAATTGTGGTGCATATTTTTTTAAGTCAATCGCACCATTTTCAGCATTAATAATCGTTTCATACACATGTTCAATCGTTTGAACTTTAGGAATCCCACTAAAGAATAAATTATCTTTATCATCAAAAATAGCGACGAGTTTTGAAGTTTTTAATTGCTTCACTGATGCTTCAAAATTTTGTATAGAAATTGGCAAATCTCTAAAAATCACTTGGTCAACGTTATAAATAATCGTCTCACCGTAATGGAAATAGTTATCACCGAGCTTTTCTTTATCTTCAGCGATAAAGAAAATATCACTCTTTTTATTAATACGTTTAAAGTTTTGATTGTTTTTTGAACGCATATCAAATAGCTGCATATCTTTAATTTCAGCGTCATTTAATACGAGTTGAACTTTTTCTACACCGTTAAACTCGTTGATACCGAGCGTTCCAATCATGTAAATTTTCTCGCCTTGAGATGTCTCGTTGTATAATTCCCCGTAGTTAAATCCGATGACTTCAAAACTATAATCGTAAAGCGTCATTTTTAAATGCTTGTTATCAACTCCGAGCTGGCGAATCGAATCAATTCGTGCGCCACTTATCATGACTGTTGGTGCTAAAAATCCATGTCCAAACGGTCGCAATGCATTTAATGCCTTAATATCATCTGTCGTAACGTTCTTGTTCGTTAGCTTTAAATCAACATCTCTAGTCGGTTTTGATGAAGATCCTTTGTCGTTCATGTACGCTGTTAATTCATCTTTAAAATCGTCCATGGATTCTATTGGTACTTTAATACCAAACGCTTGATTATGTCCGTGTGCAACATGAGACACTTTTAAATGTGATAATTCTTGAAGTAGTTCTATCGTATTAATTGAACGCGCACTTCCAGTGTATACATCTTCATCTTTTGTCAGTAAAATTGCCGGTACACCGTATGCTTCAACTATTTTAGAAGCAACGATTCCTAACACACCAGGATGCCATAAATCACCGTAAATGACGTGAATGTTATCGTCAGCATTTAAAAACTCTACCGCTTCAGCGTACGTATCCTCAACCATTTGCTTCCTAGTATCATTTAACATCTCTATTTCTGTAGCTATCATTTCCGCTTCACTATAACTTTCTGAAAGTAAGAGAGATACTGATATACTCGCTTCGTCTATACGACCCGTTGCATTTAAACGCGGTGCAATCGTAAAACCGACCGTCTCTTCGGTAATTTCACCTGAAGATTTCGCGGCATTCAACAGTGCTTTTACACCAATATTCGTATGACTGTTTAAATAATCTAACCCATGAATGACAAAATATCGATTCTCATCAAACATCGGCACCATATCTGCAATCGTTCCGATCGCAACAAGGCCAATAAATTCATCTTCAACGTATCCTAGCGCTTCAATCACTTTATAAGTAATACCGACCCCGGCTAAGTTGTTACATGGATAATTTCCATTTGGATGATTCGGGTGAATGATAACTGCATTTGGCATTTCCTCACTAAATTCATGGTGATCGATGACGATGACGTCTATATCATTCTCTCTTAGTAATTCAATTTCTTTAATATGTGTGACCCCATTATCAACTGTAATTACTAAGTCAAAATTCCCGATGACTTCTTCTTTTAATAAATCATAATTTAAACCATAACCGTGATCGACACGATTTGGGATAAAGAAATACACGTTTATATTTCGTTTTTTTAACGCTTTATAAAGAATCGTCGTACTCGTAATTCCATCCGCATCATAGTCCCCGTATATTAAAATTCGACTTTGATTGTTAACATGCTCCTGGATTAACTCTGTCGCTTTGTCGATATCATATATGAGTGACGGTGAATGTGTTTCTGGTTCTAATATTTTCTTTAAATCATCTTCAGATGTGAACCCACGATTTTCTAAAATATGTTGACTGAGTTCACTTAATTTATATCGTTCGATAAGTTCGTCTGTAATAGACGATTCATTTTCATTTAAAATCCAATGATATGTTGACTCGTACATATAATCATCCTTTAAAAAACGTCTAGGCGATTTGCCTAGACGTTATTTTATACTAATACTTTATCGTCATTACTACGTTTTTCTTCGTATACAACTAGTTTACCACCATTTTTACGAAGTTGTCTCTTTTTAAGAACACCCCATAATTGAATTGCGATAAATAGAGATGAGTATACACCACTAATTAAACCAACGAGTAACGCAACTGAGAACGTAAAGATCGATTCGCTTCCCATAAATACGAGGAAAACAACGACGATGATTACAGTAATTACTGTGTTTAATGAACGTGTCATCGTTTGTCTTAATGACGTATTGATGAGGCGATTAATATCGTCTTCACTATGATATACTTTCATCTTTTTATTGTTTTCACGAATACGGTCTAACGTAACAATCGTATCGTTAATTGAGTAACCGACGATTGTCAGTACTGCGGCAATAAATGTAATATCGACTTCTAATCTAAAGAAACTGAATACCGCAATCATTATAAATACGTCATGAAGTAGAGCGAGAACAGCCGGTAATCCCATACGCCATTCAAAACGAATCGTTACGTATATAATAATCGCAACTGACGCTATAAGTAATGCTTTAATTGCGTTTTTAACGAGCTCTTGTCCAACGACTGGACTCACTGTACTCGTCATCGGAGTTTCGCCATACTTCTCTTCAAAGAACGATTGTAACTCTGCAATTTGGTTTTTATCTAAATCTTTTGAGTAGCGCGCAACAACTGTCTTATCCCCTGACTTCGTTAAACTTTCTGGCTCTAGTCCAAGTTCAACTAAATCATCTCTTACAGACTGTTCTGTCGTATTAGACTCAGCGACAATATCTGCACGTGTACCACTCGTAAAGTCGATTCCGAGGTTCAGTCTATATATTGATAAAATAGCGATTCCTGCTACGATAATGAGACCACTTAATAGGAAGAATTTCTTCGCATGTTCTGCAAATTTTAGTCCATCCCAAACAGTCGTTAGTTCTTGAACATTTACCCCTTCACGAATGTTATGGATATGCTTTTTCTTTAAACCGAATAACTGCGGTTTGTTGTCCATCCAGCCAGATGAAACGAGTAAACGCATCAGTACGCGAGTTAAGAATACTGCTGTAACGAAACTCATTAAAATAGATAGTAAGAGCATCGTCGCGAATCCTTTAACGCTAGACGTACCGAATATGAATAAAATAATCGCAGCGATTAACGTCGTTAAGTTCGCGTCAATAATTGTCCATAATGACTGATTCGCACCTTTTTTATACGATTCTTTAATACTTCGTCCGATTCGTATTTCTTCTTTTATACGTTCATATAAAATAATATTTGCGTCAACGGCCATACCGACCCCTAATATTAACGCTGCAATACCAGGGAGTGTTAACACACCGCTAATTAAGTTAAACATTACGAGCGTTAAGTAAATGTACACGACGAGTGTAACTGACGCAATGAGTCCTGGTACTCTATAGAAAATAAGCATATAAATGAGTACGATTGCGACACCAATTAAACCTGCTGTTACAGTTTTATCGAGCGCCTCTTCACCAAACTGTGCGCCGACACTTGTCGAATAAATTTCAGTTAACTTAACAGGTAACGCACCAGAGTTTAGTAATGCTGCAATGTTTTGAGCACGTTGTAACCCTTCTTTATCACCAAACCCTCCAGAAATCATTACTTCTGTTGAGTTAATTGGCTTATCCACTGAAGCTGCTGAAATATATTTAGAATCTTCTTTTTTGGCTTCTTCAACGAAAGAGTCGACGCCTTCTTCAAAGTCCATCCAAATAACTAAAAGATTTGCTCCTTTCTGTTTTTCAGAAATTTCTTTTGTTATTTCATGGAACTTACTTGCATCTTTTAATTTTAAAGATACGATCGGTTGGTTTAAATCGTCATACCCTTGACTCGCCCCACCTTGTACTAAATCTTTACCGGATAGTAAAACATTATCTTCAACGTCACGAATTGTAAGTTCTGCTTGCGTTGAAAGTAACTCACGTGCTTCTTGTTGGTTTTCAACTCCGGCAAGTTGTACTCGGATACGATTTCCTTCTTCTATTTGAATGTTCGGTTCAGATACACCGAGTACGTTTACACGTGAATCTAGTGTTGAAGCTGTCGCTTCGACATCTTTTTGTTCAATCGTATCGTCTTTTTCTAGTGGCTCAACTTGGTAAAGTACCTCAAATCCACCTTGAAGGTCTAAACCTAAGTTAACGTCTTTAACTATGTCTTTATAAGTAAGCCCAATCGCTGTACCTAAAAGTACGACGATGAGTAACATACTTATAATTCTACTTGGTTTCTTTTTCACAGTGTCACCCTTTTTATGTTATGTAAATTAATATATACATTATAACGATAATTTGGTTAAAACTAAATATAAATTAAAAAAAGCCGACATTTGTCGACTTTCAATTACTTAGTTACTTGGTGTAACGCACGGCGTTCAAATTTTAAAGTTGTGCCTTCATCGACTTTTAAATACATGTAGTTCGCATCGAAAGATTCAACGACACCTGTAAGGCCTCCGATTGTTACAACTTCATCACCTTTTTGTAAACCTGCTTGCATTTCATTAATTTGTTTTTGACGCTTTTGTGCTGGACGAATCATTAAAAAATACATCACAGCAAAAATTGCGATAAATGGTAGTAAAGTTACTAGTAAATCCACGTGATTCCCTCCTCTTAAAAGTTTTTAGCATTTTCTTTATTAAGTCCGTATGTTTCAAAGAAATATTCTTTAAAATCTAAAAGACTGTCATTTAATATTGCTTGACGAACGTCACTCATCAAGTTTAACAGAAAATGTAAGTTATGATAAGTCGTAAGTCTAGCACCGAACATTTCATTTGCTTTAAATAAGTGCCTGATATAAGCACGCGTATAATTACGGCACGTATAACAATCACAATTTGGATCGAGCGGACTAAAATCACGGCTATATTTTTGATTTTTAACGACGAGACGTCCTTGACTCGTCATCGTCGTACCATTTCGTGCGATTCGTGTCGGTAATACACAGTCAAACATATCGATACCACGAATGACTCCTTCAATTAACGCATCTGGTGAACCAACACCCATTAAATATCTCGGCTTATCAAACGGTAATAACGGGACCGTTTCTTCTAACATTTCATACATTAATGGTTTTGGTTCTCCGACAGATAATCCGCCGATAGAATATCCAGGAAAATCTAACGACGTAATTTCTCTCGCACTTTGCTTTCTTAAATCGCTATATTCTCCACCTTGAACGATTCCAAATAACGCTTGTTTTTTATCGTTTCCAGATTTCACATGGTAATTTAACCCACGCTCTGCCCATCGTGTCGTACGTTCTAACGAATCTTTAACGTATTCACGAGTTGCTGGAATTGGTGCACATTCATCAAATGACATAATAATATCTGCACCTAAATCGTGCTGAATATCCATTGCCTTTTCAGGCGTTAAAAATAACTTTGAACCGTCTAAATGACTTCTAAAGTGTACGCCTTCTTCTTCGATTGTACGAATGTTCGATAAACTAAATACTTGGAATCCACCAGAGTCTGTTAAAATCGGTTTTTGCCAGTTCATAAAATTATGAAGCCCACCCGCTTCTCGTACGAGATCACTGCCTGGTCTTAACCATAAGTGATATGTATTTGATAAAATAATCTGACTACCCATTTCTAATAATTCTTCTGGTGACATCCCTTTTACTGTTGCGAGTGTCCCGACAGGCATAAATATTGGTGTTTCAATAATGCCGTGTGGCGTATGTAAACGCCCAGCACGTGCACCAGACTGTTTACACGTATGAACGTGTTCATATCGTATTGCCATAATTTCACCTCTAAATGATTAACATCGCATCGCCAAAACTAAAGAAGCGATACTCTTTTTCTACCGCATGATTGTATGCTTTTAAAATATTTTCTCGTGTAGAAACCGTACTTACGAGCATTAATAATGTCGATTTCGGTAAATGGAAATTTGTAATAAGACCGTCTACAGATAATATATCTTGACCTGGATAAATAAATATATCCGTCCAATCACTCGTTGCTACGAATTTTTTATACGTTCTAAAATTCGCTTCTAACGTACGCGTCGACGTTGTGCCAACACTAATAATACGATGGCCCTTTTCTTTTGCTTCGTTCAGTCTTTTAGCAGTAGATTTTTCAATTGAATAAAATTCGCTATGCATATCATGCTCTTCAACGTTTTCTACTGCGACTGGTCGAAATGTACCAAGTCCAACGTGAAGCGTAATGTAGACGATATCTACACCTTTTTCTTTTATTTGACTAAGTAACTCAGTCGTAAAGTGAAGCCCAGCAGTCGGTGCAGCTGCACTTCCGCTATGTTTTGAAAATACAGTTTGATATCTTTCGTTATCTTCTAATTGTGCTTTAATGTATGGTGGAAGTGGCATTTCACCAAGTCCATCTAACACTTCTTCTAAAATACCATCATATTGAAGTTTTACGATATAAATACCGTTGTCATGCTTTTCTAACGGAGTTGCTGTTAGTTCACCGTCACCAAACACTATTTCCGTTCCAACATGCACACGTCTCGCAGGTTTAATGAGTACTTTATATCCATTCGTTTCAGGATTAAGTAATAACATTTCAACGTGACCGCCACTGTCTTTTTTATGTCCGTGGAGTCTCGCAGGTAGTACGCGTGTATTATTTAATACGAGAACGTCATCTTTTTTTAAATAATCGATTATATTATAAAAATGACGATCTTCCATTTCACCAGTCTCTCTATCTAACACTAATAACTTAGAATCCGTACGATTTTTAAGCGGATGTTGTGCGATGAGTGATTCTGGTAAGTGAAAATCAAAATCGGTTAATTTCATGATTCATTATCCTCTATATGTTTGTGTCGTTTAAAATAGTCATAACTTTTTGCTGTCGCTTCACGACCTCTTGGTGTACGTTGTAAAAATCCACGTTGGATTAAATACGGTTCGTATACATCGATTAACGTCACGACCTCTTCGCCAATTGATACAGCGACTGTTTCTAAACCGACAGGACCTCCGCCATACGTATCGATAATTGTCGTCATGACTTTATGGTCAATCGGATCGAGTCCTTCTTCATCGACTTCTAAAACGCGTAGTGCATCATTCGTCGTTTCTAGTGAAATCGACGCTTCACCTTTCACCATTGAGAAATCACGAACGCGTCTTAATAAGCGGTTCGCAATACGCGGAGTTCCGCGACTTCTTCTCGCGAGTTCGTATGCAGACGTTTCATCGATTTTCACGTCAAAAATATCCGCGGTACGTTCAACAATCGTTTGTAACGCGTCGTTTGAGTAGTATTCTAATCGTAATTGTATTCCGAAACGGTCTCTAAGCGGTGCTGATAAACTACCAAAACGCGTCGTTGCACCGACTAACGTAAATGGTGGTAAGTCAATACGAATACTTCTCGCTTCATCTCCTTGACCGATGACAACGTCAATAAAATAATCTTCCATCGCAGAATATAAAATTTCTTCGACGATACGCGGGAGCCTGTGAATTTCATCGATAAATAAAACATCTCCAGGTTCTAAGCTCGATAAAATCGCCGCTAAATCTCCCGCACGTTCAATTGCAGGACCTGCAGTCGTTCGTATATTTACGTTCATTTCATGCGCGATAATATTTGATAACGTAGTTTTACCAAGCCCCGGTGGACCGTGTAAAATAACGTGATCGAGTGGTTCCTCACGCATCTTTGCCGCATCTATAAAAATTTGTAAATTCCTTTTAATCGTATCTTGACCGATATATTGTGATAAATATAACGGGCGAAGCGATAACTCTTCTCTCGCTTCACCTTCTATTAGCGACTGTTCTAAAATTCTATCGTCCATGATTATCGTCTCCTGTTCTATTCAACGATATGTCTTAAACTTAATTTCACTGCATCTTCGACAGTTGTGAGTTCTTGCTTCGATAAATATTTTTCTAACGATTTTAACTCACGTTTGCTGTATCCGAGTGCTTTTAATGTTTCAAGTGCTTCCTCTACAATGACGTCGTTTGAACGCGTTGATTGCTGTAGTTTTACCTCAGCTTTAAAGTCTGCTTTTAACTTCCCTTTTAAATCTAAAATGATTTGTTGAGAGGTCTTCTTACCTATACCAGGGAATTTTTGTAAATACTTTTGATCTTCGTTTTCAATCGCATTTACGACTTCAGACGGTGTTGACGTCGCGAGAATTGCGAGCGCACTTTTTGGTCCAATTCCAGTCACTTTTAATAGCGACTGAAACATTTCCTTTTCACTTATACTGCTAAACCCATATAGCGTGAGACTATCTTCACGAACGATTTGTTCAACGTAAATACGCGTCTCTTGATTTAAATACTTTTCAAAATGATAAGGATTTGCAGCAACGATTAAATACCCAATACCAGCTGTTTCCAGTGTCACATAATTCGCATGAATTTCTGTGAGCGTGCCTTTAATATACTGATACATATTTTCACCTATTCAATAAATTCAAATTCAAAGTCTTTAATTCTAACGACATCTCCAGATTGTACGCCTTTTTCTCTTAACGCGTCATCGATACCCATCGAACGCATTTGGCGAGCAAATCTTCTGACTGCTGCGTCACGCGAGAAGTCTGTACGCATAAATAGCGTTTCGATTTCTTTACCGTGAATTTCAAATGTTCCGTCCATACCGCGTTTAATTTCAAACGGTGCTTCTTGTTTTTCATGTCGATACACGACGCGCACGTCTTGGTCTATTGTTTCTTCTTCCTCTTCAGGGACATAATTTTCTAACGTTTCGATAATTAAATCGTTTAACGCTTGAATACCTTCTCCAGTCACTGCTGAAATTTCAACAATTTTAGAATCCGTCTCGACTTCACGTTTAAATCGTTCAATATTTTCTCTATCTTGAAGTACTTCGATTTTATTTAAAGCGATAATTTCTGGTCGTTTTAATAATTTCTCGTTGTATTCTTTTAATTCATTGCGAATGATTTTATAGTCTTCCACCGCATCTCTATACTCTGTTTCTGCGATGTCGATGACGTGTACGAGAACTTTAGTACGTTCGACGTGTCTTAAAAACTGTATTCCAAGACCTGTTCCCTCAGCTGCACCTTCAATTAACCCTGGTAAGTCCGCCATAACAAATGACTTATCTCTAACGATTACAACACCTAAATTCGGTTGAATCGTTGTAAATGGATATGACGCAATTTTTGGTGTCGCGCGAGATACACGACTTAATAACGTCGACTTTCCAACACTTGGAAATCCTACTAAACCGACGTCCGCCATTAACTTTAATTCTAATATAAGGTCGAATTCTTCTCCTGGTTCTCCACCTTCAGCAAAATCTGGTGCTGTATTTCTACTCGATACAAAACGAGAGTTCCCTCGTCCACCACGACCACCTTTTGCGATGACTGCACGCTGAGTATGTGTCGTTAAATCTGCAATGACTTCTTCAGTTTCAGCATTTTTAACTACTGTACCTGGTGGTACTTTTAAAATCATCGGTTCACGACTTTTACCGTGTTTATTTGAACTCATACCAGATTCACCGTGCTCTGCTTTAAAGTGACGCTGATATTTAAAGTCCATTAACGTATTAAGCCCTTCGTCGACTTCCATAACGATGTCTGCACCGTTACCACCGTCTCCACCTGCTGGGCCACCCATAGGTTCATATTTTTCTCTTCGGTACGCAACGATTCCATTACCACCGTTTCCTGCTTTTACATAGATCTTCGCATAATCTGCAAACATACCGACACCTCCATTCTTATCTATTATACATAATATACTGACATAAAAAAAAGCATCAGCGAATCGCTGATGCCTGTTTTATTACGCTTCGTAAACAGATACGCGTTTTTTGTTACGTCCAACGCGCTCAAATCTTACGACTCCATCTACTTTAGCAAATAATGTGTCGTCTCCACCTCTACCAACGTTTACACCTGGATGAATTTTAGTTCCGCGTTGACGGAATAAAATTGAACCACCTGTTACAAATTGGCCATCTTGGCGTTTCGCACCAAGACGTTTCGCGTGAGAGTCACGACCGTTTCTAGTAGATCCTACCCCTTTTTTCGATGCGAAAAATTGTAAGTCTAATGTTAATTTAAACATTCAGTCCACCTCACTTTTAGTTACCTTAATATAGTCTTTATACGATTGTTCTATAGTTTCGAGTGATATAATCATCGTTTTAAGTATTAGATCTACAGATTGGTCGTATTCTTTTACTTCTAAAAAGAAATACCCACCATCATTATTGATATCTAACACCGGTTCGACATCTGTCAATTGAAATATCGCATTCGTGTTTCCGAATACTACACTAGACGCTCCAGCACAAACGATATCTTGTCCATGTTCTCCATAATCGGCATGGCCAGACATTTCTATGCTTTTAACAACGTCATCTTTCAACTTGACTTCAACATGAACCATTACGCATCAATCTTTTCGATTGTAACTTTTGTGAATGGCTGACGATGACCTTGTTTACGTAAGTAGTTCTTTCTACGTTTGAACTTAACGACGTGGATTTTCTTGCCACGGCCTTGTTGTTCAACTTTCGCAGTTACTGTAGCACCTTCAACGATTGGCGCACCGACTTTAACGTCGTCTCCACCAACTAAAAGTACGCGATCAAAAGTAACTGTGTCACCTTCATTAGCGTCAAGCTTTTCAACGAAGATTGTTTGACCTTCTTCTACTTTAACTTGTTTACCGCCTGTTTCGATGATAGCAAACATACTTTACACCTCCTAATTATAAGACACGCCATATAGGTGGATTAAATAATCACTTAAACCTGTTCTGAGCGGTTGATGTTTACAAATTCATCAACTTCTAAAGTATACACATACTAACTACTCGAGTCAATCTTTTTATGCATGTTTTGTGAATACATTTTTTCTTATTTTTCTTAAAACGAGTACAAAGATGAGAAGTGGTATATATAGTAATGCGTTTAATAATAAACTCGGCACTGCACGTAACGCAATATAATCAAACAGTGGTAAATCTACATATCCAATCACTTTGTATATTCCGTATATATAAAAATCAAATAAAAACGTATTGACGATAACGACAAAGAATAGCCCTATCATATCTCTATAGAATACTCTAAATGCCGAATGCATAAATAATACAAATGCGACAAATCCAAATAAATGAATGCCGTAAATTGAACCTGTATATAAATCTAAAATGACTCCGAATACGATACTAAAAAATATGCTATATGATCGCCCGAAGTAAATCGATACGAGTAATAACATCATAAATAATAACTTCGGTACAAAATAAACGTCAGAACCTAACAGTGAGAATGGGCTCACTGAAGCGAAACTAAAATCTAAAAACAATACAGTAAAGAATCCGATAAATAAAAAAATTGAACGCATCGTTATTCCTCACCTACAGTTTCAGGCTCACGTTTAATGACAAATATCATGTCGAGTTCATTAATATCGCTGTCCATTTTAACACTTGCATTTTTGCTTAGGCCATATCGGTCGTTGACCGAATCGACAACTTCACCGACGATAATCCCTTCTGGGAAAATACCCGTTAAACCGGATGTATATACTTTTGATCCTTCTTTAATTTTACCGTCGTTGACGATATTACCGACGAGTAACGTATTTCCATTTTCATCATAACTTTGAATCGTACCATAATGTCGCTTATCTCCGTTATGTATTTCAACAGAAATGTTTTTCTTTGCAGCGTCTGTCGTAATCATTTCAATAAAACTTGAACTTCCATTCGCACGTTTTACGACCCCAATCAGACCTTTTGGCGTCATAACAGCCATACCTTCAGATACACCGTGCTTCGTTCCCTTATCGATAGTAAAACTATTTAACCATTGATCTGGCGAACGTGAAATTACACGTGCATTAATTGTTTCATAGTCGATTTTAGAGGATACATCGAGTGCTTCTTTTAATTTTTCATTTTCTTCTTCAAGGCGTTTTAAATCCGCTTCAAGTTGCGGTAACATATCTAACTTAGCCTCAAGTTCTTTTTCGTTTTTTGACGGTCCGAATATAAAACCTAATAAGTTAAACGGAGTTCTCATTACTTTTTGTGTCGTAGCTGTCGCATCTCCAACGAACATCTCCGCCTTTGTCGTATGTGTACGATCAGATATAGAAAATCCTATTAATAAAATAAGGAGGATGACTGAAAAGACAATCGTAATCATTTTATTCTTATTAAAAAACTTCAAAACTCCACCCCCATAATTATCATTATTTTACCATATCTAATTGTAAAATATATGTGTTTAAAAGTTAATATTAAATAAAATCCGAGATAAACTTGCATTTCTCTATACATTAAAATATAATGAGAATATATTAGACATAGAGAACGACAGTGCCTAGCAAATGTCACTCACCGATAGCACGCCTAAGTGCTAGATATCATATTATTATCTGTTAAATGTAGACTCAGAACGTCTACGTCAAAGACCCACTAAATCGAGAATTTAGTGGGTTTTATTTTGTAATAATGTACATAAACCTATACACTAGTAATCGTAATATAAAACGGAGGCTAAGCATGACACTTAAAACTTTCATCATTGTACTCATCATCACACAAATATATTTTGCATACCATGCTTTCCTATTTAAAAAGAAAGAACAGCCTATGGTCAATGTAAAAGATGATAAAGCAGAAATTAACGGTCAAGAAGTGAATACAAAAATATATTCGTTCGTCTTAAACTACGGTCCACAAATGCGCAGACACTTTAACAACATTTGGTTTGTCATTGCGTTTTTCATCATCGGTTCAATCGTCATCGCACCATCGATGCCAGACTATGCGAGATACGGTAGTAATTTAACGTTTGTCATTCCAAACTTAATATTATTTGGACTTATCGTATCAGTATTAACAATTATCATTAATGTACTTTTAAAAGAATATATGATTGCAGGGACAGCACTATTTAACGCAATCGCGATGTATATCGCATATTTCCAAATGAACTTAACATTAAATATGGACGGCTTTACTGAATTCGTATTAACACTTGTACTTGTATTTAACACAAATAAAATGTTAAAACTTCATAATGGCACGTATCCATTCTTTACGTGGACGATGTTAAATCACCTCATTGCGTCAACGTTAGTGCTACTATTAATGTAAAAAAAACCTAGAGTTTGAATATCGAAACTCTAGGGGTTTTTAATTCTAATCACTCTATTTTCTTTTCCATATTTCAAAAGTATGGGGATGCTTGTTATTTTCATCTACATTACCGTCCCAAGACTTTTCAAGTTCAAATTCATTGTAATCAAAGTCATCAGGAAAATATACGTTACCATCGAATTCGTCATGAATTACCGTACGGTATAAATAATCAACATCGTCTTCAAAGATTTTAAATAAGCTTACACCGCCGATAATATAAAAATCTTCAGCGTACTTTTCATATAACTCTAAAACTTCTTTTTTACTATTAACGACAATCGCACCAGGTGCTTCATAATCAGGATTATGAGTTAACACGATATTACGTCGACCTTTTAACGGACGGTTCGGTATTGACTCATAAGTCGCGCGGCCCATGACGACGTCTCCTTGCATCGTTACTTCTTTAAAAAACTTTACATCTGCAGGAAGCCTCCATGGTAGTCTGTCTCCTTTACCAATTAAGCCGTTTTCATCTTCAGCATATACATAAGCAAGCATAGAATCACCTCATTCCATATCGTTTATACTCATATACCCTCTTATTCAAAAATTAAAAACAAGTGCTTTTTTATTAATTATAAAGGTTAATTTAAGTCCACCCACTCATCTTTTAACATCCCATAAACCACATGGTCGACGTAGTGATCATATAACCACTGGACTTGTCTTAAAATTCCCTCTTCAGTAAATCCGAGTCTTTCAGGAATTTTACGACTTTTAAAATTTTCAGTTGCAACTCTTATTTCTATTTTATTTAAACGAAACTCTGTAAAACCAATATCCATTAATGCTCGAACAACTTTTGTCATAATACCATGCCCTTGAAACTCCTCGCCAAGAAAATAACCGATTTGACCAATACGACTTGTCCAGTCAAACGAGTTAAAACTCACAATGCCAGCGACTTTATCTTTAAATAAAATAACTGTCACCATGCTCTTATTATCGACAAAATTTTGCATCGAAGACTTAATAAAATCTTTCGTATCATCTACTTTTTTAATAAAAATAGGCCACGGTAACCACTCTTTCAGATAATCACGTGACTTATCCGTCAATTCAAAAATAGCATCCGCATCACGATGATCCACTAACTTCAAAGAAATATCATCGTCAACTTTATGTGTAAACATAGGAACACCTGCCTCAATAGTTATTATGTATAAAATCAATGTTCTGTAATTTTAACATAAAATATTAAAGAATAGTGAGTCAGAAACCCCTATGTAATCATTACTGGATTAAAAACAATCCATCTCTTTCAGGCTAATGTATTTACCATTACCAATGATAATGTGATCTAAAAAGTCGATACCAATGAGTTCACTACTCATCTTTAGTCGTTTACTAACTTCAATATCTTCACTGGAAGGTGTCGGATCTCCACTCGGATGATTGTGGACACATATAAAAGCTGCCGCACTTCTTTTGACCGCTTCTTTAAAAATTTCTCGTGGATGAACTACCGTTGTATTAAGTGATCCTTTAAATACTGTTTCTTGATGAATCACTTTATATTTAGTCGATAAATATAAGACGACAAAATGTTCTTGTTGGAAATATCTCATTTTCTCCATTAAAAGTTTCGATACGTCATCTGGAGAATGAATGAATACATCATCTTCTAAGCTATGACTATGCATTCTTACAGCAAGTTCAATCACTGCCAATATTTTTATCGCTTTAGCTTCACCGATACCATTAATCTTAGTCAGCTCCTGATACGTAACATCTCTTAAATCGCTGATTTTCTTTAAATTCTTTAACACATTATCTGCGAGTGTTAAGCTGCTCTCATTCCGACTGCCGGTATTTATAATGATTGCTAAAAGTTCTCGATTCGTTAAATTATCAGCGCCGTATATTTTTAATCGTTCTCTCGGTTTATCGGAAGACATCATTTCTTTAATCATTAAATCGTTCATAAGAAACCTCCAAAATATATAGTTGATAAATCATCATAAATAATAAAAGTGAGAATCGTACTCGTGGCTACAAAAGGTACATACGGTATTTTACGATTATCTGGACTCTTGATAACTTCCATAATAATCACGTAAAACCCACCGACTATAAATGAAAATAACAAGATAAAACTAAATAACAACGTAGGAGTGATTAAAGTTATCACAGACAGTAACTTTATATCTCCATAGCCGATTTTTTTATCAAACAGAATATAAATAACATGAGCTAAAGTTATAATAATCAGATCGTCTATTACATCTACATAATTAAATCTCGTTACATAGAGACCTGTTGTTAAAAGTATAACTAACGTAAAATTAGGTATTTTATAATGCTTAAAATCGTATAACGCAAGAGGTGCTAGAAATACAATCAATAAGTAATAAAGTGAAAAATCTCTAAACTGTATGTAAACTAAACTTGGAACTATAAAGAGCAGTGCAAGTACAACTTCTGAACACACATAAATAAAAGGTATATATCTGTGGCACTTATTACATCTGCCCCTCGACAATATATATCCAAAGATCGGTATGAGTGCAACAGCATCTATCGTATGATTGCAATGATTACACTTACTTCTTCTGAATAAAAACTTAAAGTTAAAACTCTTTTCCTCTAACACAACAAATATAAATGAAGCGAGTATCCCTCCAGTTATTAATAATAAAAGAATACGACCACCTCCAAAATGTTGCCATAACTATATTCCATACGTTCAAGATTGTAAAATTGCAATTTTTGAAAAATAGCTTTTTATCTCTACAGTATTTAAAAAACTGTCAGGAAAATCCTGCAGTACTTGAATAATCGTAAGTTTTATAGATAAAATTAGAAAAAAGCGCTCTAAATAATTTTAGAGCGCCTCATATTGATTGATTTTATTATTGTTATTTACATATATTAGTCTCTGCAAAGGATTTTTGTTAGATATAATCATTTATTTAACAAAAAGTGATTATCTCCAAAAAATATGTTAAATATATTGTTTTATCTAACAAAAATAACTCCAAAATTGTGAAATCTGTTAAATATATCCATATATCTAACAGAATCGCGATATTTATGTTAATTAAATTCACAAGAAGTTGTCATAACACACTTTAAATGATAAAGGACACGAAATACAGAGGGCATTCCTGCAACACTCCGACTAATTCGGCGCTTTTCATCCAACTATTCCAACAATTATCATTACTGCACTTAAAACTCTTCTTTTTCTTTGATTTTTAAAGATTTTTATTCTTCTTATTTACATATTTTGCTCCTTGGAACGAATTTTTGTTAGATATAATCATTTATTTAACAAAAACGGATCTAAAATCATAAAATATGTTCAATATAATTTTTTATCTAACAAAAACAGGTCCAAAACAATAAAATCTGTTAAATATATCCATATATCTAACAGAATCTCGATATTTTTGTTAAATAAAATCAGAAGAAATCGTTTTAAGTCGTTTTAAGTGATAAAGTACACAAAAAGCGCGGCGATTTCGCACAACACCTCGTTAACTCACAGCCTTCAACCCAACTACTCCGATTATTATGATTACTAAACTAAAGACTCGTCCAAAGCTCTTTGATTCTCCGTAAAATATCATGTTTACAATCACCGCTGCGGCTGTACCAATTCCGATCCATACCGCATATGCGATACTGACTGGGAGATAGTTAAACGCTTGGTATAGTGAGACAAACGCTCCTCCGAATCCTCCAAAGAATAGTATGAAGTTTTTTACTGATTTTTTCTGACTAAATCCGTTTAATCCTATAACTCCAACGAGTTCTAATATTGCTGCTAAAAAGACGTATATCCAACCCATTATTTAACAACCTCTTTTTTATTTGTATCATCTGTTAAATTTAACGCAATGACTCCAATGACTAATAGTCCGATGAAAAACCCTTTTTCTATCGTAAAGACTTCGTCAAATAAGTATATATCCATTAATGCTGTACCGACTGTACCTGCTGCAGCAAATATTGCGTACACAGTTCCTGTTGGTAATGATTCACACGCTTTTGATAAGATTAAAAAATCTAAAATAATAATTGGTACGAGTATCGCCCAGTGCCACCATGTACTCGCGACGTTAAATCCGTATATCCAAACGAGTTCTAGGAAACTCGTTAAAAAGACATATATCCATGCTTTATTCATAAAAATCCCTTTCTAAATGAAATGAATGACTATCAGTCATTATAAAATAAAATAAAATTAAATTCTACTTTAATCCTTTTAAAATAAAAGTAAATAACTCTTCTTTATATTCAATTACATTTTCTTCACTTGCTTCATCATATAAATACATCTGTTCAGCCAATGATTCGATTGAGCCGATTAAAATTTTTGATATAAATGCTGTATTTACCGTTTCTCTAATTTCACCGTTATTTTTACGTGGAATTAGTAATTGTTCTATAAAATCATAGAGTGGTGCGTATATTTTTTCCCAGTCACCGACATATTGTGTTTGTGTAAGTCCTGAGTAGATGAGTGTTGTCAGTGATTTGTATTCTTTTGTTATATTAAAAATCGTGTCGATCACCGATTTTATTTCTTCTTCAATTGACTCTCCATCGACATTTTGTGAGAGTTCTTCTAATATTTTCTCAACCATCACTTCAGCAATTTTAGGCATGACGGATAGTTTTGAATCGAAATATAAGTAAAACGTACCCTGTGCGATCTCTGCTTTCTTTACGATTTCAGACACCGTTGCTTTCTCAATTCCTTTTTCTAAAAATACCTCGATTGCGGACTCGATAATTCTTTCCTCTTTGTTCAAGTGACACACCTCCTAAAAATGACTGATTGTCATTCATATATCGTAACACAAATTTTCTAATTTTAGAAGATAAAAAACCACTAAGATTACTCTTAGTGGTTTAGGGTCTATAGATTTTTTGTTAACTTCTTAATGTCACTGACGATTTCTTCTTTAGGGAAACGCTTGTCTCCACTATCTACACCTGAGTAGTCTTTGATGATTTTCCCGTTTTCATCGACGAGATAAAACGATGTTCCGTGTGTAATTTGGTCACTACCTTCTGGTGGTGGTGCGACGATTGTTTTAAAGTTTTTCTCTGAGAATTTACGTATAAATTCATAGTCATACCCTGTAACGAATGTCCAATCTGCGTTTAAATCATTAATATGATACATATCAATATATTCTCTTAACACTTCTGGTGTATCTCTTTTTGGATCCACTGAAAAACTTAAAATTGCATAGTTTTCTACACCGTCTTTTTCAAGGTCTTCTACGACAGACGTCATGTTATGTGTCATCGGTGGACATACTGTCGTACAGTTTGTAAAAATAAAGTCTACTAAGTATACTTTTCCATCCATGTCCGCTTTTGTAAATGTTTCATCGTTTTGGTCAACGACTTCAAAGTCATCCATCGTATTGCCGTATCGACTGCTTACGTCTACTTCTCCACCTTTAGAGCATGCAGATAAAACAATACTTGATAGTAAAACGAGTAATAGTAATCGCTTCACGATTATCCTCCTCAATATGTTCTATATAACTTGATTATCTCACATAACCTTTTTATATCAAATTGCCTTTATGACAAATAAGTTACAATATTTGTCATACTTCTTTCGTTTTCTGTTTCTACATATATAATGTTTTGAAGTCGTGTTTTTAATGCCTCAACGTGTGATATAATTCCGACCATCTTTCCTTTCGTTTGAAGGTCGACTAACGTGTTAATCGCAGTGTTAAGTGTTTCTTCATCTAATGTTCCGAACCCTTCGTCGATTAAGAGCATATCCATGTTAATGCTACCTGCTTCATGTTGAATGACTTCAGAGAGCGATAAACTAAGGGCAAGACTCGCTTGGAACGTTTCTCCACCTGAAAGTGTCGCGATATTTCTCGTTTCGTTGTTAAAGTGATCAAATACGTCGATGATGAGCGCGTCTGCCGCATTAAACGTATCTTTTCGTCGCAATTCATAACGGCCATTCGTCATTTCTGTGAGTCTTCTATTAGCATAAACTAAAATCAATTCTAAATAATGAATCAGCACAAATCGTGACAATGTTGGATGGGTTGAATTTCTACCTTCACTATTACCGTTTATAATTTTTGCTAAGACTTCGAGCTCGCGAACGCGTTTCTCGTCTTCGTTATATGTGTTGATAGAATCCGTTAATTTTTCTATTAATGCCTCGTCACTATTTAATTGATATTCAGTCTCTGTAATAACGCGTTGTAGCTCTCTCTTTTGCTCTTCTAACTCTTTTAACTTTTTTTCTTTTAAAGTGACATCGATTGCTTCAAAAGTTGTGAGGGATTCTTTTAACGTGTTTGATTTTATTTCTAGCTCGCGCACTTTACTGTAAAACGTATCGACTGTTTGCTGTAACGCTTCATCATCGATTTTAAAATACGCTTCAATATTTGTTCGGTCTACTGTGTCATAAGTGTTTAAAAATGATTCAACTTTTGGTGTATATTCATTTAAATCACGGTGAAACGATTCAATATTATCTTTGACTGATGATAACTCTGTGTGTAATTTGGCGATGTTTAATTCGATGTTTTGTCGTTTAGACTCTGCTTCTTTTAACGAACGCTCATGAAGATTAACAGAATCCGTTAGTAGAGTGATTTTCTCTTCTAACGCTGTATAATCATTTAGTCCAGTCTCCGCAATAAATGATTCTTTCGTTTGTGTAAGATTTTTTAACGATTCATTTTTATATGTGAGTGCCTCACTTGTTTTTAATCGTGAATCTTTAAGCTCGTTAATATCACTCATTAACTTCTCTTTACGTTCTAACTGTTCACTCACATTTTTAAGCTGTTCATCAATATTTTGAAGTTTGAATTCTAACTTAGAAAAGTCTTCTCTTAACTGATCACCATCATATTTAACGTCACTAATATTTGACTCTGTCGCTTCTATATGAATCGTCAAACGATCAATATCTTTAGTGCACTCATTTTCTCGATTCATTAATTCAGTTAACCTGTCTTTTGTTTCAGCATCCATCACTTCTTTATGTTCTGGATACGTTTCGACAACTGTTTGACAGACTGGACACGGCTGACCAATTTCTAAATGAGACAGTAAATGATTGATCGCTTCGTTTGTTTCGAGTGAAATATCATTAAATTGTTTAACTATACTTTCTTTATCTTTAATGACTATAGCTAAGTCTTCAGACAGCTTTTCTTTTTGTTGAATAAAAGACTCTAGCTGCTTTATTTTCTTCTCTTCTACTTTCTGCATTTCAATATCTCGTTTGATATCGTTAATCGCGATTTGAATAGAATGTTTTTCTTCTTTTAAAGTGTTCAGTACATCAATACTCGCGTCGTTCGTTTCTAATTCTTTTTCTTTTAATGAGATGTCACTATTTACTGTTTTAAGTGTGTCTTCAGACTCTTTTATTTCTTCCTCAGTGTTTAAAATAGACGCATCAAGATTTTTATATTGCGCCGTATCATACTTATTTAAAAGTGAAAGATGCTCTCTTTGACGTTCAATCACTGTTTCTTTTTCTTTTAGTGCTTTTATCTCATTCGTAACTAACTCATTCTTTGCCTCTTCACTGTTTAAATCATTCGTTAAAGTCTCTTCTTGTTTCGTTGATTGACGTAGCTTAACCGTTACATTTTTTTCAAGATGAAATACTTCTTTAATTTTAGACAGTTCATTTACTAATTGTAATGTACGTTCTGTTTCTTTTATTTCATCAGATTGTGCACGCAATTCAGATAATGCTACGTTTGTTTTATTAAATTCTGATAACCGTTCATTATGCTGCTCGTCTTCTTGAATTGCTTTAGATAACTTTTCAATGTCTAATTCAACAAGCTCTATTTCTTTTTTCTTTTTATTTAACACATGTTTATCTTGTTCAATTTTTTCTTTAAAAGATTTTAATGACGTGTTAAATTCTAACACCGGTTCTTTTGAAACAGATAGTAACTGCGTTTCAATTTCTTTATAAAGTAATTGTCGTCTATTGTCTTTATCTTTATATTCTTTATAAATACTTTTGTACACGTCGTTAAAACGTTCCGTACCGAATAATGTTTTTAAAATTTCTTCTTTGTCTTTCGTATTTGCAGTGAGTAACTTTTTAAATTCTCCTTGTGGTAACAGTGCAATTTGTCTAAATTGTCGCGCTGACATATGAAGGAGTTCTTCGACATATTTTGACACTTCCTGTAATCCGGATACGATGAGTTCACCGAAGTCATTGTATATTGCTGCTTGGCCTGTCGTTGGGTTTTTGTTCGTTCTTTTTTTGTATGTCAACGTACGTTCGATTCGGTATTGTTTACCACGATGATAAAAATCTAAATTAACTTTTGACAATTCATCATCACTTGCAAACTGGCTTCTTAAAGACTCACCACCTCTACTCTCTGTAGAAGCTGTCGCAAATAATGCATACGTAATCGCATCAAAAATCATAGATTTCCCAGATCCCGTGCGACCTGATATTAAAAATAATGAGTCGTTTAAGCGTGTGAAATCAATCGTTTCGTTTTTATATGGACCGATAAACTCCATCTGTAATTTAATTGGTTTCATCTGTAATCCCTCTTAAATGTTTATTAAACGTTTCAAATTCGAACTCTGTCGGTTCACGACCTGTAAACTTTTCATAAAACAACTTAAAAATTTGATCGTCACTCGTGTTATTAGTGTCTATCTCGATTTCATCGTTTTCATAGCGTTCAACTTTTCGTGATAATACGAGCGTGTTTTTATACAATTGTTTTAACGCTGTCATCGGTTCCGTGAACCCTTCCATATCGGTTAACTCAAATTTGATATATGCGTCTTTGTCTTCAATCTCTACTTCACCGGTAATAATATCTTTAAAACTTCCTTTAAAATGGATGAGGTCGTGAAGTAATTTAAATTCGATAAATTCAACTGTGTTCTTATCAGTATCAATCACTTTAAACCCTTTTTTATCGTTCGCTTCATCGAAACTATATTTCATGATCGCACCACTATAAAACGTTTTTTCACTATTAAATGCGTTATGTCGGTGTAAATGGCCGAGTAACGTATAATCGAACGGTTCAAAAATTGTATGCGACACTTCTTCAGTTAAACCGATCGTAATTTTTTCCTCGGATTCTGATTCTTTACTCCCAGAAACAAATAAATGACCGACGAGTATATTATTTTCTCGTTTAAAATTGTTTGTAATCTCATCAATTACACGGCGGTATGCTTTTTCGAACGTATCGATTGTATCGTCATTAAAATAATGTCTCACTTCAGGTATTTCAATATACGGTAATAAATAAAAATCAACGTCGTTAAACGTGACCGGTGTAAAACAGTTTTCAAGTTCAGTGTTTACGTAAAAGTGATTCGCTTGAAACCACTCGCTACGTGCGTCGATATATGGTTTACTATCGTGATTTCCACTAATTAAAAATATTGGCTTTTTACGTACTAAATTTATTTCTTTTAAATAATAGTTCACGACGTTCATCGCTTCTTGAGACGGTTGCTTTTTATCGTATAAATCTCCTGCAATCACAACCGCGTCCACATCGTTCTCATCTAAATATGTTAATAACTGGTCGAGCACATAGCGCTGATCATCAATTAAAGATTGGCGATTTAAACGTTTCCCGATATGCCAATCTGCTGTATGTAAAATTTTCATAGTAGCACCTCTTTACTCATCATTCTATACGAGTTAGAAATGTTTTAAAAACAAAAAAAGCCCCGAAGGGCTTTTTGTTAGTTCGATAGATTTTGAAGTGCCATCACTACTTGGTCGAGCTTTCGTTCCATACGGTGCAAGAGGAAGAACGTGATGACGATAGGAAATCCAACGTCACTAACGAGTTGTGTAATATCCATTTACACGAGCGTTTCAACGTCTTGAGTGACAATTTTGGCACTCTTTAGACGTACCGGTGCACCGTCTTTTGAAATTAACGCTTTTGAGTCGATAATTTTTTGAGCTTCTATCTCGACTTCCTCTTGAGAGAGTCCTTCTTTAGGTTCATTAATCGTGAAGTTAAATACTCCTTCATATTCTGTTTCAAATTGTAAAATAAGTTTTCTAGACATTTTGTTTCCTCCTTAATTAGTTTACTTCTTCCGTAATGACTTTAAATACGTTGACGTATTTTTCTCCTTTTAAGTTACCGTATGCTTCACTTAATCGTAGTAAAGCATCATTTCCTGTGTGTACTGAAAGACGATTTAACGTACGTGTCTTTAAAACTGCTTTACCAGACATGTCTTCCTCTTCATACACAAATTTCGCTGCTACTGATTTAATCATGTGTCTCACCTCCTTACACCCTATATATCGTTCTATTTAGAAAAATGGACATAAATATTTTTATTTTCTATAATCTAGTTAAGAGGTGAAGGACGTGTATAGTGATTTTGTCATGTGGATGATCGCTTTATGGGGATTCTTAATGATTGGACTCCTTGCGATTGGTGGATATTTTATGTTTAGAAAATTTTTAAAAGCATTGCCAAGAGAAGATGGATGGTCAGAACTCGATTGGCAAGAGTATTATATAGAACAAGCATTACCATTATGGAACGATGAAGCACGAGAACTGTTAGACGAACTTGTGTCACCTGTACCACAATTATTTAGAGACGTAGCGAAACAAAGAATCGCCGGACGCATTTCAAAAATCGCGTTAGATGAGAAAGTAGATACAATTCATTTAGACCAAATCATGAAAGGTTATATTATCGCAACTCCAAAAAGAGATCACGGTTTTATGAAGAAAAAACTGGACGAGCTAAACATCGACTATAAACCATACGAAAAGCTCTTTGAACTCGCAGACGATGAAAAACAAAAATTTTCTATATTTGAACAAACAGAAGCATTAAAAAAGGTTGAGTAATTTATCATTACTCAACCTTGTTTCTTTTTAAATTGTAAATAATGTAAGACCATCGATGTACGCCATATAACGATCATCGTAAATGCGAGTAGGAAAAACATCCCACCGATTTCACCAGGTGTAATTTCTTGAGATAGAATCGTCTTCATAAATGTACGGATAATTAAAAGCCCGACGAGTATAACTGGAAATAGTTTGGATGCTTTAACGTATAATTCGTCATCTTTTACTTCATACTTCGTCGTAAGTAATAGTGCAAATGAAAATACGATACCGACGACTACCGCTTCAAGTATCAAATGATTATCTAAACGAAAATATGGGAACAAGAACATCAACGCACCCGTTGACATCATAATCGGTGGGATAATAATTTTCTTTAAATGTAGCGGTGTTTTTGTTTCATTATTTCTCCAAAGAATGACGAGTAACCCCATTATAATCGCACCGATCGATGCGATTATAAATAGCGTATCCTCATATTCTTTTAGTAAAGCGAATAATTCATTCATTTAAAACCCTCTAAACTCTCCAAAGTACGGTGATAACCAAATAATAATCTTAGTCAGACCGTCAAAGTATAATAAAATACCCATTAAAATCATAATTACGCCGCCGACTTTCATTAGAATGCCAGAATATTTAACAATCCAACGTGTACGAGAGACGAAGAAACTTAATATGAAGAACGGTACTGAGAATCCTAAACAATAAATGACCATTAACATTAATGCATTTTCTGGCTCTGTTGCGCTCATCGCAAAAATTGCACCGATAATTGGTCCGTTACATGGAGTCCACCCTGCAGCGAACGCCATGCCGATTAACACAGAGCCTACAAATCCACTCGGTCTATTTTTAAATTCAATTTTTCTATTTTTATTTAAGAAATCGAAGTTTAAAATACCCGTAATAATTAAACCAAATACGATAATTAGTATTGAACCTATTTGTTGGATTAGTTTCGAATATTCGATGAGTACTCCACCGAAAAATGACGTACCAAATCCAATGGCGATATAAATGATACTAAACCCAACGAGGAAGAATAACGTATGTAAAATTGCGCGTAAGTTAAAATTACGATTTTGAACTTCGTCAAAACTCATCCCAGTAATGTATGAGATAAATGCCGGGAATACCGGTAATACACATGGGGATACAAAACTTAGCACGCCTGCTCCAAATGCTAAGAAAAAAGTGACTTCACTACCCAATTTACTGCCTCCATTTCATATATATTAAGTGTATCATCTAAACGAACGAACTGCTCTATTAACAGTAATATATATATGACAAATTATCAAAATAAAAAGCACGCCTCTTAAATGATTCAAGAGACATGCTTCATATCAGTTATTTTTTAACGTCTTTCATGTTTTTATTCATCATAGACATCATTTGGTTAATTTTCTTTTGTGAAGGTTTTTGACCCATCTGCATCATCATCATTCTTAACACGTCTTCGTTAATTGGTGGGTTTTTCTCTAAGTAATCCATCATATATTTTCGTGCTAAATAAAAACCTAGTGCAGTACCAGCAATTAGTGCGACGATAACGATTAAAATCCAAATCCAAGTTGCCAAACGACTCACCTCTTTCCAATTTTCAACATTATAATTGTACATGAATTTAAAATTACGTTCAATGCATTTTAAAACATCCTGTACACAGTACAGGATGTTTGTATTAGTCTTCTAAAATAATATTTACTAAGTTGTCGACTGTGTAGCCGTATTTTTCCATTACGTAATCACCAGGCGCACTTGCACCGAATGTGTCGATCGTTAAGTACTTACCGTCAAGACCGACAAATCTTGCCCATCCGATACTCGCTGCCATTTCTACAGCTGTTCTATTTTCGATATGTTTATTTAATACGCTGTCGATATACGCTTTATCTTGTTTAAAGAATGTTTCAGTATCTGGTAATGATACGACTTTAATGTTGACGTCTTTTTCTTTTAAAACTTTTGCCGCTTCAATCGCAAGTGACACTTCACTACCTGTCGCAAACACAATTGCGTCGTCTCCATTATCATACGCAACGTACCCACCACGTTTTACACCTTCAGCAAGCGTACCTTTGTCGATATCTAACGCTTCGACGTCTTGGCGCGTTAATACGAGTGCTGTCGGAGTATTTTTAGATTCAACTGCACGTTTCCAAGCTTCACGTGTTTCGTTACCGTCAGCAGGACGAATGACGTTTAAGTTTGGAATTGCGCGAAGTCCAGCCAGTTGTTCAATCGGTTCGTGTGTTGGACCATCTTCACCGACAGCAATTGAGTCATGTGTAAACACGTATGTGACTGGTAACTGCATTAACGCACTTAAACGTACAGCTGGTTTTAAGTAGTCACTAAATACAAAGAATGTACCGACGTACGGTAAAATTGCACCGTGTGCTGCCATACCGTTCGCTGCAGCTGCCATCGCAAACTCTCTTACACCAAACCAAATGTTACGTCCGCTATAATTACCTGGTAAAAATGCTTCTTCAGCATTGACTAGCGTTTTGTTTGATGATGCTAAGTCAGCTGCTCCACCGAATAACGTTGGTATGTTTTCTGATAGTTTTTGAATGACGTCACTTGAACTGCCACGTGTTGCCTTTTTAGAGCCGACTTCGTATGTTGGTAGGTTCATGTCATAATCCACTGGTAATTTACCGTTAATTGCATCTACTAACGTATTGTATAAATCTTCATTGCTCTCTTTATATTCTTCCATTAAAGCGTTCCATTCGTTCTCTAACTCTTCACCACGTTTGTTTAACGTTTCGTTAAAGCGCTCATATACGCTATCATCTACGTGGAATGACTTTGTGTGGTCTAAACCATAATGATCAAACGCACTCTTTCTTTCATCTTCACCGATTGGCGCACCGTGTGAATCACTTTTACCTTGTTTGTTTGGTGAACCATATCCAATAATTGTTTTTACTTCAATTAATGACGGCTTATCTGAAGATTTTGCGTTTTCAATCGCTTGACTGATTGCTTCTAAGTCGTTACCGTCTTTTACGATATGATAATCCCAGTTATATGCTTTAAAACGACCTTCAATATTCTCAGAGAAACTCATATCTAAATCACCGTCGAGTGAAATATCGTTAGAGTCATATAATACGATTAACTTATCAAGCGCTAAATGCCCGGCAAGTGATGCAGCCTCATGTGAAATACCTTCCATTAAGTCACCGTCACTTGCTAGTACGTACGTATAGTGATCGATAACGTTATGTTCTTTCGTATTAAACTTAGCTGCTAAATGAGCTTCAGCCATCGCCATACCAACACTCATTGCGAAACCTTGGCCAAGAGGACCTGTTGTAATTTCTACTCCGTCAGTATGCTTAAACTCTGGGTGTCCTGGTGTTTTTGATTCGTATTGACGGAATTCTTTAATGTCGTCCATAGAGATTACACCAGAAAAATGAAGTAAGCTGTATAACAGCATGCTTCCATGTCCCGCACTTAAGATGAAGCGGTCTCTGTTAAACCAGTTTACAGATTTACTATTAAAGTTTAAGTGGTCTTTCCATAACGCATACGCCATCGGTGCAGCCCCCATCGGAAGTCCTGGGTGTCCTGAATTTGCTTTCTCAATTGCATCGATAGACAATGCACGGATTGAATTGACAACTAATTGGTCTGTTTGATCAAAAGTCATAGTCATTTAAATCTCCTTAATTATTTCTTCTTCTTTTTTGAATGTCTTTTACTTTTTGAGGTGTAACATCGTTACCCTCTGGATCAATCACTGTCGCATTTTCAATTTGCGATCTAAAGCTACTTCTAAAGTTTTCTAAATACTCTTTTCTTAGTGCATTCAGTTCTTCAAGATCATCTTTAGTAATCTTTTCTTCACGCTTTAACTTCGCTAAATGGTTCAGTCGTTTTAATTTTTTATCATCTAACATGATGACTCATCCTTTCTACTTAAATTTACCATAAAAAAACGCATTCGGCTATATTGCCGATGCGCAAATATCATATATTATCTGTTTAATGTTTTACTTGCGAATTCAAGTGTATCGTTCGTATCACTGTTCGCTATTTGATCTTGTACAAAAAATGCCGCTTGTGATGACCCGAATACATGATCGAGTTCATAAAGTGGTGCATGTATATAAAAATCTATTAAAAAGTAAATGCTTAACGTGATAAGTAAAGCTGTAATCGCAAGTATTGTAATTTGTTCTTGTTTAACCATGTTTCATCTCTCCCGAACATTTGTTTGTACTATCATATTAATAGAACACGTGTTCGTTGTCAAGAGATTACGAACAAATGTTTGTACTCAGCATATACATATGCTAAAATTAAGTTAACTCAATATCGGAGGAAATATTATGGAACAATTAACCGCTCGTCAAAAAGAAGTACTTCAATATATTAAGCAATGTGTAAACGAACAAGGGTACCCACCGAGTGTCCGTGAAATTGGAAATGCGATTGGTTTACAATCGAGCTCTACTGTCCATGGGCATTTAAGTAAATTAGAAGAAAAAGGCTACATAAAACGAAATCCAACAAAACCTCGTGCAATTGAAATTGTTGGTAATGAGTTTGAAGAAAAAGTAGCTGTCATTCATGCACCAGTACTCGGTAAAGTTACTGCTGGGTTACCGATCACTGCTGTTGAAAACGTCGAAGAATACTTCCCACTTCCAGAACATTTAACTGCTGGACATAATAGTGAGGTATTCCTACTTACAGTTGTCGGAGATAGTATGATCGAAGCAGGAATTCACGACGGAGATAAAGTCATCGTTAGAAAGCAAAACATCGCACATAACGGGGAAATTATCGTTGCGATGAACGATGAAAACGAAGCGACAGTAAAACGTTTCTATAAAGAAAAAGGCTACTATAGACTCCAACCCGAAAACAGTACGATGGAGCCGATTATTTTAGATTCAGTCACAGTACTTGGTAAAGTAATTGGTCTATATAGAGAGTTATAATTTTTATTAAGATAAACATTGTTTTCAATGTTTATCTCAGGCTGTAGACAAAGTCTCAAATGAGATGACGTTTACAGCCTTTTTTATAAAATATAATTTACTTCTAAGATAGTTTCTTAATCACTGTAACGAAATTTTTTTAAATATAATATTAAAACTATTAATTGTAGAAAATAAACTATGACAGAAGCATAAAAATGCAATGTATTGTCCTCAAATATATATTCATCCATTAATTCTCCAGATGTAAAATTTAATAATATACATATTATAGTTAATGTTAATGTGCCTATAAGAATAATTATAGGTCTATCATTCTTTTTATTTGTATACAAATAAGTTATAACTCCAATTAGATTAAGTATTATGAAAAAATATATAAGCAAGAAAACATTGTAAGTTAATATATATATTCCTCTTTTCATTTTAAATGATATAATTTATTATAATGAATCAATTTAATTAATCAATTAAAAGAGGGTTACTTCAAATTAATATAAAAGGGAGTTTTTTTATTTGTAAGTATTAAAAAATTTAATACATCTAAAAGAAAACAAAATTCATTTATTATAATGTAACGCAAAAATATATGGTTGTACTTCAGGAGGAAAGAATATAATTACAAATATATTTAGATATAAATCATATTATATTAAGGTACCTCGATTCATATATTATTTTAAAGATGAAGTAGATAATTCTCCTCATAATAATAGTAGACCGGATTATAAACTAAAAAGGAAAAATGAATATGAAAGATATACTTTTAAAAAATAAAAAATTTGTCATTATTACTTTTATTCTTACTCTATTTACATCTATATTGACTGTTTCTGTTCCTATTGTATTATCTAATATTTTTAATAATGATTATAAGATTAATACTTATAATTTTACACTGCTTATTGTATTTATGTTTGCTACATATGCAATTCAAATTTTAATGGTAATTATACGAGAGAATTTTGCATTAAAATTTAATGTTGATTATTCTAAGGAGTTATATTCAAAGCTATTTAATATGAAATACGATTCAATATTAAATCAAGGTTCATCCTATTTAATTGATTGTATTGCTCAAGTTGTTAATAACTTATATCTATTTTTAATCAATAGTCTGGTAGGTATTATAAGCAATATAATAATACTCATTGTTTCTCTTACACTTATTGGTTTTATAAATATCTACCTTTTTCTAATGCTATTATCTCTAGTTCCTATCAATTATTTAGGCTATAAATTTATTAATAAAAAACTCCATGAAAAAAGTAAAATTATGCAAAAAGAAACATCTTCAGGCTACAAAGATTTAATAGCTGTTTTTAAAAATATTGATATGGTTAAACAAGAAAGTGATTATAAAAGAATAGAAAATTTAATCTCTCCGTCAATTTATAGAATATACGACTCAATGGCAAACGTAAATAAGTTTGGTCAGAGTAGAAGTTTAATTATCAAATTAATCAATAGTTTTGTTCAGAATCTAATGTTTCTTGTCTTAGCTTACTTAATATTTACAGGAAAAACACAAATAGGAGATTTAGTCGTTGCAAGTGTCGTGGTTCCAATATTTTTTACTGCACTTCAAGGATTCACAAATGTAAACTTAGAATATAGAGATTTAATAGTATCAAAAGAATTTGTAAATGAATGTATTATTAATGAACAAGAAGAACAAAAAGATTTTAACATAAAAAGTATTAAATCTATATATTTTGGTAAAGTTGAATTCGATATTGCTAATAAAAAGATTTCTCATAAAATAAATACAACTTTTTCTCCTGGGGACATCATCTATGTAGATGGTCCTTCAGGGTCAGGAAAAAGTAGTTTAATGAAAGCTTTATTAAAGTTCAGAGATTCTACAGGTATATGTATCAACGACTATAACTTAGAAGATATAAACACTCTATCTTTAAGAAGTCATATGTTCTATTTATCTCAAGAAAATGCTATTTTACCGTTTACTTTAAAAGATAACATTCGTTATGGATATGAGAATGATAATTATAATTGGAATAATTTAAAGGATTCTGAATTAATGAAATCTATTCTGAATAATCACGACTTAGACGATAAATTATTAGATCAAGGTAATAATTTATCTGGTGGAGAGAAACAAAGAGTAATGCTGGCTAGATTGTTAATAGAAGATTATGATGTTGTGATATTAGATGAAGTGACTAGTAATATCGATAAAAAATCACAAAATATTATCTTAAATACAGTACTTAATAACATGAAAAATAAAATAGTATTTATCATTTCTCATGATTTATCAGTTAAAGAATTTTGTAATAAAGAAATTAAAATTAATCACAATTAATTATTTTAAATTATATTATGAAAGATATGTTTTAATAGTCGACTAAATTAGATTTAATATCTTAAATACTAAAGACTCTCTTACTCTAAAAAGTAAGGGAGTCCTTAGTAAACTCTAAATTACTACAAATATTTTTATTATTTTTGTTAGGATTTATCTTAAATGAAATAAAACCGTATCTTCTACCATCTTTTTTCTTATAATTCCCCTCTGAGTTATGTCCAACAAATTGTCCCTTATTCACCATACATAAACGGCATTATTTCTCTCGTCTTGTTGGATAAATTCTTTACATAAATTAAATATTCTCTTACTTTAGTCGGATTTTTCATCATATTATCTACCAACTGAAATAAACATTGTTTTCAATGTTTATCTCAAGCTGTAGACAAAGTCTCATATGAGATGACGTTTACAGCTTTTTTACAACTTATATGTAAGCTTAGAAAAGACGAACCTATTTTAAATTCTGAAAACGGTTCGTCTACATTCTGATAGCACTCTATAGAGCGCCTTGCTTTAGTAATAGTTATAAATCATTAACTCTTTTAAATCGCCTATATAAAATTCATTAATTGTTTGTGTCATCATGTTAATATCTGTTTCTAATAATTTAAACTCATCATCTACTAATAAATAATCAAGTGCTCCTTCTAACGTATGGTAGAAACTTAATTTTATAGACAAAAAACAATAACATAAATAGTATTTGTACATATATAATTATACTGAGTAAATGAACTTTAAAACAATAAAAAATAACCGTTTAATAAGTAATAAAATTCATTTATTAAAAGGTCATATGCCTTTAATTAGAAAAAGAATAATATAAAACTAACTTTAAAAATCTAAGATAGACCTCAAAAAGAAAGGAAGCATAAACATTATTTATGCTTCCTTTCTTTTTGTTTTTGATGACGTATCTGTCCGTCGATAATTCTTTTATTTTCTAAATATCGTTCATAGTAATCTTCGCTAATATCGCCTTCATTTATTGCTTTCTTTACAGCACAACCTGGTTCATGTGAATGTGTACAATCTCTAAATTTACAGTATTTAGATAACTTCATAATGTCAGAAAAAAGAATGGACTCATCTACAGAATGTACCGCATTAATTGTTTTAAAACCTGGTGTATCTATGATATATGCATTTAACAAGTCATTATATAGCATTTGAGTATGTGTTGTAGTATGTTTACCTTTCCCATCCGTACGCACTGATTGCGTGTGTTGGTTGTCTTGACTGAATAAATTATTAAATAACGTTGACTTTCCTACTCCTGAAGCTCCTAATAAAATAGAAATTGAATTTTTCTGAATTAATTGTTTAAAGTCTTCAATATTATCAGCATTAAAATTAGACAATAAAAAGATATTTAATTCTGGATAAAACTTATTTATTTCTTTACGAATACTTTCTGTCTTATCTCTATAATCTGCTTTAGTGATAACAATATTTAAATGAATATCTTTCTTTTTAAAAGTTAAAATATATCTTTCTAATTTACCAATTGTAAACTTTTGATCTGCTGCAATAAGTATAAACACGTTGTCAACATTAGTTGCTAGTATTTGTTCTTTACTTTTATCATGATACGACTTCATTGTTGTACTTGCTTCTTTAGAAACCACATTTCTACGCTTTAATACTTCTACAATATAGTGTTCATCATCTAAATTCACAACATGAACAAAATCCCCAACGAATACTTGATCGCTAGAAATTTGGTTTACTGCCATTACTTTTCTATATATATTATTATTTAAGTATATATCATAGTAATGACCATACTTTACAATAACTCTTCCGACTTTATTTATATCTAAATCATTTTTATTCGAATATTCACGAATACCGTAATCCATATATTCACCATCTTCTTACTAATAAATTTTACGTCCCATAATGCACTTTAAAATATTTTACAAGTAATAAATAGTATCTAATCTACTTTTTATGTCATCTGTTAAGTGATGCGATATTATTATCACTGTTTTATTACTATTTAAAATATCTTCCTCTATAATAGAAGCACTTTCTCTATCTAAAGCGGATGTGCCTTCATCAAATAATATAATCTCTGTATCTCTAATTAAAGATCTCGCATATGCAATTTTCTGTTTTTGTCCACCAGATAAAATATTTTCATTAATGATATAACTCGAGACATCCTTATCTATTGTCCATTCACTTAATCCAACTCTATCCATCAAATTAGCAATATCTATTTGGTTATTAGTGTTTGAAATATCAATATTCTCTAATAATGTGCCAACTATAATTGGAGATTTTTGTTCAAGGTATGTAAATTTATTCACCCAGGAATCTTTTGAAAATGTTTTTACATCTTTTCCATCAACTGTTATTGCGCCATCATAATCATTTATGAATCCCATCAACAGCTTCAAAATCGTTGATTTTCCCGATCCAGATGGTCCTACTAACGCATACTTTTTACCAGGCTCAAATTTTAAATTCACATTATCAAGCACAACTTCATCATCATATTTAAAACTAACATTTGAAAATTCAATGCCTTGTGAAATAGTTAATAGTTCTTCCTTATTATTTACTCTTCTCTTACTTTTGAAAAACTTCTCAAATATTGGTTGCGTTGTTTTTAACTCTACATAATTTGAACTAATCCCCATCAAACTAGTAAAAATAGTTGCAGAAAAATATTGTGCTGCTGTAATCGTACCAATTGGGGCGATATTTTTAAAAAATAACAATGCAGCAACTAGTAAAATAGCCACTTGACTTATTAAACTAACAAAATTATTAGTACCATACATATATCCAGTTAAAGTGGCTAAAGATATTTTTTTATTCGCCAATTTTAATGATTCTTTTTCAAATTTTTCAACAAGTATTTTTTCATTATTTGTACTATAATACAAATCGTATTTATCGAATATATCATTAGAATAATTTGTGAATTTTTCATTGGCATTTGATACTTCATTAATTTTTCTATTCATTGATTTACTAAAAAATTTGGGTGTGATAATCATAATAATAGCAAAGAAAAATACCGCTATGTTTAAACTGAAATGAAATGAAAAAAGAGCGATACTACTAAAAGTTATCGTAAAAATTTGAGTGATAATCATTTGTAAAGTTGCATACCCATAATCATTAATCATATTAATATCATTTGTCATCCAAGAGGTATACTCTCCACTACTCTTTTGATGAAAATCTTGATATTCAATATTTCCTAAATGTTCTGCAATATCAATACGTATCTGAGTATTCATTTTCTGAACAACTTTTGTATAATACCATGAATCTAAATGAATCTGAAGAGACCAAATAATAAGAGAGACTATCATGATTAATATCCACATGTAGAACTTTTTTACGTCATGATTTGCTAAACTTGTTAGCGCATAGGAACTAGAAATGCCCCAAGCAGTTAAAGTCAACGATCCAAGTGCTATAATACATAGCATAAAAAAATTTTCTTTTTTAAAAGGTTTAATGTAATAAAAAATAAACGTTTTACAAAAATCCAAATACTTCATCTCCTACAAATCTTTTATTAAAGTAATTTCGAAAATAAATCATTAATACCCCTCCTCGACAATATAATAAAGAAAAATCATTTTTATCCACATATATAGATGTAGTCACTTCCGCATCCAGTATACGCTACCATCTCTAAAAAGATGAACTGGGAAGTTATTTATATTTTAATTTCTATGTTAAAAAATGAAGTTTCTTTTAAACCTAATTTTTCATTAGTATTACTTCTTACATAGAGATTACTCTATTGACAGATTAATGTAAACCCTTACTTTCAGTTCTTTCTATCAGCTCACCATCTTTCATTTTCTTTTTTCAGGTCCTAATATAAAATAAATATGTTCAATTTTATCTTGATTAAATTTTAATCCTACTTCATCATTATCTACTGCATACACTACATTTGGTATCTTTCCTGTATTTTGACCAACTTCTAAAATTTGTTCGTTTTATGTACATAATAAAATAGTAATCAGTATTATAAACCTAATAAATAAACAATTTAATAATTAATGTTATATGAAGATGATAGATATAATGGTAGATATCGTAAAAGGGGAAATATTTAATTTAGAAGTCAAATAGCTTGAACATTGCAAGTCACTAATATAAATTGTATAATATAAATAACAAAAATTAGTTCCATGGCTTCACCAAAGCCCTCACTACTCGCAATAGTGAGGGCTTTTTTATGGTGTTGGCTATTGTCGCCTATTTATCATTGCGATTACGTAACCAATACGCAAAGTACGCAACGATACCCCCAACAATAATAGGGGCAATGATGTTAACAAAAATTAATTCCATGGTGTTTCACCTCCTTCCTGGTAAATATTCGCCAGGAAGTTACGGCGACTATATTATTATAACAATTAAATTCTATATGAGAAGTAAACAGATGAGTAATACTGTCTACTTTTTATTTCACAAAAGAAAACAATATGTAGTGTTTGAATATAAAAAAAGATCGATGCGTTATGCACCGATCTTTATAATTGTAAATAAATATCATCTCTAATTCTATAAAAGAATTAGAAAAAAAGAAGATGTACATATATTATAATATAAAATAATTTTGTTATCAATATTTACTGATTATTTCATTTCCATACCTCTACTACTCTCTAAATGTCTGTAATTTTGTAAATACTGTTTCTTACTTAATGGAATATTTTTCTCATGTTCTTGATAAGCATGTACATTTCTTCTTACTAACTCATCATTCCAATCTTTTACATTTACTCTTTTAGGTGGTACAGCAAAAAATATCCGCATTTCTCCGTGTTCACGGTGAACTAAATTATTTTCAATTTTATCTTGATTAAATCTTAGTCCTACTTCATCATTATCTACTGTATACACTACATTTGGTATCTTAACTGTGTTTTGACCGACTTCTAAAATCTGTTGATAGATTATACTTGGATTGTTAATCCCTTGCATTGAAACATATTTTGAGTTTTATGTTAGTCCAATGAGTAAAGCATAGATAATTGCAGCAACCTCACTTTCAAAAAAGTAAAAATTCTCTTACTTTAGTCGGATTCTTCATCATATTATCTACCAACCGAAATAAACATTATTTTAAATGTTTATCTTTTTTATTTGACATTAATGCGCTATCATTTTTCTAATTTCAGAGAAATATTACACTATGTAAATTATGGTTGTTTTATTTAACGTATAGTGTAATATCCTACTTTACATATAATCTACGTTCTGTATAATCGAAAAATGTATGTATAAAAGGGAGATGATACATTGAATATTAAAGAACTCTTAAAATTCGCGTTCGCATATTGTGGTATCGTCATCGGTGCTGGATTTGCGACTGGTCAAGAAATCATGCAGTTCTTTACTAATAACGGAATAATGAGTTTCGCAGCAATTACGCTCGCTGTTTTAATGGTTACTTTTGCATTTAGACAATCAGCAAAAGTTGGTTATTTATATGACGTTGAGTCACATGAGTTACCACTCATAAAATTATTCGGTAAATATTTTGGAACATTTTTAGATTACGCACTTATATTCTTTATGTATGTAACATGTTTTGTCATGATTGCTGGTGGTGGTAGTAACTTAAACGAAAGTTTCGGTATGCCAGTATGGGTTGGATTGATTGTTATGATTATATTAGTGTCTATTACACTGATGTTAGATTTTGATAAAATCATACACTTACTCGGTATCGCAACACCAATTCTTTTAATCATGGTTATCTTTATGACAATTTTCGCATTTATCAATGCAGACCTTTCATTAATAGAAGGTGCGAAATATGCGGATTCTACAGTACCACCTTGGAATGTTTGGTGGATTGATGCAACAGTATACGCTGGACTGATGTACGGCGTTGGATATAGTTTTATTACGATTATGGGATCAGATACGAGACTTTACGAAGTTGTTAAAAGAGGTTCATTACTCGGTGGACTATTCGTTCTAATTTTAATGCTTCTATTAAATGGTGGATTATTATTAAATATGGATATTGCAGTAACTAGAGATATTCCAGCACTCGTCGTAGCAAACGCAGTGCATCCACTATTTGGTTCTATCTACTCTATTGTAATTATCGTACTTATTTACAATACGGTAGTGGCACTTATGTATGCAGTACTCGTTAGATTCACTGAAGCTAAAAGTAAAAAGTATGTCGTACTACTCAGTGTTTTAATGGTCGTTGCGTTCTTATTTACTCGCATCGGATTCGTTGAACTCATTAATATATTCTATCCATTATATGGTTATCTCGGTATCATTATCGGATTCGGATTCTTCGTATTATGGGTTAGAAAAAAAATACAACGTTCTCCGTACTACGACAATACAAATAGTGGAGAATAGTTATCATTACCTATCCAAAGTTTTGGATAGGTTTTTTTGTGTAAACAAACCACCTCACAATCAATACAGCCCTATAAGAGTCATTGTAAACTTTACATATTTCATCCGTATTATATAATTATCATGTATAGGAGATGGTTTTTTGAATATAAAGGAACTTTTAAAGTTTGCCTTTGCGTATTGTGGTATCGTAATCGGTGCCGGATTTGCAACTGGCCAAGAAATTATGCAGTTTTTTACAAATAATGGAATGGCGAGTTTCATATCTATTATTTTTTCTGTTTTAATTATGACGTTTATTTTTAGACAAATTGCGAAAGTCGGATACTTATATGACGTAGAATCACACGAATTACCACTCAATAAATTATTCGGTAACGTGTTTGGACGTATACTTGACTATTTACTTATATTCTTTATGTTCGTCACGAGCTTTATTATGCTAGCTGGTGGCGGTAGTAACTTAAATGAAAGCTTTGGTATGCCGACATGGGTCGGTACGATTGTATTAATTGTACTCGTCTCAATTACGTTAATGTTAGATTTCGATAAAATCATTAACTTACTCGGTATTGCGACACCGATTCTTTTAATTATGGTAACAATTATGTCGATTTACGCATTTTCAACAGCAGATATGACACTTTCTGAAGGTGCAGCTTATGCGGACTCAACAGTACCACCTTGGAACAACTGGTGGATTGATGCGATTGTATATGCCGGATTAATGTTCGGAGTTGGATTTAGTTTTATTACGATTATGGGTTCTGACACGAGATTATATGAAGTAGTAAAAAGAGGTTCGTTACTCGGTGGATTCTTTGTTTTAATTTTACTTCTACTAGTAAACGGAAGTTTATTACTGAACATGGATAGTGCAGTAACTAAAGACGTACCATCATTAGTTGTCGCAAACGCAGTACATCCAATTTTTGGATCTATATACTCGATCGTCATTATCGTACTTATCTACAATACAGTCGTTGCATTAATGTATGCGGTCCTCGTTCGATTCACAAGTTTTAGAAGTAAACAATACGTCATTTTACTTGTCGTACTAATGATCGTATCATTCTTCTTAACACGTATCGGTTTCGTTACATTAATTAACATATTCTATCCATTATATGGATATTTAGGAATAATCATCGCAATCGGCTACTTTGTACTATGGGTGAGAAAGAAAGTTCAACGCTCACCATATTACGACAATACAAATAGCGAAGAATAAAATAACACTCCTAAATTGGACGACCAGTTTAGGAGTGTTTGTTTATACTGAAAAACTTACTTAACACCAAGTTCTTCTTTTAGTGCACGTTGTAATGTTTGACTAAAATTAATGCCTTTTTCTTTACCTAATTCCACTAGATAATTTGGTAATGTCACCATTTTATTCACTGTTTTGTTTTCTTCTTTTATACGTAAAAGATGAGTATCTGCAACAATTAGTTGTAGTTGTTCATTGTCATTTAATAAAGGTTTTAGTTCAGAAAAATCAGTCGCATTTGGAATATAATCCCCGTCATCCTCCATTACTAACAGGTGCCCCTCTAATGCATCTTTTGCCATATAAATAGCATCCTCAATATCCTCACCAAATGTAAGAGCACCTGGTAAATCTGGAAACCTTACGTTATAGTTTTCATCTTCTTTTTCAAGAATTGCATAATAATGATATTTCATAGTAAGTCCTCCTAATTTATTTGCAAGCAGTCTATAAAAGCCCTGCTTGCTTTAAAATTGAACGCTCTGTACCTCGAGGTAAATCTTTTTTTGGATGAGGCACAGTTACTTTTCCTGGATTTGTATCATGTTTAAAATGGTAATGACTTCCAACGATTTTAACAAGATACCAACCCTCGTGCTCAATCTTTTTAATAAGATCTTTTGATGAACTCATTAGATTTACCTCCTACAACAATTATAATATATGTTATAACATATGTAAAATATTTTGAGAATAAGAAAAGAACTACTTTAGCTCAGTAGTTCTATATCCTCTCACGTTCCACACGTCGTATAAAAGTCGTTGCCTCTCGACTCTTTTAAGTACTCTGGAACGTTGTCATTATATGGTTTTGTACTTGCCTTTAGCATTTCATGTACTTTATTGTAATCCCCATTTATTGCATCTTCTATCGCTTGCTGTACCGTATGATGTCTCGGCACAAACGATGGATTTTTTCGTTTCATTAAGTCATAATCTACGACGTGATCACGATAATTTGGTGTAAATGCTAGTGTCCCTAAAGCGAGTTGTCTAAACGTATTTGTATAATCGAGTTGTCTTTCTTCGATTTCTTTTAAAAATTCAATAATCATTTTTTGGTCGTTTTCATCGTTATAGTCGATATCTTCTATACCGATTTTTTCACCCATTAACGTAAACCATTTGCGGTTATAAAATTTAGGGAATTGATCGAGTACGGATTGCGCAATTTCAACCGCTTCTTTTTCATCGTCACTAAATAATGAAATCATCGCCTCACCGAGTTTGCTTAAGTTCCAGTGCATAATTTTCGGTTGGTTTTGATAACGATATCTACCGCCCTCGTCAATTTGGCTAAATACTGCGTCTTGATGATACGTTTCTAAAAATGCACACGGTCCAAAGTCAATTGTTGAACCGTCAATCGTTACGTTATCTGTATTCATAACTCCATGCACAAATCCAACACTTTGCCAATGTGCAACGAGTTCGGCTTGTTTTCTTACGACCATTTCAAAAAACATTTTGTATTTTTTGTTATCGTCAATATCTTTTAAATACGGATAATGTCTATTAATTGCGTAATCGACGATTTCTTTTAAATACGGTTCTCCAGCTACCTTGCCAAATTGAATCGTACCAACACGTAAATGAGAATTCGCAACTCGGATTAGTAACGCGGCTGTCTTATCGACTACTCTTTCAGCAACTTCAGTCGTTTCTAATAACGCTAAACTTCTCGTCGTCGGTATATGAATATTATATAAAAACTCTGAGTAAATGTATTCTTTAATGGCAGCGTCGATCGGCAGTAATCCGTCTCCACCACGAGAATACCTCGTCGGTCCACTTCCCTTTACAGCTATGTCAACAGGTGAATTGTCTAATAATGTTTCGCCTATTATTATTTGTCTGCCGTCTCCTAAAATAACTGGGTTACCAAACTGATGACCAAAATAACTTTGAGAAAATGGTGTCTCTTGATTATTAAATAAATCTGATGCACTTTTAAAGTCGAATTTACGACCTAACGGTACGTTAAATAGTTTCTCTTTAAAATCATAATGTAGTGGTGTATGAGTTTCATAAAATATTTCACTGTTATCTAAATATGTGTAGCTATACATATAATCTACCTCTTTGTAAAAATCGTTTCTTCGATTGTTTTATCTTCAGTGGCAATCATTAACGTTATAAATACCATTATACTTAACAGAATGAAAATATAAATATTAACGATTTCGTTTTGAATGTGATCTTGAATCATACCCATTAAGAGTGGCCCGCTCGCTGCGATAATGTAACCGACTGACTGAGAGAATCCGGATAACATCATGCTCCCGTCATATGTATTCGCCTTTAAAGAAAATAGAACCATACATGTTGAAAAAGCCGAACCAGCACTACTACCAATAAGTAACATCGCAATGAGTAATACGATGTTTTGTTGAACGAACATTAAACTAAAACCTGTAATGAAACATATAAATATAATAATGACTGGTATTCGTTTGTTTTTTACACTTTCAACAAATTGAGGGAAAATAAACGCAATCGGGACTTGAATAAATTGTGCGAACATAAAGTAGTATCCCGCAGTTTTAAATGTTAATCCTTGTGCAACTAAAATTGTCGGAACCCAAGCGACGACGCTATAAAAAATCATAGATTGTAAACCGAAGCTAAGTGCGAGACCCCACGCTATTCTCGATTTTGTTATGTCTTTCACAGTGAGTGTAGGTGTATTCTCATCGACTCCTTTAGTATGATAAGTCGGTGCTTTTAATTGTTTAATCCAAAAAACAATCGCTAATAGAGCTAAAATAAGCCAAATCGATAATGATAATTTATAGTCATATCGACTCACCTCTGATAGTGGAAAAGATAAACCACCTCCAACACCCGCCATACCGTTCATCACAGCACCGTATAAACCAGTGACAAGACCAATATGAAGCGGGAATTTTAGCTTCACATAACTCGGAATCGTCACGTTTCCAACTGCTATCCCTAATCCGATAATAATTGTTCCTAATATAAACCACTCGACACTCGATAAGTTTCGAATGACAAGACCACATAATATAAAAATTAAAGAATAAAATATGATCAGGTTAATAGAATATTTTCTTACGAGTTTCGGTATAATTGGTGACGCGATACCAAATATTAAGAGTGGTATCGTCGTGAGAAGTCCAGCGACTGTATTCGAAATTTGTAGTGATGCTTTAATTTGATCGACTACAGGACCAACAGCTGTAATTGGTGCACGTAAAATCGATGCAACGAGCATCAATGAAATAATTAGCATCCAATGCTCTTTTAAATCATATAATTTTCCACTCAATAGTATCCTCCTTAAACTAGAAAAACACAGCCAATAATTGGCTGTGTCAGATTGTAGACGAACCTTTTTTTAAATTCTAAAAAAGAGGTTCGTCTTTTTTTCTACATATATTTTAAAATAAGTTTGATATTTCAAAGAAAAAACAGTGGTTTACACTGTCAGTTGAGGCTCTTTGATGAGCCAGTTTGCCAACTTTTTCAAGTTCATGCATGCACAAATAAGCGTGGTGTCTCGGAACACTTTTTTAATACCTCTATGACGTGTCCATCTGAGTCCATGCTGCTCTTTCGCATCTCCAAAACGACGTTCGACGGTTTGGGATCTCTTCTTATATTCAGTTTTACCTTTTTCCGTATGTCGAATTTCTTCGACTGTATCAATGTAGGATTGCCATACATGTCGGGTAATCACTTTTTGTTTCCCCTGACTTTTTGTACACTGTGAAAGTAACGGACACTCTTTACATTTCATAGGATCTGACATATACAGGCGATAACCGTCCTTATCTGTGCGTCTGTAAGTGAGTTCTGAACCGCCAGGACATAAGTAAACATCATAATATTCATCATAAACATATTCACTCTTTTTGAGTAAATCCTTTGAACCTCGTGGTCGAGTATATGGCATATACGGTGTAATGTTTTTATTAAGTAAATATCTCGCGTTCGCTGGTGTTTTATACCCCGCATCTACCGCAACACTTTGAATGGAATAGCCCTTTTCGAGTAAACGATCGATGGAGACATGGAGTTGGGTACTATCATGAATGTTTCCAGGGGTCACATGTTGATCAAGTACAAATCCGTGACTATCTACACAGGCATGCATACTGTAAGCAAATTGTTTTTCACGCTCACTTTTTACATAATATCCTGCATCCGGATCTGTTTTACTAACACGACTCGTTTTTTCTTCATTGGATTCTTTTGGAGGGTAAAGCTTTTTTCCTTCTGATAACCGGATGTCATTGACTTCTTCACGTAATTCCTCAGCATAGAAAGTCGCTGTTTTTTTAATCGTTTCTTTCGTATACTTATTACGATTAGCGTTTGCTTTGATATGCGTTGAGTCTATGTATAATGCAGAAGTGTCAATCAGTCCATGAGACATCGCGATTTCTAAAATATGCTCAAAAATCTCGTCAAATAATTGACCGTCACTAAAGCGACGTGCATAATTCTTTCCAAAGGTTGAAAAATGTGGCACCTTATCATGAAATCCAAAACCAAGATACCAACGATAAGCAACGTTTGTATCAATTTCTCTAATTGTTTGTCGCATGGATTTTATACCAAATAAATGTTGAATCAACACAATTTTTACAAGAATTACTGGATCAATCCCAGGTCGACCATTATCTAAACAGTATCTATCCTTTACAGAATCATACACAAAATTTAAATCTAATACGGCATCCACTTTTCTTAGTAGATGATCTTTTGGTACGAGGTCGCTAATCGCTACAAATTCTATTTGATCACGTGAATTTAATGATTTTCCTAACATGATTTCCCTCCAAAATAATCATATTAATTATATTTTATAAAAAAAGGCTGTAGACGTCATCTCATAAGAGACTTTGTCTACAGCCTGACACAGCCAATAATTGGCTGTGTAATTATATTATAACGTAATATGAGTACCCGCTTCACCTGCTAATGCTTTAACCGCATCAGATAATGAACAAATAATCGATTCTTTTCCTTCACCTGATTTTGCAAAACCAATTGCTGCCTCTACTTTAGGAAGCATTGAACCTGAAGCGAAGTGACCTTCTTCAATATATCGTTCCATTTCTTCGACAGTGACGCGTTCTAATTTTGTTTCGTTTTCTGTACCGTAGTTAATAAGAGCGTTCGGTACATCTGTTAAAATCATTAACTTATCTGCATCACTTTGTAGTGCAAGTTTAAGTGCTGAACGGTCCTTATCGATTACAGCGTCCACTCCGTGAATGACACCGTCTTCGTCACGCCAAACCGGAATACCCCCACCGCCTGAAGAAATAACGATCGATTGTTCAGAAAGTGTTTTAATTTCTTCGACACCGTGAATAAGTTTTGGTTCTGGAGATGGCACGACGCGTCGATATCCACGTCCTGCGTCTTCTTTCATGTCGTATCCGAGTTCTTCTTCCATACGTTTTGCTTCTTCTTCAGTGAAGAATACGCCGATTGGTTTAGTCGGATTTTGAAACGCTTCGTCGTCTTTGTCAACTTCAGTCATCGTGAGTAATGATACGACGTTTTTGTCGATATTTGCTTCTTTCAGCTTGTTTTTTAGTGCTTGCTCAAGCATGAATCCAATCATACCTTGTGATTCCGCACTACTTACAAATACTGGCATCGGTTTAATGTCAGCTTTAGCCGCTTCATTTTGAGCAATAATAAGACCAACTTGAGGTCCGTTACCATGAGTAACGATAATTTCGTGTCCTGCTTTGATGAGGTCAACCATACTCGTCGCTGCGCTATACACGTTTTCGTACTGGTTCTCGTAAGTTGGCTCTTGTTTTGGTTGTAAAATTGCGTTACCACCTAATGCTAAAACTACTTTTTGACTCATTAATACCACTCCTGATTAAATATTTAATTGATGCCATATGGTCACTCACATTTGACGTAAGATTTAATTTATACAGCATTTTTATTTTATCAAAACTTTCTTTATGAATAAATAAGTAATTTTAGTGATTTCATATCTTTTTAATACGCTAATTTATACAACGCTTTTGCTAAAACTTCAATCCCTTTAACTAAATCTTCAATATCTGTGTCTTCTTCGACGTTATGAGATAATCCACCGATAGATGATACGAACAACATACCTGATGGTACAAACTGTGAAAATATTTGTGTGTCATGACCTGCGCCTGAAACCATAAACTTATAGTTCCCTGATGTTACTTCTTTTGCAGAATCTTCGATCGTTTTTATAATTTCTTCATTCATCAATGTTGGTTGTTCATCTAAATGAAGTGTAATCGTCGCTTCTAATCCATTTTTTGTAGCAACTTCTTGAATCGTATCTTCGACAATTTTACTAAAGTGATTTAATTCCTTTTCGTCTATATGACGCGTGTCTACACTAAATTCAATTTCACCTGGGACAACGTTCGTGACATTTGGAACGAGGTTTACTTTACCAAACGTAATGACAAGTGGATCTCCAATCTCTTTAGCTTTCTGATTTAGTCTTTGTACGATTTCGCTAAATGAAACAACTACATCTTTTCTATAACCCATCGGTGTTGTTCCAGCATGGTTTGCTTCACCTTTTAAGTTTATGTAATATCGTTTAAAACCAACAATACCTGTAACGACACCGATTTGTTTTTGTTCTTTTTCTAGCACTTGACCTTGCTCAATATGAATTTCTATCCACGCTTTAATGTCGTTTCGTACTGAGTCGTCTGTTCTAAAGTCAAAACCTGATTGTCTCATAGCATCGACAAAATTAACGCCTTCAGAGTCTGTGAGTCCTTTTACAATTTCGTTATCTTGAATGTTAAAGAAGTTTTTACTGCCCCAAAATGCAATTGGGAACCGGCTACCTTCTTCTTCAGCGAGTGCAAGTACTTCAATATTTTTCTTAGGTTGACCATATTTTTCTTTTAAGTAAAGAATCGCTGTAAGTCCGGCGAGAATTCCGTATTGCCCGTCGAGATGACCACCTTCAACGACAGTGTCGATATGAGATCCCGTTAAAATCGTCTCATCGCTATTTACTCCAACGAGTTTACCTGAAACGTTACCGATTGAATCTTGAACGACTTCTAATCCGTTATTATCGAACTCTTCAATGAGGGCATTAACGGCAGCCTTCCACTCATCTGTATATAATAATCGTGTAATCCCACGTGGTTCTAAACCACCAAAACGAGAAAATTTTTCATCTAACTTTATAAACGTTGAACGAATATCCATATATCATGCCCCTAATTCAATCATTTAGTTCATTAAGTTTTGAGGATTTCCTTCTAAAAACTTAATCGTATTTTCAAATGCGATTTTTGCTCTTAACTCCATCGCTTCATCTGTTAAGAATCCGACGTGTGGTGTTAATACTGTGTTTTTTGCATTTAATAATTTGTAGTCCCCTGGAATTGGAGGTTCCATATCATATACGTCGATTCCTGCTCCAGCGATTACATCGTTATTTAACGCATCTGCTAAAGCATCGTTATCAACGACTGGTCCACGCGCACAGTTAATTAAAACGGCACTTTCTTTCATCTTTTCAAATTCTTCTTTACCGAGTAAATGATGCGTATCTTTCGTTGCTGGTACGTGTAAAGTAATGATGTCTGACTGTTTTAACATGTCATCTAAGTCCATATACTCCATACCGAGTTCTAATGCTTCAGGTTTTTCACTCGAGCCGTTATACGCGATTAAGTTCGCTCCAAACGCTTTAAATAGCTTAGCAGTTTCTAAACCGATTTTACCTGTTCCGATAAAACCAACTGTTTTTCCTTTAATTTCTCTACCTTGGAAAGCACCAGGGAAGTTTTCAGCTTTTCTCGTATCACTGTCTCCTTCAGTGATTTTTCTGAATACGTCTAACGTTAAACCGACCGCGAGTTCAGCAACAGCTGTATTAGCATAACCTGCAGCGTTACTTAAAAGAACTTTTTCTTTCGTATTTGCGTCATCTAATTCCACGTGATCGACACCTGTAAATGCAACGTTAATGTATTTTAAGTTCTCATTTTGTTCGATTGCTTCTTTTGGATATGGATTGTTCGCAATCATAATAACGTCAGCGTCTTTACTACGCTCGATTAATTCATCTTTATCCGTCGTTTTCTCGTTGTAATACACAAATTCGTGACCTTTTTCTTTAATCGGTGCTGCGAGTTTTTCCACCATTTCGTCCGGTATGTTTAGAGGTTCTAATAATTTAACTAACATAGTACCATTCTCCCTTCACAATTCGATATACCCTTAAGCGTTTCTATATAATCCCTTTCTCACTCCAGTGAGTAAGAACTTTTTCTAACGCGTATTTAACGTGCTCGTATACTAAGCCACCTTGCATAAATGCGATATATGGTTCCCTCACTGGCCCATCTGCAGATAATTCTAAAGATGCACCTTGTATAAATGTTCCTGCTGCCATAATGACTGGATGTTGATAGCCTGGTATTAAATCTGGAATCGGTAAAAATTTAGAGTTTACAGGGCTCGCGCTTTGTACCATTTGTATAAATGAAATCATTTCTTCTTCAGTGTTAAACTGAATGCTTTGTATTAAGTCAGTACGTGTTTCATCAAATAATGGATCTGTACGATACCCTAATTTCGTTAACACGTGACTCGTAAGTAGCGCCCCATTTAAACTTTCAATGACAGCGTGCGGTGCCATAAATAATCCTTGATACATATCGAGTAGTACTTCTAGTGACGCTCCCATTTCTTTACCGATACCAGGGACAGTTAATCTATAACTGACACGTTCAATTAAATCTTTACGACCAACAACGTATCCACCCATTTTAGCAAGTCCACCACCTGGGTTTTTTATTAAACTTCCAGCAGCGATATCCGCACCGACTTCAATCGGTTCTCTACGTTCTACAAATTCACCATAACAGTTATCGACAAATACGATAATATTTGGATGACGTTCTTTAATCGTTTTTATAACCGCTTCAATTTGTTCGATCGTTAACGATTTTCTAGTCGAGTATCCACGTGAACGCTGAATACCGATTACTTTCGTGTTGTCTTTAATATTGTTTAAAATCGCATCGATATCGAACGCTTTATCGTCAATTAAATCGACATAATTAAAATCAATGCCGAGTGCTTTCATACTTCCGACGTCTTCCTCACTATCTCCGATCACTTTTTCTAACGTGTCGTACGGCCAACCCGTAATGTATAATAACTCGTCACCACGTTCTAATAACGATAAAAGACTGAGAGAAATCGCATGTGTTCCTGAAATAATTTGCGCGCGTACGAGCGCATCTTCCGCTTTAAAAATATCTCTATAAATATCTTCTAATTTGTCACGACCCGTGTCGTCATACCCGTAACCTGTCGTTCCAGTAAAGTCACTTTCCATAACGGAGTGATCGTTAAATGATTGCATCACTTTTTTAAAGTTATCATATGCAATTTGTTTATTCTGTTTTACAAGTGGTTCTATTTCTATTTCTGATTGCTTAATAATCTCTAATGCGTGTGTCATTGTTTCTCCTTTAAAATCTCTTGAACGATACTTATATCTTTTGTGTATCCCTCAATTTTGTATACTTCTAACTCCTCGTCAAACGCTTCTTTCGTCACGTACGTTCTTTGTTTTAAATCATATAATTCGTTGATTTTACTCGGTTCAATATTTCTATTATACGCTTCATAATGCATTTTTATTCCGTCTTCTAAACAGTTTAACAGCGTATGTTTTGGCATAAATTTATTGACGATAAAATACATTTCCTCTGTCACATAATTTAAATTCGGATTTAAGTCACTTTTATTGAATAGTACAATGACCGGAATGTGTGACATATCGAGCTCTTTTAATAGAGCGATCACCGTATTAAAATGGGCGTCGATATATTTTGAGTTGTTATCGATGACGTGAATTAAAAAGTCACTGTCACGTGCTTCTTCTAGCGTAGATTTAAAACTTTCAACGAGTGTCGTCGGTAATTTTTGAATAAACCCAACCGTATCTGTCAAAATCGCATTAAACCCGTTTTGAAATCCTAACTTTCTCGTCTTCGGATCGAGTGTTGCGAATAATTGGTTAATTTCTTTCGTGTCCGCTTCAGTAAGTGCATTAAACATCGCTGACTTCCCGGCGTTCGTATATCCTATCAAACTAAATTTAGTGACATTACTACGATTTCTTTGATCGCGGTAATTTTGTCTCGTATTTTCAATCGTCTTTAGTTCTTTTTTAATCTCTTTAATACGTCTATTAATATGTCGTCGGTCGGTTTCTAATTTCGTTTCACCAGGACCTCTCGTCCCGATTCCCCCACCAAGACGAGATAAGTTAATACCTTGTCCGCGAAGTCTCGGGAGTAAATACTCAAGCTGAGCGAGCTCGACTTGTAGCTGACCCGCTTTCGTATTTGCACGTAAACTAAATATGTCTAAAATGACTTGCGTTCGATCGAGAACTGACGTATCGAGTATACTTTCAATATTTCTATTTTGTGATGCTTTAATTTCATCGTTTACGATGACGTAATCGAGCGTGTCATACATCGCTTTAACTTCTTCTAAAAAGCCACTTCCGACATAGTAACGCGTGTCGACTTCTTGGCGATTTTGAATGTGCGTATTTAATATGTCAATGCCGATAGATTCAGCTAAAACCTTTAATTCAGATACTTCACTTTCGATGTCTTCAGTATCTTTTGTGTTTACGGCGATAATGATGCCTGAAAATTGTTGTTCCAACTTGTGTCACCTCCAGATTTAAAAATAATTATCTGTTTTGTGTTTAACGTCAGCGTTTTAAGTGAATATAAGTAAGGCGAATAGATAAGGGTGATAATTAAATGGTACGTGAGTTTTACGATTTAAAAACAAGAGATATCCATAAAAACTTAATAAAAATGTCCGATTATAAAGATCATGTTGTACTAATTGTTACGATGGCGAGTAATATCGACCGTTTTAATGATTTAACGATGCTAGAGAAACTCTACAGCAACTTAAAAGATCAAAGATTAGAAGTTCTTCTATTTCCTACAGATCAACTCGATGAAAAAGAAACACTTCGCTCTACTGAACTCGACCATGCGTTACATCAAGCATTGGCCATCGATTTACCGTTAATGGAAAAAGTAGATGTAAAAGGTGATACGAAACATCCGATTTTTAGTTACTTAACTGAAGGTAAATTTAAAATGTTTAAAAACGATGTGAAACGAAACTTTACGATGTTCGTCGTTTCTAGAACAGGTGAAATCGTTAAGCGACTCAATCACGATGTGAATTACGAAAGTCTATATAATATAATCGAACCATACTTAGAAGAAAGTGTATAGTAAAAGTCTCATTGATGTATGATCAATGAGACTTTTTTATGAATGTCTCTATTCTCTCAAATATCTCCGCTTCATCAGTACCGACTTTATACCATTCCACACTCAATTTATTTCTTAAATATGTCAACTGACGCTTCGAGTATCGGCGTGAATCTTGTTGAATATCTTCGATTACCTTATCTAGCGATTTTTTTCCGTTAAAATAATCGATGAATTCATGATAACCAATTGCTCCAAGTGCTGTTTTAGATAAGTCATACGTTTCAAAGAGGTTACTTACTTCTTCTTCAAGTCCTTCACTTATCATCGTTAAGACTCGCTCATTGATACGTTCGTATAAGACATCTCTATCGTCATATAATCCGATAATTAACGCGTCGTATTTTTCTTCAGTATCATGTGACGGTTTCGCACCTAAATCATGTTTTACGAGTACACGTATCATACGTTTACGATTGTTAATATGAACGTCTTCATTTAATGCTTTTACTTTCTCATACAATGCTTCACTAGAAAACGTTTCGTAATACTGTACACGTGCTTCTTTCTCTTTATGGTCTTCATCGTCAAACTGAAAATCGTTAATAAGCGCATGGATGTAAAACGCAGTACCTCCAACGATAAATGGAATATTATCGTTTTTATATTCACGTTCCATTAACTCTCTGACTCTCGTTTGAAATTCTTTTACAGAAAATTCTTCTTCTGGTGATAAAATATCGATCATCTCATGGCGAACACCGTCCATCTCTTCACGAGAGATTTTACCAGTTCCGATATCCATCCCTTTATACACTTGCATCGAGTCACCGCTAATTACGTTTAAATTAAATCGTTGTGCGATTTTTATAGACATATCTGTTTTACCAACAGCAGTCGGCCCGACGAGACAAATTACTTTTTGTTTACTCTCCATCGATTACCGTGTCCATCCACTCTAAAATCATACGGTAAACGTCATTTTTAATATCTTCGTTTAAAATTTCATGACGATATCCTTCGTATAATACGGATTTTGTGTGTAATCCGTGCGCTTTTAAAGTCGCATCTAGCACTTCAACGTCTCTACCGTTATGACTAAATGGATCATCTTTACCGCTAATTAACAAAAAGTTTGTGTCTTTACTATAGTGTCCAATAACTGCTTCACTATTTACTGCAAAAATCGCATTGTTCACAGCTTTAAACGTATTAATCGATACCGGATGACCAGATAATGGATCTTTGTTGTAGTTCACTACGTTTTCATAGTTTTTGCTAATCCATCTATTTCTCGCTGTTCCATCCACTTGACGATCAAATCCAGAAAATGCGAGACGATTAATAAATAAGCTCTTAGCGTCTGGTAATACTTTAGCGACACCGTTAACGAATGCTGTTTCAATCATCTCCATCGGCGACGTACGATTACCTGTTCCTACAATGATTGCACCTGTTGGTTGAATTGTTGAGAGTAATAATCTTAAAACGATACTCCCCATCGAATGCCCGATGACAAATTTCGGTAAATCTTCTGGAAGTGAGTCGTAGACGTCTTTTGCATCTCGAACGAGCGTCTCAAAACTTCCTATTTCTCCGCGATTTCCTTTATCTCTTGAACCGTGTCCGTTATGATCATATACAACGCAGTATATGTCATGCTCTTTAAAGAAGTTTAAAAGATAATCATAACGTCCACTATGCTCTGAAATTCCGTGAAGGAGTAACATCGCGGCTTTTGGATTTTCTGGTTCATATACTTTTACGTCAATCGCTTCATTTCGCGTATAGACGAGTTGTTGTTTCATTTAATAAACACCTCTTACTTCATAATACGATTAAACATTTTTTCAATTTCATACGTTGTCCACTTAATAATGACAGGTCTACCGTGTGGGCATGTATATGGTGACTTACACTGAGATAAATCTTTTAATAATGCACGCATTTGTGTTAAATCTAAATAATGATTCGCTTTAATCGATTGTTTACAGCTCATCATAATCGACATCTCTTCACGGTATTTATTGACTGAAAACTCATCAGTATTCGAGATAAAATCAATGACTGACTCGATATCTCCTTCTGGATCGTCTTTTAATATCCACGACGGATATTCTGTCACTGTATATTGCTTAATACCCGTTTTTTCAATATTAAAGCCGAGCGCTTTTAAATCTTTTAGTTTTTCATCGATTCGAATGACGTCGTCATATGAAAACTCAAAGTGATATGGTAACAGTAAAGGTACACGCTCATCACTATTTTGAATGTTTTCATAGAAATACTCATACTTAATACGCTCTTGTGCAGCATGTTGGTCCATTAAATACATACCTTCATCGTTTTGCATGACGATATACGTGCCGTGAATTTGTCCAACGATTTCTAAATACGGTAATTTTGAATCGTTATAATCATCATACGACTCACGTGAATGACTCATATGCTCTTCTATTGGCGTATTCACATACGATACTTCATCTCTTTTTTCCGTATTAAAATCAAAATTATTTTGAGTTTTGCCTTCTTTATTCGAAAATATATTTTCCCTTTTATACTCGTTAAACGTATTGTCAAACACCGGGCGTGATGAAAAATCAAACACATTTTGTGTCATCACCGGCTTCTCAGTTTTCTCACGCGCTTCGATTTCAGGAATGAGACGTTCAGAACGCAGCTCTTCACGAATCGTCTGTTCGATTAATTGCTGTAACTCTTTTAACTTAGACAGTCGGACTTCTGTTTTCGCTGGATGGACGTTTACGTCTACGAGTTTTGGATCCATATCGATATTTAATATGACAACCGGATATTTATCTTTTGGTAATAGTGTATGATACGCTTCGACTACACTTTGTACGAGTCTAAAATCTTTTATAATTCGTGAGTTGATTGCAAGGTTAATATAGTTTTTGTTACTTCTCGTAATTTCCGGTCGAACGATAAACCCGGATAATTTATAATCCGGAGTTTTCGCCTCAACTTTAACACTATGTCTCGCGACGTTTAGTCCGTACACATCAGAAATGACTTCTTGTAAATTTCCATTTCCTTTCGTATGAAAACGGACTTTACCATCAAATGCTAATTTAAACTGAATATGCGGATGGTTAAAACTAAAACGCTGCATAATATCGATAATACGGCCCGCTTCAGTTTGTAAACTCTTAATATATTTATAGCGTGCTGGTGTATTAAAAAATAAGTCTTCAATTGTAACGACTGTCCCGACACGTGATTTACCATCTGTATAATTTACTTCTCGACCACCGCTATACTCGAGTTTAAACGGTTGTCTATCTTTACGATAACTTTCAACCGTCGCTTTAGATACCGCTCCAATACTCGCGAGAGCTTCTCCTCGAAATCCCATCGAACGAATTTCAAATAGATCGTAGTCTTCAGCGATTTTACTCGTTGCATGACGCTCAAATATTAAACGGCTATCTCGGTCGTCAATACCTTCGCCGTTATCGACGACACGTATCATTTTTAGTCCGCTTTCTTCTATAAATACTTCAATCGAAGTCGCATTCGCATCTATAGAGTTTTCAACGAGCTCTTTAACGATCGAACTTGGACGTTCGACCACTTCACCAGCCGCAATTTTATTTTGGATAACTGGATCTAGTACGTGGACTCTCTCCATATAATCCCCTCTTTACTTTAGTTCGTCTTGAAGTTCACTCAGTAATGTCAACGCTTCTATCGGTGACATATAATTTACGTTTAATGCTTTGATTTTTTCTTCTACGACACTAAATGTTTCTGTGTCTTCTTCTAGCGATAATTCAAGTTGTGTGACGTCTTCTTTCTTATCGTAGTTCGCTTCTTCTAAACGTTTTAACACTTTTCTCGCTTCAATCGTCACTTCTCTTGGAAGGTCTGCGAGTTCTGCTACTTGTATACCGTAACTCTTTTCAACTGCACCTTTTTCTACTTTATGTTGGAACTCAAGTTTACCGTTCTTTTCTGACGCTTTAACGTGTACGTTCATTAAGTGATGAAGTGACGCGTCTAAATTCGTCAGTTCATGGTAGTGCGTTGAAAATAGTGTTTTCGCACCGATATGATTATGAATATACTTTAACATCGCTTCAGCGAGTGCCATGCCGTCGTACGTACTCGTACCTCTTCCAAGTTCATCAAATATAATTAAACTATTCTTTGTCGCGTGTTTTAACGCATCATTCGCTTCCATCATTTCTATCATAAATGTTGATTTACCACTCGATAGATCATCACTCGCACCAATTCTCGTAAATATTGCGTCAAATACAGGTATCTTACATGACGATGCTGGTACGTTCATACCGATTTGCGCCATAATTGTAATCATCGCAACTTGACGCATATACGTACTTTTACCACTCATATTCGGTCCAGTAATTAAATAAATAAACGTATCGTTATCCATAACGACGTCATTTGGTACGTACGTTCTTTCTCCGAGCATCTTTTCAACGATTGGGTGTCTTCCATCGATAATTTCTAATTCCCCGTCCGTAAACGTTGGTCGAACGAGTTGGTGCGTATTAGATACGTCTGCAAAACTAATTAAGCAGTCAAGTATAGACAGTTGTTCACTCGTACGTTGAAGTCTTGCAGTGTGTAATTTGACGCTGTCACGTAACTCGACGAACATTTCATACTCTAAGATGACACTTTCATCTTCTGCTTTTAGTATTTTATCTTCCATTTCTTTTAACTCTGGTGTAATATAGCGCTCTGAATTCGTTAACGTTTGTCTACGGTCATAACCAAAGTTTTCAGCGTTAAATGTCGCTGCTTGTCCTTTTGAGATTTCTAAAAAGTAACCGAACACTTTGTTAAAACCGATTTTCATATTTTTAATGTTCGTTCTTTCTTTTTCCGTTTCTAAATAATTTTCTAACCACTCTCTTGAGTTATGTTGTAAATCTCTTAACTCGTCGAGCTTTTCACTAACACCTGATTCAAAAATATTACCTTCACGAATCGTCTTTGGTGCGTCAGATTTTAATACTTTTAGCATTGAGTAGACGTCACTTAACACGTCAAAGTCTTTAAATAACACATTATCAATTAAACCAATCGATGAAAGTAATCGGTACACGTCAGGTAAGCCTTCTAAAGAATCTCTAAGTTCTACAAATCCTTTGACGTCGATATTTCCAAAACTCATTCGACCTGTCAGTCTTTCGATATCATAGACGTTATTTAACGCAGCTTTTATATCTTCACGTTCTATAAAATTGTCGAGTAACACTTGAACGACGTCTTGACGGTTTTTAATCTCATTAACGTCGATGAGTGGCGATTCTATTAAACGCTTCAGTTTACGTCGCCCCATCGGTGTTTCTGTTTGATTTAAGTACCAATATAACGATCCTTTTTGCTTTTTAGTTTGAAGATTTTCAACGAGCTCTAAGTTACTAATCGTCGACTGAGATAACTTTAAATGTAAGTCGACATTGATCTCTACAATATCTTTTAAATGTGTTAGTTTTTGTTTGTTTTGAGTTTCTATATAAGATAGTAACTGTGTATGAGCATTCTCTTCACTATGTTCTACGACAGTGATTAACGGTGGGTCTGTAAACATGTTTTTAAGTACAGTTTCACCGTCATTTGTCGTAACGATTTCTCTCGCATTTATACGTGATAATTGAGTGTATAACGTATCTATGTCTTGCGTTTTAAATTGATACATATCACCCGTCGAAATATCTCCGTAAACGACTTCATACGTATCCTTATTTACATATAGCGATAAAATATAGTTACTTTTATCTTGTTCGATACCAAAATCATCGATTAACGTTCCCGGTGTAATGACGCGAACGACTTCACGTTGCACCATACCTTTTACGAGCTTTGGATCTTCCATCTGTTCACAAATCGCGACTTTATGACCTAAGTTAATGAGTTTTTCAATGTAGCGCGTCGCAGAATGATGCGGTACACCTGCCATCGGTACTTTACTTGTTTTATCTCTCGCAGTTAACGTAATTTCTAAAAGCTTAGCCGCTTCAACTGCATCGTCATAAAACAACTCATAAAAATCACCAAGTCTAAAAAATAAAAAGGCATCTTGATAGTTTTCTTTAATCGATAAATATTGTTTCATCATCGGAGTAACGTTCGACATATACACTCATCCTAACCATTAATATGACTTAAATTATACCATGAAAAAAAGAGTGGCTCTAGCCACTCCCTTACTCAACGTCTTTACTTGCTTTGTTGTTCATCGCAGCGCCAGTTTCACCTTCTAAGTGATCTCCACCTGTACGCTCGATGATTTCATATGTCACTGAACTACTAATCGCATGTGACACCATTTGTAAAATGTCGTTTACATTTTCTTGCGCATCGATAAATTGCTGAACGATTGGCATATCGTCAAGTTCTTTTTCGAGTGCGTCAATTTTTTCTTGTGCAAGTTCATATGCACGTGTTTTCCCGTAACTTTGGAAGTTTACTGCCTGTTGTTGTAGTGAACGTAAACTTGCCATCTTTTCACGGATTTCTTTATTTTCGTGAATTTTCGCCTCTGCCTTTTCAAAGAATTTTACTTCTTCAGTTTCCGAAATCATTTTACCGACTTCTTTTGCAGCTGCTACAATTTCATCTTTAGTTGCCATTATAACTCACCTTTTATTTTTAGTATGTCACTATTATAAAGTATATCATTGAATATTACTATCCGTTCACCATTTTATAATATACACCTTTTTGGTCGAGGAGTTCTTTATGACTTCCGGATTCAATAATTTCACCATGCTCTAATACGATTAAACGGTCGACTGCGCGCACTGTATTTAATCGGTGTGCGATGATTATAGACGTACGACCTTTCATTAAGCTTTCTAATGCTTCTTGAATTTTTAACTCTGTAATCGTGTCGATACTTGAAGTCGCTTCGTCGAGTAATAATATGTTCGGGTTACGTATAAACGCACGTGCGATTGATATAAGTTGACGCTCTCCGACAGATAATGCATGATTTTCTCCGTCGATCACTGTGTCATATCCATATTCAAGTTCCATAATAAAATCATGAGCGTTCGCATTTTTACATGCTTCGATAATTTCTTCATCAGTCGCGTCTAGCTTACCGAATCGAACGTTTTCTTTAATCGATGCGTTAAATATAAACGGATCTTGTATAACGAACGCACTGTTTTCTTTTAAGACGTGTCGCTTATAGTTTTCGATGTTTTCTCCGTCGATTAAAATCTCACCTTTGTCAACTTCGTAAAATCGATTCAATAATTGTACGATCGTCGTTTTACCAGCACCTGTTGAACCGATTAACGCAATCGATTCACCTGGCTTGATGTCAAACGATACATCGTTAATTGTCGGACGCTTTTGATCTTTGTCGTAACTAAATACGACGTTTTTAAACTCGATATGACCGTTTAAATCTCTATCTGTAATCGTACCGTCATCTTTTTCTGTTTCAGTATCGATAATATGGAATACACGTTCTGCCCCTGCGATTGCAGAAAGTACTTGGTTAAACTGGTTCGCTAGATCTGCGAGTGGACGTGTAAATTGTCTCGCATATTCAGCGAATACGACGATAATACCAACTGTTACAGTATCTGTCGTTAGTGCGAGTATCCCACCGATACCTGCAACGATTGTAAAACTTAAGTTGTTTAACATGTTCATAATTTTAGGAATCATACCACTGTAAAGGTTCGCCCAAAATGTGACGTCACGTAAGTTTCTCGTTCTCTTTTCAAATTGATCGATAACATAATCTTCTTGAGAGAATGCTTTAACGATTTCTTGACCAGAAATTACTTCTTCGATATAAGCGTTTAACTCCCCAGTACTTCTTTGACGTATTCTATATAACGGACGCGTACGGTTTGTTATATACTTTACCAGAACAAATAATAACGGAATGATTGTAAGCGTAAGTATTGTAAGTAACGGGCTTAAGTACAGCATGACTGAAATTGTACCGATAAGTGTAATTACAGATGTCGTAAACTGTATGAACGAGGAGTTTAACGTTTGAGAAATTGTCTCGATGTCGTTTGTCATACGACTCATTAACTCCCCTTGTTGACGTTTATTGTAAAAGTCGATCGGTAAATACTGCATATGATTAAATAATCGATATCTCATATTAAATACTGTACGTTGACTCGCACCAACCATAATAAACGACTGTGCTAACGTCGAAATACTATGAAGGACATATACACCGAGTAATACGAGTAATAGAGTTACAAACCCATCAAACTCTTTTGGTACGAGATAGTTATCGATCGCTCGACCAACTAAAAACGGACCGATGATACCGAGTAAACTCGTAATGACAACGATAATTATTACGAGTAATACTTTGTAACGTTCATCTCTCATAAACTTCCAGAGTCGCTTTAACGTACCAGACATATTCGATGCACGTTGCTGATTTTTGTTTCCTTTATTGCCAATATCTTCTTTTTTTAATATTGGTTTTAAACCGAAAGGTTCTCTTATAAATTTAATCATCAAACGACCCTCCTGTCTTTTGGCTTTCTACAATCGATTGATATAACTCAGATTCTTTCAGGAGTGAATCGTGTGTACCAATTGCTGATACTTTTCCTTTTTCAAGAAGAAGTATTTTATCCGCAGTTTGTGCCGTTGAAATTTTTTGCGTAATAATAATTCTCGTGACATTTAAATCACTCATCTTTTCCCATAAACTACTTTCAGTCGTTCTATCTAACGCACTCGTTGAGTCATCTAATATAAGGATAGATGGACGCTTTAAAAGTGCACGTGCAATAGATAGACGTTGTTTTTGTCCACCAGATAACTGCACGCCGCGTTGACCGACTTGTGTGCTATATTGATGATCAAAACGAATAATGTTGTCGTGAACTTGTGCTTTTTTCGTCGCATCATAGACGTCAGCTTCTGTCGCAAATTCGTCTCCCCAGAGCATATTTTCAAAAATTGTACCGGTAAATAACACTGCTGACTGCGGAACGTATCCAATGAGTTCTCGTAATTCATTGACGTTCCAATCTTTCACATTTTTACCGTCGACATACACTTCTCCGTGCTGTGGATCATATAGTCTTGGTATAAGATTCACGAGTGAACTTTTACCAGAACCAGTCGCCCCCATAATGACGAGTGTTTCATTTTTATCAACTTTAAACGAGATGTCTTCTAATATATTTGAAACGCTGTTCACGTATTTAAATGTTACATTTTTAAACTCTACAGATGCACCTTCATTGTTATCGATTTTCTTAGCAGTTTCTGCTTCAGTAATATCTGCATGTAACACTTCACTAATACGGTCTGCTGAAGCTTTCGCACGCGTCGCAGAAATAATTAGGAAACTGAACATAGAAAATCCGCCTTGCATTCTTAACGCGTAGTTAATAACAGCGACGACTTCACCGACTTGTACTGAACTCGTCTGTAATAAGTCAGACGATACGTAAAGTACGAGCAGTAAACTTCCGTTCATAATGAGTAAAAGAACCGGTAAGATCGACTCCATTAATCGAAGTCCAAAAATCATATCATCGCGTAGTTTACCTGCAATACCACTAAAACGATTCGATTCATATTCTGCACGGTTATTTACTTTAATTAAAAGCATCCCGCTTAAATTCTCTTGGAAGAAGCGGTTAATCTTATCGAGACGTCTTTGAATACGACTGAAAATAGTCGCTCCCATTTTCGCAACGATATATAAAAAGACGAGTAAAATCGGTGTCAATAGTGTTAAGTAAAAGCCGAGTTTTACGTTCACGACAAATGACATCACTAACGACCCGATAACGAGAAGCGGTGCACGTAGTAATATACGCATTCCCATAAATAGTAACATCTCAGAAATTAAAACATCTTGAGTGAGTCTCGTAATTAGCGTCGAACCGTTAAATTTTGATAACGTCTCTAACGAAAAACGTTGGACACGTCTAAAAATCGCATTTCGTAAGTCATTACCAAATGCATTCGTTGCAAAGCTCGATAAATATGTGTTAAAAATACCGGCAATAGTTGAAATGATCGATGCAAATAACATCAGACCTAAATAAAACCAAACGGTATTTAAATTATTTTCTGCAATCCCGTCATCGATTACCCCCTGGATAAATAACGGCTGAATTAGCTCCACCGCAAGCTCTACAAACATAAGTAAAAGCCCGATGATGATCAGCCATTTATACTTTAGCGCATAACTAAAGACTGTTCGCATAGTGACACCTCTTATTTCGGTTTTCGAATTACTTTAAACCTATTTTAGCACAATTAAACTGAACTTACTGTTGAAGTAGATTAAATTTTCAAAATCATTCTTTCGTCCGAAACACAAACAATGATTATAGAATTTTTAACGTGATTCCTATATATTAAAAGTAACTTTTTAAACGAAAATCTAAGGAGTTAATAAGATATGGATGTTCAGTCAGAAACGTTTCAAGTAGAACAGCTGAAACGTAATGTAGATAATTTTCTAACGCATATAAGTGAAGACACAATGAAAACATCGCTACAAAACATACAGAAAAGACGAGCGGAAAATGATATTAAAGTTGTCCCAGTAGACGTTTTAATTGATGATAATCGTAGACTCATCACAAGTTTACGTGAAAATAACATTTTCAACATCGGCGATTTAAGACGGTTTGATTCGAAGTCTTTACAAATCGTACTAAAAGGAGCTGAACCTGAAGAAGTCGAACGTTTAGTAAAAGATAAAGACGAAATGATCCGAGACATTACGAATCATACATTCCCAAAAATTGATATTGATAATTTAACTCAAGATGCGCGTACATTATTAGATTATTGGTACTTTCATACGACGTATAAAAATGAAGTGGAACAGTTAAAAAATGAAACTGTTACAGATGACGCGGAAAATCTATTAAAAACGATGAAGAAAAAACGTGGTATTTTTATGTCGTGGTTTCAATCTTCATCTGAAAAAGAAAAAATTAACGCGGCGTTTCATCAATTTGAAAAAGTACAACCAGAGCTCAATCAACTACATAAAGATGTCGATACGCTCTATAGTGAACTGAATAATGATTTAAAAATAAAAGAAGCATTTATGAATGACAGTGCGTCGTTTTATGCATTTATAGAATCAAGAACAGGCGTCTCGTCGAGTCAACACGCAGGCGATTTACCTTCAGTATTAGTTGAAAAAATAACAAACATGGATCTCGACGTATCACTACTTACAGGTGGAACATTACGTCCGTATCAAGCATTCGGAACGAAGTATGCGTTGTATAACAAACGCACGCTAATCGGTGACGAAATGGGGCTCGGTAAAACAATTCAAGCACTCGGAGTGATTACGCATTTATTTAAAGATAATAAAACGCGCGCATTTGTCATTTGTCCAAAAAGCGTGATGGCGAACTGGGCGCATGAAATCGAAAAATGGACGAGCATCCCAGTAAAAATATTTCACGGTGCTAAGCGTGACGAAGCGTTTAACGAATGGCTTGAAACACCGAGTATTTTAATTACAAATCCCGAGCATACGAAAAACATAGATTTCGACGCATTAGATTATATCGACTGCCTAATTATCGATGAAGCGCATTTAATTAAAAATCCAAATACACAGCGTACAAAGAACGCTATGGTACTTGCTGAAAAAAGTGAATACGTCATGATGATGACAGGTACACCGATTGAAAACAATTTAAACGAGATGAAGCACTTAATCGGCATATTACAACCTCAAATCATTAAAGAGATAGATAATAATCCACGTATGAATGAACCAGAAACATTTAAGACGATCGTATCTCCTGCGTATTTAAGACGTAAACGTATTGATGTGTTAAAAGAACTCCCAGATATAGAATTCATCGAGATGTTTTCTGAAATGAGTCAAAAAGAACGCCAGTACTATAATGACGCTGTTCGAGAAGGTATATCAGGACTTATGAAGATGAGACGTGCTGCATTTACTGGTAATAACATCAACGATTCAGAAAAACTCGCGAATTTAATAGAAATTTGTACAGAGGCAAAAGAAAATGGTCATAAGATCTTAATCTTCAGCTTCTTTAAAGATAATTTAGAGCTCATTCATCAAACACTCGGCACTCAAAGTGCGGGGATAATTTCTGGAGACGTTTCAATGAATGAGCGTCAACAAATGATTGATACGTTTACACATCGAGAAGCTGGTGCAACGTTAATCGGCCAAATTGACGCAGCAGGTGTTGGTTTAAACATACAAGCGGCAAACATTGTAATTTTATGTGAGCCACAGTGGAAACCTTCGACAGAGCTTCAAGCAATTGGTCGAGCGTATCGTATGGGACAAACAAAAAACGTCATCGTGTATAGATTGTTATCGGAAAACAGTATCGACGAAGCGATCACACAAGTTAGAGATGAAAAACTAAAATCATTTAACCTATACGCAAATGACTCAAGTGTTGCGGATGTCTTTAAAGCTCAAGAAATAGAAATTAATGAGAAAGACATTCAAAAAGAAGCATTTGAAATCGAAAGAAAACGATTAGAGGAGAGTCAGGGTGCATAGACGGAGTTGGAGTTTATCTTAATTTTACGCAAAATATCCAAAACCTCTCACCCAAAACAAAAAGAAACACGCAAACTAAGATTTCTCTTAATTTGCGTGTTTTATTATGCGAAATGATTCATCAGTTCGTTAAACTGATCGTCTTTTAACTTTAAATCATGATTAACGACTGCTTCATCTAAATAGCCGTCGATATGTGATGCATATGATTTAGAGTGATTGTCTTGATATAAAATTCCTTTTAATAACCCTTCGTGCTCGTTAATGTAGTTCATTACTTTGTTGCGATCTTCTCTATCGTAGTCTTCGATATCTTCAATATCAGTCACGCGTTCTTTAAACCATTCATATGTGTTCACTTTGTTGTATGTGACACACGGACTATAAACGTTTACGAATGCGAAGCCGTCGTGCTTAATTGCCGCTTCAATTATTGCAGTTAACCCTTTAATATCACTCGAGACACTTTGAGCGACAAATGTCGCACCACTTGCCATCGCAGTTGATATTGGAACGATTGGACTTTCGATTGAACCGTCTGGTGTCGTGTTCGTTACGAAACCTTTCGCACTTGACGGTGACGTTTGACCTTTTGTTAAGCCGTACACTTGGTTATCCATGACGATATACGTCATATCGATGTTACGCTTGATTGCGTGAACAGTATGTCCAACACCGATCGCAAATCCGTCACCGTCTCCACCTGTTGCGATAACTTCTAAATCTTTGTTGGCCATTTTAATACCTTGGGCGATTGGAAGACTTCTACCGTGAGTTGCGTGGAAACCATATGAACGAATATATCCAGATACACGTCCACTACAACCGATCCCACTGACTAATGCTAAGTCTTCTGGCTCTAATCCAACGTTTGCAGAGGCACGTTGAATCGCAGATTGAATACTAAAGTGACCGCATCCAGGACACCAGTTTGGCTTTATATCGTTTCTAAAATCTTTAAATTTTGCCATGACTATTCATCCTTTAATTACAATAATTCGTTCAAATGACGTTCGATTTCTACCGGTTTTAACGGCGTACCGTCATATTTATTAAACTGAGACATTTTACTATGATGTGGGTAGTTCATCTTAATGATGTTAAACAATTGTCCCGTATAGTTTTGCTCGACGACGAGTATCTCTTTAGCGCCATCCAAATATGGCTGTAGTGCTTCAATTGGCACTGGGAATAGTTGACGCATATGAATCGTCGTAATATTTTTATCGATACGTTCGACCGCTTCATCGACTGGGCCGTTACCACTTAAGAAACTAATGACGAGTAACTCAGAGTCTACGTCACCATTTATTTTAAACGGTGCATCGATCGTTAGTCCCTCAAGTTTACGCATACGTTTGTTCATTTGTGTTTTACGGTTCACTGCACTTTCGTTAGGCGTACCGTTCGGGTTATGTTCAACACCCGTGACGTGGTGAATACCGCCTTTCACTCCAGGAATCGGTCGTGCGGAAATACCACTTTCTGTCACTTTAAAGCGTTCAAAGTAACTTTCGTCTCCGTCGATGTCTTCAGTAATCATTTGTCCTCTATTAATGACGACTTTTGAAGGGTCAAACGGATTTGATGACTGCTTACCGAGTGACATTTGTAAATCTGATAAAAGAATGACAGGCACTTGATATTCATCTGCTAAGTTAAACGCTTCAGTTGTCAGATAAAATGCATCTTCTACGTCTGTTGGTGCGAGGATGATTTTTGGAATTTCACCGTGCGTACCATAAATCATCTGCATTAAATCCGATTGCTCTTGCTTTGTAGGAAGGCCTGTTGACGGACCTCCACGCATCGTATCGACGATTACGAGTGGCGTTTCAGTCATACCTGATAGTCCAATAGACTCCATCATCAGTGACAGTCCAGGACCTGAACTAGATGTAAAACTTCTTGCACCTGCATAGTTCGAACCGATTGCCATCGTAACCGCTGAAATTTCATCTTCAGTTTGGATGACTGTACCATCGACCTTTGGTAAATGTTCGATCATATACTCCATAATGTCACTCGCTGGAGTAATTGGGTATGCTGCCATAAAACGTACACCTGCGTTTAATGCACCAAAACCTATCGCATCGTTACCAATGAGATATAAAGAATCACGAGTTTCGACTTTTTCTAATTCAAAGTCTCCATCGATTTGGTCGAGTCGTTCTTCGATATAATTAAACCCGTCTTTTAATGCATTTATATTATTATCGACAATTTCTTGCCCTTTACGTGCAAACATCGTATAAATCATATCTGTAAACTTCTCAATATCAAGATGCATAAGACTTGCACTTGCACCGACAGCAACCATGTTTTTCATTAACTTACTGCCGTGTTCATTTGCGATTTCAGTAAATGGAACTGCGATGAGCTGAACGTTTAAATCTTCTTTTACTTCTGGTTTAAACTTTTCGTCAGCTAATATTACACCGCCATCTATTAACTCGCTTGCGTTAATATCGATCGTCTCTTGATCGAACGCAACTAATATATTTGTGTGGTCGCTAATTGATCGTACTTCTTTTGTTGAAATACGAATGTTGTTGTTCGTATGACCACCTTTAATTCTTGATGAAAAGTGACGGTAACTATATAAATAGTACCCCATACGGTTTAACGTCGTTGAGAAAATTTCACCTGTCGACTCAATTCCCTCACCTTGTTGTCCACCGACTTTCCATGATAATTGACTGATCATTTTCGTGCCTCCTCTAACAATTAAATCATATCAAATTTAACTGTTGAATTCAGTGTACATACTGTCATTCACTTAAAATTCATACTTATGTCCGATTACTCTCGTATTAAAATCGGTTCAATTGTCTGTCTGACTGTATCAATCACTACTGCAGATAAAATACCATCACCTTTATCAGGTACGACATGTCGTTTTGGTAATTGGTCTAAAAATCTAGAAATGACCGCTTCTTTATCGATACCGAGTATGCCATCTTTATACCCTGTCATACCGACATCTGTTATGTACATCGTCCCGTTGTCTAAAACGACTGCGTCGTTCGTTTGAACGTGCGTATGCGTCCCGACGACAGCATTCACTCTACCGTCTAAATAATATCCCATTGCAATCGCTTCAGATGTCGTTTCACAGTGAAAATCCACAAATATTTGATCAGCGGATTCTCTTTTTAACAATGCATCGATTTCTGTAAACGGGTTATCAATCGACTCCATAAAACTACGCCCTTGTAGATTCACAATCATTAACGTTTCATTGTTAATATTTACTTTTTTAAATCCTTCGCCTGGAACGATTGACGGATAATTAAGTGGACGGATAATTTTTTTATCTGCTTCAAAGAGTTCAAATACTTCATCTTTATGAAATGCATGGTTTCCGAGTGTGATAAAGTCCACACCGTATCCCATGAGCTCTTTATAAATCGCTTTTGTCATCCCTTTGCCGTGTGCAGCATTTTCTCCGTTTGCGATTGTATATTGTATGTTATATTCTCGTTTTAACTCTGGTAAATTTTCCTTTACCATTCGACGCCCAATTTTACCGACAATATCTCCAATAAATAAAATTCTCAATCTTTTATTCCTTTCATAAAAAAAGATTGGAAACAATGTTCCAATCTTTATTTGGCATATTCTACAGCCCTCATCTCACGGACAACTGTCACTTTAATATGTCCTGGATACTGCAGTTCATCTTCGATTTGTGATTTAATATCTCGAGCGAGTCGATATGCTTGTACATCATCGACGTCTTCTGGACGAACCATAATTCGAATTTCTCGTCCCGCTTGAATGGCAAACGACTTCTCTACGCCGTCGTAGCCTTCTGCAATTTTCTCTAAGTTTTCAAGTCGTTTTACGTAATTTTCTAACGTTTCACGACGTGCACCTGGACGTGCTGCACTTAATGCGTCAGCTGCTGCAACGATTATAGAAATGATACTCGTTGCTTCAACGTCACCATGATGTGAAGCGATTGCGTTAATCACTGTCTCGTTTTCTTTGTAGCGTTTTGCTAAGTCTACTCCGATTTCTACGTGTGAACCTTCGACTTCATGGTCGATCGATTTACCGATATCGTGGAGTAATCCTGCACGTCTCGCGAGACTCACGTCTTCGCCAAGTTCAGCAGCGAGCATACCTGCTAAAAATCCAACTTCTACTGAGTGCTTTAATACGTTTTGACCGTAACTTAAACGGAATTTCATCTTACCAAGATGTTTAATGAGTTCAGGATGTAAATTATGAATATCCAATTCGAATGCTGCTTGTTCACCAGCATCGCGAATGATACTCTCCATATTACGTCTTGCTTTATCGACCATTTCTTCAATGCGTCCTGGGTGAATACGTCCATCTAAGACGAGTTCGTCTAACGCATTTTTAGCGATCGTTCTACGTATTGGATCGAATCCTGAAAGGATAACCGCTTCTGGTGTATCGTCGATAATTAAATCGACTCCTGTTAACGTTTCAATCGTACGAATGTTACGACCTTCACGTCCGATAATACGACCTTTCATTTCGTCGTTTGGTAAGTTGACAACAGATACCGTCGATTCACTCGTGTACTCTGCTGCGTATCGTTGAATCGTCGTCGCAAGCAATTCTTTTGCTTTTCGGTCCGCTTCATATTCCGCTTGTTCTTGACGCTCTTTTAGCATTACAGCCATATCGTGTGACAGTTCTTTTTCGAGCGCTCTAAAGATTTCATCTTTAGCTTCAGCACTTGTTAATCCGGAGATGCGAGTTAATTCATCATTTTGTTGACTGATGATTTCATTAATCTTTTGTTCCTTGGCATCCACCGATTGCTGTTTGTCTTCAATTTTCGCTTCTTTTAAATCTAATATCTCATCTTTCTTATCTAGAGTTTCACTTTTTCTATCTAAGTTTTCCTCTCGAGAAAGTAGTCGAGATTCAAAAGCTTGTAGTTTTTGTCGTGCATCGTTTTGCTCACGATCAAACTCTTCTTTTAACTTTTGATTGTATTCTTTTGCTTCAAGCAATTTCTCCTTTTTTAAATTCATCGCAGTTTTATTTGCTTCTTCGATGATATGTTCAGCTGAAGATCTTGCTTGTTGCTGCTTATTCGTCATAATTCTATTGACGATTAAATATCCGATAACAACACCGAGAATAATACCAAGTAAGATTAAGAAAATGTCTTTCATGTCCACAAAAAACACCTCCCTAATACATGCTATTCACGTGTTGGTTAAAAATGTGTATTTTAAATATAATAATTTATCATACAGATTTCATTTTATATATTTTACATAAAAAAATCAAGCATGAGAGTGACTCATGCTTGATAATATTACTCATCAAATAGGCTGTTTTCTACTTCTTCACTTTCTTCAGTGACTTCACCTTCAAAGCCTAATTCGTTTCGTAATTTATCATTAATTTCTTCTAGTACTTCAGGGTTATTCGTTAAGTACTCTTTTGCGTTTTCTTTACCTTGACCGAGTCTTTCCCCGTTATAAGAGTACCACGCACCGCTTTTATCGACGATGTCGTATTCGACTCCGAGATTGAGAAGTTCACCTGTTCTAGAAATACCTTGTCCGTACATAATATCTACTTCTGCCACTCTAAATGGTGGTGCAACTTTGTTTTTAACAACTTTAATTTTCGTACGGTTTCCGACGATATCTTGTCCGAGTTTTAACTGTTCTGCACGGCGCACTTCTAAACGAACTGAACTGTAGAACTTCAGCGCACGTCCACCAGGTGTCGTTTCCGGGTTACCGAACATAACTCCAACTTTTTCACGAATTTGGTTGATGAAAATCGCTGTCGTATTACTTTTAGAAATTGCAGCAGATAGTTTACGTAATGCTTGTGACATCATTCTCGCTTGTAAACCGACGTGAGTATCTCCCATCTCACCTTCGATTTCTGCTTTTGGTGTTAATGCTGCAACTGAGTCAATAACGACGATATCCACTGCACCACTTCGTACGAATGCTTCGGCGATTTCTAATCCTTGCTCCCCGTGGTCTGGCTGAGACAGGTATAAATTCTCGATATCGACACCTAAGTTTTTAGCATACACTGGGTCCAGTGCGTGCTCAGCATCGATAAATGCAGCGATTCCACCTTGACGCTGCACTTCAGCAATCGCATGTAATGCGACTGTCGTTTTCCCTGAAGATTCTGGTCCGTAGATTTCGATAATTCTACCTTGTGGATATCCACCGACACCGAGTGCACGGTCTAATGTGATCGAACCTGATGACGTCGTTTTTACTTTACGTCCAGGATCGTCACCGAGTTTCATAACGGCACCTTTACCGAACATCTTATCCATATTCTTTTGAACAGTTTCTAGAGCTTTTTGTCTTTCATCCATCTATTACATTCCTCCGAACTATCTTTTAAATCATTTTTCGATATTTAAAGTATACCATAACAAAAAATAAAAGACGAATATATGTTCGTCTTTTATGTGCTAAATTTCAAATATTAAATTCAGTATTTTAAATATCGCTTACTTTTTAAAGCAGATAATTAAAAGTTACGCTTTTTGATTTAAAAACACGTCTCGTCCTTTGTAGAAATACTCAATCATCGATAAAATCGTGAAGAACACTGCGATATATAGAGATATCATACCGATAGATACCCCGATATAATTGACAAATAAATCTCCAAATAGAAGTAAGACGAGAGCAACCATTTGGAATACTGTTTTAATTTTTCCTAAATTACCAGCGGCACTGACAAACCCTTGTTCGATTTGAAGTAAACGTAATCCTGTAACTGCAAATTCTCTTGCGATAATTACGATAGCGATCCAACTTGAAATTACTGACCACTCGACTAATACAATGAGACCTGAAGCGACGAGTAGTTTATCTGCAAGTGGGTCTAGAAATTTACCCATATTTGTAATTAAATTTAACTTTCGTGCTAAATAGCCGTCTAACGCATCTGTCAGTGACGCGACGACGAAAATAATCGCTGCGATAAGTTGCTCAATTAAAATCTCGTTTCCTCCAAGTATCGCTACTGTACCGAAGTTAAAATCGTTAATTGCAAATATAATAAAGACCGGTATTAGTATGATTCTTATCACTGTAATCCAGTTAGGTAAATTCATAGTTTACTCCCTCTCAATCGTAAAATGATAAAACAACGTGCCGTCATTTTGTACTTCATCGTCTTCTAATTCAACATCATTCACAAAAATACTGAGTTTGTCGTTGTCTTCAACTGCAATAAATAACTCTGATGCATCTGACTGAATTAAATATGTCTCATCATTAATTGTCTCGTTGACATACGTATTATTGTTATCGTCTGTCATGTTGACAGTACTCCCGTCACCTTTAAACGTGACGTTAATGTCATTTGACGTATTTATCGTATAAAATGCTGTATTGTCTTCAACGCGCTCTAGCGTTACGTTAAACGTGTCGCTTTCTTCTTTAGGTGAGACTTCGACCTCATCATATACAGGAGACTTTCTAAAGTAATCTCCTTGTCCACCGACTTGTAAAAGAACAAGCCAAAGAACAAACAACACTCCGATCACAATTAAAAAAGTATATATCGTCTTTTTTAAATAGAGCATGTCTTTATCGACTTTATTTTCTTTACGTTCTTTATAGACCGCTTCTTTTGTCGGTATTTCGTCACCATAACGTTCAAACAAATCGTCACTATTTAACTGTAAAGCATCCGCATACGTACGAATTAAATACTTCGTATGACTACTATCAGGAAGCTCGTGATAGTCGCCTCTTTCAATCGTTTGAATAATGTCACGACGAATATTCGTACGTGCTTCAATTTCACGTAACGTAATGCCTTTTTGTTCTCTCACATTTCTTAAATATGGTCCTAAACTCATAATTTAACCCTTCTTTATAACGTGTACCATCCACCGTTAATATTTAGCACTTCACCTGTGATCGATTGACTCTCTTTACTGAGTACGAAGTTCACAAGTTTTGCAACTTCAACTGGCTCAATCAGTCTTTGCTGTGGTAACTCTTCGAGTAAAACTTTAGTATCCTCTTCACTTAAAAGATTAGTCATCTTACCTTTAACAGCACCTGGTGCGACGGCGTTAATCGTAATATTCGTACCCGCGTACTCGACAGCGAGTGAACGAACGAGTGTGTTTTGTGCACCTTTCATCGACGCATAAACACTTTCACAACTCGCACCAATTTGACCGTACACACTTGAAATAACGACGATGCGTCCGTGTGAACTCTTCTTTAATCTCGGTAATGCTGCCTGTATAAAAACAATTAAGTTCCGCACTTGGATGTTATACTGTTCGTCGATAACATGTAGTGGTGTATCTTCTAGCATATCAAAATACGCACTACCAGGTGTATAAATTAAACAATCGATTGTTTCGATATGTTTAAATGTCGCTTCGACTTCTTCTATAGAAATCGGCTGTGATAAGTCAAAGTAATGATGCAAATTGTCATAAGTTGACGGTGTGTGTCTAGAATAGCTAATGACGTGTTCGTCTTTTAATTCGTTATGTATTGCGGATCCAATGGATCCGCTACTTCCAACTAGTATGACGTTACGCATTTTTCATCATCACGACAGAGGCATAGCCGTCTTTTAATACAGTGTTAAATGCATCCTTCACGTCATCGACGGTAATCGAATCGACGATATTTGGAATGTCATAAAGGTTGCCACCGTCTAATAAATATTTTGTATATTGATTTGCAATATATTCTGGTGAATTTAAAGAAGATAAATAGTCACCAATCGTTTCACGTTTTTCGCTTTGTAACATCTCTTCAGTGAAATAATCCGTATTTTTAACTTCATCGATAATCGCCTGAATTCGTTGAATCGTTTCTTCAGGTTTTTCACTATGTGCAATAAATAGCGTGTGTGAGAAGTCAGATTCCCCTTGGAAGCCGTATTGGAAACTATCATCTACAAGATTTTCATCGATTAGATCATAGAAATACTGAGATTTCGCTCCAAATACCATCTCTAACGCAAACATCATTGTGAAATCGAGTTTTAATAACGACGCGTCATCTAAATCGTGATTATATTTATATCCGAGCATCACTCTGTCATCCGACACGTTCATCTTAATTGTTTTTTCTTTGTCGTGAACGTGATTTTCTTCAGTCACTGTATGAAGTGTTAACTCTTTCGGGTCGTGATTACGTTTTGATTGATGTGTTTCGATAAAACTAAATAACTCAGCATCATCTAAATCACCGACGACGATTAACACCATATTGTTCGGTGCGTAAAATGTCTCATGACACAAATATAAATCTTCTTTTGTAATTTGTTGAATCGATTCTAACGTTCCAGCGATATCAATACGAACCGGATGTGTGTTATATAGTGACTCCATCATCGTAGAGAATAATTTATACCCCGGATTATCTTGATACATTTTGATTTCTTCGTTAATAATACCGACTTCTTTTTCAACAGATTGATCGGTGAAATAAGGCTTTTCGACCATATCCATAAGGAGTTTTAAGTTGTCATAAAAGTTGTCTGTACAACTAAATAAATAACTCGTACGGTCAAAAGATGTAAATGCATTCGCACTTGCACCGTGTTCACTAAATTTATGGAAGACATCACCATCTTCTTTTTCAAACATTTTATGCTCTAAAAAGTGTGCGATTCCGTCAGGAATTTTGTGCGTCACACCGTCGACTGTAAAATGATTATCTACAGAACCAAAACGCGTCGTATACGTCGCAAACTTTTTGTTAAACCCTGGCTTTTTAACGTAAATGACTTCTAATCCGTTTGGGAGTGTTTTACTAATGACTGTTTCTTCAAGTGCTTCATAATATTTAACTGTCATCACTTTCTCCTCCTGTTAGCGTATATACCGTATCGAGATGAATCGAGTGCGCTGCTTCAATAATATCTTCACGCGTAATGCTTTCAACTTTTTCTTTAAATTCTTCATCTGTCAATCCTGTTAAGTTTTCGCTATATACGATTGATATCATACCTTTTGCTCGATCTTTACTGTTTTCTCTATCTGATAATAACTTTTTCTTCGTCTCTTCTAAAAACTCAGTAGTAAAGTCACCATTTTGGAATTTTTCAAGTTCGATAATGATGTGCTGTTCCGTTTCTTTCACACGTGAGTGGTCAACTCCAGCTAAAGCAAATAAATAACCATTTTTAACATCGACGTTTGAACTAATTTGATACGCTAAAGAACGTGCTTCACGTAAATGCTTAAATAGATAGCTCGACGCGCCACCACCAAACATACGGTTAAAAATACGCACTGACATTTCGTTAGTTTTATCTTTATCGATTCTAAAACCTAAAATTGCTTTAGACTGTTCTACGTCGTCATGCATTACTTTGTAGTTGACAATTTTTTTAAGATCTACTTCATAATTATTGAACGGTAATTCAACATAGTTTTCTCTATCGTAGATTTTTTGTAAAAGATTAATTGAACGATCGTCAATATTTCCACAGAGTAAAATCATCATTTCGTCCGTATCCATCATCGACTTGTGAACTTTTTTAATGTCATCGATTGTAATTTCATCGATATCTTCAATATTTCCGTAAGACAGTTGTCCTTCTGGTTTATCTCCAAACATCTCTTTTAAAAGACCTGTGTATGCGCGCTGCATACTGTTATCCATCATACTTTTTAGACGGTTTTTATAGAGTCGTTTTTCTTTTTCTAAAAATTTAACCGTTTCTTCATCGTAAGAGAATGGTGTCGTTAACACGTCATTTAATAGTTTAGACATGTGTTCTAATATGTTTAAGTCTTCTTTAATAAAACGTTCGTTTACAAACTCTAACGTAAAGTGGACGAGATGACTCGTCCCAACTTTTGACGTTTGATACGTTAGATGTGCACCGTAATATTCTGATAAATACTGTACGAGTGCCGCTTCACTATTATGCGTCTTTGTACGTTTTACCATCATGCGAGCAAGTAAATTTCTCGCTGTAACAGTGTTTACGTCTAACTCATTTCTAAATGTGACGCGTAACGTGAATGTTTTAAATTTATTTGTATCGATCGTTACGATTGGAATGTTATTTAATCGTTCATTTCTAATTTCCAATACTAACTCTCCCTCTCATCCATTTCGTCTTCTGTGACGAGTACGTTTCTCGGCTTTGAACCACTTGCTGGTCCGATTATACCGTTACGCTCTAAATCGTCAACGAGACGCGCTGCACGGTTATAGCCGATTCTAAATTGTCGTTGAAGTAAACTTGCACTTGCGCGCTGCTCTCTGATGACGAACCATTTCGCTTCCCCGTATAATTCGTCTTCAGATTCAACTTCTTCTTTTTTCGGCTCTTTTTGATTTAATATGACCGACTTATCGTAATTTGCTTTCATCTGGCTCGTGACGTAATTGACGACATCATTCACTTCTTCATCTGATAAAAATGCCCCTTGGACACGAACTGGTTTTGATCTACCAGATGGTAAGAAAAGCATATCCCCTTTACCTAGGAGTTTTTCTGCACCCCCGGAGTCTAATATCGTACGAGAGTCAGTCGTTGAGCTGACGGCAAATGCAATACGTGACGGTATGTTTGCTTTAATGATCCCTGTAATAACGTCAACAGATGGACGCTGTGTAGCGATAATTAAATGAATACCTGCAGCACGTGCCATTTGTGCAATACGCGTAATACTTGCTTCAACGTCTTTACTTGCGACCATCATTAAATCAGCAAGCTCATCGATGATGACGACGATATACGGCATTTTAGATACTTTATCTTTATCTTCAGCTGTACGTTCTAAGTAATTGTTATATGCTGAAATGTTCTTAGTATTTGTTGCACTAAATAAGTCATATCGGCGTTCCATCTCGTTTACGACGCGTTGTAAAGCGTCCGCTGCTTTTTGTGGATTCGTCACGACAGGACTTAGTAGGTGTGGAATACCGTTATATACATTTAACTCCACCATTTTTGGGTCAATCATCATTAATTTTACTTCGTGCGGTTTTGCGTTTAGTAAAATCGAAATGATAATACCGTTAATACATACGGATTTACCGCTTCCTGTAGACCCAGCAACGAGTAAGTGTGGCATCTTGTTTAACTCTGCCATAATCGGTGCACCAGAAATGTCTTTACCAAGCGCAACTTCTAGCGGGTTTGTACTCGTCTTACGCTTCATAACTTCACGTAATGTAACCATTGAAACGACCGAGTTCGGCACTTCAATACCGACAGCTGATTTACCAGGAATCGGTGCTTCGATACGAATATCTTTTGCTGCAAGCGACAGTGCAATATCATTTTGTAAATTAATAATACGGCTGACCTTTACGCCGATATCCGGCTGCACTTCAAACTGTGTCACGGCTGGACCGATTCTAATTTTTGACACTTTCGCTTTTACACCAAAGTTATGAAGTGTTTCTTCTAAAACTTTACCTTGTTTTAACACGACGTCATTTGACATCTTTTCTGACACTTCAGCATCTTTTAGTAATGTAATCGGTGGTACTTTATACTCGAGAAGCTCTTTAATTTCTTCTTCGTCTAGTTCGTCGAGTGGAGTATTCTCCTCGACGTCTTCAATCGAGTCATCGAGTTCCTCTTCTTCGTACTCTAAATCAACAGTCTCATCTTTTGTTTCTACGAGGTCACTCTCGATATCATCACTACCTACAATTTCAGGTTCATATACTGCTTCTTCGACTTCTTCTTCGATATCATCATGACTTGAAGACTCGATAATTGGATCTTCAACTTTCGTTTTCTTTGCTTTTTTCTTCTCTATTTTTTCTGGTTTATTCGCACGTTTTTCTTTATTTTTCTCGATGATTTCAGACGTTTTACTATTAATGTTTTTACCCGTCACTGATAACAATTGTCCGACGCGAGAAAAATCTTTACGCAGTTGTTCTTCGACGCTTTTATTTCGAATCATAATAATCGAAAAGTAAATAAACACAGCAGCAAGTAAAACTGTACCGATAAAGCTGAGCGTGTTATTCATCGCTGTAAATAGTACTTGACCAATAATTCCGCCACCGGTGAAGTTTTTAAATCCTGTCGTAGCGATCGTATTTTTTATTTCATCAAAACTATAAAAATTGTTAATGAGTGGTTTGTTCGTTAAGTAAAGCACACTATGGAATAAAAAAATCAGTCCAAATTGTAGCAATATATAACCGAACATGCGCTTTGTGAATGGGAAGTTACGGTTCATGGCGACGTAAATACTCGTTAATGTAATGATTAAGTACGTAAAATATTTACTCGTTCCAAACAGGTACGTAAATATTGAATCGATATATTCACCAAAACTACCGAGTTGAAACAAAGATATAAAGACAAGTAATAATGTGATAAAACTCGTTAACGCATAATAGGTTTGGCGCTCATCTTTCTTTTTACGACGCGTTGCTTTCTTTTTCGCCATCACAAACTCCTTCCTAAAAAATTTGGAGATACTATAATATAATATCTCCAAAATTCTTTCTTATATTTCAGATATGATTGGTATAATCATCGGACGTCGTTTCGTACTTTCGTATAAGAACTTAAGTAACGCTTCTCTAACGTCTTGTTTTAAGTCGTTCCAGTCTAAGTTTCCTGATTGAATAGAATCTTCAACGACTTCTTTTACAATTGCTTCAGCAGTCGCTAATAGCTCTTCACTTTCTTTGACGTAGACAAAGCCACGACTTTGAATTTCAGGACCGGCTTTAATTTTTCGCTCGTTACGATCGATCGTAACAACCGCAATGAATATACCGTCTTCACTTAATATACGGCGGTCTCTTAAGACGATGTTACCAACGTCCCCGACACCTCTACCGTCAATTAAGACGTTACCTGCATGTACTTTTTCTTGATAGTACATCTCTTCTCCGTCGTAGCTGACGACGTCACCTTTTTCAAGTAAGAAGATATTTTCTGGATCGATACCTGCTTCAGCAGCAAGTTTTGCGTGAGCAATCTGGTTTTTATATTCGCCCTGAACAGGAACAAAATATTTCGGTTTAAATATATTAAACATCATTTTTAACTCTTCACTTAAACCGTGACTCGATGCGTGAATTCCACTTGTCGGTAAGTAAATTTTAGCACCTGCTTTAGTTAAGTCGTTTAACGTTGAATATAAAATGACTTCCATGTTTGACGATGGCGTCGTTAAAATATACACTTCATCGTTTTCTTTAATGTTTGTCACTTCATGCGTTCCTTTTGACATCTCTGTCAGTGCATCGAATGGTTCCCCTTGTTTACCAGTTGCGATAATGACAATTTCATTATCTGGGAAGTTTTTAATTTGATGTGACGGAACGAGTAACCCTTCAGGAATATCGAAATATCCGAGCTTTCTTGCGACTTTAAACGATGCTTCTAACGTCTTACCTAAAAATGTCACTTTTCGGTTTGCTTTATGTGCGTTTGTTAACACTTGTTGAATACGTACGAAGTTCGATGCATAAAGTGACACGATAATGCGCCCTTTAGATTTTAAGAAATCTGATAATAACTGCTCTTCGATAATATTTTCAGGTGTATTATATCCGCGCTTTTCTGCTTCCGTAGAATCACTAATTAATACGAGACAATCATCTTCACGTGCTAAGTCGTACATCTTCGCACCGTTAAATCCGTAATCTCCTTCGAGACTTTGATCGAATTTAAACTCACCAGTATAGACGATTGAACCGTACTTCGTTTTAATTGAGCATCCGTAAGAATCAGGAATACTATGGCTCGTTTCGAAAAATTCAAAACTTGCATTTTTAAAGTTCATTTTTGATTCACTATTAATCGTATAGAACTTTTGTTTTTTACGAATATTTAATTCTTTAAATGATTCTTTAATTAAAGCAATCGTCAGCTTTGAAGCATAAATCGGTACGTCGATATCTTCTAAAATATACGGTAATGCACCGATTGAATCTGCATGACCATGCGAGATAAATATCGCTTTTAAACGGTCGATATTTTCTTTCACGTACGTAATGTCCGGAATAACGACATCTACACCGTACATTTCGTTTTCCGGAAACATTAACCCCGCGTCTAGCATGAACATTTCATCGTCTACCTCGACGATGTACATGTTTTTAGCAATCTCTCCAACTCCGCCGAGTGGGATGATTTTTACGTTCGCGTCACGCTTTCTTTCTTTTGCCACGATTTATCCCTCCTCGTTATTCTTTTTGTTTTTATCGTTATCTTTCTTTTCAATTAATGCTTTACGAGATGCGTTTACGCGTCCTTGCTTATCGATTTCTGTTACTTTAACGAGTGTTTCATCGCCAATTTTTAACACGTCCTCTACGTTTTTAACGTGTGCGTGATCTAAATTAGAAATGTGAACGAGTGCGTCTTTACCAGGGAATAACTCAACGAACGCACCGAATTTTTCAATACGTTTTACTGTACCCATGTAAATTTCTCCAACTTTTGCTTCACGCGTTAAGTCTTCGATAATTTTACGTGCTTTGTCGATCATTTCTTGGTCGACAGCACCGATAAAGATCGTTCCGTCTTGCTCGATATCTAACGTTACGCCAGTTTCATCGATAATTTCGTTAATTTGTTTACCACCAGGTCCAATGACGTCACGAATTTTATCTGGGTTAATTGTCATCGTTTCAATCTTCGGAGCGTATGGTGATAACTCTGTTCTTGGTGATTCGATTGTCGCTAACATGTTTTCTAAAATGTGTAGACGACCGACGCGCGCTTGTTCTAACGCCTCTTCTAAAATATCTTCACGTAATCCGTCGACTTTAATATCCATTTGAATTGCAGTAATCCCTTTAGCAGTACCTGCTACTTTAAAGTCCATATCACCTAATGCGTCTTCCATACCTTGGATGTCTGAAAGGATTGTATAGTTTTCACCATTCATCATCATACCCATCGCAATACCAGCAACTGGTGCTTTAATTGGCACACCTGCGTCCATTAATGCGAGCGTTCCACCACAAATTGACGCTTGCGATGAAGAACCGTTCGACTCTAAAACTTCTGACACGACGCGAATCGTATGCGGGAATTCCTCTTGTGAAGGAATGACTTGGCTAAGTGCACGTTCACCTAACGCACCGTGACCAATCTCACGACGTCCTGGAGCGCGAAGTGGTCCAGTTTCACCGACAGAGAAGTGCGGGAAGTTATAGTGATGCATGAAATGCTTCTCTTCTTCTTCACCGAGTCCGTCGATAATTTGGTGCTCACTTAAACTTCCTAACGTCGCAACAGATAATACTTGTGTTTGTCCACGTGTAAATAAACCAGAGCCGTGTGCTCTAGGTAAAAGCGCAACTTGAGAGTTTAACGGACGAATTTCGTCCGGTTTTCTTCTATCTGGACGGATTTTATCTTCAGTGATTAAACGACGCACTGTATTAAATACCGCATCGTTAAATAAGCGTTTCGCTTCTTTTTCGTTCGCTTCGAAGTTTTCGTCTTCTTCATCGAGTAGAGCGATAATTGCTTCTTTCACTTCAGATAATTTATTATCACGTTCGTGCTTATCAACTGTTAATACACACTCTTCAATATCAAACTGCTCGAGTTGACTATCGACAATCTTTTGAATTTCTTCGTCGTCAACTGGAGGTTCAAATGCCATTTTCTCAGGATTCACGTAGTCGACGATTTCTTGTTGGAACTCGACTAACTTTTTAATTTCTTTATGACCAAAAAGGATTGCTTCGAGCATTTTATCTTCAGGTACTTCTTTTGCACCTGCTTCAACCATGTTGATTGCGTCAAACGTTCCTGCTAAATCAAGTTCTAATACAGAGTTGTTTAACGTCTCAACATCTGGGTTAATGACGAACTCGTCGTCTTTAATACCGATACGTACACCAGCAATTGGTCCGTTAAACGGTACGTCAGAAACAGATAAAGCAATCGATGAACCGAGCATCGCTGCCATTTCAGGTGAGTTGTCTGGATCAACAGAAAGCACTGTCGAAATAATTTGAACGTCGTGTCTAAATCCGTCTGGGAAAAGTGGACGAATTGGACGGTCGATTAAACGACTCGCAAGTGTCGCTGCTTCACTTGGACGTCCTTCACGTTTATTAAATCCACCAGGTATTTTACCGCGTGCGTATAATTTCTCTTCGTACGCCACTGTTAGTGGGAAAAAGTCCATATCTTTAGGTTCTTTAGAAGCAGTTACTGTCGATAAGACAACTGTATCTCCATATCGTACTAGAACTGCACCGTTTGCTTGTTTGGCTACTTCGCCGTATTCAACGATTAGTGGACGTCCTGCCCACTCCGTTTGAAACGTTTTCTTAGTTTCTATCATATAATTTCTCTCCTCTACATACTTCTCTTTATGATACCATTTTTAACGACTAATTTATATAAAAAAAAGCATACCAAATGGTATGCTCTCTCTATTAACGACGTAAACCTAATTTTTTAATTAACTCACGGTAACGAGTAACGTCTTTTTCACGTAAGTAGTTTAATAAGTGCTTACGGCGACCAACCATTTTTAAAAGTCCGCGACGTGAATGGTGGTCTTTTTTGTGTACTTTTAAGTGTGCGTTTAATGTGTTAATTTCTTCAGTTAACACTGCAATTTGAACTTCAGGAGATCCAGTGTCCGTTTCGTGTACACGGTATTCTTCGATTAATTGTTGTTTTCTTTCTTTTGACATTGACATAGTCATGTCCTCCCTTATATATATATTCGCTAATATCTGAGTCAAAAGTTAGGGTGTCTAATGACCAAGATATCGCACTTAAATTATTATACGCGCTTTACTCGAATTTTTCAAGTAACTGTATGGCGTTTTCTTTATCGATTGTCATCGCTTCAATTAAATCATCTAAACCGTCAAATTTCTTTTCTCCACGTAAATAGTTATGAAGATACACTGACACTTCTTCACCGTATATCGTACGGTCAAAATCAATTAAATGGACTTCAATCGTCACTTTATAATCTTCGTGGAACGTCGGTTTTTTACCAATCGATGCGACACCTCTATAAATCGTATCATCTGCACCAATCGTCATCGTAACAGCGTACACCCCGAGTGACGGTAGTAAAAACGGTCCGCTCGGTTCGATGTTTGCTGTTCTAAACCCAATCGTTCTCCCGCGTTTTTCACCTTGAACGACGACACCGTTAATTTGATATGGTCGACCGAGTATTTTATTTGCTTCTTCTAGCTTGTCACTTAAAAGAAGTTCTCGGATTTTTGTCGTCGAAATTTTTTCTTCGTTCTCGTTTATCGGAAGTACTTTAGTCGTGTTAAATTCGTCATACGTCTTTAACGTCGTAATCGATCCTTTACCGTACTGTCCATATGAAAAATCAAACCCTGCGATTACTTCTTTCACGTTGTTAGAGATTAAATACTCTTTCACAAACGTATCGTGAGATAACGCTGCAAAGTCACTTGAGAAGTTTACGACAAATAAGTAGTCGATGCCTTTTTCTTTTAGCATCTCTTCTTTTTCTTTTAACGGCGTAATATACGTCGTCCGTCGCATTTTCGGATTTAAAACGACAGAAGGATGCGGATCAAACGTCATCACTGCTTTTTTTAATCCTTTTTCTTCTGCAATTTCAATCATCGTGTCAATCACTTGTTGATGTCCGAGATGGAGTCCATCAAAAAAACCGAGCGCTAATGCGATTGGTTCGTTTTCTATAGATAAATCATTTGGATAATATAGTCGATATGTTTTCATAAAGCCCTCACAAGTCATTTGACGTAAGAAACATTTTAAACGGTTTAAATTCGTTTTCTTTATGTTTTTTATACAAACCGATTGGTCGGTTGTTTTTAACAAATAAAACAGTCTCTACGTCTTCATTATTCGTTAGTTTCATCATATCATTTTGACTCATCTTTTGCCCATTTGAAATTTTAAACAATGGTCCACGGTCTTTCAGTTCGTCGAACAGTTCTACGGTATATTCATCGCTTAAAACTTCTAAAATCGGAATTATCGACGCTTCACTAATTGTATCTAATTCGACCGCATCATCTTCAGTAAACCCACACGATTCTGTTCTTCTTAAATACGACATATGTGCTTCTACACCGAGTTTACGACCGATGTCTACAGCAAGCGTACGAATGTATGTACCTTTTGAGCATGTTACGTCAATTTGAAAATCTATCGTATCTTTAAACGTAATATCTCCAGTACGTTCTAAACGATAAATCGTAACGACGCGGCTCGGTCTTTCTACCTTTTCGTTATTTCGTGCGTATTCATATAACTTTTTACCGTTTACTTTCACCGAGCTATAGATCGGTACTGTTTGGTTATAATCTCTTTCAAAGTTTTCAATAACGTCGTCGATCATTTCTTTAGTAATATGTGATACGTCACTCGTTTTTACTTTTTCACCTGCAGAATCTTCAGTTGTCGTTGAAAATCCGAGCGTTACTACTGCTGTATAACTTTTTTGTCTTTCTTGTAACACTTCAGTCAGTTGCGTTGCATCTCCAACGACAACCGGTAACACACCAGTCACATCCGGATCTAACGTTCCTGTATGACCGACCTTTTTCATATGTAATTTACGTCTGACTTTCATGACGACGTCATGACTTGTCATACCTTTTGGTTTATCCACACAGATGACTCCACTATACATTGTGACACCTCTTACTTTTTTCGATTAAAAATTTTTTCATATAAAAAGACAAAGAGCCCAGCAATAACAACGATAAATACGAGTGATAAAAATGCCGAACCAAATGTTTTAGTAGGTAGTAAATTGAAAAATAATGCATCGATTCCGATTACTAATAATCCGAGAAATACTAAGTACATTAAAAACCAAAAATTGTTTGACATCTCTTTCCTCCATACAATTATTTAATTATAAATATACCACTTATCTATTCATAAAAAATTAATGAGCGACGAATCGTCGCTCATATTATTTGCCTTCGTTTTTAATTTGGTTTAATAAGTCTTCAATTCTGCTACCGTAGTCGACAGATTGATCGTACTTCACGTAAATTTCTGGTGCTTTTCTTAAACGAATATTTTTTGCAACTGCTGAACGAAGTAATCCACGATATTTATTTAAAATATCTTCAACTTCTCTTTTATTTTCGTTTAAAGTCGTAAAGTATACGTTCGCATATTCAAGCTCTTCAGAAACTTCAACTTCAGTCACTGTAACGAGTTTTAACGATGGTTCTTTATCCATCACTTCGTTATCGATGACTTCAGTCACTACTTTTTTAATTTCTTCTGCAACTCGGTCATTACGCTTAGCCATAATTAAACTCTCCTAACTTCAACCATTTGGAACGCTTCGATTTGGTCGCCCTCTTTAATATCGTTAAAGTTTTTGATCGTAATCCCACATTCGTATCCTGAAGCAACTTCTTTTGCGTCGTCTTTAAATCGTTTCAGTGAATCGAGTTCACCTTCAAAGATGACGACACCTTCACGGATTACACGAACGCCTGCGTCTCTAGTAATCTTACCTTCAGTCACGTAAGAACCAGCGATTGTACCGATTTTAGAAACTTTAATCGTTTGACGTACTTCTGCGTATCCAATGACTTCTTCTTCGTATTCAGGGTCGAGCATACCTTTCATTGCTTGCTCTATTTCTTCTAATGCTTTATAGATTACGCGGTGTAGACGAATGTCTACTTTTTCGTTTTCTGCTGTACGACGTGCGTTTGCATCTGGACGTACGTTAAATCCGATAATAATCGCGTTCGATGCGTTTGCAAGTGTAACGTCTGATTCGTTAATTGCTCCAACACCTGTATGGATAATTCGGATATTTACACCTTCAACGTCAATCTTCATGAGTGACGCTGCAAGAGCTTCTACTGTACCTTGAACGTCCGCTTTAAGAATTAAGTTTAAGTCTTTTAACTCGCCTTCTTTAAGCGTTTCAAATAAGTTATCTAAACTAATCTTATTTGTAGACTCGCGGTCGCGCATAATTTTGTCTTCACGGCGTTTTTCACCGATAGAACGTGCCTTTTTATCGTCTTCAAAGACGACGAATCTGTCGCCAGCTTGTGGAATATCGTTTAAACCAGTAATTTCAACTGGTAATGATGGTCCAGCTGTTTGGATTCTTTCACCTAAGTCGTTTGTCATCGCACGTACTTTACCGAACGTATTTCCAACAACTAAAGAATCTCCAACATGTAACGTACCGTGCTGAACGAGTAGCGTCGCTACAGGTCCACGTGATTTGTCGAGCTCTGCTTCGATTACTGTACCAATCGCGTCGCGGTCAGATTTTGTGCTTAACTCTTCGACTTCACTGACTAGTGTAATCATTTCAAGTAAATCATCGATTCCTTCACCAGTTAATGCTGAAAGTGGTACGAAGATTGTATCTCCACCCCAGTCTTCTGGGAATAATCCGTGTTCACCGAGTTCAGTCATGACGCGGTCAGGATTTGCTGTTGGCTTATCGATTTTGTTTACTGCTACGATAATTGGTGTCTCTGCAGCTTTAGCATGGTTTAACGCTTCGATTGTTTGAGGCATTACACCGTCATCTGCTGCGACGACTAGTACTGTTAAGTCTGTCACTTGAGCACCACGTGCACGCATCGTAGTGAACGCTTCGTGTCCTGGTGTATCTAAGAATGTAATATCTTTACCGTTCCAATGAATTTGGTATGCACCGATATGCTGAGTGATTCCACCCGCTTCTCCACTCGTTACGTTTGCGTTACGGATTGAGTCAAGTAGAGTCGTTTTACCGTGGTCAACGTGTCCCATAATCGTAACGATCGCTGGACGCTCTTCTGTTAACTCTTCGTTTTCTAAATCGAAGTAAATATCGAGGTCCGTGTCGTCGATAACTTCTTCTTTTTCAGCTGTATAGCCGTAGTTATCTGCGACGATTTCAACCGCTTCGTCATCTAAACTTTGGTTGATGTTTGTCATAATTCCGAGCATAAATAAGTCTTTAACGACTTTTGATGCGTCGACATTAATTTTTGAAGCAAGCTCACCGACTGTAATTCCTTCTTCATACGTAAACGTCTTTTCACCTTGAATCTCAGCTTTAGCTTCTTTTACAGGCTTTTCTTGTTGTTTTGGTTGTTGCTTTTGCTGCTTATTTTTTTTGTCATTCTTTTTGTTTACGTTCTTTTTATTGTCTTGCTTTTTATTGTTATGTTTATGTTTTTTCTCTTTGTTTTGTTTTGGTTTGTCATTTTTCTTTTCTTTTTTAACAAACTTTTGGTCTAATAGTTTAACGTCATCATCGTTTAACGTCTGCATATGAGAGCTAAAGTCTTTTCCACTCTCGTTTAAAGTATTTATAACTTCTTTACTCTGTAAGTTATGTTGTTTCGCGTATTCATGAATTCTAATCTTACTCATTGAATCACGTTCCTTTCTCATTCAACTCTAACAACTTCTTTTTAAAGCCAACATCTGTCACACCGAGAACCACTCGGTTATATGCTCCAGTGCTTTGTGAAAGCTCGTGATTAGTATAATCTTCAATTAAAGGAATTGACTGAGTTGTTGTTTTATCGCGTATTCTCTTTTTTGTACTATTCCCAGCGTCACTTGCTAAGTAAACAAGTTTCACTGATTTACGTTTAATACCATCTAAAGTTAGAGGTTCACCGTTAATTACTTTTCCTGCACGTGTTGCAAGTCCGAGTAAATTTAACTCTTTATTCATCGCTTCGGAATATCCTCGCGGTATATGAGACGAATAATTTCGTCATACACTGGGCCTAACACCTCTGTTGATACACCGAGTTTACTTTCTAAAACCTTTTTGTCACGTGCATCGTTTACTTTTTCTAAATCTTTGACGACGTAGGCACCACGACCGTTTTTCTTTCCAGTTTCATCTGCAAATACTTCGCCGTCTTTCGTTTTAACGATTCGTATAAGATCTTGTTTTTTAAACATTTCACCAGATAAAATATCTTTTCTCATCGGAATTTTTCGTGCCATAAACGTCACACCTCTACTCTTCTACTTCAGTTTCTTCTAAAGTTTCTTCATCCTCAGCATCACCGTTAAATTCAGATTCTGAAACGATATCGATCTTCCAGCCTGTTAACTTCGCAGCAAGTCGTGCGTTTTGACCACGTTTACCAATTGCGAGTGATAACTGGTGATCTGGTACAACGACTGTCGTTGATTTTTCATCTTCATTAATAATTACGTCGACCACTTCTGACGGTGATAATGCGTTTTTAACGTATACTTTAGGATCTTTGTCATATAATACGATGTCGATTTTTTCACCTGATAACTCGTCGACGATTGCTTCAACGCGGGCACCTCTTGCACCAACACATGACCCAACTGCATCGACGTTTTCGTTTTCAGCGTATACTGAAATTTTAGAACGTTCGCCAGCTTCTCTTGCGACACTCATAATCAGTACTGTTCCGTCATAAATTTCTGGAACTTCTTCTTCGAAGAGTCGTTTTAAAAGATTTGGATGTGTACGTGAGACGTAAATTTGTGGTCCACGTGTCGTTTGTTCTACTTTGTTTAAATAGACGCGAATTTTATCGCCAGTTTTGTAGACTTCATTTGCCATACGCTCTGACTCTGGTAATACAGCATCCGTGTTACCAAGTGTGACGTATACGAAACGACTGTCGACTCTATCGACTGTTCCGATTAATAACTCATCTTCTTTATCTATAAACTCTTCATATAAAATTTCACGTTCAGCATCTCGAATTCTTTGCATAACTGCTTGTTTCGCAGCTTGTGCACCGACACGGTTAAAGTCTGAAGGTGTTACGTCTTCATCAAACGGGTCACCGACTTCATATGCTGGGTTGTATTCTCTCGCTGTGAGTAAATCAATCTCTGCTGTGTCGTCTTCTACTTCCTCAACGACGTCTTTTCTAGATACAACGCGGTAGTTTCCTGTGTCCATATTAATTTCTACACGGACGTTTTTATGTTCTTTATAATTTCTTTTATACGCAGTTAAAAGTGCCGCTTCAATTGCTTCAACGAGTACTTCTACTGGGATGTTCTTTTCTTTTTGAATATATTCTATTGCATTCAGTAATTCCTGATTCACTACTATTCCTCCATTCAAACTAATACAGCTTTACGAATTACAGCAATTTTGTCACGATCGACTGTTACAGTCTTTTCGCGCGTTTTATCGCGATACTTAATCGTTACCGAACTGTCATCGTACTCTGTGAGTATCCCTGTCCATTCTTGTTCACCATCGATATGCTGGTACGTTTTTACATAAATACCATTGTTTAAAGTCGTCTCTAAATCTTTTTCAGTTTTGATTGGACGCTCTGCACCTGGTGAAGAGACATCGAGGAAATAATGACCGTCGATAATATCCCATTCGTCTAATTTCTCAGCAAGTACTTCACTGCCACGTACGCAATCATCTAACGTAATTCCACCTGGTTTGTCTAAATAAAATCTTAAAAACCAATCTTTACCTTCTTTTTTGTACTCCACTTCAATTAATGAGTAGTCCAATGATTCTACAACCGGTTCTGCTAATTCAAATATGTGTAATTCTTTTTTATTCACCGATACGTTCACCTCGCTTAAAACATAAGAAAAGAGCGGACACGATGGTGCGCTCTTTTCCAAATCCACAACATTTTATTTCTAGTTAATTATAACACATCATTATTTATAAGTCGAATATAGAAAGCTGTGCTTTATCTGGTAAATGATCTAAACTTCCAAGTTCTGTTAAATAATCGATCACTTTTTGGGATACTCCAGCTTTTTTATTTAAATCTTCTTTACTTATAAAGTGGTCATGTTTTCTCACTTCAGCAATATTTCTTGCAACACTTAGCCCGAGTCCTGGTACTGCAGTAAACGGTGGGATTAAAGCATCGCCTTCTATAATGAAGTGCTCTGGATGAGATTTTTCGATATTGACCGGTAACATATTAATATCACGATGTCTCATCTCATTCACAATTTCTAAAACGATTAATAAGTCTTTTTCTTTTTTCGTTAACTCATTATAGTTGTCTTTCATCTCTTTTACGCGCGTACGAATTGTCGACTTGTCTTTTGTCATCGTCATTAAATCAAAGTCAGCTGCACGTACACTTAAATATGTCGCGTAATATTCTTTAGGATAATGCACTTTAAAGTACGCAATTCTTACTGCCATAAGTACGTACGCTGCTGCGTGTGCTTTCGGGAACATGTACTTAATTTTTAAGCAAGAATCGATATACCAATCTTCTACCCCATTTGCTTTCATCGCTTCAATCCACTCTGGTTGAAGTCCGCGTCCTTTACGTACACTCTCCATAATTTTAAACGCTAAACTCGGCTCGAGTCCTTTATACATTAAAGTAACCATTATATCGTCACGACACCCGATAACTGTTGAAATGTCACAAATTCCTTTTCGGATTAAATCCTGCGCATTTCCTAGCCAAACGTCTGTACCGTGTGATAATCCCGAGATTTGAACGAGCTCACCAAATGTATTTGGTTTTGTATCTTCTAACATTTCACGAACAAAAGGTGTTCCGAATTCAGGTACGCCGTACGTTCCAGTATTACTCATAATGTCATCTCGACTTACACCGAGTACTTCTGGACCTTCAAATAGTTTCATCGTATCTTCGTCGTCGATTCGAATCGTCTTCGGATCCACGCCTGTTAAATCTTCGAGCATACGAATCATCGTCGGATCAACGTGACCAAGGATATCGAGTTTTAAGACGTTTTCGTCGATACTATGGAAGTCAAAGTGTGTCGTACGCCATTCACTCGACGTATCGTCTGCTGGATATTGAATTGGCGTAAAATCAAAGACGTCCATAGAATCCGGGATAACGATAATTCCCCCTGGGTGCTGACCTGTCGTACGTTTAATCCCTTCACTTTCGCTTGATAGTCTATCGATTTCTGCTTTACGTTTATGAAGTCCGTGATCATTCATATATCCATTCACGTATCCGAATGCAGTCTTATCTGCGAGTGTAGAAATCGTTCCTGCACGGTAGACGTAGTCTACACCGAATAGTTCTTTCGTGTAGTTATGTGCTGTCGCTTGATATTCTCCACTAAAGTTTAAATCGATATCTGGAACTTTATCCCCTTTAAATCCTAAAAACGTTTCAAACGGAATATCCTGACCTTCTTTAATGAATTCGACATTACACTTCTCACATTTTTTGTCGGGTAAGTCAAATCCTGAGTTATATTTACCATCGTCGAAAAACTCACTATGCTTACACTTCGGACAAATATAGTGCGGCGGCATTGGGTTAACTTCAGTAATCCCCATCATCGTCGCGACTAAACTTGAACCAACTGAACCACGACTACCTACTAAGTAGCCGTCATCGAGTGATTTTTTAACGAGCTTTTGTGAGATTAGGTACACGACGCCAAATCCGTTTGAGATAATACTGTTTAACTCTTTTTCTAAACGTGCTTCGATGATTTCTGGTAATGGATCACCGTAAATCTCTTTTGCTGTTGAATACGTTAACTCCTTAACTTCTTCGTTTGCATTTTCAATTTCTGGTGTGAATAATCCGTTTTTAATGACTTCGACTTCGTCAATCGAACGACTAATTTCGTTCGTATTTTCAATGACAATTTTTCGTGAAAGTTCGTCACCTAAAAACGAAAAGTCCTCAAGCATTTCAGTCGTCGTTCTAAAATGAGCTTCCGGTAACGTTTGTCGGGATAACGGATTCCCAGGGTTTCCTTTAATGATAATTTCGCGACGAATTTTATCTTTTTTATCGAGATAATGAACGTTTCCTGTCGCGACGACTGGAATCGATAATTCGTCTCCGATTTTAATCATGTTATGAATGAGTTCTTCGTACATATCGTCATCTCGAATTAACTCGCGTTCATAGAGATGAACATATAAGTCTTTCGGGAACACTTCTAAATAGTCATAGTAACGTGCTTTTTTAAGTGCATCGTCATATGACTTTTCTAATAACGTTCGAAACACTTCTCCGTTATCACACGCACTTCCGATAATTAACCCTTCACGGTGAGCGTCTAAAAAGTGCTTTCTCACTCGCGGTACTTGGTAAAAACTATCTGTTAAACTATCTGAAACAATTTTAAATAAGTTTTTTAAACCGATTTGGTTTTTAACTAAAATTGTCGCGTGGCTCGGTTTACTTAACTTAAACGCATCATCTCTAGCGAGCGTATTAATATCCTGATGTGTGGCAATGCCCGCATTCTTTAACTGCGCTAACATCTTTATAAATATAAAACCTGTCGCTTCTGCGTCGTAGATCGCTCTATGGTGACTGACGAGTTCGACGTTATAATGTTTAGCAAGTGCTGCTAAGTTATGACGTTTTAAGTCTTTATTGAGTACTCTCGTAATCTCTAACGTGTCGATGACAGGGTTATCTGACGGACCAAACCCAAGCTTAGTGAACGCCGTATCAATGAAGCCCATGTCAAACGTCGCGTTATGTGCGACATATATCGCATCCCCGACCCACTCTCTAAATTCAGGGAGAACATCTTCAAATTCACGTTCGTTTTCTAACATCGAATCTGTAATACCTGTTAAGTTTTTAATGACCTCTGATAACGGTTCATGCGGATTAATAAAGCTTTCATAACGGTCGATGATTTCACCGTTATGTACTTTAACTGCTGCGAGTTCGATAATTTTATCGTATCTACTAGATAACCCTGTCGTCTCAACGTCAAATACGACGTACGTCGCGTCTTCTAAACGCACTGGACTATCTTTAAATGCGAGTTTCGCACTATCTTCGACGATGTTTGCTTCCATACCAAAGAGCATTTTTAAACCTTTACTTTTAGCATAATTATATGCGTTCGGGAATGCTTGAACGTTGTTATGGTCTGTTATAGCAAGTGCAGGATGTCCGTATTCAACCGCGCGGTCAATATAATCTTCTATTGTCGTCACACCGTCCATCGCACTCATCATCGTATGAAGATGAAGTTCGACACGCTTCTCTTCACTATCATCTTCATGTTTAGGTGGTTTAGTAATCGTTAACGCACGTAAATTCATGACAAGGTCTTTTGCGAAGTCATCGTACTCAATATTTCCTTCGACGATTACCCAGTCCCCTTTATTCAGCGCTTCGAATACGTTAGTTTCTTCTTCTTTGTTACCGAAACGTTTCACTTGAATGCTATCCGTGTAGTCGGTAATTTTCATATTTAAAATTTGCTTTCCAGTACGTGTATGTATCACGTCTTTACTGAAAATTACACCTTCTAATCGGACGTTATATTCTTCATCTTCGATCGTATACATCTTTCTTACGCCATCAAACGTAAGTTTTTTACCGATTTGCTTAACGATTTCTTTAGGCTTCGATACTTCTTTTTCTTTCTCTTTTTTATGTTGTTCTAATAATTTTTCTGTATGATTCGTAATTTTTTGATCGAGTTTTTCATCGTTTTTTGTTTGTGCATCAAAATCTACATCTGCCACGATGTCTGAGATGAGGATGCCATATGAACGATATTCTAAAATTAAATTGTTTTTAATTTTTCGTTCAAAATATTCTTTAGTAACGTCACTCGTAAAACTAAATTTTAAAGTGTCGTCGTTATACATAATTTTCGAATTGTTAATTTGGCGCTTAAAGTTTTCAGTCACTTCGATATTTTCTAGCGCTTCTTTTAAATACTCGTAAATGTCTCGCTCTTTGAATTCATTAGCATGTACTCTTAAGCGAACCGTTGCGATATTTCGAAACGTCTCTTCGACTTTTTGCTTTAAAAACGCAAATACCGCGTAATCGATCAGCGTCTCAAAATGTATATGAAACTCCCATTCACGCGTTTTGTCGTCGACGATTACTTTTCTAAGTTCCCCGCCAGTTAACTGTTCATTGTCTTCTATATTTGCCTGTTGTAAGAGTATGTTAAATTGCCGGTTGTAATCCACAAAGCATCTCTCCAAAAAGAAGCGTAAATCTCTCGATTTACGCTGTAGTATTGTTAGTTATAATGTTCGTTTATAAATGATTCTAAGTCTTCTAATTTAACGTCGTGCGTTTTTTCACTATTTCTAAATTTCACTTCAACGACACCATCTTTAATACCGCGCCCTACGACAACTCTTACTGGAATGCCGATTAAGTCTGAGTCGTTAAATTTAACACCCGCACGCTCATCACGGTCATCGAGTAACACTTTATATTGTTTAGATAGTGAATCGTATAATTCTTCAGCTGGATTTACGAACTCTTCTTTTTTAACGTTCATCATGACGATGTGTACGTCAAAAGGAGTGACAGATTTCGGCCACATAATTCCATTTTCGTCGTGGTATTTTTCAATGATTGCTGATAAAGCTCTTGAAATACCAATACCATAGCATCCCATTAATACTGGAACACTTTGGCCACGTTCGTTTAACACTGTTAAATTTAATGCTTCACTATATTCAGTACCTAGCTCGAACACTTGTCCAACTTCGATACCTTCTCTAAACTTCACTGGTCCGCTACCGTCTGGTGCCATTTCACCTTCAGTAATGAATCTGAAATCTCCGACGTCTTCGACCTCAACGTCTTTTAAGTTCACGTTGATAAAGTGATAATTATCTTCATTCGCACCAACTGGGAAGTTCTTCATCACTTCTACTTGATAATCGATATATACAGGAATTTTACTGTTTACTGGTCCGAGTGATCCTGGTTGTGCATTGAAAATTTCTAAAATATCTGATTCATCTGCAAGCTCTGGCTCTGTATTTGAATTAAAGAATGTTTTTAATTTAATCGTATTTAACTCGTGATCTCCACGAAGTACGATCATTTTAAGTTCACCATCGACGTTAACGACCATCGTTTTCGTCGTTTCTTTTAAATCAATGCCGAGTAAATCAGCAAGTTCACTACATGATTTTACGTTCGGTGTGTCTACTTTTTCAATGTCTTTTTCTGCATCATCGCTTTTTTCTTCAGGACGTAAGCACGCTGCTTTTTCGATGTTTGCTGCGTAGTCACTATTTTCACTGAATACAATCGTATCTTCACCAATTTCAGATAGCGCCATAAATTCGTGAGTGTGTGAACCACCGATTGCACCACTATCTGCTTCAACTGCTCTAAAATCTAAACCGAAACGTGTAAATATTTTTTCATACGCATTGTACATATCTTGATACGTTTTAGACAGTGACTCTTGGTCGATGTGGAACGAATACGCATCTTTCATAATGAATTCTCTTCCACGTAATAATCCAAAGCGTGGGCGTAGTTCGTCACGGAATTTCGTTTGGATTTGGTAAATCGTGAGTGGTAGACGTTTATAACTACGTAACTCGTCTCTCACTAAGTCCACGACGACTTCTTCATGTGTTGGTCCGAGTAAAAAGTCTCTATCGTGACGGTCTTTTAAACGCATTAATTCTTTACCATATTTCTCCCAGCGACCAGACTCTTCCCACAATTCTCTCGGTGCGAGTACTGGCATTTGAACTTCGTTTCCATCGATACGGTTCATTTCTTCACGTACGATGTTTTCGATGTTTTGTAGTACGAGTTTTGTAATTGGTAAGTACGTATACACCCCGCGCGCGAGTTGTTTAATCATTCCTGACTTTAACATTAACTGGTGACTTAAACTTTCAGCTGAAGCTGGAACTTCACGCTGCGTTGGTATAAACATTTTTGATTGTCTCATTCAATTATCCCCCTAAGAAAAATACTTTGATGTCATTCCATGTCACTAAGATCATAATCATTATAACGAATAATACACCAGCAATTTGAATATTCATTGCAACCTTTTTATTTACCGGTTTTCTAAATATCGCTTCGTATAAGACGAATAATATTCTTCCGCCGTCAAGTGCTGGAATTGGTAATAAGTTCATTACCCCTAAGTTTACACTAATCATCGCAGTAAATGCGATTAAACTAATAATGCCGAGCTGCGCGACGGATTCTGTCACTTTATAAATACCGACGGGTCCGTTTAACATATCAAATGTAAACTCACCTTGGAATATCGATAAGAATAGTTGACCGAGTAATGTAAGTAACATCGTACTCACTTCAATCATTCTTTCAGTTCCCCAAAGTATCGGTTCGAAAATATTTTTAGGTTCTGCCATCATTTGACGCACACCGATAATTAAACGTTTCTCAACGTCACCGGTTGGTGTCTCTGTTTCTTCAATCATCGGTACGATGTCAACTTCACGTACCTTACCGTCGTTTTCAACTTTAAACGTAATCGGTTTATCTTCTCCACCGTTTGCTGCGATTGTTTGTGTCATTTCTGTCCAGTCACTGACGACTTGACCGTTGACTTCTTTCACTTCGTCACCAGCGACAATTCCAGCTTTTTCTGCTGGAGACCCTTCAGATACTTCACCGACAGTCGGTGTATCGACTGTTTTACCAACAACATAAGCTAAAAAGATAAATAACACAAATGCGAGTAAGAAGTTAAATAATGGTCCCGCAAACAATGTTAAAAATCGTTGCCACGGTGTCTTTGACTCAAAACGCTCATCGTAGCTTGCGATACGTTCTAATTGTCCGTTCTCTACTAAATACGCTGTTTTTGCGAGCGTGTACGTGACGATATTATTGTCGCTATAGCGATTCGCTGTCACTGTCATTTTCTCAACAAAATCGTTGTCAATAACTTCCACCGCTTCGATGTCGTTAAAATTATGTTTATCATCTAATAATACGTGTGTAATTTCGTTTGAATCGTTTAATTTTAGTGCGATGCTCATCCCTTTGTTTAAAGGGTTCACTTCCATATCCGCACTTGCCATACGAACGTATCCTCCGACTGGTAATAAACGAATTGTATATAACGTGTCGTTATGGCTGTATGAAAATAATTTTGGTCCCATTCCAATCGCAAACTCCGGACAATAGATACCTGCACGTTTTGCAAAGTATAAGTGACCGAGTTCATGTACTGTAACGAGTACTCCAAATACGACTATAAAAGATAAAATACCTACCAACAGTTAAACCCTCCAGTCCGACTTATATAACTTATCATAATGTAAAATCGTTTCGAGGTCTGGATTTTGTACAACCTCATGGTGTGCCATTCTCGATTCAACGATATCTTCTATTTCTAAAAATGTAATTTCATCGTTTAAAAACCTGTTCACCGCATACTCATTCGCTGCGTTCATAACCGCTGGCATCGTTCCACCAACTTTTAACGCATCATACGCAAGTTGAATCATTTTAAATCGCTTAAAGTCCATCGGTTCAAAATTTAATGTCGATAACGTATTGATATCCAGTGGATTGTCTTTATAAATACGGTCTGGATACGTCATCGCGTATTGAATCGCTGTACGCATATCACTATTTCCAAGTTGAGCGATTATACTATTATCCGTAAACTCAACCATCGAGTGTATAATGCTTTCACGATGAATTAGCGTTTTAATTTTATCGATTGGTATATTAAATAAGTGATGTGCTTCGATGACTTCTAAACCTTTATTCATCATCGTTGCGCTGTCGATCGTAATCTTTTGCCCCATCGACCAGTTCGGATGGTTTAACGCATCTTTTTTCGTGACGTGTTTTAACTCTTCACGTGTTAAATCTCTAAAACTTCCGCCTGACGCAGTAATAATGAGCTGACGAACTTGAGAGAGTTTTTCACCATTTAAACATTGAAAAATCGCAGAATGTTCACTATCGACAGGAATAATTTCTGCACCGTACTGTTTCGCATGGTTCATGACGATGTCACCTGCTGCGACGAGTGTTTCCTTGTTAGCTAAAGCGATTTTACGCCCCTTTTCAATTGCGCGTAACGTCGGAACGAGTCCGACACTTCCTAATATCGCAGTCACTAATATATCCGCGTCATATGTCGCAACGTCTACTAGACCATCATTTCCGTACGTAAATGTCACATCTGTAAACTCACCTTTTAAAGATGTCGCATCTCGTTCGTCCATGACTGATACGAGTTTCGGTTTAAACTCTGTAATAATTTGCCTTAACATCTCGATATTTCGACCTGCAGAAATTGCTTCTACAGAAAACTTATCACTATTATACCTTATGACGTCTAGTGTTTGAGTTCCAATTGACCCCGTCACACCTAATATCGATATTTTTTTCATAAAGTCACCTTCTAAATAATTATCGGTAGTATATTCATTAACGGTAGAACGAATATAAAACTATCGAATCTGTCTAGAATACCACCGTGGCCAGGTAAAATTGTCCCTGAATCTTTGACGTCAAAATGTCTCTTTAATGCAGATTCAACGAGATCTCCCATTTGACCAAATGCACTTAAAATCACCGTTAAAACGATGAGTGAAAACATATTGTTATCTAAAAGACCCGTCAGTGAAAATATTACTGCAAGAACTGCAGCACTAAATAGCCCACCGAGCGCACCTTCTATCGTTTTATTTGGTGAGATACGCGGCCATAATTTTCGCTTACCAATGGCGCGTCCAAATAAATACGCACCTGTATCTGTCGTCCATACGATTAAAAGTCCGTACATTAAATAAATCAAACCAGCATTTCTCGTTTCATATGCATACATAAATCCAATACCGATATAAGCGACACTCATGACACAAAATCCCATGTCGACAAACGAGAATCGGTTATTAGATATAACAGTAAACGACAACATAACGAGCGCAATAACGATGAGTAAATTTAAACGGTACGCTTCAACTGTTGGTAAAAATGTCGAATTTGGTCCGAGGATTAAAAACAACGCGAGAATTGACATAATACCCGGCACACTGAAAATATGAATTCGATTCATTTTTAAGATTTCGTATAAAGCGACAAAAGACATTAAGTAAACGAGCGCTAAAAATGGAATACCGCCGTAGATTACAAGAGGTAAAAATATGAGTAACGCGACAACTGCTGTAATAACTCTAGTTTTCATCGTGACGTTCCTCCTTTAACCCACCAAATCTTCGGTCTCTTTTACAATAACTTTCTATAATCGAATTGAACTCTTCAACAGATAATTCCGGCCAATACGTATCTGTAAAATATAATTCACTATACGAAATTTGCCATAATAAAAAGTTACTTATTCGATATTCCCCACTCGTACGAATGAGTAATTCCGGATCCGGATAGTCTTTTGTATATAAATACGTGCTAAACGTTTCGTCAGTAATATTTGATGACTCTATAGTCCCTCTTTCTACGTCTTTTGCGATATTTTTTACAGCGCGTACAATTTCATTTCTACCACCGTAATTCAGCGCAAAAATTAACGTTAAACCCGTATTGTTTTTTGTTTTATTGACGGCATAAGAGACGGCTTTTTTAGTATGTAAAGGTAATTCATCAAATTCACCGATCGTCTCTACTTTTACATTTTCTCTCATCAATTCTGGTAAGAATTTGTTCATAAAAATTCCAGGAAGCTTCATCAAAAATGATACTTCACTTTGTGGGCGTGACCAGTTCTCTGTAGAAAATGCATATAGCGTTAAATACTTTATATTTAATTGATTCGCAGCTACGACTATTCGACGAACAGTCTCCATACCTTGTTCGTGCCCTTTTACTCGAGGTAATCCAAGGCTTTTAGCGTATCTGCCGTTTCCATCCATGATAATCGCTACATGGTTTGGACCATTTATATCGGTCGAGTTTTTCTCATTAAACATAAGTAGCCTCCGAGTTAAAATTAAAAAACGTACAGACTGTACATATTAATCTATTTTAACATAAGAAACATTAAAAAATACAGGTAAGCGAATGCTTACCTGTAAACTTTTAAACTTCCATAATGTCTGCTTCTTTTTCCTTTACGCGTTCGTCGATGATGTTCACAAATTTATTTGTTAAATCTTGAACATCTTCTTCTAATGAACGTAATTCGTCTTCACTAATTTCAGAGTCTTTCTCTTGTTTCTTTAGTGTATCGTTTGCATCACGGCGGATGTTACGAATAACGACTTTAGAGTTTTCACCAACGCTTTTAACGTCTTTTGTTAATTCTTTACGTCTGTCTTCTGTTAGTTGCGGAATTGTAATACGAATCATCGTACCATCTGACGTTGGGTTCACACCTAAGTCAGCTAATTGAATCGCTTTTAACACGTCGTCTACTGAACTTTTGTCGTACGGTGTAACTGTTAACATTCTCGCTTCTGGCACTTGAATGTTTGCAAGTTGTTGAAGCGGAGTGTCCGCACCGTAATAGTTTACGTATACGCGGTCTAATAGACTTGCGTTTGCTGTTGCTGTACGAATTCCTGCAAGTTCACGATTTAACGCATCAATTGCGTCGTTCATTTTCTTTTCTGCTTGTTTCAATACGTCGTTAGCCATTATTTTCTCCCTTTTAATCTGTTATCGTTGTACCAATATCTTCGCCGAGTACTGCGCGTTTGATATTGCCCTCTTCTGTAATTGAAAATACCACAAGTGGGATAGAGTTGTCCATACAAAACGATGTTGCTGTTGCGTCCATCACTTGTAAGTTCTTCTGTAACATGTCGATATAAGAAAGCGATTCGAACTTTGTCGCTGTGTCGTCGTGCTTTGGATCTGCTGAATATACGCCGTCTACGTTATTTTTACCCATTAAGATAACGTCAGCATTGATTTCAGCTGCACGTAATGCTGCTGTTGTATCTGTTGAGAAGTACGGGTTACCAATTCCTGCTGCAAATATAACGACGCGTCCTTTTTCTAAGTGACGAATCGCACGACGTCGAATATACGGCTCTGCAATTTGTTTCATTTCAATCGATGTTAATACGCGTGTATCAACACCTAATTGTTCTAAACTGTCTTGTAACGCGAGTGAGTTCATTACTGTAGCGAGCATACCGATATAGTCTGCGTTCCCACGTTCCATACCTAAGTCACTTCCAGTTTTACCACGCCAAATGTTTCCACCGCCGACGATTACAGCGATTTCTACATCTAGTTCTCTCGCTTCTTTAATTTGCTTTGCGATATTTTTAATGATATCCGGTTTAATTCCGACACCTTCTCCACCAGCAAGTGCCTCACCAGAAAGTTTTAATACGATGCGTTCATATTTAGAAGAACTCATGATTTTCATTCCTTTTAACTGTTATATATATTGATATAGAAAAAAGACACCGAAGTGTCTTTTTAATTACTGACCCATTTGGCCTTTAACTTCTGCAGCAAAGTCTTCATTACGTTTTTCTAAACCTTCACCTAGTCCGAAACGAACGAAAGTAACGAGTTCAGCGTTGTTTTCTTTTAAGAATTGATTGACAGTTTTGTCACTATCTTTAACGAATGGTTGTGAACCGATGACGATTTCTTCTAAGAATTTACGCATTCTTCCTTCAACCATTTTATCAACGATGTTTTCTGGTTTACCTTCTTCAAGCGCTTGGTTACGTAATACTTCACGCTCTTTATCTAACTCTTCTTGTGGTACTTCGTCTTGTTTTGCATATTGAGGATTTAATGCAGCAGCGTGCATTGAAACATCTTTAGCGATTGCTTCGTCTGTTGAACCTTCAATTACAGATAACACACCAATCGTACCACCCATGTGGATGTACTCACCGAATGCACCATTTTCTGGCTTAGTTAAAACTTCAAAACGACGGATGTTCATGTTTTCACCAATTGTAGCAATTGCTGATTTCATAACTTCCTCAACTGATTGACCATCTAATTCAGAAGCGTTTAACTCTTCAAGATTAGCTGGTTTTGTTTTAACGATATGCTCAGCAATTTTCTTAACTAAGTTTTGGAACTGTTCGTTACGTGCAACGAAGTCAGTTTCAGCGTTAATTTCAACGATTGCTGCATCGTTACCGTCTACTGCGATTTCAATTAAACCTTCAGTAGCGATACGGTCTGCTTTTTTACCAGCAGAAGCAATACCTTTTTCACGTAGGTATTGGATTGCTTCTTCGATGTTACCATCAGTTTCTTGTAACGCTTTTTTACAATCCATCATACCTGCGCCAGTTTTTTCACGTAATTCTTTAACTAATTGAGCTGTAATTTTAGCCATTATTGTTCCTCCATATTCTTTAAAATCAATTTATGTTTTAAAAAAGGTGATAAATAACAAGTACTTATCACCAAATTGTTTATTATTCTTCAGTTTCTGATGCTTCTTCAGCTGACTCTTCTTCTGTTAAGTCGATGTTTTGTTCAGCTGCAACATCTTCGTTAGATACACCTTGTTGACCTTCTAATACAGCGTCAGCCATTTTAGATGTCATTAAGCGTACCGCACGAATCGCATCGTCGTTAGAAGGGATAACGTAGTCCACTTCGTCTGGGTCACAGTTAGTGTCAACCATTGCAACGACTGGGATACCTAAGATTTTAGCTTCGTTAATCGCGATAGATTCTTTACGTGGATCTACGACGAATAATGCTTTAGGCATATCTGTCATTTCACGAATTCCACCTAAGAATTTGATTAAACGATCATATTCTTTATTGATTTCTGCAACTTCTTTTTTAGGAAGTACTTCGAATAATCCGTCTTCTTCCATTTTTTCGATTTCAGAAATTCTGTCGATACGACCTTTGATTGTATCGAAGTTTGTTAAGATACCACCTAACCATCTGTGGTTTACGTAAAGTTGACCTGCACGCTCTGCTTCTTCTTTGATTGCTTCTTGAGCTTGCTTTTTCGTACCGACGAATAATACTTTACCGCCGTCACGTGAAACTTCTTTAATGAAGTTGTACGCATCGTCAACCATCTTAACTGTTTGTTGTAAATCGATAATGTAGATACCGTTACGCTCCGTGAAGATGTATTTTTTCATCTTCGGGTTCCAACGGCGTGTTTGGTGTCCAAAATGTACACCAGCTTCAAGTAATTGTTTCATACTAATTACTGCCATGAATATTTTCCTCCTTGGTTTTTACCTCCGCTTTAACGCTAGCTAACAACCGTTACGGCACCAGTTAGCTCCTTGCTAAAACGTGTGTAATTGGCTTTATAGCCGTTTATTATAATAGCACAGTTTAGTCAGGGCTTCAACTAAAACATATCTTTTTCTAGTTCTTTTAAGAATCCTGGCTTTTTAATGCGAATAAACGTCCCTTTCATACCGAGTGAACGAGATTCAATAACGCCTGCACTTTCTAACTTTCTTAACGCGTTTACGATAACTGAACGTGTAATCCCGACTCTATCCGCAACTTTTGACGCGACGAGTAAACCTTCTAACGCATCGAGCTCTTCAAAAATGTGTTCGATTGCTTCACGTTCAGAGTATGATAATGAACGGATTGCCATCGCGATGCTCGCTTTATCACGTGCTTCTTTTTCAACTTCTTTTTGACGCTCGTTCATCATTTCCATACCTACAACAGTACTTGCGTACTCACATAAGACGAGATCTTCTTCAGTAAATTTTTCTTCTTTTTTACCGACGATGAGCGTTCCAAGACGATCTCCACCACCGAAAATTGGAATGACGCACGTCTCTGAGTTACTATATTCTGCAACTTCTTCTGGGAAAATCGTTAACTTATTACTAAAGTCGATATTCTCTTCTGTTTCACGTAATCGCATAATACGGTTCATATAATACTCAGGGAACTCACGATTTTCTAAAAATTCGTGCATACGACTGTTTTCATCGAAACTTTCGTGATACGTACCATAACCGAGTAACTTCGCATCACTTGCGACGATGAACGTGTTACAGTCTAATATTCTACTAAGTTTTTCTGCTAACGCTTCGTGTTTTACGTTTTCTTGAATGAGCTTATTAATTTCTCTCGCTCTTTCTAATAATGTTGGCATATAGAATAGCCCTCCGTTTTATAAAATAAATTGACTTAAGTTTTTACTACTCTTAATTGTGTCTAGCTTATCATTTACGTATTTCTCTGTAATTTCAACATGTGCACCGTGCATATTATCCGCTTCAAACAGTAACTCTTCAAGCAGAGTTTCCATAATCGTATGAAGTCGTCTTGCACCGATATCATCCGTCGTAGAGTTTACGTCGTACGCAATATTTGCGAGTGCTTCAATTGCTTCATCGGTATAACTGACCGTCACACCTTCAGTTTCAAGCAGTGCTTCATATTGCTTTAATAATGAATGTTTTGGTTCAGTTAAAATACGTTTAAAGTCTTCTGCTTTTAACTTATCGAGTTCTACACGAATCGGGAAACGCCCTTGTAACTCTGGAATTAAATCACTCGGTTTTGCAACGTGGAACGCTCCAGCACCGATAAATAAAATATGTTCCGTATTCACCGGTCCGTATTTCGTTTCAACAACACTTCCTTCAACGATTGGTAAAATGTCACGTTGTACCCCTTCACGAGATACTCCAGCTTGACTATTTGACCCCATCGCAATTTTATCCATCTCATCGATAAAGATAATCCCTAACGTTTCAGCGAGTTCAATCGCTCGGTCATAGACGAGGTCCGTGTCGATCAGCCCTTCAGACTCTTCTCTAATTAAATGCTCACGCGCATGTTTTACTGGCAGACGTTTTTTACGTTTTTTCTTCGGCATCATATTTTGTAACATATCGCCCATACCATTGTCCATACCTGGCATCATCATCGACATTTGTTTCTCTTCGACTTCGATTTCAACGACACGCTCTTCTAAACGTCCGTCTTCTAAATCCTGGCGGATGTTACGACGTTTTTCACGTACAGTGTCATCAACTTCTTCTACTGGTTCTTCTGTTTTACCCATATTTGAAAACATTTCAAACGGATTGTTAAACGTCGGTTCTTTAAAACGTCCTGGTGCGAGTAATTTTATTAAACGTTCGTTCGCTAATTTCGTCGCCTCTTCACGAACGCCTTTAAATAATTCTTCTTTCACCATTTTTACGCTCGTCTCGACTAAGTCTCTCACCATCGACTCGACGTCACGACCGACATAACCGACTTCTGTATACTTTGTCGCTTCAACTTTTGTAAACGGTGCACCGGTAATTTTAGCCATGCGTCTTGCGACTTCTGTTTTACCGACACCTGTTGGTCCGATCATTAATATATTTTTCGGGATGACTTCATGTTTAAGTTCGTCACTTAATTTCATACGGCGATATCTATTTCTCATCGCTATCGCAACTTTACGCTTTGCTTCATATTGTCCGACGATGTCTTCGTCGAGTTTTGACACAATTTCTCTTGGAGATAAACTAGCCAATATATATCCTCCTATTCAGCATCTATCGTTTCAACGATAATATTATCATTTGTAAAGACACAAATATCTGCAGCGATTTTTAACGCGTCACGCGCAATCGTCTCAGCATCTAAATCGTCTCCGTGTAATTTCATCGCGCGTCCTGCGGCGAGTGCGAAGTTCCCACCAGACCCAATCGATAAAATACCATCGTCTGGCTCGATGACTTCACCTGTACCTGAAACGATTAACATCGTATCTTTGTTCATAACGATTAACATCGCTTCAAGTTGGCGAAGCATTTTATCTGTACGCCACTCTTTCGCAAGTTCTACGGCTGCACGTTCAAGTTGACCGTTATACTCATATAGTCTTGCTTCAAATTTTTCATATAAAGTAAATGCATCAGCGACACTGCCTGCAAATCCAGCGACAACTTTTCCTTCATATAAACGTCTCACTTTTCTCGCGGTATGTTTCATGACGACTTGGTTACCTAAAGTAACTTGTCCGTCACCAGCCATCGCCATTTTACCTTTATGCTTGACTGCAAATATCGTCGTTCCTTTAATTGCCACTTTCGTCACCTCTTATTATTTTGTGGATGTGCGTTTAAATACGCTTGTCTCAACTGCTCTTTAGAAACGTGCGTATACCTTTGAGTCGTCGATAACGACTCATGACCAAGTAGTTCTTGTACTGCACGTATGTCTGCACCGTTATTTAACATATGCGTTGCGAACGTATGTCGTAACGTATGCGGATGAAGCGATGCTTTTATTGCACTTTCTTTCATCACTTTATTGATGATATAGCGTAATCCACGGTCAGTTAATTTCGTCAAATTATAATTTAACCAAAAAGCACCTGTCTCTTCCATATGTTTAGAAAACGTCTCGATATATTCAAGTAACGCTTCTTTTACGGATTCATTAAACGGTACGATACGTTCTTTGTTCCCTTTACCGAGTACTTTTAACAACCGGTGATCAAAGTCGATATCAGAAACTTCGATGTTTAATAGTTCTGCACTACGTATTCCTGTGCCGTATAATATCTCGAGTAACGCACGATCTCTCGTGTACATCTTTTTGTTTTTATCGAGTGACTGAAACAAAGCATCGATTTGGTTTTCATACAAGAAATCCGGTAACATAGAGTCTCGCTTTGGAAAAGACACTTGACTCACCGGATTGTTTTCTACGATATATCGTTCGTTTAAATAATTATAAAAACTACGAATCGCAGAAATTTTACGGCTAATCGTCGTCTTTTTGTAATCTTTATCGTATATAAACGTTAAATAATTACGTGCATCTCTCGACTCAAACGTCGTTACCGTTAGATGTTCCGCGTTTAAAAATGATTCAAACTCGCGTAAATCGAGTTGATAACTTTCAATCGTTTTTGGAGAATACTGCTTTTGATACTTTAATACATCTAAAAAGTCGAGTACATAGTCCATCCACAGTCCTCCTCACTGTTATAAAAAAATTCCCATTGAATAGTTTAATATATTTGACAGACAATTGCACACAATTACTATTTTTCTGAAATATCTTTTTTCTTATGAAACACCATAAAAAATCTAGGCTAGATTAGTAGCCTAGATTATTTTTAGTTTGCATCTTCTTCATAATCACAGTTCGAACATTTTACCTTGACCGTTTTACCTTTACGTTGCTCGACTAAGTACTGGTCACATTTCGGACAATCTCTACCGACTGGCTTATCCCATGATACGAAGTCACAGTCTGGATATCGTTCACATCCGTAGAAAATACGACCTTTTTTAGACTTACGTTCAACGATTTCGCCTTCTTTACAAGTCGGACATTTTACACCGATCTTTTTAACGATTGGTTTTGTGTTACGGCAATCTGGGAAGTTTGAACATGCCATAAATTTACCGTAACGTCCCATTTTGTAAACCATTGGCGAGCCACATTTTTCACAGTCTATGCCTGCGGGTTCGTCTTTAATTTCGATTTCTTCCATTTCTGATTCAGCTTTTTCAACTTGTGGTCTAAACTCTTTATAAAAGTCATCGATCACTTTTACCCACTCTTTGTTGCCGTCTGCAATTTCGTCGAGTTGTTTTTCCATATCTTTCGTAAAATCAACATCGATAATATCTGGGAAGTAATCGGATACTTGTTCAGAAACGATTTCTCCAAGTTCAGTTGGAACAAAACGACGCTGGTCGAGACGTACGTAATTACGTTTTTGAATCGTCTCAATCGTCGGTGCGTACGTAGATGGTCGGCCGATACCTGACTCTTCTAACGTTTTTACAAGACGTGCTTCAGTGTAACGTGGTGGTGGTTGAGTAAAGTGCTGATTTGAATCGATCTTTTCAGCAGTAACCGTTTCACCTTCAGAAATTTCAGGGATAATATTTTCTTTCGCATCTACTTTTTCGTCTATACCTTCTTCGTATACTTGTAAGAATCCTTTAAATTTAATAGTAGAACCGTTACTTCTAAAGATGACTCCGTTATTGTTTAAGTCCACGCGCACAGTATCGAGCACTGCTGGTGCCATTAAACTAGCGACGAAACGGTCCCAAATTAGTTTGTACAAACGGTACTGATCACGTGATAAGAAAGCTTTCATTTCTTGTGGTGTACGTAATGTAGATGTTGGACGCACCGCTTCGTGCGCATCTTGTCCTTCAGACTTTTTATCTTTACGTTTACCTAAAAACTCTTTACCGTACGTGTTTTCAATATATCCGTATGCTTCAGACTTCGCTTCGTTAGATACGCGCGTAGAGTCTGTTCTCATATACGTAATTAAACCAATCGTCCCTTGTCCTTTTACGTCAATTCCTTCATACAGTTGTTGAGCGAGCATCATCGTTTTACGTGCACGGAAATTTAATTTACGCGCCGCTTCTTGTTGTAATGTAGAAGTCGTAAATGGATACGCAGGATATCTCAGTTGTTCTTTTTTCTCGACAGAGTCGACGTTAAAGTCGTCTCCTTTAATTTGCTTTAAAACGTCTTTAACGACAGATTCATTTGGTAACTCTGTCTTTTTAGCGTCAGACGCTAACTTATAAAACTTACCTGTAAATTTCGAGCGCTTATATTTAAAGTGACCTTCAATTGACCAATATTCTTCTGGTTTAAAGTTACGGATTTCATTTTCTCTGTCGATAATCAGTTTTAATGCAACTGATTGTACACGACCTGCAGATAATCCTTTTTTAACTTTCTTCCATAATACTGGTGAAATGTTATAACCAACGAGTCTGTCTAATATACGACGTGCTTGCTGTGCGTCGACGAGTTGTTGGTCCATTTCTCTCGGTTCTTTAAAACTATTTTTTACTGCATCTTTTGTAATTTCATTAAATACGACGCGGTGATATTCTTTATCGTCACCGAGAGCGTGTGCTAAATGCCACGCGATCGCTTCACCTTCACGGTCCGGGTCCGATGCTAAATAGATTCGTTTTGCTTTTTTTGCTTCTTTTTTAAGTTCTTGAAGTAAAGGTCCTTTACCTCTAATCGTTATATATTTTGGTTGGTAGTTGTTTTCGACGTCAATACCAATTTGACTACGGGGCAAATCTCTAAGGTGACCCATCGAAGCGACGACTTTATATCGTTTTCCAAGATATTTACCAATCGTCTTCGCTTTTGCTGGGGACTCTACAATGACTAAATTATCTGCCACTTTTAATTGCCTCCCTCACGTTTTATGATTCAATGAACAATATTACACACTAACTTTTAAATTTGTCAACGGTTCTAAATTCATTTATTGTAATTCATCTAAAATATCATCAGCTTTTGTAACGAATATCGCACCTTCTTTTAACCGCGCATTTACACCTGCACTGAGCGGTGACGTAATATTTCCTGGTATACAAAAGACGTGTCGATTTTCTTCAATCGCCATCTCTAACGTAATTAAACTTCCGCTTTTTTCTTCGGCTTCAGTGACTAATACACCTTCACTTAAGCCAGCGATAATTCTATTTCGTGCGACGAATTGATGCTTATTTATCGGTGTGCCTGGTGGATACTCACTAATCGTACAACTATATTTTTCAATACGATGTCTCGTTTTTATTGTTGACTTCGGATAATGGATATCGTGACCAAATGCGAGTACACCGATCGTTTGAATATTCTCTTCAAGTGCAATATGGTGCGCGATATCATCTGCACCATATGCGAGACCTGACACGACTGTAAACTCATTTAACGCTGGAATGATTCTTTGTAACGCTTGACGCGTATACATTCCAGCTTTACGACTACCAACGATGCCGATTTTGCGACTATTTAAAGCCGATAAAGAGCCCTTTACATATAATACGTACGGCGGGTCGTAAATTTCTTTTAACGATGCTGGATAATACTTTGAACTCTCCGTTATAAACGTCACACCGTTCTCACACAATTTACGGTGGATGTCTTCTAACGAAATTTCTCTCGCATGCTGTAACTTCTTAATTGTAGATTCTTTTAATACTTCACCATTTCGGATCTTCTGAAACTCTTTTCTTGTAACTTTTGCAAAACTTAATTGTAAAATGTGAAGTTTCATAACTGTATTATAATCGATAGTTTTTAAAATTGGTATAAAAATAAAAAAACGCAGAGATTATATTATCTCTGCGTTACAATTTAAATTTATTATTTAATTGTTAGACATTGCTCGTAAAGGCCTTCTTTTTTAATACGCTCGATTAATGTCTCACCGATTACTGACGGTGTATCTGCTGTGTCGATACCTGCGTCGTTCATCGCTTTAATTTTACCTTCTGCTGTACCTTGACCACCAGAAATGATCGCACCAGCGTGACCCATACGTTTTCCTGGAGGCGCTGTTTGACCACCGATGAATCCAACAACTGGTTTTGTCATATGTTCTTTCACCCAAGCTGCTGCTTCTTCTTCAGCTGTACCACCGATTTCACCGATCATTACAACTGCGAGTGTTTCATCGTCTTCGTTAAATGCTTTTAATACGTCGATGAAGTCTGTACCGTTTACTGGGTCTCCACCGATACCAACAGCTGTCGTTTGACCGATTCCAGCTTCAGTTAATTGGTGAACTGCTTCGTAAGTTAACGTACCAGAACGTGATACAACTCCTACGTGACCTTTTTTGTGGATATATCCTGGCATAATACCAATTTTAGTTTCATCAGCAGTGATGATACCAGGACAGTTTGGTCCAACGAGACGTGTTTCTTTATCTTCTAGGTAGTCTACGACTTTAACCATGTCTAATACTGGAATATGCTCTGTAATACAGATAACAAGTTCTACACCTGCATCTGCTGCTTCCATGATTGAATCTGCTGCGAATGGAGCTGGAACGTATACGACTGATACTGTCGCGCCAGTTTCTTTCTTTGCTTCTTCTACTGTATTGAATACAGGTACACCTTCTACTACTTGTCCACCTTTACCTGGTGTTACACCACCGACAATTTTCGTGCCGTAGTCTAACATTTGTTTCGTATGGAATAATGCAGTAGATCCAGTAATACCTTGTACGATTACTTTTGTATCTTTATCTACAAATACTGCCACAATTAATTTCCCCTTATCTTATTTATTTTCTTCAACGAGTGCGATAATTTTTTGTGCACCTTCAGCCATTGTGCTTGCTGGTGTAATTGCTAAACCAGAGTCTTTAAGAATCTCTTTACCTTCTTTAACGTTTGTACCTTCTAAACGTACGACTAATGGAATTTCAAGTCCGACGTTTTTAACTGCTTGTACAACACCTTTAGCAATGACGTCACATAACATGATTCCACCGAAGATGTTTACAAAGATTCCTTCTACGTTTTCATCACTTAAGATGAGTTCGAATGCTTTTGTAACTTTCTCTTCAGTCGCACCGCCACCTACGTCTAAGAAGTTCGCTGGGCTTCCACCGAAGTGGTTAATTGTGTCCATCGTTGCCATCGCAAGTCCAGCACCGTTAACCATACAACCGATGTTACCATCTAGTGCAATATAAGATAAGTCGTATTTAGACGCTTCAACTTCTTTTGGATCTTCTTCGTCGAAGTCACGCATTTCCATTACTTCTTTTTGACGGTATAATGCGTTATCGTCAAAGTTGATTTTCGCATCTAACGCCATAACTTCACCGTCACCTGTTGTTACAAGTGGGTTGATTTCGACGATTGATGCATCTTTTTCTACAAATACATCATAGAGTCCAAGTAATAATTTTGCCGCTTTGTTAATTAACTCAGTTGGAATGTTGATGTTAAACGCAAGTCTTCTTGCTTGGAATGGTAATAAACCAACTGCTGGGTCGATCACTTCAGTGAAGATCTTTTCAGGTGTTTTAGCTGCAACCTCTTCGATTTCAGTTCCACCTTCTTCAGAACCCATTAACACGACACGGTTTGTCGCACGGTCTACAACAAAGCTGATGTAGTATTCATCTTTAATGTCGCAACCTTCTTCAATTAATAAACGGTTAACAACAGTACCATCTGGTCCGTTTTGTACCGTTACTAATGTAGAACCGAGTAAACTTTCAGCGTATTCTTTAACTTCATCTAAAGATTTCGCAATCTTTACGCCTCCAGCTTTCCCACGTCCACCTGCGTGAATTTGTGCTTTCACTACGTAGACGTCAGAGTCTAATGTTTTTGCTACTTCTACCGCTTCTTCAGGCGTACGCGCAACGTCACCGTTCGGTACTTTTACCCCTTTAGAGCGGAAAATTTGTTTTCCTTGATACTCATGAATATTCATGGTCTGCCTCCTAAGCGTTATAATAATAAGCTTTCAAAACTATTATATAAATTCATCGCACTATTGTAAACTTAACACGCTTCTAAAAAGTGTAATTTTTAAATATGTGCGTTTTTTCCACGTTTTAAATGTGGTTTAAACGAGAAATACGTCCAAATTCTAAGTATATATTCGAGTGGTCCGTATTTAAACTTCTTCATATAGTAATAACTACATATAATTTGTACGATAAAGAAGAGAATTGCTAACGTAAACGACAGCGTAAAATTCCCGTCTCCAAATCGTCCGAGTCCACTGCCGTAGTATATAAACGAGTGGAACACTGATTGTAAAATATAGTTCGTTAACGATAATTTACCGACGGCGGATAAACTATCCATAAATAAGTTTTCTTTATATAAATAATAAAATAGTCCAATATAACCATAAGCTAACGCTGTGTCTATAAAGAACATATAATAATCGAGTGTCTCATTATTAAGCCCAAATATATTTAATATAATACCGATCGGTACGAGTAGAATGAGTGCTTTTTTCCACGTGCCACCTGTTTCAAACATTTTAAGTTTTGCTGCAATCATTCCAGATATAAAGACAGGCACGTAAAAGGAAATAATGAGTATATACGTAAATATGTATCCGACTACACCACCGCCAAAAAACGGATTCTCTGAATCGAATATAAACGACTGACGTTCAGCATTCGATAACGTACGATACGCTTCTTTTTCTTCGAGTAAATATTCGATTTTTTCATCGGTTAACTCTGTCGTATAACTCTCAAACTCTTCATCTATGTCTTCTACACTACTACCAAAGTCTAAATGCATTAATACAACGAGCGCTGATGATAGAAGAAAACAAACAATCATCGTTTTAAGACTTCGATTCGGTAGCCAAAATAAAACAATCGTCATCAGTCCATAAACGAACAAAATATCTCCTTCAAATAAATACATCGCGTGCAGTGTACCAAATAATAGTAACGCGAGTCCGCGACGAATGAGTCCACGTTTAACACCGAGATCTTTACGTTTAAAACTAGACGCCATCATATACATCCCAAATCCAAATAAAAAGGCAAATATCGGCATCGTACTACCTTCAAATAATACGCGAATCGTATTCATTAAAAAGATGCCGACATTAGACACGTCATATACTTCAGGATAACTATTACCAAACATGCCGTAGTTAAAAACGAGCAAGTTAGCGAGTAATATCCCTAGTAAACTAAATCCTCTTAAACTATCTACTACTTTAATTCTGTTCATCTAAAAATCTCCTGAATTTCCTTAACGGGTGAAAAACTTTTTCTATGAATCGGTGTTGCTCCGTATTGTCTTAACGCTTCTAAATGATTTTTCGTTCCGTACCCTGAGTTTTTTTCAAAATCGTATGCTGGATACTCTTTACTATGTGCTTTCATTAAACGGTCACGGTACACTTTTGCGATAATTGAAGCGGCAGCAATCGAATTCGAATTTGCGTCTCCTTTTATAATACTTTGCTGATGAATATCCATATCTAACACCATCGCATCAATCAATAAGTGATCCACTTGTACTTTTAAATTTTTCACTGCACGCGTCATCGCAAGTTTTGTCGCTTCATATATATTTAACGTGTCAATTTCTTCCACTGTTGCGGTACCTATACCAACCGTGCACGTGTCTAAAATTAAATCATATAAGCGATTTCTTTCAGTTTCACTTAACTTTTTAGAGTCATCTAACCCATATAATTTCTCGTCACCTAAAATTACTGCACCAGCAACGACTTCTCCTGCGAGTGGTCCGCGCCCTGCTTCATCAACGCCAGCGATCACACCTGTTAACTCACGCTCATAGACCATCATACTTTCAAAACGTCGTTTCGTCTCTTCGATTTTTTCAAGTTGACGTCTGCGACTTTTAATTGCATTTTGTACGCCGACACGTGGGTCACTTTGTAAATCAATACTCTCTAAATCTTCTATAGAATGTATCGTCTGTAAAAATTCTTTTACTTCTTTAATTGTCATCATTTACCTCATCAAACGTATATCTGCCGATTTTACCGTTTCGAATGTCGTAGACGACTCGGTTTGTCACTTGTTCATAATCGACTTCGTTACCAGACATTAACATACCTCTACTTCTACCGATTGCGTCAAACACGGATACGATATCATCGACGTCATAATTTGTAATTTTATAAAACGTATCAAACGTTTCCTTATCGTGTTCGATTAAAAACTTCATACCAAAAATAGCGACCTCGTCTAAATGAACGACCCTATCCGTAATTGCACCAGTTAAACTTAATTTTAACCCGACATCTCCTTCAAACTTTGGCCATAATACACCTGGAGTGTCTAGCAGTTCTAAATTATTACCTGCTTTAATCCACTGCTGTGATTTTGTAAGACCTGGCGTATTTCCTGTTCTCGCGGCTTTACGTTTTGCGAGACTATTAATTAATGTTGATTTTCCGACGTTAGGAATACCAATAATCATCGCACGAATCGGACGACGATTAATACCGCGAGCTTCCATACGTTGAAACATCTCTTCAGTCGCTTCCATCGCAACCGGTTCAATGCGCTTTAATACGTTATTGCTACGAGCATCCAGTGCTATCGGATACGTCCCAATCGACTTAAAGTAATTCATCCACTGATTTGTCATATTTTGATCTGCGAGATCAGACTTATTTAAAATGACAATACGTGGTTTATTTTTAACGATCTCGTTCATCATCGGATTTTGACTCGACATTGGAATTCTCGCGTCTAAAATTTCTATCACTACATCAACTTTACTTAAATTCTCTTCAATTTGGCGCCTTGCTTTAGCCATATGTCCAGGAAACCAGTTAATAGACATCTCATCACTTCCCTATACGTTTTAGATTCTATTCGATTATAGCAAATTCCGTTTAACATACGATATACTACTAGAAATTAGCAAATGTGAAATATGAAAAAATAGCTATACGAACATTAAATTTTTGTTCGAAAATACAAAATAACAATCTTTCATTATTTTATAAACGTGATATTATATACATATGAACTTAATATCAAAAAAGGTGGTCTTTCCTTTGAGTAACAACTCATTTATTAATGCGCAACAACAAGTTGAATCAGCATGTAGAATTTTGAATACGGAACCAGCAGTCTTTGAAATTTTAAAAGACGTTGAGCGTATGATTGAAGTTAGCATTCCAGTTAAGATGGATGACGGTACTATCAGAACGTTCAAAGGTTACCGTGCAGCACACAACACGTCACTCGGACCAGCAAAAGGTGGAATTCGTATTCACCCTGCAACAACGTACGATGACGTAAAAGCGTTATCTATTTGGATGACATTTAAATGTGCAGTAACAGGTACACCATACGGTGGTGGTAAAGGTGGTATCGTTGCTGACCCAACAAAACTATCTGAAAACGAACTCGAGCAATTAGCGCGCGGATACGTTCGTGGTCTTTACAAATACTTAGGCGAAAAAATCGACGTACCTGCACCAGACGTAGGCTGTAGTGCACAAATGATCAGCTGGATGGTTGACGAATACTGTCAATTAGCTGGTACACAAGCACTCGGTACATTCACTGGTAAACCAGTAGAATACGGTGGATCACTAGGACGTACAGAATCAACAGGATTCGGTATTTCAGTCATTGGACGTCAAGTTGCTAAGAAATTCGATATCCACTTCGAAGAAGCAACACTTGCAGTACAAGGATTCGGTAACGTAGGAAGCCACGCGGTAAAATACTTCGAACAACTCGGTGCAACAGTACAAGCAGTTATGGAGTGGCACCCAGATGGATTATTTGCTATCTACCGTGAAGAAGGATTTACTTACGAAGAGCTAGAAGCAAACCGTGGTAAATTCAAAGAAATGGACAACGTTAAAATCTTAAACCCAGAAGACTTCTGGTCATTAGACGTAGACATTATGGTACCAGCAGCACTTGCAAACGCAATCGATGAGCGCGTTGCGAAATTAGTAAAAGCAAACATCGTACTTGAAGGTGCAAACGGACCAGTCACTACTGAAGGAGATGCAGTATTCAAAGAAAGAGGCATCACAGTAGTACCAGACATCCTTACAAACTCAGGTGGAGTAATCGTATCTTACTATGAGTGGGTACAAAACCTACAAGGATTCTACTGGACAGAAAAAGAAGTCTTAGAGCGTCAAGAAGAGAAAATGATCCAAGCATTTGACGAAATCTGGGATACAAAAGAAAAACACGACGTAACATTCAGAGAAGCGGCTTACTTAAACTCAATTCAAAAAGTAGCAGACGTTATGAAGTTACAAGGTAAATTATCTTAATATAAAAGAGGCGAAATGACTCGCCTCTTTTTTAGTATCTCAATTTAAATTGTTCTATCGCTAATTTAATTTCATCTCTAACACGCTCGAATTCTGACCACTCTTTACCCGCAGGATCATCAAAACCCCAATGTTCTTTTTTAACATTTGGTGGTAAAATCGGACAATTCTCATCTGCATCACTACATAACGTTACGACTAAATCTGATTGTTTTAAAATATCATTATCAATCAAGTCTGACGTATGGTCTGATATATCAATACCTACTTCTTTCATAGCTTCTACTGCTTTAGGATTAACACCATGTGTTTCAATACCAGCAGAATAGACATTCCAGTCTTCACCTAATAATTTCTTCCCCCAACCCTCAGCCATTTGGCTACGGCAAGAGTTGCCAGTACATATAAAATAAATTGTTTTCTTATCCATAATTAAAGCCTCTTTTTAAAATATGATTAGTGTAAAATACAATCCTAAGAGTGTTACAAATAGGACTGGAATAGTAATGACAATTCCCGTTTTAAAGTATGTTCCCCATGAAATCTTTACACCTTTTTGTGCTAAAACATGTAGCCATAATAATGTTGCTAAAGAACCAATCGGCGTAATTTTAGGTCCTAAATCAGAACCTATAATATTCGCATAAACCATACCCTCTTTGAGTAGTCCTGTAGCACTAGATTGACCAATCGCTATTGCATCTATTAAAACAGTTGGCATATTGTTCATAATTGATGATAAGAAAGCAGCTATAAAGCCCATACCCATCACACTGATGAATAATCCATAACTTGAAATATTAGTTAATATTTCAGCTAAAAATGTTGTGATACCTACATTTTTTAATCCAAATACAACTAAATACATACCAATAGAAAATAGAACGATGTTCCATGGTGCACCTGTAATCACTTGTTTTGTATTAACTGCTTTAGATTTTCGAGCGAATAGCACAAAGATTATAGCAATCGTACCAGCAACAAAAGATACAGGTATCTGAATAAACTCACTAACAAGATAACCAACAAGTAGTATTGCTAATACAATCCATGAAATCCTAAATAGTTTAAGATCTTTAATTGCATCTTTAGGATTGGGTAGATTTTCTGCATTAAACGTTTTAGGTATAGATTTTCTGAAATATAACCATAAAACGACAATACTAGCAATTAAAGAGAATATATTAGGAACAATCATACGGTTAAAATATTCAATAAATCCAATATCGAAGTAATCTGCAGAAACAATATTCACTAAGTTACTGACAATTAAAGGTAGTGATGTCGTATCCGCAATAAATCCACTAGCTATAATAAAAGGAAAAATCTCTTTTTGATTAAACCCTAAACTTCTTACCATTGCTAATACAATAGGCGTTAATATTAAAGCTGCACCATCATTTGCGAAAAATGCTGCTACAACTGCTCCAAGTAACATAATAAAAACAAACATTTTTAACCCATTACCATTTGAAGCTCTGACCATATGTATTGCAGACCATTCAAAAAATCCAATTTCATCTAATATTAATGAAATTAGAATAACAGCTACAAAAGTTAGAGTTGCATTCCAAACAATACCTGTTACTTCTAGTACATCAGAAAAACTTACAACTCCTGTAACGATAGCCACAACTGCCCCAATCAGAGCTGTAATACCAATATCTAATCCTTTTGGTTGCCATATCACAAAAATTAAAGTTAAAAGAAAAATCACAATTGCTAAAACCATCAACAGCAATCACCTGATTTCACATTTTTACATACACATCTTTCGGTCGATGTATTAATGATATTTAAATTTTTGATAATATCTTCTAAATTATCATGATTCAGTTGATACCAATGCTTGTTACCGTCTTTTCTTATTGTAACTAATTCATTATCTACTAAAGACTTCATATGATGACTGAGTGTTGGTTGTGAGAAATGAAAGTATTCCAGCAAGTCACAAGCACATAATTCCCCACAAGATAGTAAATCTAATATCTCCAACCGACTTGGATCTGATAAGACTTTTAATATTTTTGATAGTTCTTTATAAGACATGACTAAACCTCCTAGATGGTAAATAGATTAACATCTATATAGATTGTTGTCTATGTGCTTTTGTTATTTTTTTACAAACCCTTACGAAACGTTAATTACATTAAATTATGAATGTCTCTCCGTCTGTTTCGACTACTACCTGATTTTCTTGTAACTCTTCCGTAAATGTTAGTCTTACTTTACCTAATTCCAGAGTGTTCTCATCATGTTTATTTAAGTGAAAAGCTTCGGCGAATGCGTGAATCGCATTATCAACATTTTCTACTGCTACCTTAATTTCTAATAGTTTACCGTTATCTCCTAGTATGCTTCCTGCTTCAAGGTTTTCTAGTCTCTCTTCGTCACTCATACCCCAGTCAATGATGAATGGCATAGGGACGTTCGTCTTATTGTCTTTTATAAATAACAACTTCCATGAGACTACTTCTCCATTTTCTTTTTCTCTCTTGAATGTGCGAGGCCCATCGATTTCGAATCCTGAATTCTCGAGCGACGTACTGAGAGCTTCGATGTCAGTCGTTCGAAGTGCAAAGTTGTGCATACCCTCACGGTAATTTTCTTTATATATGGAAGACATGAGCGTGTAATCTACATTATCTTCGTTGTACTTCTCGAAGGTTTGTCTGTTTTTTATCCCTAAAAATTCAATATAATAGAGCCCGCAGTGTAATAGTGTATTATACGTGCCCCAAATGTCGTGTGTACCGCCGGTCACAGTATAAAACCCTTTTTGTTCGTATTCGTCTTTCATTGCACTAGGATCTTCAGAAAAATAGATGATGTGGTCGAATAATACTGTCATATGAACGCCTCCTTTACTATAATTATCCCGCTCATTTTCCTTCCACTTGTATCATAATTTTTGTAATGTAATCTTCTTCACCTATTGCACTGAGTCCATCAATGACGTACTCCTCAATCGTATCTCCACTAATTTGATATCCATTGCTATCTATAAAAGATTTCATTTTTTCATATGTTTCGTATGTCTTTATGTACGAGCCTTTGTGATAACCTACCGCATAAGTGCACGATTTTCTAATGAATGGATTCTTTAAAGCTTTTTCTTTAATTCTCATAAATAGATGAGACACATTTAAATAATCGTTCTTTTCAATTTGTGCTTTTGGAATCACCCCACCTACTGGATATCCAATATCTAGCCCTTCTTCTTTTATATGTTTGATAAATGACATCATTACTTCCGTAAATTCTTTGTCAGTGCTATTTAAAATATTTTTGCTTAGCACGTAGTATTCTCTCTCTAAATGTTCAATTGTAATATTATCGATATCGAGATTTATCGCATTTACAATCTGCTCTTTCTTGTTTTGAATAATCTCTTTCGTGCGCTGTAGTGCCTCAATCTTCTGCTGCATCATTTCCGCTTTTTCAGTTAACATCTCAGCTGTTTCTTTTAAATTGTTGGCATTTAAAAAATCTTTTATATCAGATAAAGACATACCAATCTCTTTTAATATTTCAATGACCGTAAACACTTCTGCTTGTTGAAATGAGTAATACCGATATCCATTCGGAGCTACATACTCAGGTTTTAACAAATCAATATCATCATAATGAAAAAGTGTTTGTTTCTTCACGTTACAAATATTTGCGAATTCTCCAGTGGTAAACAAATTTTTTAAAAATTCCAGTTTTTATCTCTCCCGTCCTTGACTATATGGTTACTGTATAATTTATTATCATAATATAGTAAGAACAAACGGAACAGATTTATATATATATAATGAGGTATTTTTATGGAACGCGTACACACTACAATGCAAACGATGCAACCACGAAAACTTTTCCTTAAATATTTAATTCCATCGTTATTTGGAATGATGCTCATGGCCATCAACATTTTAGTCGATGGACTCTTCGTGAGCCACGGTGTAGGAGATAACGGACTGGCTGGAGTCAACATCGCTTTGCCCATTTATTCAGTCATCTTAGCATTTTCTCTATGGATTGGAATGGGTGGAGCAACCCTGTACTCCATTGCTCTAGGACAAAATAATGTGCATCGTGCAAAATCGATTTTTACACACGCGATTATTATTACCGTTGTCGTCACTGGTATCATCATTGGAGTATGTCTCGTATTTGAAGAACCACTCGCGTACCTATTCGGCGCAAATGATGCAATCATTAGTTATGTGCTCGATTATCTACACGTCATTTTAGTATTCGGAATCTTCTTCGTGTTAGAAAACATTCTGAGCATTTTTATACGTAACGACGGGAATCCAACACTCGCGATGGTCGGCTTAGTTGTCACATCGGTTGTAAATATTATCCTAAATTACATCTTTATTTTCATCTTCAACTGGGGTGTAAAAGGAGCCGCATATGCTACAGTCCTTGCGACTGTTATCGGTATTTTAGTCCTCGTGACGCACTTTTTAACTAAACGAAGTCAACTGGCACTCGTAAAGATAAAGATCGACCCATCTATTGTTCGCAATATCATTTCAATTGGATTTCCAAGTTTTATATTGGAAGCCTCAGCTGCAGTAATGATGATTGGGCTGAACGTTACATTTAGTCATTATGTCGGTGAAACAGGAATCTTCTCTTATGCGGTTGTAAACTACATGCACACTGTGTTCTTGATGTTATTCATTGGAGTGGGTGCAGCACTTCAACCAATTTCGAGCTATCATTACGGTGCAAAACTCTTTGAACGATTACAACAATTTATCCGTATCGCAACAGTCACTGGATTCATAGTCGGTGTCCTCATTTTTGTAATTGGAGTCTTAGGGAGAGGACTCATCATATGGCTATTTGGTATTGAAGGTACCGAAGTAATTAGTTATATAAAAATCGGAATCACCCTATTCTTCATTGGATACTTATTCTTAGGAATCAACATGGTGCTCACGGAATTCTATCAATCAATCGGTATAATTCGTATCGCGATTATGATTAGCTTATTACGTAGTTTTATTATCTTCATCCCTCTATTATTTATAATGCCAATTCTATTTGGACCAAACGCGATTTGGCTTGTATTCCCAATAGCAGAGGGACTTACAATGGTTATCATGTTTTTATCTTTAAAATTTAAATGGATACCATTAATTCCTAAAGCGTGATGAAATGTATCGTAGTAGAATACTACTAATAAAATTTTCTAAAAATAAAAAGAATACTCATGGTTAGTATTTAGCTTATCAAACACTTCATATCGAACTCGCAATAAGTTTTTTGGTATAGGGATTTTGTGGATTGTTCAAAATATCGTCCGTTTTACCTACTTCTACAATCTGTCCGTCTTTCATAACGATGATTCTATCTGTCAGTGTTTTTACTGTGGATATGTCGTGCGTGATGAATAGATATGAAGTGCGAATGTTATGTCGTAACTTCTTCAAAATCTCGATGACTTCTTTTTGCACGAGTATATCTAGTGCGGAGACCGCTTCGTCAAATATTACCACTTTCGGATCAGTGATCATCGCTTGGACGATCGATATGCGCTGTGCTTGTCCACCGCTTAACTGGTGCGGGTATTTATCTAGAATCGTTTCGTTTAATTGCACACGTTCTAATGCGCGAAGTATCTCTCTATCCATCTCTTTTTTTGTCTTTCGCGGAAGTCCTTTCGCAAAAAATGGTTCTCGGAGTGACGTTCTTACCTTCAAATATGGATGTAGACTTTCTTTAGGGCTTTGAAATACAAACTGCACATTTTGTCTAAATTTTAGGTAGTTACGTTTTTTCATACTTTTGATATCTTCACCTTCAAAATATACAGTTCCTGAGTTTGGACTTACAAGTCCGCCAAGGATATTCGCAAGTGTAGACTTTCCGGACCCAGATTCTCCAACAATTCCGATAGATTCCGCTTCTTTAAGTTCCAAACTCACATCTTTCAAAGCTATTGTATCTTTGAAGTTTTTAGACACATTTTCACATGATAAAATCATCTCACGTCCTCCTCTCTCGATACTTGGACGAGTGCTTTTGTATGCGGATGCGTTGGATGCTTAAATAGCGTCTTTGTATCATTCGTCTCTACCATTTCTCCCTTATAGAAAACATACGCACGGTCCGTGTACTTCTCTATCAGTTTCATGTTATGTGTGATTAAAATGAGCGACACGCCTTCTTCTTGATTCAGTTTTTTAAAAAACTCCATTATCTCGTTTTCCGTGATGCTATCTAGAGCAGTCGTCGGCTCATCTAAAATAATTATACGTGGCTTCGTCATTAGGGAGAGTGCGATATTGACGCGTTGGCGCATTCCACCAGAAAGTTCGAACACGTATCCGTTCAAGATTTTTTTAGGATTTTTAAGCCCCACAAGTTCTAACAATTCCGTCGCACGTTCTAATCCTTCACGTTTAGTGCCACACTGATGCGTCACGAAACCCTCTAACATCTGGTGCTTAATTTTTACTAACGGATGTAAAAATTCCGTTGTATTTTGTGGAATATATCCAACATCAAGTCCGATGAGTTTTCGGTAATCGCTCGACTTAAGGTCATCTATGTTTTTATCTTCTACCATTTTTAGCGTAGCATGTGACACGAGTGATCTCGGAAGCAAGTTAAACATCGCTTGTGTCGATATTGTTTTCCCTGAACCTGATTCCCCAAATACCCCTACAATTTCTCTCTTTTTAAGATAGAAATCAAATGGCTGTACGAGTCTCTTTCCTTCATTTGTGCGCACTTCGAGTGCCTTTATATCAATCATTAGTATCACCTAATTTCATGAGTCGATCATTCAACGTATCTCCCATTAAGTTCAGACCAAGGACAGTAATCACAAGTAATATCCCTGACGGCAAGATTAAATATGGATAGCTCAGCATAAAGCTCTGCGCTTCTTTTAACATCAGTCCAAAACTCGCGTTCGGTGGAACGACACCAAGTCCTAAATAAGATAACGCGGATTCTATTAAAATTGCAGATCCAATACTTGCACTGAATTGTGTTACGAGTCTAGGCAAAATGACTGGGAGATAATGTCTCCACACAATTCTCATTGTCGATAGTCCCATGCTTTTTGCCGCCACTATATAGAGTGCGTGTTGTTGTTCTTTAATGAGTGAATACGTCAGTCTAGCAAATATTGGTATCATAAATATCGCGATTGCAATAAGTGTAGAGTAAAGTCCATCCCCAAATACAACCACAAACATCATAGCAAGTACGATACCTGGGAATGCGAGCATCCCATCTATAAACCTTAGGAAAATCATGCTGATCCACTTATTTGATAAAGCAGAAATGACACCTATGAAAATCCCAGCACATAAGCCTAAAGTGACTGAAACCGTTCCTAAAAGTAACGCATAGCGTGACGCAACCATTAACCTAGATAATATATCTCTACCAAACTGATCCGTACCGAGTAGATGCTCTTTAGACATCAAAGAAAAACGATTATCAATATCCATCTCTGTAATCGGATATGGTGTATAGAAAAATGACACTATTCCTAGCGATAACGGAATGAGTAAGAGTACTACGCTCAATATAAACACATATTTTCTCATGACTCTTTCCTCCTCATTCGCTTATTCAGGAGAATATAGAGTATGTCTGTGATAAGCGTAATGATTATGACAGAAGTCACAATAAAGCTCACGAGCCCTAAAATTAAGAAGAGATCTCGTTTTAAGACTGCACTAAATAACAGTCGGCCAACTCCAGGCAAACTGAAAATACTCTCTACGACAATCACACCTGAAATTAACCCCGCAATTTGAATACCAATAACTGTAAGTGGTGCAATCAACGCATCACGCAGTGGATATTTAATGATTGCAAAAACAGGATTCATTCCAGACACTCGGGTCATGAGCATATAATCTTGTTTTAAACTATGTAACATCGAGCTTCTCACGATCCTAATCTGTGTCGCAATCATACCAAATGCGAGCACAAGTGCCGGCAGTAGTAAGCTCATAAAGCCACCATAAACACTCTCCGTAAATGGTTTAAATCCAGATATCGGAAACACGTCAAACTGTGCAGCGATGTAAACGAGAAAAATGAGTGCAATAAAAAACTGTGGCATCGCGTCACCAATTTGCATGAGCGTTCTCGCTATAATATCAAACGTCTTATTTTGTTTTAATGCAGCAAAGACACCAATTGTGAGTGCTAAAGGCACCGCAATTACGATTGACATCACCATGAGTGTTAACGTAACAGGTAACCTACTTAATAGAAGTGCTGTCACTGTCTCACCATATGTAAAAGACACACCAAAATCACCAGTTATCGCACTGGTCAACCAGTTAAAATATTGCGTATACCAAGCAGCATCCATCCCGAGAGCTGCTCGAAGTTCTCTGACACGTTCTGGTGTGGCTTCTGTTCCGAGACTAATTTCCACCGCATCTCCAGGTATCATCATCAACATAAAAAAAGTGATAAATGATACGACAATTATAAGTACTATGCTACTCGTAATGCGTCTTATAATTTCTTTCATATCATCCATCACCTATTGATTACTCTTTAAATTTTAAATCTTTTAATTCAAAAACATCGATTGGATATGACGTGAATCCTTCTAAGTCTTCACTGATCGCGTAAATACGTGTTGGCGCTTGAATATACAATGCTGGAACTTCTTCTGCTAGAATCGTTTGGACACGGTTATACATGTCCATACGTGTATCATCATCTAATTCTACTTTAATAGATGATAAAAGTTCGTCTACTTCTGCATTTTTATAATTAAAGTAGTTATCCGAGCGCGTGCTTCCATATTTCTCTAGTAAATCATAACCTTCGATACGACCTGTGTGTCCAACGACTGTGAGATCATAGTCACGGTTACCATAGACATCTGTTAACCATGTACCCCATTCTATCGTCTCTATTTTAACATGAATTCCGATTGCCTCTAATTTTTCAGCAATAATCTGTCCTGCATTCACATAGTTTGGATAGTCTGTTGGAAGTTTCATATTCAATGTGATGCCCTCTCTGCCTGACTCTTTCACGAGTTGTTTCGCTTTATCTACATCATACGGATAAGTGTCTGTTGTGTCGACATATCCTTTTAAAACAGGGGGATAGTGCGAGCCGATTTCTTTACCATATCCCCACCACACTGCTTTGATGAGTTCTTCTTTGTCAACTGCCATATTGATTGCTTGTCTCAGTTTTTCATCTTTTAAATGCTCGTTTTCTAAGTTCATAGCCATGATCTGTACAGAGTTATTGTCGATTTCAACGATTTTTGCATCACCTAATGTCTCTGCAACATCCCCTGTAGTTTCGATTAAATCTATATCGCCCTTTTTGAAGCTTGTTACCTGTGCAGTTGAATCTGGCATCATCTTAAACTCAATATGTTTAATTGCACCTTCGTTATAGTGTTCGACACCTTCTAGAACAACCTTATCTTGAGGCGTCCAGTTCACAAGCTTATATGGTCCCGTGCCTACTGGTGATTTCTTTAAGTCATCTCCAGCACCGTCTTTAACAATCGCTGCCCATGGGTATGCAAAGTCACTTATAAATGTTGCAGATGGTGCTTCCGCTTTGAATTCTATCGTATAATCGTCAATTACACTGACTTCTGTTATGTATTCATAGTTATCTTTTCTTGGCCCTAAATCATCTCTGATGCGTTCAAATGAATAAGCCACGTCTTTTGCTGTGAACTTTTCGCCATCATGGAACTTAACGTCATCTCGCAAGTGAAATGTGAGTGTCTTTCCGTCATCAGACTGCTCATAAGATGCAGCCAAACTTGGCACGATTTCTCCGTCTTCTGTCACTTTGACTAACGTGTCATAAATATTGTTTGTGATGACAAACGTCGAACTAGCAGTTGTTCGATGCGGATTTAACCCATCTGGATCCACAGATATTGCGATTTTAAGTCCATCTTTCGTTTCTTCAACTTTATCTTCTTTTAATATTTCCTCGACTTCCTCAGAACTTTTTCCACAAGCCGATAACAAAAGCGTAAGCATAAGTGCTACAAATAATACACCAAATTTTATTTTCATTTTGGTCTCCTTAGTATAAATAGTTTATTCTATTGATTATATTTTCCATGATTTTGGTTGTTTTATCAATTGAAAAAAAGATGCGCATCTTTAACTTTTGATACATGAAACCTTCTATCTATATATCAACACACATGAATATATCATAATTTTTACTTCCATACTTAAATTTTTAAAAAGTCACTTTGGTTTTATTTTTAAAATTAGCAGTTATGTTTCTAATAAGAGTGCTGAACGAAGAGCAGTTGGATTTGACTGAGGATAAGACGTGTCCATCATAGTAGAATACTACTAATAAAAATTTTCTAAAAATAAAAAGAAAACCCATGTTTAACGGATATCAATCATCCGTTAAACATGGATACATTATAGATTATTTTGTAGGTATTCTGTATGTTTTTTGATCATCTCTCATTCCTTCGAAATGTAAATATACATTCCCTTCTGGATCACGAACAGTTAGTAGATCTTGTATAAATACAAAATCCAATTCTACTTCTTCACCAGGTGCAATTTCTTTTGAGAGCTCTTCTTCTGACAACTCAAAAATGAAACTTTCACCACTGCCTCCTTTATCAATACCAAGTCTAGGAATCACGTACTCTCCTGTAATCATAGGTTCATCACTAGTATTCTTTATTATAGTATTCGCTACAAGAAATTTAATGTTCTCATCAGCATTACTAACATATTCTGTAATATCTTCACCATTATATTCACTAACAAGATCAACAGAATTTACGGTTACCTGATACGGAACATCCCACTCAAAGCTTTCTACATCGACAGCCTCTCCGACTTCTACTACTTTTTCATCAGTCTTATCATCTCTTTCTGATGATTCTTCTTTATTTACTTCTTCTGTTTCATTTTCTTCTTTCGTTGTATCTTTCTCATTGTCATCCTAACTATCACCACACGCAACTAGCACGAACGATAGTCCCATTACGAATAATAGATTAAGTATTTTTCATTAGAATTACTCCAATATTTAGTATGAAAAGATTTTATATCTGTTTACAAAACTTCTTTTCCCATATGTATCCCGAAATCCTTCAATATAGAAGTAAGAAGAATAGAATGTTTATTTCTCAATTAGCTGTGCCTCCTATATAAGTATTGTCACTTACAGAGTTCAACAGAAATAACAATCTAGGTCAAAATAGAACAGATATTCTTATACCGTTCTCTTTCCCAGTAAGCGCTCTATATAAACTAAATTGTTAAATATACCTCTTAGCAATCTGTTTTAAGGTAACGGTATCATCTAGTTTTTATTATAATTATTTTGCAAAATATGTAAATGTTTTATAAAGTTTTAAAATATTTTTATTATTAAATGATATATATATGAAAGAAAAAAAGCTCTCTTCATAATACTATGAAGAGAGCTTTCATATTATAAATAATTATATGAATAAACTTAAAATAACTAATGTAATTCCTGATACAGCCCAACCAATTGTTGTTGGAACTGACCAAACAAGTACCTGTTCTTTAACTTTTTTGATTCCCATCATTCTATTAACAACCCAGAATAAAGAATCATTAAAATAAGAGAAAATCATCGCACCAAATGCCGCTGCTTGAGCTGCAAGTACTGGATTAATATCTAAATTACCAAGTATTGGTGCAGAAATTGAAGCTGCAGTAATCATAGCAACTGTACCTGATCCTTGGATAAGTCGAACAAATGTGGCAATTAAGAAGGGAATAAGTACTGCTGGAACACTCCAAGTTACTACTTCTTCTGCAATAACTGTACCTGCACCACTCTCCCTTAACACTGCACCAAATGCGCCACCTGCTCCTGTGACAAGTAAAATAATTCCAGCATTATTTAAACCAACTTCAAGTTCTTCGAGTGTTTCTTCTACAGTAAAACGTTTTGCTAATGTAAATAATGCAAATAGTAATCCAATCGCTACTGCAATAATTGGGCTACCTAAAAACGTTATATAAGAATGCACTGTTTCATTTATATGTATAACATCGATTTCAACGAGTGCATTAATACCTGTGTTTAAAAAGATCAGTAATAACGGAATTAAAATTGGCATCAGCGATAACGTAAAACCTGGTAATTCCTTTTCACGTTCACTCGCCTGGTTTTTAAAATCTTCAAACACTTCTTCAGTTGTCGGACGATAATACCCCTCACCATCCGCTTCAGGCAACTGATAAATCTTCTTTCCTAACCACTGTGCGTATAATACACCTGAAATTACGACTGGTATTGAGATAACTAAACCAAGTAATACCATTAGTCCGATATCTGCACCAAAAATACCTGCTACCCCGAGTGGTCCAGGTGTTGGTGGTACAGCATGGTGTGTTGCAGCTAAACCGATACCGAGTGCTACACCAAGTGTAATTACAGATTTACCTGTTTGGCGAGACAACGCTTTAACTAAAGGATGTAAAATAACGAATGCTGAGTCTACAAATATTGGAATTGAAATGATGTATCCTGCTAATGCAATCGCCCATTCTTCTTTTTTCTTTCCGACAAATTTAACGACTTGATAGGCTAATCTTTCGGCAGCACCAGAAATCTCCATCACTTTACCAATCATGATACCAAAACCGATAATAATACCTATCGAGCCTAGTGTCGAACCAAATCCTTGTGAGACGGCTGTGACGACGTCAGTCGGTTCCATACCACCAATTAAACCAGCAATAATTGCGGAAATTGTTAATGCTAAAAACACGTGAACTCTCGTTTTTAATACGAGAAAAATTAACAAAACAATTGCCACAATTAGACCTAAGATCATTTGTGCTGAAGATACTTCCATAATAGTTCCCCCTATTTATGAAAGGCGCTAGAATATGCGCCTATTAATTTCTAAAGCTAAGCGCATATTCTCCTGCTAATTTAATTGCTTCTTCCATCGATTCACTTGAAGCGATATTTTTACCAGCAATGTCAAATGCTGTACCGTGGTCAACAGAACTTCTTAGGAATGGTAATCCGTTTGTAATTGAAATTGTCTTATGAAAGTCCGTCATTTTAGCAGCGATATGACCTTGGTCATGATATAAAGAAATTACTGCGTCATATTTACCATTTAATGCTTGGAAAAATACGGAATCTGCAGGAACTGGACCAGTTACATCAAATCCGTCTTCTTGTGCTGACTTAATACCAGGAGTGATTTCTTCTACCTCTTCCATACCAAATAATCCGTTCTCCCCACTATGTGGATTTAAACCAGCAACGGCAAGTTTTGGTGACTCTACGCCTAACTTAATTAACGCATCATAAGAACGTTCAATATAATCACGCACACGCTCTTTAGTCATTTGGTCAATTGCATCTTTTAGAGATAAGTGACGTGTTAAGAAGAAAATTCTTAAGTTTAACACTTGGAACATTGTTAACGGATCGTGTGAATTCGTAAGTTCTTCTAGCATTTCTGTATGACCGATAAACGGTACTTTTGCTGCGTATAACGATTCTTTGTTAATAGGTGTCGTTGCGAGAGCATCTACTTCGTGTTTCATCGCAAGGTCAATTGCTTTTTCAATATAATCAAATGCTGCTTGACCACACTGTGCTTGAATTTCGCCAAATTTAAATGTATCCATATCTACATTGTTCATGTCAATTAAATCAATCGTATCAGTTGCAAACTTCGCATCTTTTACCGATTCAATAACGTTAACATTTAAGTCTGTTGCGGTAATTTCTAATGCTCTTTCTATGACATCTTTGTCACCAACTACAACGATGTTTGCACTATTTAATACTTCTTTATTTAAAAATGATTTCACTGTGATTTCTGGACCAATTCCAGCTGGATCTCCCATTGGTACTGCTATAATTGCTTTTTTATTCATAAAAATTTCCTCCTAATTTTAAGTCGCTTTTAAATATTTTATTGCTTCATATATTGTTCTAATATCACCAATCATACCGCCTTTAGTAATGATTGGAAGACCATCATATTCACCATCAATGAGCGTTCCATATGCTGTTAATGGAGCAACCTCATCTATCAAAGTAATACCGTTGGCATTCATAATAGTAGTTAGTGATGCTGTCACATCCCCACCACTTGTAAAGCATCCTTTAATACTATAATCAGTCTCATCAATTACTTTTTTAGTAATTATTGCCAAACCATCAGTAATTCGTTTAGTAACTTCTTCTGGTTGTACATTATTTTCTTTCGCTAGCTTTTGTATATCAATAATGACAAGATTCTCTTCATTAGTTGTAATAATGACTGTTTCACTTGTTTTTAATTTTAGCTTTGCTTGTCTTACACAACGGTTAATTTCATTTTCAAAATTATCATCAAAAGAGGCAAGCTTATATATGTCTGGAACAACAGGCTTAATATTCATACGATCTATTAGATAAGTTAACTGCTTCTCTGTTACTTTTGTTGCACTACCGACTGTTACAATAATTTTGCTGTTATCTACTTTTTGATTTACTTTAAATTTTGAATATGCTGCTGTGAAAGGTCCTGAGTCGACAGGTATAATAGGTAAATTCACCTTCGATAATGACTCTGCAATAAATTCAATATCTTGATTGGTCGCTGCATCAATCACAACAATTCTCTTACCAGTTTGTGTTATACCTTTAAACTTTTCGATAAACTCATCACAATTGCCTGATAATTCATTAATAGTCATTAAACCAACTTCGTATTTAGACTGGCTTTCTATTATCTCTGAAATACAAGACGTGTTAATTGGCATAATTGGATCATTGGCCACATCCGTTTTATGTAATGGAATATTATTAACAACTAAGTATCCACCAATAGTAACTCGACCTGAATCAGGAAATGAAGGTACAACAACGGCTACATTATCTTCATCAACATAATCAAGTAGTAAGTCAATTTCGTTGCCAACATTACCACGCATCGTCGAATCAATCCGCTTACAAATAAAATCAATGTCACACTTAAACAGGCTCTCAAGCGATTGATTTATACGTGTCTTTAAGATATCCTTGCTTAAATATCTACTATCAGTATCAATAATTACAGTATCGATATTTTCATTACTTATAATATCCTTGTTATAAAAGTAAGTTGCTGGACGAAATCCACTTTTACTCATACGTACACCCGTGGCATTCGCTCCTGTTAAATCGTCTGCTATAATTCCAATTTTCACTTAGATAACTCCTCAAATCACTTTTGTAAATTGCTCTATACAGTTCTTAGTAACATCATCTAACTCACTGTTTACGACAATACCATCAAACTTGTCTAAGTTTGCAATTTTAGAATAAGAATAACGGTCAAACTTACTATCATCCACTAATAAGTACGAAGTATACCCACTCTCAATCATTAGTTTTTTGATAAAAGCCTTTTCTCTTGTCGGCGCATAAATTGAACCGTCAAAAATCGCTTCTGTTGCAACAAAAGAGACATCGAACTTTGATTCTTCTAAATACCTAATTGTATGTACCCCGTACATAGAACCAACATTGTTCTGAATAATGCCTCCGGTTAAAATTACAGTGTGATGACTATCCACTAAAATAGATGAAGATTTAATATCATTAGTCGCAATTGTTAAAGGAAAATTAACATCCTTTAGTAATTTAGCTAATTCAAAAGTTGTAGTCCCAGCATCTAAAAATATATGATCATTCGGCTTAATAAAACTAAGCGCCTTAATAGCTATCTCTTTTTTCTCGTCTACTTTGACTAACTGTTTTTTAAAAAAAGGTAACTCTGTTGTTATATTATCCATGAGCATATAACCATTATTAGTACCAAGAACAATTTCGTCATCCTCTAACTCTTTCAAGTATCTTCTTACTGTCATTTCAGATACCTCAAGAAACTTTGCAATAGACGTAATTGTCAAAGTTTCATGTTCACTTAAAAACTCTATAATTTTAGACTTTCTAGATTCCTTAGACAATCGCATCACCTAATTTTTATTGTATTGATTATTTCACAAAATGTAAACTGTTTTTGATAATATATAACAACTTTATGTTTTATTATGATAATTTTTAACAATAAACATTGAGCAGAATAAAAAATATCACAAGGTTATTCTCTTTTTTCAAACAAAAACACCCCTAAAGTTGAATTTCATAAATCAACTTTAGAGGCGTAGAGCAAAATTTTCACTTGAACTATTAATAAAATATTCATTAACCATCTATTAAATCTTCATCCTTAAGAGCTAGTAAAATTACAAAAGCTGCCCAGAGAGTTGAAATACTCATAGCTGTTTCTTTACCATTCCAGATTTGTGATTGCCACATAGCGAACCATTCGCTACCAACTACGATAAATCCAACAAACCAAATCGTAAAACCTAGCAAATAAGCGTAAAAACCAAAATCTTTAGCTTTATTAAAGTCTTTACCAGGTTTTTTAACAGCCTTTATCATACGATATACTCCAATAAATGCGAGTAAAGAAAATAGACCTTCTGCGATAATAATTCCCCAATATGCAATCGTATGAATTGTCGTACTTTCAATAGCTCTCCACATGAGTGCATTGCCTTCAAAGGTTGTATCCATAGATAGAACATGATGGACAAATTGGTAATTTGAATTATAATCCATGAGATTTCCTGCAAAGACAAAAAGTCCAAATAAACCAGTGATGAATAATACAAAAATCTTTAAAAATCTTAAACTTAGAGTTGACATTACTTTCTCTCCTTTTTCTCAAAAATTAGATTGATTCTTCGTTGTTCTCTTGATAAGTTTGTTAAGTTGACAAGTTGAACAAAACGCCATCCCTCTTGAGCCTTTTGTTGAATGATATTTGAGTAATTGTCTTTTAAACTGAGTCCCTCTCTCTTTTCAGATACGGATAGTGAGACAATGTCATAGATATACATCGGAGAACCTCCTTTCTATATTTATTATAAGTTTAAATTACTTTTGTTACTATAAATCAACATAATTATGTAGAAAAATTGAATATCTATTAAAACATGATAGAAATTAAAAATACTCCTCTATTCTAAAGTTTAGAGGAGTACAAAAACAAAAGTCTTTTAAGTAGAATTTATATAGTTATAAACTGCTTAATTATCAACCTAAATAAATTAATTTATGTCTAATGGCATAAATTCATATTATCCTTGAAAAGTAGTTGTAAATGATTCTTTGACCCCATCTTTTCTAGTATAAAATCTTTAGCAATACTTCTTAGCAAATAAATAATGGTCATATCATCTATCTCAAACTTAGCTTAGTTTTTTTGAAAATAATGAGAGTGATAATTACGAAATTTTACAAGAGAGGAAATAAAATTTTCATGGTTTAAACTCTCTGAAATTTGTGAGTCATTATTATTTACTCGTCACACTATAAATCCATTCTATCCAACCTTTTACTGTCCCTGCACGACGTTTTGCCGTCGACTCTGATTGGATTGAATGTATATTGTTTAATAAAATTCCTGATACATATTTATTAAACCCATTTGGCCCATGCTCTTCATAATATAAGAATGCCTTTCTGAGAGTGTTGTATTGTAGCATACACTCAATAATGATTTTATTTCTTTCATTATTGTTATACATTTTTTGAATTTTTTGGCCAAGCTTTGATAATGAAAACTTTAAGTCCGTTTGCTTCTGCGCAAGCCCTAAAAACACGAGTGCATTGGCATAATAATCACTTTGCCTTATATTAAACTCATATTCTTTTGCTAATTCTTCTTTGCTCTTCGGTTCAACTAAATAGTCAATCATATCTAATAAACGCATCACATTATCTGCTTGTGGGTAAACAACATCATTAGGTTCATATTTCATAGGTGTTTTTTCTATAAAATTATGAATATGTCTAATATCCAGATTCAAGTTCTCATTGAGTATGAAGCTGTATTGCCCTTTCCATTTGATACTCGAGTAATTCATAGCATCTGTAAATTCATAAACACTAAAATAAAACACGTCATCAGCGAATGTAAAAAATATCGGAAGTATCTTTTTGTTATCTGTTATTGAGTTTATTACTCTAAATGGATAATAAAGTTGACGTATCATAAAATCTTTTGGAACTTTTGCCTTAGCTTCAATTAAAGCAATGGAACTATCATCTTCATAACTTCCGTCTATCTCAACTTGGCTATTTGTTACTTCAAAATTATAAACTTCATCATTCAACTTACTACGAGTGTTGATCTTATAGAATAATTTACCCGAACTCATTCGTCCTGTTAGGGTTAGAACACTTTTCTCACTTGTATCTTTATTTTGAACTTTGTTCATAACTTCATCGACCATACCAGAAGCATGCGCCACGTTTAAAGCAACCGCTTCACTCGTAATATTGTGAATATCTATCGTTTCAATATACTCTGGTAATTTAACAAACTTTGGCTTTGTTGGAATCATTTTAAGTTTTTCATAAGCCTTGAATCTACCAATAATATAAGTTCCTCTTGTATCTGGTAGTATTGAAAAGTTATTTTCAGAAAACAAAGTAGGTAACTGATTTGAGTGGTCAAACTTAGTCATGAGTCTAGCTTCTCTAAACTCATTAATTTGAGTTGAAGTAATTCTGAAGAAACCATTATTCTCAACTTCGTCTTTAATATTATATTTTTCAAAAAGTTTATTCCAAGCATCATCTGTTTTATTAACTTTCCTTGAAGTTTTAGTCACGTAATCACCTACTTATCTCTAATAGTTTTTTACTATAACTTCATCAACTTTGCCACGTCCTGTAGCTACTGAATTCACCGCACGTGTTGCTCCAACAATTAATGTTGTCTCTTTATAATCTTTGTATAATTCATGGATTATTTCTGAGCTTGAATTTGAAAGCATCACATAACAACCTCTCTCATCTAACTCAACAAATAAATCCCTTAATCTTAATTGTTCATCATATCCAAATCCGTTATCTGTATAACCAACAAAGTTATTTAAATCTACATCTAGTGGTGCATAAGGAGGATTGAAATATATAAAATCTCCAGCTTTCGCATCTTTAACTGCTTCCTCAAAATCACCAGCAGTGATTCTTATACCATCTTCATTAAGGAATTCTGATACTTCTCTTAATAAACCCTCATTGACAATATTTGGATTCACATATTTTCCATATGGTACATTGAATTGATTCTTTTTATTAACTCGATATAACCCATTGAAACCCGTTTTATTCATGTATATAAATCTTGCAGCACGTTCAACATTGGTTCTATTTAAATAGTTATCCGTTCTGTCCCAAGCTCTAACTTCTAAATAATAGTCTTTAGAGTTCTTTGCATCATGAATTTTTAGCTCTTCTACTAATTCATCGATATTATCTCTTATCGTTTCATAAACATTTACCAATTCTGTATTGTAATCATTGATTAATGATGGTGTGTGTTGTAATTCAAAAAATACAGCACCACCACCAATAAACGGTTCATAATAATGATTAAACTCTTTTGGTAAATTACTCGTAATGACATCAAGGAGCTGACGTTTACCGCCCACCCATTTAATAAAGGGCTTAAGAAATAAGTTTTTTTGATACATTTATTAAACTCCTTATGTAAAATATAGTCTCTTAATTTTAATGTATTCGAAAATGTATTTCAATTAAACCTCTGAATGTGAATTTCATTAAACAAAAAAGAAGCCTCTTTTCAGAGACTTCTCATCATTAACTTTCTAAATCATCCATAACGTCTTTCGGAACCGCTTCTTTAAAGTTCCAAATAATCGACATTGGACTTCCACCTTCATGGGATTCGTACTCTACTTCACCAAGGTAGTAAAATGGTAGCGTTAAGTTGTCTTCACTATTTTCTCGTCGTACGAAGAGATGTATTTTCTTACCATTCTTTTTATGATGAATGTACTGTTGACCAGTTGGTGTATCTTCATGGGTTTGGTTTTGTGATTGCCAGTGGAACTGATGTTGTGATATAAAATAATCATCATACAGTAGATGCTCTTCTACTGTTTTTTCATTCTTCTCTAAGTTTACAAATAAGTAGTGGTCTCCGCGATATTGTAGGACCCCTTCACGTAGTGAATAGATACTTTTATCGTATCCTACTAGTGCAAGGGTTTCACTTCTTGAATATTGCTCATAAAGCAGTAGTTCGTTACTGTTATTTAAGTTGTCCACTGGATAGTTTTGTTTATAGCTCAGTTGTATGAATTCTAAGAACTCATTTAACTCTTTTCTCACTTGTTCAGATAAATTATAGTCTGATTGTAATACTCCATCGGTGTATTTAAATAGAGCCTTCTTTTTAAATTTGATTTCAGATATTCTTTTAAAAGCGTAGTGAATTTTATCTTTTGCTTGGGTGTTAAGTTGAACTTTTAACTTATCTTCTATGTACGAAATGACATCTTTTTCTTGTAAATTTTTATTTAGTATCGCCATTATTAAGATAATCGGGTCGTATAACATTTTTACTGGAATACTTTTCATTATCTGATCCATGACAAATGTTAAATATGGTGATTCGTTGATTTCCTTATCAACTTCTCGTTCTGCATCGATACGTTTATTGAGTATCGATAAGTTTTTATATGCGCCCTTAAATAATCGCGACAGTGATGGTGCTTGCTCGTGACTATAAAAGTCCATGATTGATAGTTTTTTCTCATCATTTTTAGTTTCGAGACGTATAATTTCTAAAAATTGACGCGCATCTTTTTTAATGAATTCTGCTCTCATAAAGTCCGTATTATCAAGACTTTGTAGTATACGCTCTTTTGATATGTGATCTAGTTCTATATGAATAGAACTAGATAAGTTCACAAAGTTATTTTTCACGCTATTTTTAAGCTTTTGTTTGTCTATGAACTCTTTGTTACCATTTAATGCGATCGGAATGAGATAGTTATTTCTATTATTCGTTACAAAATCGAGCACTGTTAAATACTCTTTGTCTTTAGCTTTACGTAATCCACGGCCGAGTTGCTGTGTAAATATAATTGCGGATTCTGTAGGTCTTAAGAATAGTATTAAATTGACTTTAGGAATGTCGACACCTTCATTAAATAGGTCAACGATACATATTATTTCAAGTGGATGACTGTCGTCTTCGAGTTGTTTAATCGTTTCTGAACGCGTTTCATCGTTATCTTTTCCAGTTAGTACCGTTGAATGATATCCTCTTTTTAAAAACTCTGCATTCATATATTCAGCGTGTTCAATATTTTGACAGAAAGCTAAACATTTTCTCGTATCTGTTAAAATGTATTGTTCCATCTTTTTTACTATAAAATCTACTCGACGATTCGTATTTAAGATTTTAACTAAATCATCTTCTTTAATATTATCCTTTTGAGCTAAATCAATTGTCGTATCACTAATTCCGTAATACTGGAATGGTACGAGTAATTCACTCTCTAGTGCATGCTGTAACCTAACATCAACGATAATATTGTATTCCGCAAGTTCATATATATCCCCCCCATCAGTACGATCTGGCGTTGCGGTTAAACCGAGTAAAAAGTTTGGTTTAAAATAGTCGATAATTGCTTTATAAGTTGGTGACGAGCCGTGATGGAATTCGTCAATGATGATTAGATCAAATTCATCTGTATTTATCTTTTCATAATCGTTATATAGCGTTTGAATCGATGCAAAAGTAAATTTCGCAATTTCTCGTTTACTACCTTTGTATATTTTAAAATCTTCTTCTAAATGATTGTTATAAATCTTTTTGAATGTTTCTTTAGCACCATTTAGTAATTCAATTCTATGTGCTATAAATAATACGTTTTTAGGTTCAAGTTCTCTTGCACACATTGCGGAAAGAAATGTCTTACCTGTTCCAGTTGCAGCAATCGCTAGTCCTCGTTTGTAACCTTTATTTACTGACTCTAGCATATTTTTTATAGCTGTCATTTGCATTGAGTTCGGTAAAATCTTCGATGATTTACCTTCTGTTAATACTTTACTGTTAAAAGATGTTTTTAGCGGTTTTAAAACAGTTTTTGTTTCTAGGAAGTGCTTATATTTTTTAATATAAGCATTGGTAACTTCAACTGTATTTTCATGATTCCATAGACGTTCAAAACGTGCTGACATATTATCGTATATTGAGTCGCTTGCACGTTCATACGTACGTATATTCCATTCCTCACCTGTTTTTAATGCAGCAGCTGAAATGTTTGAAGATCCGATAATTACAAATCCATAGTTATTTTCTCTATGGAATATATATCCTTTCGTATGAAAGCTATCTTTAAAATCTTGACTTTCATAAACTTTTAACTCAATATTTGGATACTCTTTTAATACTTCTAGTGCTTTAGATTCAGTTACGTTCATATAAGTCGTCGTAATAATACGACCTTTTATATTATATTTATGTAATAAATCTAGCGTATTTATAAGTAAATTAAGGCCTGAGCCTCTAATAAAGCTCACGATAATATCGAAACTAGAACATGTTAATAATTCATTCTTTAAGTGATTCAGTAAAAACTCTCCTGTAGAATGATCATTTACAATTAGTTTACTTTCCATTAACTGAAATTCATCTGTTAACTCATGTTTATACTCATCTAAATTTTGATTACCATATAAAGATAATGCTAACGGAAATGAGTTTAAATCACCTGATACTCTTTCATTCATGTAAAGTACTAAATCTCTAATCGAATAGTTCGGATTATTTTTAAATTGAATGATTTCATCTTGTGTTTTCGCTTCATGCTTATTATGGAAATACTGAAGAGAAGCTTTATCACTCAATAGTTTCTTGTTTAATAAAAACTTCGATGTCGTTTTATATTCACTCATCGATTCATAGATAATTGAATCGAGATCAGAACGCTCGTATGACATAATATCACCACTCTCTATTATTTCTATTACACCATTAAGTAATTCTTTTCTCAACATAAAAAAAGCCGCATGCTTACGCATACGACTATTTCTTAAGTCTCGTTGCCTGTTCTTCCTTCACCGCTTCAAGCACTTCTCTATTCTCTAATAACTCGAGTCCTGTATTCGCGAGTGCTAATACCGCTTCTTCCATCGCTTTAAATCCGTCTTCAGTAATCGTTTGTTCTCTGAATTCTGGCGTGTGTGCTTTTACGCCTGGGCAGTTCATGCCGACATATGGATGGAGTGCTGGGATTCGGTGTGAAACGTCTCCGATGTCTGCACTTCCTGTTGATTTTTCTTTTTTATTGATTGGTCGATCTGTAAATTTCTTATGATGTTTTGTAAAAAGCTCTGACAGTGTGTCGTTTGGTATTAAGTTGTTGTAACTTAGCTCGTAGTTTGATATTACGACTTCTGTTCCTGTCATTAGTGCTGCACCTTTCGCAACGTTTCTAATTTTTTCTACGACTTCATCTAAATAGTCTCTTTCGTTTGCACGAATGTAGAATTGTGCCGTTGCGTGTTCTGGGACGATGTTTGCTGCGTGTCCTCCGTTATTGATAATGCCGTGTATTCTCACGTCATCTTGGACATGTTCTCTGAGTGCGTTGATGCCGCTAAATAGTTGAAGGACGCCGTCTAATGCGTTGATTCCTTCTTCAGGGTTTCCTGCAGCGTGTGCTGCTTTTCCGTAGAAGTCAAATTGTAACGCGTCCATCGCGAGCATGTCTCCACTTTCTGATGAGACGTCTGACGGGTGAACCATTAGTGCAACGTCCATATCGTCAAATATACCTTCTGCTGCCATCGGTACTTTTGCACCGTTCGTTTCTTCTGCTGGTGTTCCGACGACAACGACTTTTCCTCCTGTTTCATCTACATGTTTACTTAATAGAATACCTGCACCGATACTCATATTACCAATTAAGTTATGTCCACACGCATGTCCTAGTCCTTTTAATGCGTCATATTCTGCTAAATAACAAATCGTAGGTCCTTCTTTTTTACTGTCATATGTTCCAATAAAAGCCGTCGGACGATTGACGATATTCGTTTCTATTTCAAAATCGTGCTTTTTTAACTCTTCAGTTAATAATCGCATCGCACGATATTCCTCATCACCAAGTTCTGGATTTCTGTACATGTCGACTGCGTTATTTTCTAAATTCTCTCTAATCGTTTCGTAATCTTTTAAAGTTATTTCCATGCGATTCACCCTATGTTAAATGTTAAAATGTCTGATTATTATATATTAAAACACAAATAAATGTGCGATTGTGACAAATACTGCTGCGAGTAAGTACTGAATAAGGATAATCGGCAGTACGAACTTCGCCCATTTTGTCCATTCAATTTTCGCGATTGCTAAACTCGCCATTAATACACCACTTGTCGGTGTAATTGCGTTTGAGATACCGTCACCAAGTTGGAATGCGAGTACTGCTGTTTGTCTCGATACTTCTGTTAAATCAGATATCGACGACATAATTGGCATCGATAGTGCTGCTTGACCGCTTCCTGACGGAACTAAGAAGTTAAGTCCACTTTGAGTTAATAACATTCCGAGTGCGGATAATAATGATGGCAATTCGTTAATTGAGTTCGCAACAGCGTTTAAAATCGTATCGATTGTCATACTTTCTTGAAGGATGACGAGTACCCCGTATGCAAATCCTACGACTAATGCTCCAGGTACTAAATCTTTACATCCATCGATAAAACTATCTGCAATTTCGTTGTAGTTCATTTTACCAATGATTCCTGCAATAACTCCAAATAATAGGAAGAGCGATGCGATTTCCATAATGTACCAACCAAATTTAGTTACTCCGATTGCTAAAAATAGAATCGTGAGTGTAAATATGACGAGAATAATTTTCTGGCGTAACGTAAACTCTACATCCTTTAATGCGTACGTTTCTTCTTGGAAGTTCGATAAGTCGATTTCTTCTTCGTCTAGTTTACCGGCTTGTCTTAGCTTTGCGACTTTTTTCGCTTTATACATCACCCATGCGATTGTGACACTGACCATCACAACCCACATAATCATACGGTAACCTTTACCAGAGAATAACGGTAACTCTGCGATACCTTGTGCGATACCAACTGTAAATGGGTTTAAAAATGCTGTAGTAAACCCGGCAACTGACCCTAATATTACAATCGATGCACCGATCATCGGGTTATACCCAAGACGAATTGCGAGCGGTACTAATATAAATAGAAACGGAATCGTCTCTTCACTCATTCCAAATGTCGCACCACCAAGTGCAAAGAGTACCATGATAATTGGAATGAGTAAGAACTTCTTGTCTTCCATCTTATAAACAAGTCGCTCTAGTCCGTTTTCTATCGCCTGAGTTTTTGATAAAATCCCGAACGCGCCTCCGACGATAAATATAAAGAATATAATCGGAGCAGCGTTTTCCATTCCTTTAAATACCGCTTCAAATATTCCAAATAATGTCGCGTTTTCTGCTTCTACACTTTGATATGTACCTTCAACAACTAGCGTTTGAACGTTACCATTTACTTCTTTTTCTACACGCTCAAAGCTACCTGACGGAATAATATAACTGACAGCTGTTGCAAGTATGATCAGTCCAAATAACAACGCAAATACGTTTGGGAATTCCCATTTTTTCTTGTTTATACTTTCGTTATCCATAACTTTCGCCTCCTACATACGTTATGTTTATTAATTATACACATTACTTCATAAAAAATCATATTCGGTTATAATAAAAAATCCGCGCATAAACAATGCGCGGAATATATTGATTTTATTCATATAATTCGTTTAACGATTTTACATACTCATCTGCTGCGAGTAAAGCATTCGCCACGTCTTCTTTTGTATACTTTACACGCATCTCGTGAATCGTTTCGCCTTCTGCTGTTGCGAGCTCTCCAACTTTTAATAAGTCTTCGTATGACGCATCACCTAAATGTAATTCTTCGAGTGTCGTTGGTAATCCAAGTGTTTGATAGAGTGACACATAGTTGTCGATTTCATCGATATCTCTATTTTCTAAAATAAGTTGTGTTAACGTACCGTATGCAACTTTTTCACCGTGAGTAAGTTCGTGAATTTTACCATCTAGTGCTGTGAATCCGTTATGGATTGCGTGTGCAGCTGCAAGTCCACCACTTTCAAATCCTAAACCACTTAATAGTGTGTTTGCTTCTACGACGTCTTCTAATGATTCTGTTACAACTTTCGCACGGTTTGCTGCAATCGCAAGTTCTGATTTTTCAAATAGTGTGTCGACACATTTTTCTGCGATTGCTTCTGCTGCAAGTGACGTTACTCCGCCTGCCATCGTGTTACCTTTTGCTTCGATGACTGCACGTGCTTCAACGTATGTTGCGAGTGCATCTGCAATTCCTGAAGCAAGTAAACGCTCTGGAGCGTTTGCTACGACTGCTGTATCGACTAATACTAAATCTGGGTTTTTATCATAGAAGATGTACTTTTCAAACGTGCCTTCGTCTGAGTAAATGACTGATAACGCTGATGTTGGTGCGTCTGTAGACGCGATTGTTGGTAATACCGCAACACTTACTGCCGCTTCATCTGCAACTGCTTTACCTGTGTCGATCGTCTTACCACCACCAAGTGCGATGACAAAGTCACATTCTTCTTTCGTCACACGTTCAGAAATACGTTCGATTTCTGACGTCGATGCTTCACCGTTAAATAACTCACGTGTTACATTAAATCCATTTTCATTTAAATAGTCATGAAACTTTTTACCGACAATGTCATATACGACGTCATCACATAATAGTAACGGTGCTTCACCAAGTGCTTCTAAATGCGTCTTACTATTTAGTAAGGCATCTTTTCCTTGAACGTATTTCGCTGGACTAATAAATACTTTTTCCATTCATACAACTTCCTTTCAAATTTTATAAATCATCTTGATGTATATATTAATTTTTAATGTACAGTGTTTTATGAAACATCCTTTTCAATTTCAATCGTGCCGTCTTCGTTAAACACATACTCATCGTCTTTCGTTCTAAAACCGAACTTTTTATAAAAACGAATCGCATTAATTAATGCACTACCGACAATTTTATCCGCTTCTTTTACGTACTCATCTTCTAACACGGTCTCCATAATTTTACGACCGAGCCCTTCACCACCGTGATCTGGGTGAACGTATACGAGTTTAAGTGTCGATACACCGTCAACCGGTTTTGAAATACCGCCACTTGCTATTAGGTTTCCTTCTTTTTCAATGACGTAAACATGTGTGTCTTTTGCTTCTTCTCTATAATAGTCTTCTTTTTGTTCATCTACCCACTGCTCGATTAACTCATCGGGATATGTTTCTGTATTTACTTCTCGCATCGTGATGTTTACTAAATGCATTAATGATTCAATATCTTTATCTTCAAGTCGTCTGATTATCATCTGTCGACTCCTTTCTTATTAAACTTATAGACGTATCTCCATGTTTTTAAACCAAAATTTTTAGAAAATAAAAGTTTTTTGTTGACACAAAGTGAGTATGATGTATATAGTGTATATAGAGTATATATACATTATCATTTTAGATTGGAGATGCAGCTATGAATATTCTCATTGACAATACGAGTAAAACTCCGATTTACGAACAAATTGTAAATCAAATTAAGGAGAGTATTATGAATGGTTCTCTTAATGAAGGGGATGCGCTACCTTCTATGCGTCAACTCGCTAAAGATTTAAAAGTAAGTGTCATCACGACAAAACGTGCGTATGAAGAGTTAGAAAATGAAGGATTTACGTATTCCGTTGTTGGAAAGGGATCATTTGTTAAAGAGCAAAACCTCGAGCAAATCCGTGAAAGAAAATTAAAGCTACTAGAAGAGATGATTGACGATGTAATTCAAAACAGTAAATCTCTCAATTTATCAAAAGATGAATTGTTTGAGTTAATTAACATTTTATATGAGGAGTGATTGTGATGAATCAAAATGCAGTTGAACTTAAAAACGTAAATAAACACTACAAAGATTTTACGATTGAAGATTTAAACTTAAATATTAAAAAAGGTTTTGTTACAGGATTTGTCGGACGAAACGGTGCAGGTAAATCGACGACGATTGAAATGATTATGAACCTGACACGACCAAATTCTGGTGAAGTTAAAGTATTTGGTTTAGATATTAGTAACAATGAAAAGGTAGTAAAAGATAAAATTGGTTACGTAGATGCTGCCAGTAACTACATGGAAAGTTTTAAACTTAACGACATTATTAAATACGTTTCAAAAACGTATTCTAACTGGGATGAGAAGGCTTGTAGTCACTATATTAAAGAGTTTAATTTACCTTTAAACAAAAAATTTAAAGATTTTTCTACAGGAATGCGTGCAAAAGCATCGATTGCTCTCGCATTATCTCATAACGCTGAACTATTTATTATGGATGAGCCAACGACAGGTCTAGACCCAGTTGTAAGAAGAGAAATTATAGAAACATTAAGAGAGATTATGGTAAATGAAGATAGAACTATTTTATTTTCAACGCATATTACCGAAGATCTTGAAAAGTTAGCAGACTACATCGTCATGATCGACGACGGTGAAATTATACTAAACACTTCTAAAAATGATTTAGCTGAGAATTACTTTATCGTTCATGGTAGTAACGACTTATTAGATAGAGATACAGAATCATATTTTACATCGATTAAAAAAGGTGACGTGAACTTTGAAGCTTTAACTAAATCACCAAAAGAAGTTGAAGCGGTGTTCAGCGACACTGTAGTGATAGAACCCGTAAAAATCGATGATATCATCTACCACTTAAAGGGGGAGAAATAAATGTTAAACTATATGATCAGAGATATTAAAATTCAAAAGAATTACCTATACCTCTTACCATTACTCATTCTATTTCTAATGTATATGGAAACTCCTATAAATGTAGTCTTAGCCGTTGCAATGGTGTATATTCCGGTAAACGCGGTTTATTTACTCGCAAAGTCTAACATCAACCATTTTGATTTAACACTTCCTTATGCGAGAAAAGACATCGTAAATTACAGATATATGAGTACATTATTATACGCGATTGTAGGCGGTACGGTAGTCGCTTTAATACTAAAAGCTATTGGTTTTGACGTTTCATTATTAGACTTAGAATTCGCTTTACAATCAACATTATGGCTTTCAGTAGTGTTTTTCCCATTAAGCTTTGCACTTACGACAGAGAAAGCTTTACTCATCTCAGTGTATGTCGTGTTCTCACTATTTATGATTCAAACGGTATTTCTAGGATACGCAGTAGAAAACGTACAACAACTGGCTAAAGCTGATAATCCATTCACACTCATGATACACATCGGATTTGTTTTAGCTTGTGTACTTTTCGTTGTCTCTTGGCTACTTAGCTTATTCATTATTAAAAGAAAAGATATTTAAACGTAAAAAGAGCTGCTCTATACAATTAGAGCAGCTCTTTTACATAGAATTATTCATTGAGTACAGGGGTTCTGTATGTTTTTTGTTCATAAATTTTCTCATAACTATTCATTTATGTAATTTATAGTTTAAAGTATAGTACAGTGTTTTTTAGAGTATAATTGATAAGAGAACAGAAAAATTTATACAAAAAAAGACCGAAGAATATATCTTCGGTCTTTTAAAATGAGAATTAGTTTTCGCGTTTCTCTTTGATACGTGCTGCTTTACCACGTAAGCTACGTAAGTAGTATAATTTCGCACGACGTACGCTACCTTTACGAGTCACTTCGATTTTATCGATTTTTGGTGTGTGAACAGGGAATGTTCTTTCTACTCCAACACCGTAAGAGATTTTTCTTACTGTGAATGTTTCAGAAATTCCACCACCACGGCGACGAATAACTACACCTTCGAACACCTGGATTCTTTCACGTTCACCTTCAGTGATACGTACGTGTACTTTTACTGAGTCCCCAGCTCTAAACTCTGGTAAGTCAGTTTTAAGTTGTGACTTTGTAATGTCTTGTAATAATTGTTGTGACATTTAAATTCTCCTCTTCCTACCAACCATCTTATATAGCATCTATACAGCGGATCGTTGTGATTTTTCGTCCTCATAGACTTATTCATATTACCATATTTAATTGGTCGATTCAACTTATTTTTTATTTTTTATTAAATCTGGTCGTCTTTCTTTTGTGCGTTTTAACGATTCCTCTTCTCGCCACTCTTCGATTTTTTTATGATCTCCACTCAGTAATACGTCTGGTACTTTCATACCTCGATATTCTCTTGGTCTCGTGTAATGTGGATGCTCGAGCATACCTGTTGAAAAGCTGTCGTTTTCGTAACTTTCTTGTTGAATGACTCCAGGGATGAGACGAACGATGGCGTCTGTCATTGCCATCGACGCAATTTCTCCTCCCGTTAATACGTAGTCCCCGATTGAAACTTCATCAGTTGCGAGGTTTCGTATACGCTCATCATATCCTTCGTAATGTCCGTTTATAAAAACGATGTTTTCTTCAGTAGATAATTCTTCAGCAAACTGTTGATCGAACGGTCTTCCGGACGGACACATGAGTAATACGCGTGCGTTTTCTAAATGTAATGATTCAAACGCTTCGTATACTGGTTCTGGTTTTAAGACCATACCAGCACCACCACCGTACGGATAGTCGTCGACTTGATTATGTTTGTTGTTTGCGTAATCTCTAAAGTTAATCGTTTTATAACTCACGATACCTTTGTCATTTGCACGCTTTAAAATTGATGAACTTAAAATACCTTCATACATTTCAGGAAATAATGTTAAGTAGAATATGTTCATAAATCTAACAGCCCTTCAATCGGTTCTATTTCAATTCGTTTACGCTCGATATCAATGAGTTTAATAAAGTCGTCTACGTTTGGAATCATATACTTATCAGATACGACAAAGACGTCTTTACTACCAGTTGGGATAATTGACGTCACTTCTCCTAAAGTTTCGTTATTGTCTAAGTTTATTACTTCACAGCCGATAATATCTTCATAATGATATTGCCCTTCTGGTAGTTCAATATCAATCGCATCTAGTGCTTGATACACTGTGTGACCTTTTAAATGTTCTACGTCGTTTAAATTTGTAACTCCGTCGAACGTTAACATATGAAAGTTTTTATGTTTACGATAACGCGTGATTGTATATGTTTCGTTGTTAATCGTCACTGTTTTACCGACCGCAAATCGTTCGTTCGTAAAATCACTACTACTTAAAATTTTAACTTCACCACGGACACCGTGGAAATTTACTAATGTTCCAATATCAATCATCGTGATTCCTTTCCGAATAAAAAAACACACCCGTGTCGGATGTGTTTTTACTCTACGTCAACAAACACTCTTACTGACGGGTCATCATTTGCTGCTGTCATGATCGTACGCACTGCTTTAATGGCACGACCACCTTTACCAATGATTCTGCCAATGTCTTCTTCATGTGCATTAACAGTATAGACCACTTTTCTATCTTCAGTCGTCTCAGTAATCGTAAGACTCTCGGGATGACGAACGATAGGTTGTAAAATCGTTTGGAGTAGCTGTTTCATAATTATTTACCTTGTTTCGCGTTATGGAATTTTTCCATAAGACCACGTTTACTGAAAATAGAACGTACAGTGTCTGAAGGTTTTGCACCTGTTAACATCCACTCTAATGCTTTTTCATCATCTAATTTAACGTTGTCTTCTTCTTTTAATGGGTCAAAGTAACCAAGTTGCTCGATAATACGACCATCTCTTTTTACTCTTGAGTCCGCAACTACGATTCTGTAGAAAGGATTTCTTTTAGAACCCATACGAGTTAATCTGATTTTTGTTGCCATTTATATACACCTCTCATGTTCAAAATTACTTATATAATAATAACAGATGATTTTAACGTTGTAAAGAGGTTTTCCTTTACAATTTTAAAATGGGAGTCCCATGCCGCCAAATGGGTTTTTACGCTTCCCTTTTTGGTTTGTAAATTGCTTCATCATCTTTTTCATTTCGTTAAATTGTTTTAATAAACGGTTCACTTCTTGAAGTGATCGACCTGACCCTTTAGCGATACGACGCTTTCTTGAGATGTTTAGTTTTTCAGGGTTTTCTCGTTCTTCCATCGTCATCGAACGGATAATCGCTTGAACATGGTCAATTTCTTTACCGCTCATTTTTACTTTATCTAACCCTTTAATTTTGTTAGCACCTGGAAGCATTTTGATTAACTCATCGAGTGGTCCCATATTTTTCACTTGGTCCATTTGATCTAAAAAGTCGTCTAACGTAAACGAGTTTTCTTTTAACTTTTGCTCGAGCTTTTCTTGCTCTTCCATGTCGACGTTTGCTTGCGCACGGTCGATGATTGATAAAATATCTCCCATTCCGAGAATTCTGCTTGCCATACGCTCTGGATGGAACGGTTCTAGACCGTCTAGTTTTTCTGATACCCCGATAAATTTAATCGGTTTTTCAGTGACGCTACGAATTGAAAGTGCCGCACCACCACGAGTGTCCCCGTCTAACTTTGTGAGTGTCACTCCTGTGATGTCTAGTAAATCGTTAAACGATTCTGCGACGTTCACTGCGTCTTGACCTGTCATCGAGTCGACGACGAGCATAATTTCATCTGGATTTGAAATTTCTTTGACGTTTTTTAATTCGTTCATTAAATCTTCGTCAATGTGCAGTCGACCCGCTGTATCGATGATGACTGTATCTAAATGTTCTTCTTTTGCGTACTGCATCGCGTTTTCTACGATTGTTTCGACTTTTTCTTTGTCTCCCATTGAATAGACTGGAATGTCTAATTGACGGCCGATCGTTTCTAACTGGTCAATCGCAGCAGGACGGTATATATCTCCTGCTACGAGTAATGGTTTTTTGTTATGTTGTTTACGTAACAGTAACGCGAGTTTACCAGCAGTCGTCGTTTTACCTGCCCCTTGTAAACCAACCATCATAATAACTGTCGGTGGTTTTTTTGCTAAATTGATTTTCGCATTTTCTCCACCCATTAACGCTGTAAGTTCTTCTTGTACGATTTTAATGACTTGTTGGCCTGGCGTTAATGATTTCATGACATCTGCGCCTTCAGCACGCGCGGACACATCTTTAATAAACTGACGGACAACTTTAAAGTTAACGTCCGCTTCAAGAAGTGCTAAGCGTACTTCACGCATCATCGTTTTTATATCTTGTTCTGTGACTTTACCTTTACCTTTAATATCATCTAAGATACTTTGAAGCCTTGAACCTAATCCTTCAAATGCCACAATAATTCCTCCTAATCGAGTGATTCGAGTTCTTCTATTATACTGAGTGCTGTGTCTTTATCGTCGAGTGATGATTTTAACGCATCGAATAATTGTTGACGTTTTAAATAACGCGCGTACATACCGAGGTTTTCTTCGTATGCTTCGAGTACTTCTGTCGTACGTTTTAAATTATCATAAACCGCTTGTCGCGTCACGTTTAACTCATCTGCGATTTCAGAAAACTGTAAGTCCATTAAATAATAGAGTTTTACGTAATCTTTTTGCTTATCCGTTAATAAGCCGTTATAAAAATCATACAGATAGTTCATACGTAACGTCTTATTCAGTTCGTTCATCTTCAACAACTTCCTCTGCATTATCAATCATATCTGCAAATAGTCCATAAACATAGTTTTCCGCACTAAATATTTCGAGGTCATCAATTTTTTCTCCGAGACCGACGAATTTTACTGGAATACCGAGTTCGTTTTTAATCGCAAGGACGATACCACCTTTTGCGGTACCATCAAGTTTTGTTAAGACAAGCCCTGTTAACTCTGTTACTTCGTTAAATGCTTTCGCTTGAAGCATTGCGTTTTGACCAGTTGTAGCGTCTAATACGAGTAGCACTTCGTGTGGTGCATTTTCGTCAACTCTTTGGATGACGCGTTTCATCTTTTCGAGTTCTTTCATTAAGTTCCCTTTATTTTGTAGGCGTCCTGCTGTGTCGACAATTAAGACATCTGTCCCTCGGCGCTTTGCTGCGTTTACTGCGTCGAACACTACAGCTGCTGGATCTGAACCTTCTTGGTGTTTAATGACGTCTGCACCGACTCTTTCACCCCATACTTCAAGCTGATTAATAGCCCCAGCTCTGAATGTATCTGCGGCTGCGAGTAATACGTCTTTACCTTCAGACTTATAGCGATGTGCAAGTTTACCGATTGACGTCGTTTTACCGACACCGTTTACTCCGACGACTAAAATAATCGTTAAATCGTCTTGCATGTTCATGCTTTCGTCTAAGTCACCGTTACGTTCGTATATCTCTATCATCTTTTCAACGATTACTTCACGGAGTTCTTTTGTTTCAGTAATATTTTTAAGTTTCGCATAATCTCGTAACTCGTCTGTTAACTCCATCACCGTTTCAAAACCGACGTCTGCAGTAATGAGCACTTCTTCGAGCGCTTCAAAAAAGTCCTCATCTACTTTACGGTACGTCGCCATTAACTGGTTGATTTGATCTTGGAATTTCTCACGAGATTTTTCAAGTCCTTGTTTAAATTTATAACCGACTTGTTCTTGTTCCCACTCTTCAAATTCTTCAATCGATATTAAACCGTCTCCGTCTAAATCTGCATCTTTCATTTCATCAGTGACGGGCGTTTGTTCAAACTCTTCTTTATCTGCTTTACCTGAGAATTTCTTTTTTAAACGATTAAATAAACTCACTTAGTATTCCCCCTCAACTTCTCGTTCCTCGTATGTCTTTAAGTCTACACTAATTAGCTCAGAGACACCTTTTTCTTGCATCGTCACACCGAATAATCGGTCGCTTTGCTCCATCGTCTTTTTACGGTGAGTGATTACGATACACTGGCTGTAACGTGTTAAATGTCTTAAGTAATTTGAGAATCGTAACACGTTCGCCTCATCGAGTGCCGCTTCTACTTCATCTAATATTATAAACGGACTACTTCTCACTTCTAATATACTGAATAATAAACTAATCGCTGTTAACGCGCGCTCTCCCCCACTAAGTAGCGACATGCTCGTTAGCTTTTTACCTGGAGGTTGAGCGTATATGAGTAATCCAGCATTTAAATAATCACCCGGTTCTGTTAAGCGGAGTTCTGCTTCCCCACCGCCGAACATCGTCTTAAACACTTTTTTAAAGTGTTCATTAACGTTGTGATACGTCTCTTTAAAGCGTTCAGACACTTCATAGTCCATTTCTTTAATGACGTCGAGTAACGTTTCACGTGCTTGTAACAAATCGTCTTCTTCGTGTTTTAAAAACGTATAACGTTCGTTCACGACTTCAAACTCATCAATTGCGTTTAAGTTTACGTTACCGAGTTCGTCGATACTTTTTTTATTTAACTGAATTCTTTCGCGCTTCATGTCGATGTCTGTTAAGTCCGTATATTCTTTTTCTGCACGTTCAAACGTCATTTCATACGTTTCAGATAAGTAATCGATTTTTACACTTAACATTGATTCGACGCGTTCCTTTTTACCGTGCGTTTTACGTAGCGATTCAGAAAGTTTCTCTATCGTATCTAAATGCGACTGACGTAAATTCACGTCGTGCTTTGTTTCTTCACTCACTTCGTGTATCTCTTTTTTAAGTTGTGATGAAGAGTCTTGTAACACGTCTAACTGTTCGTCGAGTTCTAAAGATAACGTCTCTAACGCTTCGATATCGATCGACTCGTAATCTGAAGTCAACATTTCAATACGTGAATCGATATCTACAATTTCACGTTTCACTTTTAAAAGCCTTTCTTCGTAATCCGTTACTTGAGAACGTTTATATCGAAGTGTCGATTCTAATTCCGCTTGTTTTGTAAGAAGCGTTTGCTTTTTACTTTCGTATTCTTTTTCAGCCGCTTCAGTATCCCCTTGAGCTTTCGTGAGTAACTGAATATCCTTTTGAAGCGAATCGAGTGTTTTTGTTTTCTCTTCTATCTCTTTTATTAACGTCGATGCTTCCATAGTTTCAGTTGTAGAATCAAACGTTTCTTTTAATAACGCAATGCGTTCATTTGTTAATTTAATGTCTTGGTTCGTTTGTTCTAGTAACTGACTCTGTTCATCGTATGATTCTTTTAACTGAATGCCTTCAGTTTCTAGCGTGTTTAGAAGAGTGTCTAATTCTTTTAGACTGTCCTTTTCTTTTGAAAGTTCTTTAGTAAGCCTGTCGACTTCTAGCGTGTACGCTTTGATTTTATCGTCGAGTGCATCTTTTTCTTTTCGTAATTTAAGTGCTGAGTTGTTGTTTTGACGGCTTCCCCCACTGACTGCACCACCCGGGTTAAAAATTTCACCGGCTTTTGTTACGATACGCGCTTTAAAGTTTAACTCTCTAGAAAGTCGTGCACCGTCGTCATAATTTTCGACGATAATCGTCGTACTAAATAAGTGACCGATCAGTGCGTCATATTTCGTGTCGACTAAATCTTTTAATATATGATGCTCTACTGATGTCGATTCGAGTTTAAATACAACTTCTTGAGATAAAGATCTCCTTTGTATTGTGTCGAGTGGTAAAAACGTCGCGTAACCGAGGTTTTTATCTTTTAAATAATGGATTGCACGTTTAGCATCCTGTTCAGTTTTTGTCACGACACTTTGCGTTTGACTACCGAGTGCTGCGTCAAGTGCTGTCATATACGCACTGTCGATTTCGATAAGTTCCATGACGGCACCTAATACACCTGTGAGCTTGTCTTTACGTTTTAATACAGACTTTACGCCACGGTAATATCCATCGTAATTTGACATCATCGACTCATACATATCACGTTTAGATGTAAGTTGTGAGATGTAACGATTCGCTGTGTCGAATTGCTCTGTTAACGACTTTGTATGAGACTGTTCATGGTCACGTTTTGATTTCGTTTCTTTATACGCTTCACGCTTATCCTTTAATGATGATTCAAGTGTTGAGAGTGTATCTGTTAAACTTTTATTTTTTTCATTTAACGTGTCGAGAGACTCTTTTAATTCGTTCATGCGACGGTCTAACTCTTCGCGCTTGCTTGAATCGATTGCCTCTTGTTTTTCATAGTCTTTTAACTGGTTGTCTAAAGAAGTCTTTTCGACCATGATCGCATAATACTGTTCTTTTAATGCGTCAATATCGACGTCGTTACCGTCAACAAGCGATTGTAACGAAGCATTGATTGTATCGATTTCTGCTTTTACGTTCGACTGTTCATCTTTCGTTTCATTAAAAGATGTACGTAATGCTTCAAGGTCATGCTCTAGTGATTGTTGTTCTTTTAATTTATTGTTTTTTTCTTCAGTTAAATTGTCGTGTTGATCTGAACGACTCGTTTTACGTTCTTTAAATAATTCGATTTTACCGATTGTTTGTTCTTTTTCTCTAGATGCTTTGACGAACGCGTCGTGAATGCTACGCTCGTTTTCAGTTAACACTTCTCGCTTGTCGCGTAAGTTATTGATCGCAACGTCGAGTAAATTGACGTGATTTCTCGCGTCTTCAATTGTACGTTCATCGTTCGAATACGTCTCTTTTAACTGATGAAGTTTTGAAGACAGCTCTTTAATATCAAACACAGTAACTTCAATGTCGCTTTGCTTCATCTCGTTTAAAAGCGCTAAATACTCAGTCGCGATGGCACTTTCTTTTTCGAGCTTTTTAACGCGTGACTCGAGTTCACTCGTAATGTCGTGAATACGGCTTAAGTTGAGTAACGTATCATCGAGTTTACGTTCTGCTTCTTTTTTACGTGTTTTATATTTCATGACGCCGGCAACTTCTTCGATAATTTCACGGCGCGTTTCTGGTTTTTGATTTAAAACGTGATCAACTTCACCTTGAGAAATAATGTTGTATGCGTGTTTACCAAGACCAGAGTCCATAAAGAGTTCTGTCACGTCTTTTAATTTTGCGCGTTCTTTATTGATATAGTAGTTACTTTCACCACTTCTAAATAGCTCACGACGAATCGTGACGCTGTCGTAGTCAAAGTCTAACACGCGGTCTTTATTGTCTAAATTCAGTTGAACGACTGCACTGTTTTGCTTACTTCGTTCTGTCGTTCCGTTAAATATAACGTCTTCCATTTTAGACCCACGAAATTGCTTAGCGCTCGTTTCACCGAGAACGAACCTGACAGCGTCGATAATGTTACTCTTACCACTACCGTTCGGTCCAACGACCGCAGTGACGCCGTCATTAAATTCGATCGTCGTTTTATCGGCAAACGATTTAAATCCTTTAGCTTCTATACTTTTTAAAAATACCATATTATCTTTCGGCCTTTTCTTTTAAATGATAAAACGCAACTTTTGCTGCGAGTTGTTCAGACTCTTTTTTAGAGCGACCACTGCCACGCCCGATTTCTTTATCGTTTAACGTCACGTTAGAAACGAAGTTTTTGTCGTGTGACGGACCTGTCTCTTCGAGTAAGTGGTAATACACTTCCTCTTTATACGCTTTATGAACAAACTCTTGAAGTGCAGTTTTAAAGTCTGAAATTCCGAGGTAATCATCGCGTTCAATTTTCGGGAATACATTCACACTTAAAAACTTCCACACAGCGTCGTATCCTTGATTGAGATATAACGCACCTAAAAATGCCTCGAACATATCCGAGATAATCGACGGACGCTTTTTACCGCCTGTCTTTTTTTCTCCTGGACCGAGTAATAGTAACTCTTCCATTTTTAAGTCGTTCGCAAATATTACAAGTGAAGGCTCACAAACGATATTTGCACGCAACTTTGTTAAATCTCCCTCAGGGAAATCTTTAAACGCGTCAAATATATATTCTGAGACCATCAGTTCTAATACCGCGTCACCTAAAAATTCTAGACGCTCGTTCGAATGAATTCGGTCTAAATGAATGTTATACACGAACGAACTGTGCATAAATGCTTGTAAAAATAATTTGTCATTTTCATATTGAATATGATGTTTCTTCATAAAAGAATCGAACTTTTTAAAAAATGAATCGACGTGTCTTTTAGAGTCTTCATCTTGTTCGATTGCTTTAAGTACTTTATCCATAATCTCACCCTAATATAGTTTACTAAACTTATGCGGTTTGTTGTAGCGATATAAAAGAAAAATCCACTTTATAGAAAGTGGATTTTGTCTATCAAATTATTGGTTTTCAAGCTTCTCGATGAAATCTAAAGCATCACCAACAGTAACGATTTTCTCAGCTTCCTCATCTGGAATCTCAGTATCGAACTCATCTTCTAATTCCATTACAAGTTCCGCAATGTCTAAAGAGTCCGCACCAAGGTCATCTTTGAAAGTCGCATCTTTCGTCACTTGATCCTCATCGATACCTAATTTGTCGACAATAATGTCTTTAATTTTATCAAAATTATCCATCCCTACTTCACCTCCTTAAAATAGTGGCCATATCTCAGTTGTTGAGATGATCATTAATCATTATACCCAGTGAGTGGGTTTTAAATGCGTGATTTTCGTGATTTGGTCCGACGATTGTATCGAATCGACTGGGAAACTTCGGTTTCGCCGACGATTCCCCGAATCGACTGCGAAAAGTTTATTTCACCGTCGCAGATGAGACTTTCGTCGATGAATTTTTGATTCGCCGACGGGAATGATCGAATCGTCGGTGAATTTCTCGTTTTCCCGATTTTCGCCGACGATACTGCTTGAATCGTCGATGAAATCTGACTCTCGCCGACGATAACCTCCATAGCGACGGGGAGTTTTTCATCTCGCCGACGATTCCCCGAATCGACTGCGAAATGTTTTTTTCACCGTCGCAAATGAGCTTTCAACAGAGAAACCTACCATCCCTCGCCCGACTACAACCATCTCATCACTCATTTAAAAGAATAAAAGCCACACCCCGCGAATGTTCGTGGCCGACCTTTATTTTCGGCACTGAAACTTGTGTTTATAATAACACAGCGGTTACGCCATGTACATTCCACCGTTGACGTGAATCGTTTGGCCTGTAATATAGCGCGCACGGTCTGATGCTAAAAATGATACAGCTTCTGCGATGTCTTCGACTTGACCGAACTGCTGTAATGGAATTTGTTCGAGCATTTTGTTTTTTAAATCGTCGCTTAATACGTCTGTCATATCACTTTCGATAAATCCTGGTGCGACTGCGTTTACTGTAATATTTTTACTTGCGAGTTCTCTTGCGACACTTTTCGTTAAACCGTCGACTCCTGCTTTACTCGCAACATAGTTTGCTTGTCCAGGGTTACCAAGGGTTCCGACGATACTTGAGATGTTGATGATACGTCCAGATTTCGCACGGATCATCATACGAGAAACGTTTTGAATGACGTTAAACGCACCTTTTAAGTTGACGTTAATAACTTCGTCAAACATCTCTGGCTTCATACGCATAAGTAGCGTATCTTTTGTAATCCCTGCGTTGTTCACAACAACGTCGAGTTGACCGTACGTATCTTTAATATGTGCGATCATCTCTTTCACTTCGTCATAGTTTTGAACTTGGCATTGATAGCTTTCAGCATTTCCACCTTGTTCTTTAATCTTCTCTACAACTTCGTCTGCTTTTTCTTTATTCCCTGAATAGTTGACGATAACTGTATAGCCGTCTTCACCTAAACGTAATGCGACAGCGCGACCGATACCTCTTGATGCGCCTGTCACTAATGCTACTTTACTCATTGTATTCATCCACCTCTTTAACTGTATCGATATGTTCCGTGTCTACAGATTTCGTGATCTTTTTAAGTAAACCTGTTTGAACTTTCCTCGGTCCAACTTCGACAGATTCAGTTACACCAAGTTCGACTGCTTTTTCGACGCATTCTACGAAACGAACTGGCGACGTAATTTGTTGAATTAAATTTTGTTTAATAATTTCTTTATCAGTTTCTGGTTCTGCGGATACGTTTTGAATGACCGGAATCTCTGCATCATTAAACGTAATATCTTGTAAAAACGTTTCGAACGATTCTTGAGCGTCTTTCATTAAATGTGAATGGAATGCTCCTGATACTTTTAGCGGAATGACGCGTCTCGCGCCGTGTGCTTTTGCTTCATCTATAAATAAATCGACTTTCGCTGCATCTCCAGAAATCACGATTTGGTCTGGTGCGTTTATGTTTGCTGGTGAGACTTTTTCTTCGTCATCACTGAGTGACTCACATAACGCTTCGAGCTTGTCCTTATCCATACCGATGACTGCAGCCATTTTACCGTCTTTTGCTTCACTCATTAAACGTCCGCGCATGGCGACTGCTTTTACTCCATCTTCTAAAGATAAAACACCCGCATGCACTAGAGCTGGCAATTCTCCTAAACTATGTCCGATTAAGTAATCGCCTTTAATTCCCGTTGCTTTAAGCACCGCAAGTGAATGTGCAAATAATGCGGGTTGCGTGAACGCTGTATTATTGAGTCGTTCATCGTCTTCAGAAAACATGATCTCTTTTAAATCAAAATCAACGTAGCTAAAGATCGTATCGAGTAGTTCTTTTGCTGCGTCATTATGTTCATATAAATCCTTTGCCATTTCATGATACTGTGCCCCTTGCCCCGGGAACAAAACGAGTTTACTCATCTTCGAAAATTGCCTCCTTAATTTGTTCGATCGCGTCACTATTCGCCATTGTAATCGCGTTTCGAATCGCATTTTCTATTGCGAGAGCGTCACTTGAACCGTGCGCTTTTAAAACATGTCCATTTAAACCGAGTAACGGTGCACCGCCAAATTGACGGTAATCCATTAAGTCTTTTAATTGACCTAAATCTTTTTTAACGACGAGCGCAGATAACTTATTTAACATCGAAGATAAAAAGATTTTCTTCACTTCACCGAGTAGGCTACTTGCTGTTCCTTCGATCGTTTTAAGAACGATGTTACCTGTAAATCCGTCTGTGACACCGATATCGTATTTACCAGTTAATATGTCTCTTGTCTCAAAATATCCACTATAGTTTAAGTTTGAGTCTTGAAGTAACTGGTGCGTCTCTTTAGTAAGTGGTGTTCCTTTAATATCTTCACTACCGTTGTTGATTAAACCAATTGAAGGATTTTTACGTCCACGAATGTTTTCCATATAAATAGACGCCATATGCGCAAACTGTAATAAGTGCTTTGGCTTATTTTCAGAGTTTGCACCGAGATCGAGTAAGAGCATGCCTTTATTATTCGTCGTCGGAATCATCGACGCGAGCGCTGGACGCTCGATTCCTTTAATACGTCCTATAACGAATAATCCAGCCGTAAGTAAGGCACCTGTGTTACCTGCAGATACGAAAGCATCTGCTTTCCCTTCTTTTACTGCTTTTGCCGCACGTACAATCGATGAATCTTTTTTACGACGAACTGCACGTACTGGATCGTCTTCACTTGTAATGACCTCTGTCACTTCTACGAATTTCACTCTATCATGCGTCTCAGTCCAACTACCTGCTGTTCCGAACGCTAAGATTTGAATATCTTCATATTTCTTTAATGCTGATTTAATACCATCGACAATTGCTTCTGGTGCGTGGTCTCCACCCATCAGATCGACTGCGATTGTTTTCATTCTATTTCACCTTCATTTTCAAAATGCATGACATAATGTCCAATAAATACTGTTTCATCTTTTACATATGATTCCACTAATATAAGTGCTTCATATGGTTTAATTTTTAATACGGTCGCTTTTGCGACAATCTTATCTCCGACTTTTGCCGGTTTTAAATATTTTACGTTTGCTTCCTTTGTCAGCACCTTCTTTTTACCGAGTACTGCCACAGCAAGTGAGTTTGCTTGACCAAATAGGAAGTGTCCGCGTGCGATATTATAATTTAAAAATGCGTGTTCTTTTTCAACTGTAAAAAACGAAGACGCTTGTTTGTTCACTTCAATTTGTACCAGTTCACCGATGACATCTTGAAGCGGAATACTTTTAATTTCTTCAGCATTCTTTTTAGCGACTGCTTGAACTCTGACACGCAGTTCTGGAATATTTAAAACAGAACGGTCCAGACGAATCGTTTGAATCGAAACGTTCAAATCGTTTGCGAGTGTTTCATCTGTTAAAAACGGATCCTCGTCCAATCGCTTCACAATTTCTAGACGGCGTTCATCTTTCTTTAACTTTGCCACATTATCTCCCCATTTAGTAGTTGGTGCTAAAATTAGTATATAAAATTAACGATTACTTTTCAATCTTTTACATTATTTCAGATGAAAAAACTCGTGAATTTCTTGTTGCGTTAAATTAATTGAGTGGTCGTTTACAGAAATGTGCGTTGTGTAAAATTGTTTTTTATCTTTTAACGTAAATGCATTTTGCGTAAAAGGGTTCGCTATTACGTTGACGCAAACGCTCTAATCGTCAAACTAATCGCGCTACCTTTAACGTAAAAGCGATTTGCGTAAAATTAAGCGGGTTATGCGAGTTACGTCCATATAATTGTGTAAAATAGAAAAAAAGAGCCATCGTATTCTCTGTTATAATTTAGTTACCAACAAAAATTAACAGGGAGAGAATACAAATGACTCAACTTAATTTTACAGTAGATATGAAAAAATTCTAGAGGATATCTCTGGAAGTAACCTTAATGAAATGACTAAGGGTCTTCTAACTTTAGTGTTAAATCAAGTGATGCAAGAAGAACGAGATGAATACATGGGTATTGGCTCATATGAAAGAAACAGTAGTCGAAAAGACTATCGTAATGGCAGTTATCGCCGAGGGTTCACAACGTTAGTTGGAAAAATTGAACTCGAAGTCCCACGAACACGTTCCGGAGAGTTTTCACCACAGGTATTTGAGAAGTGGCAAAGAAAGGACCAGGCGCTCGTGCTTTCTTTGATTGAAATGGTAGTCAGCGGTGTGTCTACGCGTAAAGTCACTAAAATTGTGGAAGAACTAGTCGGAGAAAGTGTCTCGAAATCATTCGTATCTAACGTGATGAAACGATTAGATCCAGAAATCCAAGACTTCGCGGAGCGTTCATTAACACACAATATATTTAAATATGTATCAGTAGATGCGATGTATATTAAAGTACGTGAGAATCATAGAATCGTCTCTAAAGCTGTGTATATTGCGCTCGGTATTGGTGTAGATGGTCATCGTGAAGTACTTGGGTTTAAAGTGGATGATGCTGAGAGTAAGAATCACTGGGGGCACTTTTTACGTGACTTAAAAAATCGTGGGTTAACACAACCAGAACTCATTACTTCAGATTCACATCAAGGTTTAAAGCAGGCGATTCAAGAAGAGTTCCCGGGCACACCTTGGCAAAGATGCACAGTCCATTTCTTAAGAAACATTACGAATGTAATGCCTAAAAAAGGTTCAACTGTTGCGCGTCAATTATTGAGAGAGATTTTTCATACGACAACACCCCAACATGCACGAGAAGCAAAAGAGAAGTTTTTAGACTTTGTATCAGAGGATCCAAGATTTAATCACGCGGTAGAAATTTTAGAAAGTGGATTTGACGATGCGATTCAATGTTTAATGTGTCCAGCGGCTAGACAAAAGTTTTTAAAAAGTACAAACGCACTCGAACGACTAAATAGTGAGTTAAGACGTCGTGAGCGCGTTGTTAGAGTATTTCCAAATATCGAGTCTGCATTTCGTTTAATTGGCGCACTTCTTCTTGATGCGAATGAAGCCTATAAAGAAACAAATAGAAAAGTGAGCGCGTTCGTGGAAGCTAAAGAATAACAGAGAGATTTTTTATTTTACACAATATTTAAGACTTGACCGTTATGCGGGTCTTCGATGCTTCTCTTCCTGAATTCTCAGATGAAAAACCTCCGGAATCTTGAGTTGCGTTAAACTAATTGAGTGGTCGTTTACGCAAACGTGCGTTGTGTAAAGTTGTTTTTTATTCTTTAACAGAAATGCGATTTGCGTAAAAGGGTTCGCTATTACGTTGACACAAACGCTCTAATCGTCAAACTAATCGAGCTACCTTTAACACAAAAGCGATTTGCGTAAAATTAAGCAGGAAAAACCGCTTCTCCTCCCGAATTTTCCGATGAAAAACTACTCGCGTATTCCATTACGCGTAAAATAATACGATCAAACAATCAGTAAAAACAAAAAAGTGATTCTTACGAATCACTTTTGATTTCTGCTTGGACGATGAGTCGCTTTTCAAATAGTAACGTATCTGGGTTATAGTCTTCACACGTGATGAGCGTTAATATTTGCGGGTCGCCTTCTGATTGTTGGAGTATATCGACGCGGTCTGGTGTGACTTCAAAGATGTCGGTAATTTCGTATTCTCGTTTACCGTCTCGCGTTATAATTTCTATCGTGTCACCTTTTTCTGCTCGGTCGATATAGTTAAATCGTATCCCGGCACCTTCTACTCGGTGGCCAGCGATTGGGACGTTCTGCATGTCGAGACTATCTGTTGACTCTAGCATACTGACGCCATTTCGTAGTTTTTCTTCAGTTAATTCTCCGTAATAAATCGGCTCTGAAATTCCGGCAGATTCAATTTTGATAATCCCTGCCATATCGTCTTTAATTTTAACCCCTTGTTTGTCCCCGGGCTCAATTCCAGTAATAAACTTTTCTAATATATTTACATTGACGTTGTCATCACCGTTTTCGTAGGCTTCGATGATTCTATCGTTTACGATATCTGTGAAAAATGCACGGATATCTTGCCAGAAGAATAAGACAAGTGCCGTCATGATAAGTAGTACACCTAAAATTCTAGTAAATGATCTCATATCATTGCTCCTTAAATAGTTTAATTGCTTCACTTCTCGCCACTTCTAATATTCTATAGTCGTGTACGAGATCTGCAACTTTAAATTCTGGGAGCCCACTTTGTCTTACACCAAAAAAGTCTCCCGGCCCGCGCATTTCTAAATCTCTTTCAGAAAGGACAAAACCATCTGTCGTTTCTGTCATAATATTCATGCGCATTTGTGCTTGCTCAGTTTTACCTTCACTTATTAATATACAATAACTTTGTAAATCATTTCTACCTACACGACCTCGAAGTTGATGTAACGTTGATAAACCAAATCGCTCTGCGTTAAAAATCGTCATCACTGTCGCATTTTTAACGTTGATACCAACTTCAATGACCGTCGTTGAAACGAGAATCGGTGTTTCAAGCGATTCAAAGCGCGCCATTGCTTTTCTTTTCTCCTCAGGTTTCATACGCCCGTGGACGAGTTCGACTTTATCTTCACCGAACGTTTCTCTAAACATATGATACACTTCTTCAGTCGTCATTAAATCGAGTACTTCTGATTCTTCGATTAACGGCGCAACGACGTAAATATTACGCCCAGCATCCATCTCTTTTTTGATAAACGCGAGTACTTCATCGATTTCTTTTTCTTTTTTCCAAAATGTTTTGATCGGCAACCTACCGGCAGGCATCGTCTTTATAAGAGAGACGTCCATATCTCCGAATGCTGTGATCGATAGCGTTCTTGGGATTGGTGTTGCTGTCATATATAATACGTTTCGACTTTTGGCTTTTTTAATTAATTTCTCTCGCTGATTTACTCCGAAGCGATGCTGTTCGTCGATAATGACGAGCCCTAAATCTTTAAACACGACGTCATCTTCAAAAAGTGCATGCGTCCCGATAATTAAATCGATGTCTCCATTTTTTAATGCTTCTTTTATACGACGTTTTTCACTCGGTGTCGTCGTCCCTGTTAATAACTCGATTGTAAGCTCATCGTTAAACGATTCGACTAAACTTTCATAATGCTGATTTGCAAGCACTTCAGTCGGCACCATAATTGCACTTTGTTTAAGAGCAGTTTTAAGCGCATAAACCGAAATTCCAGCGACGATTGTCTTACCGCTTCCGACGTCCCCTTGCAGCAGACGGTGCATATTAAATTCACTAAGTAAATCTCTACAAATGTCGTTCACACTTGTCTTTTGATCTTTCGTCAATTCAAACGGTAACGTACCGATAAACCGCTTCAGCTTATCAATATCATATTTTATAATTGATTCTTTTTGTGGCACGCGTTCTTGCTTACGCTTTTCGATGATTTTTACTTGGAACATAAACAGTTCATAAAACTTCATCGTACGTCTCGCATTTTGAAGTTCATCCATATTATCCGGAAAATGGAGATGATACAGCGTTTGTTTAATCGGCATCAGTTTATATTTTTTGATTAAATACTCCGGTAAATCTTGATTAAAAATATGTGTTCGAAACACTTCTTTTACGATATTACCAAACGTCTTATTATTCATCACTTTATTTAACGCATAGCGCATATCCATCGTATCGCCGTTCGGTTTTATAATACTTCTACCTGACATCTCTTGTTTTGGTTTATTAAATTTACCGTGGACGTTTATCGTATCTCCGACTTCGATTTGTTTTTTTAAATACGCCTGATTAAAAAACGTCACTTTTATGTAGACGTTGTTCGTTTCCATATGAAAACTCATCCGGTTTAACCCTTTTCGTAAATACGTCACCGTCGGCTCCGTTTTTACGACACCACTCACTGTAATGACTTCTTCTAACTTTACGGAATTCACGTCTGTCGGATTTTGGTCAACGTACGAATTCGGCAGATGAAAAACTACATCATTCACCGTATGAATACCAATACTATTTAATTTTTCTTCGGTCTTTTTACCGACACCTTTTAACGTTCCGATAGAAGCAGATGGCGTGATCACTTCATATAGCTCTGTCATATTATGACCCGATTAACTCTTTTTTCAGTCGTTCGCCTGTCGGAGTTGCTGCGAGTCCTCCGCGACCTGTTTCACGTAAGTGTGATGGCATCGTTAATCCGATTTTAAACATCGCTTCGACGACTTCGTCTGCTGGGATTCTAGATTCTATTCCAGCGAGTGCCATATCTGCTGCTGTTAGTGCGTTAGATGCACCAGCTGCATTACGTTTAACGCACGGTACTTCAACGAGACCTGCGACTGGGTCACAGACAAGACCGAGCATATTTTTAAGTGCGATAGCAAACGCATGTGCACACATTTCTGGCGTGCCTCCAGCCATTTCAGTGACTGCTGCAGCTGCCATTGCTGACGCACTCCCGACTTCTGCTTGGCATCCACCTGCAGCACCTGAAATACTCGCATTGTTCGCGACGACCATTCCAAATGCACCTGCTGTAAATAGAAACTTTACCATCTCTTCACGCGTTGTTTCTGGATATTTTTCTTTCATCGCAAATAATACACCTGGAACGACACCCGCAGACCCTGCAGTTGGTGTTGCACAAATTTGCCCCATCGCAGCGTTCACTTCATTTGTAGAAACAGCGTTCATAATCGCGTGTAGTGTTAAATCTCCACTTAACCCGCGACCCGATTCGATATAGCGTCTCATTTTTACTGCGTCTCCGCCTGTTAGACCAGTCGTACTTTCTACACCTTCAAGCCCTTCTTTTACTGCATTTTCCATCGTGTCTAAGTTGTATTCCATCTGCTTATAAATATCGTCATAGGATAGTCCTGATGTTTCCATTTCTTGAGCGATCATAATATCTGCGATTGATTTTTGTTCAGTTTCTGATCTAGAAATCAGTTGGTTAATACTATTAAACTCTTGCATCTATTACACCTCTTTTCCTTTTAATTCTATGACACGCTCGACACCTTCTACTTGTTCAATTCTCTTCACTGTCGATTCATCACATTTTGAATCGATTTCTATCGTCATAAGCGCAGTTTGACCGACTTCTTTACGCGATACGTTCATCGTTCCAATGTTGAGTGCTTCATCTTTTAAAATACTTGTAACGTTCGCAATCGTCCCGAAGCTATCTTTATGAAATACGAGTAGCGAATGTAAATTACCAGATAAAGAAATCGGATAGTCGTTAATAGAGACGACTTGAATCATCCCACCACCAATTGACACAGCTTCAACCATTAACGTGTCGTCTCCTTTAAATAAGTGGAGAATAGCTGTATTCGGGTGACTCTTTTCTTCTGGCATCTCTATGATTTTGACGTGCATATTTGCTTTTTCGGCTTCTTCGTAAGCGTTTTTAATTCTTGAATCTTCAGTACTAAACCCGAGCACTCCTCCGATTAATGCGACGTCTGTTTTATGACCTTTATATGTTTCTTTAAATGAACCGTATAAGTATATATCGACTTTGTCTGGCTGTTGTTTAAATAAATTACGTGCTGTTTGTCCAATTTTAACTGATCCAGCCGTATGAGAACTTGATGGACCAATCATCACAGGCCCGATAATATCAAACACACTATTATATTTCATAATTTCACCTCTTATTAAAAAACCACATCGATATTATCGATGTGGCTATATTGATTACTCTACAGAAATTAAATAACTGTATACCGGTTGTTTACCGTCGTGAATTTCAAATTCAACGTCATGCGATTCTTCAAACTGTTCAGCGAGTGCTTCAACGAGTGCTTCATCGCTTCCTTCACCTGTAAAGATCGTTACGATTTCTGAATCGTCATCGATCATTGTTTCAAGTAAGTTTTCGAGTGTAACTTTGACGTCTTTATTACATGAGATAATTTTCCCATCGACGATACCCATATGTTCGTCTTTTTTAATTTCAACGTCATCGATTTTCGTATCTCTTACTGCATACGTCACTTGACCTGTTTTCACTTGGTTCATCGTGTCGATCATCGTCTCTTTGTTTTCTTCGAGACTTGCATCTCCATTAAACGTAAACATTGCAGACACACATTCAGGAATCGAACGTGTTGGAATTACAACAGCCTCGACATCTAATAGTTCAGCTGCTTGTTCTGCTGCCATGATGATATTTTTATTGTTCGGCATGATGATAACTTCTTCGACGTCGTCATCTTTAATAATATTGACGATGTCTTCAGTTGATGGGTTCATCGTTTGACCACCGCTAATTAAGTGTGTAACACCGATACTCTTAAGGAGGGTATCAATACCTTCCCCACTTGATACTGCGATAATTGCCGTTTTAATTTTTTCTTTTTTCTTTTTCGCTTCACGTTTAGCTTCTAACGCTCTAAACTGTTCGCGCATGTTTTCGATTTTAATCTTAATGATTTCACCGTACTCTGCACCGTATGATAGTGCTTCACCTGGATGGTCTGTGTGTACGTGAACTTTTACGATTTCATCATCGTTAATAACGAGTAATGAGTCACCGAACTTATCCATATCGTTTCTAAATGATGTTTCTTCGAATGGTTTTTTATCTTTACCGAAACGTACCATGAATTCTGTACAAAAGCCGAATTCGATATCGTCGACTGACATAAACTCATCAAATTCGTGTTCATCGTTTACGAACTCTTCTGTATTGACAGGCTCTCCTGAAGTGCTTGACGTCTCTTCTACGTCTTCACCTTTTAACGCTTTTAAAAATCCTTCATAAACGTATACGAGTCCTTGTCCACCTGAGTCGACAACGCCCACTTCTTTTAGAACTGATAATAGATCTGGTGTACGTTTTAAAGATTCTTTCGCTTCTTCTAAAACAGCTTCCATAATTTTAACGATATCTGTTTCGTTTTTAGCGACTTCTTCTGCTTTAGCGCCTGAGTCTTTAGCAACTGTTAAAATCGTACCTTCAACAGGTTTCATAACTGCTTTATATGCAGTTTTCACACCTGCTTGGAATGCTTCACTAAATGCATGATGATCGATTTCTGCTAACTCTTCGACGTGTTTAGAAAACCCTCTAAATAATTGAGATAAAATAACGCCTGAGTTTCCTCTTGCGCCCATTAATAACCCTTTAGAGAAATGTTTCCCAACTTCACCGACGTGGTTGCTCGTTAAGTTTTCTACTTCAGAAGCACCCGATACAATAGATAACTTCATATTCGTTCCTGTGTCTCCATCCGGTACTGGGAAGACATTCAGTGAATCAACATATTCCGCATGCTTTTTTAAATTTTTCGCACCATTTAAAATCATCTTGCGAAAGAGTTGTCCATCTATTTTATTCATTTTTAAAAATCCTCCCTAACTACTCATCCGAATCAATGATTCTGACACCTTGAACATGAATATTCACAGAATCAATTTTTAGTCCTAATGTTTTTTCTAACGTATACTTAACTGTAGATTGTACGTTCGATGCAACTTCGGAAATCTTCACACCGTAAAGTACAATAATATATAAATCAATTTTTAAATTTTCGTTTTCATTATCTACGACGACACCGCGTGCGTAATTCTCTTTACCAAGTAATTCCGCAAAGCCATCTCTAAATGTTTTCGATGCCATACCAACAACGCCGTAACTTTCACTTACGACGCCACCAGCGATATTTGCGATTACATCTGTAGACACTTCAATCGTGCCAAGTTCATTATTAATTTTTAGTGACATAAACTCACTCCTAATTCATCATTTTATTATAGATTTAAACACACTATTTGACAACCCCTGTTCAAATCAGCATGATTAAATACAACGATATTATATTTGTTATTGTGTTTTAAACGATATTCATGTATTATATTATAGTATTCGCAGATAAGAATTATCAATTAAAAACAATGAAGGGGTGGGACGAATGGCTAAAGTATGTTACGTTACAGGTCGTCGTGCTAGATCAGGTAACAACCGTTCTCACGCACTAAACGCAAGTAAAAGAACTTTTGGTGCTAACTTACACAAAGTAAGAATTTTAGTAGATGGCAAACCTAAACGTGTTTGGGTTTCAGCTAGAGCGTTAAAATCTGGTAAAGTACAACGCGTATAATTAAAATAATAAAAGAGATTTGTGCGATAGAATCGTACAAATCTCTTTTTTTGTGTATACACATGCAAGATTTTAGGTTGGATGTGTGACTTTGGTCGGAGTAGGCTTTTATTCTTCTATATTAGTTGAATTTTTGGTTTAATTTTACGCAAATACAATTTGTGTTAAAAGGGTTGTGCGTTCGTTGACAATTAGAGTTTTTGCGTGCAATTATCTAGGCACCCTTTGACGTATTTCGAACTTGTGTAAAATTAAATTTATTTCGTTCACGCAACGGGCGTTTCCGTTAAAGATACCCTCGCTAATTTAACAAGATGAAAAACCGAGTCGCTATTAAGCAGTTTTTATGCTGGAAAAGTGACGGTGGCAGGACTGTTTTCTGTTTAATTTTACGCAAATCCAATTTGTGTTAAAAGCGTTGTGCGTTCGTTGACAATTAGAGATCTTGCGTAAAATTATCGAGGTACCCTTTGACGTATTTCGCACTTGTGTAAAATTAAATTTATTTCGTTTACGCAACGGGCGTTTCCGTTAAAGGCACCTTCGTTAATTTAACAAGATGAAAAACCGAATCGCTATTAAACAGTTTTTATGCTGAAAAAGTGCTGGCGGCAGGACTGTTTTCTGTTTAATTTTACGCAAATCCAATTTGTGTTAAAAGCGTTGTGCGTTCGTTTACAATTAAAGTTTTTGCGTGCAATTATCTAGGCACCCTTTGACGTATTTCGCACTTGTGTAAAATTAAATTTATTTCGTTCACGCAACGGGCCTTTCCGTTAAAGATACCCTCGTTAATTTAACAAGATGAAAAACCGAGCTGCTGTTTAACAGCTTTTCATCTTAAAAAATAGTGGCGGCAAGATCGTTTTCGGTTTAATTTAACGCAAATGCTGTTAGCGTTAAAAGAGTTCGTGTTAGTTTAACGCAAAACGCTTAATTGTCAACGTAACGAGATGGTCGTTTACAGAAATCGAAGTTATGTTAAATTATTTAAAATCTTTTTACGCAAATCCCTTTTGTGTAAACACCCTACCTATTTCGTGTACAATTACGCTCTCAACCAACCCAACCACCACGCCACAAGATGAAAAAAGACGAACTCTGAATTATAGTTCGTCTTATCTAAAGAAACTCATGATATATATGACGATCATCGCGACAAATATCGCTGGGATCATGTTTCCGACACGTGTTTTTGTGATGTTCATCATGTTTAAACCGATCGCAAAGATAATGACTCCTCCAGTTGCGCTGACTTGTTTTGTCATCGTTTTTAATACGTCTTCTGGTATGAAGTGCGCAAATCCTTTTGCGCCGAGTGTAATGAGTCCTTCATATAAAAATGTAGGAATACCAGCAATGATGACACCGAGTCCGTATGTCGTTGTCATAACGAGTGCGATAAAGAAATCCATAAATGATTTCGTATATAAGACTGTATTGTCACCGCGCATCCCTGCGTCGAGTGACCCGACGATTGACATCGCTCCGATTATAAATATCATCGTTCCAGAGACGAGTCCTTGCGAGATGTTTCCTGCGTTTTTATCGCCTAGCTTAAATTCGAGCCAATGTCCGATACCGTTTAGTTTATCTTCTAATTTTAAATACTCACCGATTGTCACCCCGACGATTAAACTCAACAGCGTAACAATGACGTCTGTTGAAGCAGAAATCATCTGAATTCCGAGCGCAATAATAACGAGTCCTTGTGCTTTTAAAATTGAATCTTTCACATGTTCGGGGATAAAAGTAAATATTAACCCGAGTGAACCACCGATAATAATGGCGAGCCCGTTGACGAGTGCACCAAGTAATATCATACTTTCATCTCCTAACTTCTGTCGTTTGAATAAATCGCGATTATTGGTAGATTCGTTACAACCGTCGCAACGTCACTTGCAAATTCATTAGATACTGTTAACGTACTTCCAATAGACGTAATGACTTCTCCATCATACTTAAATCCGACTAATTTTAAAACTGTGTCGTTAAAAATTGGTATAAAAGAAATGTACTTATATCCGAGATTTTGTAGTTCACGACTACCTTCAACTTTAAATATAATATTTAAATCATTGATCAGCCTGACGTCGACGTCTTTAAATTTCTCGTTTAAAAGTAGTTGAATATTCATTAACTCATGATCAATACGGTCACCTAATGCACCGTATACGTCGATTTTTTTGTAACCTTTATCGACAAGATCAAATAACGCAAGCTCGCTATCCGTATAATCCTTTTCACTATTGACTGCATGGATTTTAAGTTTTGATTCAATGAAGTCGCGTTCTTCGTCGTTCACAGAATCGTAATCACCGTAACAAAATTTCGGTGTAATACCAAGTTTAAGTAACTGATACACTCCGCGGTCGACCCCGACATAATCTCCAGAAATTTTTGGAACGCTCACTTCTCTCATCACTACGTTAGCTTTCATATATTAACCTCTAAGTTTATCAATCGTCTCTTTTGTATTATCTGCTTTAAATAAGTACGATCCACTCACGAGTAAATCTGCACCCGCTTCACGGCACACGCGTGCGGTTTCATCGTTCACTCCGCCGTCTACTTCAATTAAATAGTCATAATTTTCCCTCGTACGAATAGAATCGAGTTCTGCAATCTTTTTAACACCAGATTCGATAAACGACTGCCCACCAAATCCTGGATTCACTGTCATGACGAGAACGAAGTCTACGATGTCTAACAGATACTCAACATCTTTCACTGGCGTTTGTGGGTTTAAAACGATGCCTGCTTTCATGTTGTTGTTTTGGATATGCGTGATTAAGCGATGTGCGTGCGGCGTTGCTTCAATATGAAACGATAAATAATCAACACCCATATCACGAAACTCTTCGACGAACTGCTCTGGATCTTCTGTCATTAAGTGAACGTCTAGTGGAATATTCGTTTTTTTACTAATCGCTTCACAAACAGGAATACCGTATGAAATATTCGGCACAAATTGTCCATCCATAATATCTAAATGGAAAATATCCGCACCTGCTTCTTCCATTCTCTTCATTTCACTTTCTAAATTTAAAAAATCACTCGCTAATAATGATGGTAATACTTTAACCATTAATATCTCTCCTTGTAATTCGTCATTTCTTCGTATATTTGTAAGTAACTGTTGTAGCGACTTTCTTTTATATCACCATTATTCACAGCATCTTTTACGGCGCATTTCGGTTCGTTAATATGGACGCACCCTCTAAATTTACAGTCGTCTAAATAGTCATTAAACTCTTTAAAATAAAAACGTAAGTCTTCTTTATCGATATGTGTAAAATCAATCGTAGAAAATCCTGGAGTGTCTGCGATTTGACCGTTGTTTTTATCGATCAGTTCAACATGACGTGTCGTATGTTTTCCGCGATTTAGCTTTTCACTAATTTCATTTGTTTCTAAGTTTAAGTTTGGAAGTAACGTATTTAATAACGTACTTTTCCCGACACCCGTTTGTCCAGCAAGGACCGATAACTTATCTGGGAATATATCTTTTAATGATTCATTTACCGTGTCTTTTTCTGTAAAGTACACGTCATACATATCATATGTTTCTTTTATTTTTTTGATTAATTCTTCATCGTCATTTAAATCGTTTTTAGTAACGATTAAAATTGGCGTAATATGATTAGATTCACTATATGCTAAAAATCGGTCTGTTAAATAAAAACTAAAGTCCGGATTTTTTATGCTCACTGTAATGAGTAGTTGATCGACGTTAGCAACTTGCGGACGGACTAAACTATTTTTACGTGGATGTATATGAGTAATCGTTCCTTCTTTTACGTTGTCCGCTTCAAAATCGACAATATCTCCAACTAACGGACTCTCTTTACGTTTACGGAATATTCCACGCGCTCTTGTTTGATATACTATGCCGTCACTTTTAACGTAATAAAAACCGGCAAGCGCTTTTACAATTTTACCTGTTTGCATAATGCCTCCTAAAATTTTCATCTAAATAAATTATAACAAACGTTTATATTTAAGAAACATAAAAAATCCCTCTAAACATTTTTGTTTAGAGGGAAATATATTAGAAACGATCCACTTTTTCTCTAACGTTGTTGATGACCATACCGCTGTTGATGTAACCAGGGATACTGTTTAAGTCGATTGTTAAGTCTTGCTCTGGAACGTCCCAAGTGATTTCGTTTGCGAAGTATTTCATAGTTTCTTCCATGATGATGATTGTGATCCACTCACCTGCACAACGGTGGTTAGTCCAGTAGTCTCCGCCACCTTGTGGAATCATATCAAATGGTGATCCGTCCCAGTCTTTAAAGCGCTCTGGAATGAATTTGTTTGGTTGATTCCATAACTCTTCACTGTGTAGTGTACCGTATACGTCGATAACGAGACGTTGGTCTTTAGGAATCGTTACACCTTTATGTTCCACTTCTACTTTCGTTTTACCAGGTAAGAATGGAACGAATGGGTAGAATCTTCTTACTTCTTGAGCGAACATGTACGGATAATCTTCTACCGTGCTCATTTTACGAATTGCTTCTGGGTGTTCGTAAAGTGCAAGTACACCGTATGATACGAAACGGTTAATTGCAATTAATGGACGGAACGTGTTCATGAGGTCGATACCTGCAAGACGTGAATCCATTTGATTACCTTCATAGTCTCTCCAGTGTGCTAACTCATATAATGATGAGCCTTTTGGAGGATTAATTTCACCGTTACGTGTTTTAATGATTTGATCTTCTAACCAGTCTTCAACACGTTTACGCGCATCTTTAGATGATTTGTAACCTTTGAACGCATTACCGAGACCTTTGAATGAGTCGATCATGATATCCATGTCTTCTGCGATTCTTTCGATTTCTTCTTCTGGAGCAGTTACTCCCGCCCAGCGCATACCAATACGTGTTAATAGAACGATAGATTCGTGGTAAACGTTAACGTCTCCCATCGCTTCCATACGCGCTGTGTTAGCTTTCCAGTAGTTACGTGTTAATTTACGTACATACTCTAAGTTTCCTTCAGTCATTAATGACATGAATAGCGCTTTTCTGTCGATATGTTGTTTACCAGTTGTCGTGTGGATCGCACCTTTACCGAATAAAGTGTTTACAACACGCTTAGGTAAACCACCTTCACGTTCGATTTTGTCGTTATCGTAGAATAGTTCTGCCCCTTCTTTTCCACTTAAAACGACGTAGCTTTTACCACCGAGTGCACGTGTTTCAAACACTTCTGCACCTAGGCGTTCTCTTTGATTTGTAGTATAAAGGTAGCCTTGTTTAAATACTTTTAACGTATTATCTAGACCTTTATCTCTTTTAATTTTCGCCATTGTTTTCATCCTCCAAATTGAAGTCTTCCTTTTTATTATAAATAACATTTTTGATAAACGCCAATATTTCAATAAATTTATTTAATCATTTTTGATTTTTTCTTCTAACACTTTTTTACCATCGACTTCGATACGATAACCACCGGATTCACCTTCTTCTAGGACGAGGTTAATCGTGTACGGTGTGTCTTCAAAGATCACAAACTCTTCCTCGACGTCATCGATGCTTCGTGTTTTATCTTCGATATAGACTTTTACTTTTTTCGTTTTTTCTTTCTTGTCTTTATCTTTAGAAGTATCTTCTCCAAATGGAATCGTCACTTTAAATTGATATTCTTTTGCTTCTTTTGGCGCTTTACCTTTAGACACTGTTAAATTAATCGGAGAACCTGGTAAAAACGCACCGTAACTTGGATCTTGAGAGACTACGATACCTGCATCGTACTCGTCGCTATGAATTTCATTTACACTATTTATAATAAATCCGTTTCCTTCAAGGACTTGCCTTGCTTCCTCGAACGGTCTTCCGACGAAGTTCTCTATTTCTATCGGTTCAGGACCTTGAGATACCGTTAACGTAATCGATTCTTCTTTTGGAATAATTTTTGTGCCTGGTTTTATCGATTGTTCGATAACTTTATTTTTATCGATTTCACTTGAATATTCCTCTTCGATATTAACAGAATTAAATCCGAGTTCTTCTAATTTCTTTTTAACGTCATCGATTGATTTTTTCGTAAAGTCTTCCATTTCATATGGTGGTTCACCGTCAGACACATTTAAGTCGATCGTGTCTCCTTCTTTTAAGATAGCACCGGATTTTGGAGACGTATTAATGACGTGATCTTTTTCAATCTTTTCGTTATGTTCACGTGTAATATCACCGATCACGAGGCCTGCTTCTTCGAATTTTTGAACTGCTTCGTCAACATGCATACCTTGAACGTTTTCTACAGTGACTTCTTTCGGTGTCGATTTTAAGAATAATGCACCTAGTGCACTACCACCGATTAAAAGCAGTAATAGTATTACGATAATCGGCCATATACGACGTTTCTTTTTAGTCTCTTCTTTTGGTGGTTCTGTCTGTTCTGGCTTTTTGTTCTTAGGTTTTACCGGAACTGGTGCAACAGGTGCTACTTTCACTTTGTCCTTATCGACTTTTTTAGGTTCATTATTCGCTTTATACGCATGTGTCATATTTTTGTAGTCAAGTAAATCACGAATTACTTCTGACGCGTCACTATAACGGTCGTTCGGTTCCTTTTCGGTACACTTATAGACGATGTTTTTAAGTCCTAGTGGTACACCTTCACGCTTATCGTCGATGTTTGGCATTGGTGACTGTATATGTTGAAGCGCTACGGATACTTGAGTTTCAGCTTGGAACGGTAATTCTCCCGTAATCATTTCGTATAACATGATTCCAAAGCTGTAAAGGTCCGCACGTTCATCCGCATGCTTTCCTTTTGCTTGTTCTGGTGCAATGTACTGAACAGAACCCATCACTTGGTTCGTTTCAGTAAGTCTTGTTTCAGATAAAGCTTTCGCGATACCAAAGTCCGTAATTTCTAACTGACCATCTTCATCGATTAAAATATTTTGCGGCTTAATATCTCTATGGATAATTCCACGGTTATGCGCGTGTTCGATACCACGAAGCGTCATAAGTGACAGTTCTACGATTTTATCATATGGTAGCGGCTTATTTTCATCGATATATTGTTTTAAGTTCGGACCTTTAATGTATTCCGTGACAAGTACGTGGTATTCACTCGTATCATCGACGTCGATCACTGTAACGATGTTTGGGTGGTTTAATCGTGTTGTGTTTTGTACTTCACGCTGGAAGCGTTGCATCATCTTTTCTTTGTTATACGGATCTGATTTTATCAATTTTACGACGACTTCACGGTCTAATATAATATCATCGGCCAAATAAACTGAACTCATCCCACCGCCTAAATATTTTTTAAGGCGATAACGATCTGAAATGATGTTTCCTTCCATTACTATTCACCCGCCTTTAAGTCGACGACGATAACGCTGATGTTATCTTTCGAGTCATTTTTTTCAGCTTTAGCTACAATTTCATCTGCTTTACTTTCGTTTTCATACACAATTTTATGAATCGTTTCATCGTCCACGACATCTGTCACGCCGTCACTCGTTAAAACGATATAATCATACAGATGATTTTTTAAACGGAATAAATCCGGCTGAATGAGTCTTGTTGTACCGAGTGCTTTCGTTACGATATTTTTTTGAGGATGAGATTTTGCTTCTTCTTTTGTAATTTCACCTGAACTGACGAGCATATTAACAAACGTATGGTCGTTCGTGATTTGGCGTATTTCTAACTTTTTAAGTGCATACGCTCTAGAATCTCCGACGTTAAATACGTAAATCATTTCATCTAAAAACGCTGCTAGAACGAGAGTTGTTCCCATATTTTTAGACTCCGTATTTTCGTTTGAATAGTCATATAACTCGCGGTTCGTTTGAATAATTAAATCTCTTAAAAAATCTTTGCCGTCGTCTGGTTTAAAGTAGTTCGTCTCTTCGAACGCTTCTTTAATTTTAGAAGCGACAAATTTTGAAGCGACTTCACCATGCTCATGGCCACCCATACCGTCGGCAATTAACGCGATTTTTTGACCGGTTTTATTTTGAAATACGTAGGTCGTATCTTCGTTTAAATTACGGTAACTCCCACAAATACTTTTCTCATAAAATTTCATAGCTGTCCTCCCTCACAGTTTCTTAAATTTAGCGATAAAGAAACCGTCTGTATTCAGTTCATGGGGGAGAATTTGACGCATGTTTCCTTTAAATTTAAACGGTGGAATTTCAAATTCGTCAAATTCTATATCCGTCGACTGTTTTTTAAACGTATATGCGACGTTTTCATTTTCCATTTGATGCAGTGTACATGTCGAATAAACGAGTGTACCGCCACGTTTTAAATACTGTTTGACGTGATTTAAAATCGATAGTTGAATGTCAACAAGTGTGTTGATATCTTCTTCACGGACGTTGTACTTAATTTCAGGTTTACGTTTTAAAACGCCGAGCCCTGAACACGGTGCATCTACGATTATTTTATCGTACATCGTATCATAATCGTCTTTCGTTGCATCTTTTAGCATTACATTTAAATTCGTATGTTTTAAACGTTTGCTTTCATTTTTGATTAATGTCAGTTTATGATCAAATACGTCTGAAAAATCGACGTGTCCATTCATATTTTCTAGTGCGTGGAATCCTTTCCCGCCAGGCGCACTACATGCATCGAGTATCACTTCTTTTCCAGTTGGATCTAATGCATAATTGACACACATCGAACTCGCATCTTGAATACCAAATAATCCATCTTTATAGGCTTTCGTTTCCGTTAGCCCTCCACCATAAACGATGACTGCATTTTCATGAATAGAGCTTTTCTTAGCAGTCACTCCTTCGTCTTGTAGCTGTTTAATTAGTGCCTCACGCGTCGTTTGTTTCTTGTTTACGCGGACGTACATGTTTGGTCTCTCAAGTAGACTTTTTGCGATATTTTCTGTGTTTTCGACTGAATGATGTTTTAATAGATGTTTGACGATCCACTTCGGTAGTGAGTACTCGATTGATAGCCTCGTCGCGTCGTTCTTAATATCGCTGATTTTTGGTTTTTCTTCACGTAAGAAACTACGTAAAATACCGTTAATTTGACGTGAACTCTGTAGTCCACCACGCTCTTTAGCAATTTCAACCGCTTCATTGATCACTGCGTAACTCGGTATTTTATCGAGATATTCTAATTGATATAGACTGATGACGAGTAAATCGCGTTGCCAACGTTTTAGTTTCGTTTGTATGAGTGGGCGTAAATAATATTCGAGCGTTAATTTCCTCGAAATCGAACCGTACAAAATCTCTGTGAGTAACGCACGGTCTTTTTGTGATAATTCGTTTTCCTCGATGATTCGATTTAAAACGATATTTGAATACCCACCGTCATGAATGACGTTTGAATACGCATCGAGTGCTAATTCTCTTACTGTCATACGTCTTCACCGAGCACGTCGCCAATTAAATCACTATTATTACGAATATATTGACTTGCGTTTATACGTTTCCCGCCTGCAGGTTGTACTTCTGTAATTTCTAAGTCAAAATCAATTGTCGCAACTAAAAATCCGTCTTTCGTTTCTTTTATAATCGTCCCTGGCTTTTCTGTCGACTGTTTTTCTGTCAATTTCGATAAATATAACTTCAGTCGTTTACCATTTAAGAATGTATAACTCCCTGGGAACGGGTTTAAACCCCGGATATGGTTAAACACTTCTCTAGACGGACGGTCGAACGTAACGAACTCATCTTCTTTTTCGATGTTTGGACTAAACGTTTTTAATGCGTCGTCTTGAGGCGTACGTGAATTTGTTTCGTTCAAAATATTTGGTAACTCATTTATCAGTAATTCCGTACCGATTTCACTTAAACGGTCGTGAAGCGTACCGACTGTGTCACTATCTCCGATGACTGTTTCTTGCTGCGCGATGATGTCTCCCGCGTCTAACGCTTTTGCCATATACATTAATGTGACGCCAGTTTTTTCATCGCCTTCAATTATCGAACGGTGAATCGGTGCGCCCCCTCTATGTCTAGGTAGGAGTGACGCGTGAACGTTAACACACCCGAGTTTTGGTATGTTTAACACGTCTTCACTTAACAGCTGACCGTATGCGGCTGTAACAATAATATCTGGGTCGTATGATTTTATTTTTTCAATCGATGAAGTACTACCGATAGCCTCCGGTTGGAATACTTCTATGCCAAGCGTTGCCGCTTCTTTTGCGACTGCAGGAGGCGTTAAAATTTGTTTTCTGCCGACCTTTTTATCGGGCTGAGATACGACGAGATCAACTTCGAACGTCTCGTGTAGCGCTCTTAAAATGGGAACAGAGAAATCTGGCGTTCCCATAAAAATTATATTTGCCATAGTTTCACCTACATAATATATTCTGGATCAACATCGATTCTTAACGATGTTTGTGTCTTTTGATATTCCTTACTATACTTATTATCCAGTTCATGGAGTACTTTAAACAGTTCTGGCTCACTTTTATATTTTAATATTATTTGGAACCTATATTTGTTTTGGATTCTCTCGATTGGAGATGGACTCGGTCCAATTAAAATCGAACGATTCGACACGTCTTTTTGAATGACTGTATGAATGTCACTCGCTGCTTTAATGACGCGGTCTTGATACTCGCTTGAAATTGTAAATAATACGTGGAAGTAATACGGGCTATACCGTGCGAGTTTTCGATATTCCATTTCTCTTAAGTAAAACGAACGATAGTCATTTTCTTTTGCGAATTGGATCGCGTAATGATCTTCGTTATACGTTTGGAATATCACTTCTCCTTCAACGTCTCCGCGTCCTGCGCGCCCGGATACTTGAGTGAGGAGTTGAAACGTACGTTCATTTGCTCTAAAATCCGGTAGATTTAAAATCGTATCTGCATTTAACACTCCGACGAGTGTGACGTTTTTAAAATCTAACCCTTTCGCAATCATCTGTGTGCCGAGTAGTATCGGAATATTTTCTTTTTCGAACGTGCTTAATAGCTTTTCGTGTGCACCTTTGTTACGCGTCGTGTCGATATCCATTCGTACGACGTCGACGTTATACGTATCGCGCAATATTTCTTCTATCTTTTGTGTTCCTGTCCCGCGAAGACTTAAATCGTGTTCACCACACGCTCCGCATTTTGTTGGCATCGGCTCTTCGTATGCACAGTAATGACACATCAGTGAATTGTTAGATTTATGATACGTTAAGCTGATGTCACAGTTTGGGCACATCGGAACGTGACCACAGTTTTGACAGACTAAAAAGTTCGCATATCCTCTTCGATTGAGTAAAAGTATCATTTGTTCATCTTTACTTATTCGGTCTCGAATTTTCATGTCGAGTTTACGTGAAATGATTGACGTGTTGCCGTCTTCTCGCTCTTTAACCATACTGACGATTTCTGGAGTTGGAACGGTTTGTTCCGTCGGTCTTTCTGTAAGTTCAAGTCTCTGATACACGCCGACTTCACTTCGGGCGTATGACTCGATACTCGGTGTTGCAGAGCCAAGTATTAACGGACAGTTATAATACTCCGCGCGCCACTTAGCAACGAGTCGTGCGTGATAATACGGGCGTTCGTTTTGTTTATAAGTCGACTCGTGTTCTTCATCGATAATAATACACCCGACGTTTTGAAATGCCGCAAACACGTTACTTCGTGCGCCAATAGAAATTCGAGCACGCCCTTCACGTATTTTACGCCACTCATCATATCGTTCACCGTGACTTAACATCGAGTGAATCACTGCAACGTCGTCACCAAATCTCGATTTAAAACGCTGCACCATTTGTGGAGTAAGTGCAATTTCTGGGACCATCATAATCGCATTTTCACCACGATTTAATACTTCCTCAATCACTTGTAAATATACTTCTGTCTTTCCGCTGCCAGTGATTCCGTGTAGTAAAAATGTTTCGTGTGTATCGTCATCAATCGATTTTTTAATCTTGTCAAACGCGTGTTGTTGTTCAGGCGTGAGTATCTTTTTTTCATCTTGATAAAATACTCGCCCTTCATATGGATCGCGCTCGACTAATATATCGATTTTTTTACAAAAGCCGTTATCGACGAGTGCGTTAATGACTCCTATAGAGTATCCTTCTTCTTCGATTTGTTCATACGTTAACGGACCACTTTCTTCGACGAGTTCGAGTAACTCGATTTGTTTCACTGCTCGACTCGATGGTTTTATATCTAAATAGTTTGACTCAATCCCTCGACGTGTCTTCTTTTTCGTATGCTGAGAAAATTCTTTTTCTTCGATAATTTCTTTAGAGTTAATAAACGGCATTAATTGTTTTAAGTCGTTCATATCGAGCAGTTTAACGTCGATTTTTTCATCGTCAAACTTTTTAAATGTTTCTCTAGCAATTGTGGACGCGTCATCACTTAGTTTTAATACAGATCTCGATTTCATTTTTAACGCTGCAGGGAGTATTGCTTCAATGACTTTTATATGTCGTTCGACGTAATAATCTGCGAGCTTTTTACTTAAATGAATAAGTTCTTTCGTAAGGACTGGGTAGACGTCCATAACTTTTTGAATCGGTTTAATTTTAGAAGGGTCTAAGTCGGTATCATTTTTAACCTCGACGACAAATCCTTGAATCATTCTCGGTCCAAATGAAACGAATACTCTAGATCCTGGTTGTATTTTATCTTCTAAGTGTTCAGGAATTTTATACGTAAAGAGACGATCGACGTTCTTATTGCTAATCGCGACGATGACTGATGCGTACATTATAGGTCCACTCGCTTTACGATTTCGTCGACGATTTTGTCTGCGATTTCTTGTTTCGTCCCGTAGTTTAACTGTGTTTTATCACCCGTTTTAAAGAACATCGTAATCTCGTTAAAGTCACTATTCATACCGATTGACGAGTTCGATACGTCGTTTAAACAAATCGCGTCAATTTGCTTTTTCTTTAGTTTTTTTAGCGCATTTTCTTCGACGTTATCCGTCTCAGCAGCAAATCCGACGACGTATATATCGTCCGTATTGTGCCCGACATATTTTAAAATATCTGTCGTTTCTTTTAACTCAATAGCGTCAAGTGCATCTGTCTCTTTTTTAAGCTTTTTTGTCGCTACGTGTTTTGGTGTGTAATCAGATACTGCTGCAGAAAATATACCGATATCGTTGTCTAAATTATTTTTGACCGCTTCAAACATTTCTTCTGTCGATTCAACTCGAATGACATTGACACCGCTCGGCGGGTCAATACTGACTGGCCCACTCACGATTGTTACAGTCGCACCTCGATTTTTAAACGCTTCAGCGATACTGTAACCCATCTTTCCACTCGAATAGTTCGTTAAATATCTAACGCTATCTATTCTCTCTCTTGTCGGACCTGCTGTTACTAATACGCGTTTTCCTTTTAAATCTTCATTTAAAGATAAAATACGATTCATCTCCGCGATGACCGTTTCAATACTCGCTAGTCTACCGTCGGCATTATATCCACATGCTAAAAAGCCAGTTTCGCTATCGACAAAATGATAACCGTCTTTTTTTAAGATGTCGATATTACGTCGCGTCGCCGGATGATTTAACATATTAACGTTCATTGCCGGCATAATCATGACGGGTTTCGTATTTGCCGCGAGGACGTTCGTTAACATATTGTCGTATATCCCGTTTGCGAGTTTACCGATCGTATTTGCCGTTGCGGGTAACACTAAAATAATGTCTGCCCATTCACCAAGTTTAATATGCGCAATTTCAGCTGGATTTTCTTCTTTAAATGTATCCGTATATACGTGATTTCGACCAATCGCTTGAAATGCGAGTGGTGAGACGAATTGTAACGTATTTTCTGTTAAAACAACTTTAACGTTATGACCGAGTTGCGTGAGTTTGCTCGTTGCATCAATTGCTTTATAACTCGCGATTCCACCAGTTACTCCGAGTAAAATATTTGCCATAAGATCACCTCTAATAGTAAAGAAAAGCTGACAACATACATTGTCAGCTTCACATTAGTCCTTACGTGTTACGTGTTTATCTGCGATTTCTTCGAGTGCCATACCGACAGTCTTTTTAGACCTATATCCTGTGTCTCCACCGAACACCGCATATTCAGGATGGTCTTGTAATTCTCTTGCACGTTTTGCCGCCATAATGACGATCATATATTTTGAATTTTCGTTTTCTTTTAATTCATGAAGTGACGGGTATAACATTACTCCTCTACCTCCAACAGTAATTTTCTTAAATGTCTTTCTACTTTTGAGCGTCTTAAATGATTTGCTTCTACAATGCATCGAATTTTTCGTTTTGCTTCTTCGATAGAATCATTGACGACAACAAAGTCATATAAATTCATAAGTGTTAATTCTCTTTTTGCTTCGCTAATACGGTGTTCGATAATCTCGTTAGAGTCTGTGCCACGACCGACAAGACGAGACTCTAACTGTTCGATTGACGGTGGTGCTAAAAAGATAAATAGCGCTTCAGGGAATTTGTCGCGCACTTGTTTTGCACCTTCAACCTCGATTTCTAAAAACACATCGTGGCCTTGTTCCATCGTTTGATGAACAAAATCAACAGGTGTACCGTAATAATTTCCAACATATTCCGCGTATTCAATAAATTTATCTTGTTCAATGAGTTGCTCAAATTCTTCACGCGATTTAAAGAAGTAGTCGACACCGTCAACTTCCCCTTCACGTTTATCACGTGTCGTCATTGAAATTGAGTATTTAAAATTCGTTTCTTCATCTTCAAACAATGCTTTACGCACTGTCCCTTTTCCGACCCCAGAAGGCCCAGATAGAACAATCAGCAATCCTTTATCGTTTGTCATTCGCAGTAAACCTTTCATTAAAGTGATTACTCTTAACTTTACCATAATTATGAGATAATTTCACTATAAGTTAGACGGTGTTATAATAGATAAAGTAAATTTTACTGAAAGATAGGAGTGCAATGATCATGGCACTTGACGGAAATTTTATACATGAACTCATGAACGAATTTTCACCACTAAGAGGTGGACGTATTAATAAAATTCATCAAATCGATCCGTATACAATTATATTAAAAATACGTGCAGAACGTAAAACACAAACACTTTTAGTGAGTTGCCACCCAAGTTTAGCACGTATTCATTTTACAAATGAATCTTACGAAACACCGTTTGAACCGCCGATGTTTTTACGCATGTTACGTCGTGATTTAGAGTCTGGAATTATTAGAGATATTAAGCAAATCGGTAATGACCGCCGCATTCATATGAGGGTTACGAATCGCGACGAAATCGGTGACGAAATCGAACGAGAGCTCATCATTGAAATTATGGGTAGACACTCGAACATCATTTTAACGGATGAACATAAACAAATCATTTTTGCGATGAAGCACATATCGCTCTCTGAAAACGAGCGCCCGATTCAACCAGGGATACAGTACGAGGCACCGCCAACGAAAAAGAAGTTAAATCCTAGAACTGAAGAAATTAACGACTTACCAAAATATATTGACTTTAACGGTGGGAAACTGAATCGACAAATTTTAAATAACGTCGAAGGTGTGAGTTTACAATTTATTGAAGAAGCTGAGCACCGTGTAAAGTTCTGGAACATCAAAAATATCGTGAGTGGTATTGAAGAGACACTGAGTGCTTTATCTTTAAATCCGACATTGTACATCGGTAATAGAGATGCGTTTTACTATAGTGAACTCGAGACTTTAAATCATCAATATGATGAAAAAATCCACTTCGATACGCTCTCAGAATTACTCGATGAATTTTATCATTCAAGATATATTAAACAAAATATAAAACGACAAGCGAATGATTACTTGTATGTCATCGAGCAAAATTATGACAAAACAAAGCGTAAAATCGAAAAGTTAAATGAAGATATCGAAGAGTCTCACCGTAAAGAGGACTATCAAAAGTACGGTGAATTGCTGACGGCATACATGCACGAGTTAAAACCGTATAGCGAGGAAGCGAAAGTCTTCGATTACTATGAAAATAAAAAAATTACGATTCCGCTAAAAGTGCACTTATCACCTGCGGATAATGCACAAAGATATTATCACTTATACAATAAGATGAAAAACCGAGAAATTGAAGCGGAAAAGCAACTCGAAATTGCGAAGATGGATTTAAATTATCTCGAGACGTTACTACATCAAATGGAGAGTATTTCAACTACCGAAGAGGTCGAAGATATCCGTGAGGAACTGATGTCAGAAGGAATCATCAAAGAGAAGAAGCGCAGAAAGCGTAAGAAGAAGCATGCGGTTCATCTTAATAAATATAAAACGTCAAACGGTTTAACGGTCCTCGTCGGTAAAAATAATACGCAAAATGATTATTTAACAAACCGTCATGCGAGTAAAAACCATCTGTGGTTCCACGTCAAAGATATGCCAGGAAGTCACGTCGTCATTATGCATGTTGCCGACGAGATCACTGAAGACGATATAATGGAAGCTGCGAAAATCGCTGCGTATCACTCAAAAGGAAAAGAATCACAATCAGTCCCAGTCGATTACACAGAAATCCGACATGTCAAAAACATCCCAGGCACAAAACCCGGGTTCGTCACGTACACCGATCAAAAAACAGTGTACGTCACACCGGTAGAACGAGAAATCCGTCTAATGGAAGACTCGGAGTAGATGATTATCTGTCTGAGTGGAGGATCGGGTGCTTTATCGTCTGTGCGTTTGTGATTGTGCAGTTTGCGTCGGTGAGATTGGATGTTCACCGATGATTCAGTGATTTGCGTCGGTGAGATTGGATTTTCGCCGACAATTCGGATTATCGTCGGCGAATGGATTTTTTCACCGTCGCAGAACGGACTTTCGTCGGAGAATTTTTTATTCACCGACGGGAAAGACAGTATCGTCGGCGAAAAACCCGAAACTCAAAATTTCACCGACGATTCGACCGTTACCGTCGGCGAACTGAATTTTCGCCGACGATTTCCTTATTAGCGACGGTGAACTTTTCATTTCACCGACGATTCAGCTTATCGACGGCGAGTCCGGTCTTTCACCGACGATTCCCGCATCCAAACGTACGAAATCACATCAACCACCCATCAATACGCACCAAAACACACCAAACAAAAGAAGAACTCGGCATCGCCGAGTTCTTTCATTTTATAAATTATCTCTAAAGTTTTTAACGACTTCGATGTCCGCTTCACTGAGTCTGTTTGTTTCTTCGCATAGTTCAAGCATTTCATCGATTGTGCTTAAACTTGCGTATTCTAATCCAGCTGCTTCAAAGTTTTCTTTTAGTACGTCTAGTTCATAACTAAATACACTCATCACGGATATGACTTCAGCGCCTGCTTCTTTTAAAGCGTCTGCTGCTTTTAGGCTAGAACCACCTGTTGAGAATAGGTCTTCAATCAAGATCACTTTTTTACCTTCGACGTCGCCGCCTTCGATTTGTTTTCCTGCACCGTGCTTTTTCTTTTCACCGCGCACGTACACCATCGGTAAGTCGAGGCCTGCTGCTAAAAATGCTGCGTGCGGAATGCCAGCTGTTGCTGTACCGGCGATAACTTCAACGTCGCTATAGTTTTCTTTAATCTTTTCAATGAATAACGTAATAAGTTCTTTTCTCTCTTTCGGGAATCCTATCGTTTTACGGTTATCACAATAGATTGGAGATTTAATGCCACTTGCCCATGTAAATGGATCGTTCGGTTGAATTTTAACCGCTTCGATATCTAATAAAATTTCTGATACACGTTTACTCATTATTTCCCCTCCCACATTGCTTTGATTTTATGATAACTTTCAACTGGATTATCTGACTGAGTAATCGGGCGGCCTACTACGATATAGTTTGAACCGAGTCGTCTCGCTTCGTCTGGTGTTACGATACGTACTTGGTCGTCTGTTTGACTCTCTTTTAGACGAATCCCCGGTGTAATTGTTAAAAAGTCTGGACCAATTTTTTCGTGTAGCATTTGACTTTCTAATGGAGATGAAACAACTCCATCTAAACCAGCGTCGTATGTGAGTTGTGCTAAGTTTAGCACTGAATCTCTTAACGATAATTTTGACTGAAGTTCGTGTTCAACCATATGTTCGTTCGTACTCGTTAACTCAGTAACCGCAATACAAATTCCGTCTGGATTATATTCTTTAAAGCTTTCGTTTGCACGTCTCATCATTTCACTTCCACCGCGTGCATGTACGTTTACCATCTGTACGTCTAAACGTCCAAGTCCTGCCATCGTACGTGACACAGTGTTCGGGATATCATGAAGTTTTAAATCTAAAAACAAATCATGTCCCATCGCGCGAATTTCTTTAATGACGTTATGCCCTTCAAGCATATATAATTCCATTCCAACTTTAACGTATAGTTTTTCATCGAATTGTTTTAAGAAGTTTTCGACCTCTTCATAACGATTAAAGTCAAGTGCAATAATTGGTGTATTCATTGTATCCTCCTAGAGCGTTCTCCCTTTTAAGTCGTGTATATGTTTAATGTTGTGTTCTTTTAAGTATGCTTCAAGTCCGTCTATTAATTTCGGACAAGTCATCGGATCTGTGAAGTTTGCTGTACCAACTGCGACCGCATCTGCTCCGACTGAAATATAGTCGATGACGTCTTGCACGTCCGTGACGCCACCCATCGCGATGACCGGCATATCTGGTAATGCTTTTTTCACTTGGTATACCATGTTTAACGCAACCGGTTTAATTGCTGGGCCAGATAAACCACCCGTAATATTACTAATAATCGGTTGGCCATTATTATCAAGTCTCATACCGACGAGTGTGTTAATCATCGTAAGACCATCACATACATCTTTAACTGCCATCGCCATATCGACGATTGACGTGACGTTTGGTGAAAGTTTAACGTATACCGGCACTTCTGACACTTCGTATACTGCTTTAGTTAAGTTATACGCCATCTCAGGGTTCGTACCGAACTGGATTCCACCTGCTTTAACGTTTGGACAACTAATGTTTAACTCTAAAGCATGCACGTTTTTCGCTTTTGAAATACGTTTTGCAACTTCCACATAGTCTTCGATTGTCGTTCCAGCTACGTTAGCGATTAACGGAACATCGAACTGTTCTAAATATTTAAGCTCATGTTCTAATACGTGATCTAAGCCTGGATTTTGTAGTCCAATCGCATTTAACATGCCTGAATCTGTTTCAGCTACTCTCGGTGTTGGATTCCCTTTACGTGGTTCAACTGTTGTCGCTTTAATCATAATCGCGCCGAGTTTAGAAAGGTCATAAAACTGACTGTACTCTTCGCCAAAACTAAAGCAACCAGAAGCTGGCATAATCGGATTTTTTAAAGAGAGACCTGGTAATTCTACGTTTAAACTCATAAAATGATCTCTCCTTTTTTAAATACTGGACCGTCGACACATAGTTTTACTTGTGTCCCGTCTTCTTTATCAGCAACACATGCGTAACATGCACCAAATCCACATCCCATACGCTCTTCTAATGAAATGTATCCATCCATATCTAACGTGTCACTTAACACTTTTAACATCACTTTTGGTCCACAAGAATAAAATTTATCGAACTTTGTATCTAACGTGTCGATGACGTCTGTGACAAAACCTTTTGTTCCGTAGCTACCATCGACTGTTGCGATATATGTGTCTCCGTAACGGCTAAATTCTTCTTCATAAAAGACTTCACGTTTAGAACTAAAGCCTAATACGTGTGTCGTTTTTACGTCGCGTTTATGTAATTGCTTTGTTAACTCAAGTAGTGGTGGTACACCAATACCTCCACCGACGATTAATACGTGATTCGCCTCTTCTACTGGGAAACCATTTCCAAGAGGTGCTAACACATCTACGTTGTCTCCAGCTTTTAATTTCGATAATTCTGTAGTCCCTTTTCCACCAGCACGATATACAATTGTAAAAGTCTCATTGACAGCATCAACGTCCGATATAGATATCGGACGTCTCAGCATAAACGCCGAAGTCTCGTTTACACGAATATGTGCAAACTGACCTGGCGTTTTCATTTTACTTGTAATCGGGCCATGGATCACCATTTTGTATATGTTATGTGCAATTTCTTCTTGAGATTTTACACTGAGTAAGTGATTCATGTCGACACTCCTATTATTTTTCGTAGACGATTTTACCGTCGCAAATTGTCATGAAAATATCTGACTCTAATTCCTCACCAATAAATGGTGAGTTGCTTGCTTTAGATACGAATCCATCTTCAGTAATCGTCACGTTATCCTCTAAATCAATCACTGTTAAGTCAGCAGCTTTTCCTTCTTTAATCTCACCGCTATCTAAGTTAAAGACGTTACTTGGTTTAACTGTCATGAAATCTACAAGTTGTTGTAACGTGAATACACCTGTTTTAACGAGCTTCGTATAGAGTAATTGGAACGCATGTTCAATGCCGACAATTCCAAATGGAGCTTTCGCAACACCAGCTGCTTTTTCATCTTTATGATGAGGTGCATGGTCTGTTGCGATAAAGTCAAGCGTACCGTCTAGTAGGCCTTCAATTAATGCTTCACGGTCATCGCTACCACGAAGTGGTGGGTTCATTTTGAAGTTTGGATCGAGTTCAGTAAAGTCACTTTCATCTAACACTAAGTGGTGTGGTGTCACTTCTGCTGTCACTTTAATGCCTGCACGTTTTGCGTCGCGAATGACACGAACTGATTCTTTTGTTGAAACGTGACATACGTGGTAATGGCACCCTGCTGCTTCAGCAAGTAATACGTCACGTGCGATTTGTGTAGATTCTGCAAGACTTGGAATTCCTTCGACACCGAGTCTTTCTGAGACGTCACCTTCATGAACAGCTCCAGACCCTGCAAGTGAGTTATCTTCAGTATGTGCAACGATCGGCATATTAATCGCTGCTGCTTTTTTCATAGCTTCATACATAACTTTTGCTGTTTGAACACCGACACCATCATCAGTGAATGCGAATGCACCGTGTGCTTTTAACCCGTCAAAGTCGACGAGATTTTCTCCGCTTAACCCTTCAGTAATCGATACGTATGGTAATACGCGAATAACAGCATCACGCTCGATAATTTCGTTTACTTTGTCGAGTGTTTCAACGCTATCGATAATCGGATTTGTATTTGGCATCGGACATACTGTCGTAAATCCTCCACGTGCTGCTGCTAAAGATCCTGTTTTAATCGTTTCTTTATGTTCAAATCCTGGTTCTCTAAAGTGAACGTGAACATCGACGAGTCCTGGTGTTAATAACTTACCGTTTAAGTCGATTACGTCGTGACCTTCTTGCTCGATTGAATCCGCAATTTTTGTGATAATACCGTCTTCGATTAATACATCTTTTGTGATGAAGTCATTATCTAACAATAACTTCGCTTGTGTTAAAAGCACTAGATTTCTCTCCTTCAAGAACTCTTTCTAAAATACTCATTCTGATAAATACACCGTTTGCCATTTGTTCGAAGATAACACTCTTATCTCCTTCTACACATTCGTCAGTAATTTCTACACCGCGGTTCATTGGTGCTGGGTGCATTAAGATTGCATCATCTTTCATGCGTCGAACGCGTGCTTGGTTAATACCGTATCTTTGGTTGTACTCGATGTTTGATAATAACATTTTTCTGTCGTGACGTTCGTTTTGTACACGTAACATCATGACGACGTCACATACTTCAATCGCTTCGTCTAATTCCATGTAAGGGACTCCGAGTGAGTGATCTTGGTACTCTTCTGGACCTGAGAAGTAAACTTCTGCGCCCATTTTACGAAGTGCTGTTGCGTTTGATTTCGCTACGCGTGAGTGTACGATGTCTCCAACGATTACGATTTTTAACCCGTGGATTCTACCGTGGTGTTCGTAAATTGTCATCATATCGAGTAGAGATTGTGATGGGTGACTTCCGCTTCCGTCTCCACCGTTTACGATTGGAATGTTAATGCCTTCTAATTGTTCGTAGTACTTATTATCAGGGTGTCTAATGACAAGTGCATCTACACCGATTGCTTCAAGTGTTTTACACGTGTCGTATAACGATTCACCTTTTTGAACTGCTGATTGTGACACTTCAAAAGGAATTGCGTGCATACCAAGTCTAAATTCAGCCATTTCGAAGCTTGATTTTGTACGTGTTGACGTTTCAAAGAATAAGTTACATACCGTTTTGTCTGTGTCGAATTTTTTGTAGTCGCCTTTTTTGATTTCTTGCGCGCGTGAAATAATTTCGTAAATCTCTCTTGGTGATACGTTGTCCATTGATAATAAGTTTTTCATAGTATATGCCTCCGGTTTTAAGATTATTGTAGGAGTAGTTTTAGATTAAGAAATTGAAACTGAGTTTTCACCGTCGATTTCCTCGATTTGAACGACGACTTCTTCTTCTTTTCGTGTCGGAATGTTTTTACCGACGAAGTCTGGTCGTATCGGTAACTCTCTATGACCTCGGTCAACGAGTACTGCAAGTGAAATCGTCTTTGGTCTATGGTGGAACATAATTGCGTCTATTGCTGCTCGAATCGTTCGACCCGTTTGCATGACATCATCTACTAAGACGACGTGCTTGTCATTTAAATCACTGTCAGTATCTAACCCTTCAGTGTTTTCACTTCTCGCTGTGTCATCTCTAAAGTTTTTAATGTCGATCGTACCGCCTGCAACCGCTTCTCCTTCGATTGTTTCAATCTTGTCTCGCATTCGGTTTGCGAGGTACTCACCGCGTCTTCGAATACCGAGTAGTACGACGTCATTACTTCCTTTATACCTCTCGAGTATTTCATGTGACATTCTCGTTAAACTTCTATTGATTCCTTGTTCATCTAAAACAGTTCTTGCCATTTGGCATCCTCCTAATAATCATAAAAAAATACTCATGCCAAAGACATGAGTATACGCGTCAGTAAACTCGCACATAAAGCGAGCGTTATATATATACGTTTCATCATGTCTTTTTGGCCTCACGGGACCAATTTTAAAGACACATAAGTATTTAATTATGTTGCTTATTATAATAGTCTTATTTAAAATATTTGTCAACACAATCCATTAACTTTTTTCTAAACGTAATTCTTCTAGTACTGTTTTAAATTGTTCTGGTAATTCAGATGAAAAGCTCAGTCTCTCTTTTGAAACAGGATGCGTAAAACCGATTGTTTTCGCATGTAGTAATTGTCCATCTGTAACAAATTTTGTTTTTCTACCGTAGACGGGATCTCCAACGATTGGATATCCGATATAATCCATATGCACACGAATTTGGTGTGTACGCCCCGTCTCTAAAATCGCTTCGATTAACGTGTAGCCATTAAAACGTTCTAATACGTTAAAATGCGTGACTGCATTTTTCCCATCATCGACAACAGCCATTTGTTGACGCTTTTCTTTGTTACGTCCAATCGGAGCGTCAATCGTTCCTTTGTTATGCTGAATTTCACCGTGAACGAGTGCAACGTATCGTCGGTCTACTGTTTTATCTTTTAACTGATCACTTAAATCGCGATGTGCGACATCGTTTTTAGCGACCATTAACAGTCCACTCGTATCTTTATCGATTCTATGAACGATACCCGGACGATATTCTCCGTTAATGCCTGAAAGTGAATCGAGTGCATACATTAAACCGTTAACGAGCGTGTTGCTTTTATGTCCAGCTGACGGATGAACGACCATCCCAGACGGTTTATAAACGACTGCGACATTATCATCTTCATATACGATATTTAAATTTAAATCTTCAGGTATAATATCGACGTCTTCTACTTCTCGCTCAAACACTTTGATCACGTCACCGAGTTTCACTTTATAGTTCGGTTTCACTTCGTCACCATTGACGACAATATTACCTTCTTTTAAACGGTTCTGAATTTCAGTACGAGAACTATTTTCGACGTAATCAAGTAGTAGTTTGTCGATTCGTACGTTGACATCTTTTTCTTCGATTTTAATTTCCACTTTGTTCACCACGCTCTGTAAAGAATTGAAATAGCATGAGTATGACTCCAATCGTTAAACTCGAATCTGCAACGTTAAATATCGGGAAGTCATATGAGAAAATCATCGTATCGATCATATCGACCACTTCTTGAAATAGTACACGGTCGATAAAATTCCCTAACGCTCCTGCGATTAGCATTGTCAGTGATAATTGTAGTAGTAAATTATCCGTCGCTTCTTTTTTATAAAAATATACCAACATAATAATGACGAATACGGTAATGATGTAGAAGAGCCACATCTTACCTTGTAACATCCCCCATGCTGCACCACTATTTCTATGTGACGTTATCGATAAGAAGTTTTCGATGATTGGTATCGATTCCCCGTAGTCCATAAATTTAACTACGAGGAATTTTGTAATTTGGTCAAGCGCCAATATACCGATACCGAAAATACTCATCGGAATAATTCGATAGTTTTTCATCGTCTCACCTAGTTTTCTCCAACAACAGTACGGCAACGATCACAAATATCATCTTTACCGCTCACGAGGTTTCTGTCTGTTTTATAGTTCCAGCAACGTGCACATTTTTCGCCTTCAGCATGCTCTACTTTAACTGTCGTGTTTTGATATGTTGTACCATCTGTTAACTCATCGACGATTTCAACTTGCGAAACGATAAAGAGTTGTGTGAACTCTGAATTGATGCTGTCTTTTGTTAATCCTTCAGGTAATGTTAACGTCACTTTCGCATCGAGTGATTTACCGATGACTTTTTCGTTACGTGCCACTTCTAACGCTTTATAAACATCATCACGAACTGCCATAATTTGTGCCCACTGTTCTAAAACTTTCTCATCGACATCTTCTTTGTCACTAAAGTGTGTTAAGTGGATACTTTCAGCTGTACGGTTTGGTGTATGGTCATAAATATCTTCAGCAGTGTGAACGAGCACTGGTGCTAACACTTTTGTTAAATCTTCTAAAATACGGTGTAACACTGTTTGTACACTACGTCTTACTAGAGAATCTTCTTTTTCGATATATAAAATATCTTTTGCATAATCTAAGTAGAAGTTTGATAAGTCTACGTTGATGAAGTTCTGTAACGACTGGTAAATCGTAATGTAGTTATATGCGTCGTAGTTGTCTCTCGTTTCGTTATAAAACTTACTAAATTTGTTGTACATATATTTATCGACGTCGTATAAATCGTCATATGCAACTTTGTCTGTTTCAACGTTAAAGTCGCTTAAGTTTCCGAGTAGGAATCTCATCGTGTTACGGATTTTACGGTATACGTCTGACACTTGTTTTAAAATGTCGTCAGAAATACGTACGTCTTCTTCAAAGTCACTTGAGAATGCCAATAGACGAATGATGTCTGCACCCATTTGGTTCATAATTTTCGTTGGATCTACAACGTTACCGAGTGATTTCGACATCTTCTTACCTTCTCCGTCCATGACGAATCCGTGTGATAATAACTCTTTGTATGGTGATACTCCACGCGTTGCGACACTTGTAATAAGTGAAGAGTTGAACCAACCTCTATATTGGTCAGAACCTTCAAAGTATAAGTCTGATGGATACGTTAAGTAATCTCTATAATCGAGTACCCCTCTATGTGTTGACCCAGAGTCGAACCACACGTCCATAATATCTGTTTCTTTTTCAAACGTACCGTTTGGAGAACCTTCGTGCGTAAATCCTTCTGGTAATAAGTCTTTTGCATCCCATTCAAACCAAACGTTACTTCCGTGTGTTTCAAATAGAGTTGCAACGTGTTCCATTACTTCAGGGTCTACTATTGCTTCACCATTTTCAGCATAGAAGAATGGAAGTGGTACACCCCAAACACGTTGACGTGAAATGACCCAGTCTCCGCGGTTTTTAATCATGTTATACATACGTTCTCTATTCCACTCAACTTGGAATTTCGTGTTGTTTAATGCTTCTAGAATTTCTTCACGTACGTTTTCGATTGACGCAAACCATTGTGGTGTTGCACGGAAGATTACCGGTGTTTTAGAACGCCAGTCATGTGGATATGAGTGCGTAATGAACTGTAGTTTAACTAATGCGCCTGCTTTATCTAAGTCTTCACCGATTACTTTGTTTGCATCGTCATAGTATAACCCTTCATATTTGCCCGCTTCTTCAGTAAATACACCTTTGTTATTTACTGGAGATAAAATTTCAAGATCATATTTTTGTGCAACTTTATAGTCGTCATCCCCGTGACCAGGTGCTGTATGGACAAGTCCAGTACCGCCGTCAGTCGTTACGTGATCTCCTAAAATAACGAGACTCATACGATCAAATAATGGGTGTTTTGCTTCGACGCGTTCGATTTCAGAACCTTTAAATTCTTTCGTACGAGTAATTTTTTCTTTATCCCACTCAACAGCTTCTAAATACGCGTCAAGTAATTCTTCAGCAATAACGTACGCTTCACCTTCATAATCAAACTGTACATAATTCAATTCAGGATGAACAGCGATTGCTAAGTTTGAGGGAATCGTCCACGGAGTTGTCGTCCAAATGACTAAGTTTACGCCTTTTTCAATTACGTCATTACCGTTTTCTACTTTAAACGTCACGTAAATTGACGGTGAACGTTTGTCTTTATATTCAAGTTCCGCTTCAGCTAAACTCGATTCTGATACAGGTGACCAGTACACTGGTTTTTTACCACGGTAAATTAAGCCACGCTCTACCATATCTTTTAAGACACGTACTTGTGATGCTTCAAATTCTGGTTTGTATGTTAAATACGGGTTATCCCACTCTCCGTCGATACCCATACGCATAAATCCAGCCTTTTGACCTTGTACTTGTTCGTTTGCGAATGCTTCACATTTTTTACGGAATTCACTCACAGACATTTTGTTGCGGTCGACACCTTTATTCGTCAGTGCTTGCTCGATTGGTAAACCGTGCGTATCCCATCCAGGTACATATGGTGTGTAGTATCCTTGCATTTGTTTGTTACGGTTAATGATATCTTTTACAATTTTATTTAACGCGTGTCCCATATGAATTGCACCGTTAGCATATGGTGGTCCGTCGTGTAATACGAACGGTTCATTCCCTTTATTTAATTCTAATTTTTTATTATATAAATCCATTTCGTGCCAGCGCTTTTGCATTTCTGGCTCTTTTTGTGTTAATCCACCGCGCATTTTAAAATCCGTATGCGGCATAAGTAGCGTGTCTTTGTAATCCATTCTTATATTTCCTCCTAATAAATTAAAAACTCTTTACAAGTCAAAAAGGGACGATTTCACCGTGTTACCACCCTAATTGACTCATAAAGAGCCCACTCATTTATATATTTATATAATTATCATATTAGTGATATCAATATATTTATTTTCTAGAGCTTTCACCGTCCTCTAGTCGCTTTAAAAAATGCCATATATTGCGTGTCTAATACATTAATAACATTATGCAAAAATTTCAGACTATTGTCAAACTATATTGAAACTAGTCTTCATACACTAAAACTTCGATTCTCGACTTCCCTTTTCTCGTTACATGAATAAATTCACTGACGATAAATCTTCCAAAACCTCTTACACTTATTACGTCTTCAAGTTCGACTTGGAAACTCGGATCTGTCACGAGTGCATGATTGACTTTAACTTTCTCTCGCGTGACACGATTTTTACTTTTTGCTCGTCCTTCTTTTAATACTTCTGATACGATCACATCTAAACGAAATGATGATACGATAATCGAATGTTTCGTCGTATTCGAGACTGCACTTAAAAATTCATCGTTAGGAATTTTAACGAGTTCTATCGGTGCGTTTTTAATCGTCGTAAGTTCTGATTTAAATAAATCAAAAAAGTTTTTATCGATCGCAAACTGAATGTGATCTGAAAGTATAATGTCACCGAGTTTACTACGGTCGACGCCGACATTCATCATCGCACCTAAAATATTACGATGTGTGAGCGTCACAAATTTTTCTGGATAATGTAACTCTACCGTCTCAATTTCAAAATCATCTCGAGACACTTCTAACATTTCAGGAACGAGTAACACACGTTTGCGTTCGTGGTTATCTTCAAGACCCCCACCGTAATATTCGGTTTTTATATCAGGGAAACGTCCGCTAATACTTTCGATAATTTTACGTTCTCTCGGGTCGGTAAAATCAAGCAGTACAGGATAATAATCTCTCGACGCGATTTCAAATTTACTGTAGTAAAAAATAATCTTTTCTTTTTCTTCTTGTCTAAAATGTTGAAATAGGGATTCCATAATATAACTCCTAATGGCGAAATAAAAAAGAGATATTGTAACAATATCTCTTACATTAACATATTATATAACGATACAAATATTTGACGCATTCCAAAGTTAAATAACTGGAATATAATAATTAAAAAGATTGGTGAAATATCAATCATGCCACCAATTGGTGGAATTATATTTCTCAGTGGTGAAAGTAACGGTTCATATATTTTACCGAGTAACTCACCAAATGATGACTCTCTTAAACCTGGAATCCAACTAGATAGTATGTAAATGATGAACCCCCAAGTAAAGATTGGCCATAATATCGAATATATTTTAACTACTGTTGTCAGTATATTTATCGCTGTTGATTGGTCCACAGTAAAAACTCCTTACATTAAGTCAGAGTCATTCTTCTCCGAAATAACACCTTCCACACCAACAGAGTTTGGTGTACATAAGAAAATGTCAGCTCCAACTTTTTGAATATCGCCTTCTAAAGCATACACTGTTCCACTTAAAAAGTCGATGATTCGCTTTTTTGATACTTTATCGAGTTTTGATAAGTTCACAAGTGCTGTTTGATTATTTTTTAATTGATCCGCGATATCTTGAGTTTCACCAAATACATATGGTTCAAACAGACATACTTTCGTATTAATTTTACTCATGTCAACGTGTCCCCCTTGTTTCACTACTGGCTCACTCACTTCACGGTGCTCTCTTGCCTCAATTTTTGGTCTACGGCTTCTCTTTGTTTTTTCAGAAAAATCGACTGCTGTAACTTTACTTTTCTTTTCTACTTTTGGCTGTTCTTTAACTTCAGCAACTTGCTTTTGTTCTGTTTCGATTTCATCCATATCTTCAGATTCGATTACGAATAAATCTTTTAAAAATTGTAGAGCCATTTGAATCACCTATTTTCCCATAATTTTACTACCGAGTCTAATAAATGTCGCACCCTCTTCAAGTGCAATTTTATAGTCGTTACTCATTCCCATACTTAACTCAATAATATCTTTAAATTCCTTTTGTAAATCATCTCTAAGTTCTCTTAACTGTTTAAACACATTTCTAATTTCTTCAACGTTGTCTGTTTCAGGTGCCATCGTCATGAGCCCGATCACTTTAACGTGATCATATTTTGATACTTTCGTTACAAAATCTTTGACGTCTTCAGGTTTTAAACCATGTTTCGTCTCTTCTCCTGACACATTTACCTGTATAAAACATTTTACATCATGCGAGCTATATTGTTCAATACGTTTCGCGATAGATTCTCGTTCTAATGAGTGTAAGTAATATAGATTATCTATGACATCTTTAACTTTTCTCGATTGAAGTGTTCCGATAAAGTGCACATTCGCATCCTGAGGAAGTGCGGCTCTTTTTTCATTAAATCCTTCAATTCTATTCTCTCCAAAGTCTCTCACACCAGCGTCGTATGCTTCTAGCGCATCTTCAACAGTGTGATATTTAGTCACAGCGATAATCGTCGCTTGATTATTGACTTCTTCTTTTACTTTTAAATAATTATCTTTATTCAATTATAATCTCCTTCCAATAAACCCTAAAGCACGTCCCGTCGGTTGATCATCTAACCGATATGAAAAGAATTCTTCACTTTCCGTACCGATTGGTGTGACGTGAATGTTCGATTCTTTTATACCGTAATCGAGTGCTTGGTGTTTATTTGCAGTTTTTAAATCGAGTAAGAATTTATCGTTACCTAATGGAGTGACTGCCTCTTTAGCAACTAAAAACGAATCGTTGACGACCGCATCATCGACTTCATAATAATCGCCGTTAATCGCAACTCCAATGACGACGTGTAAATCATCGATATCTCCGTCGTAATGATCTAATAGGTTTTTTAATACGTTCCCACGCGTCCCCTTCCATCCTGCATGCACTAAACCGATAAAGTTATTCGCTACGCTGTACACATAAATTGGTGTACAGTCTGCGTAATTCATACCGAGTACGATATTTCTTTCATATGTATATAGAGCGTCTATACCATATATGTTATCTGTTAACGCATCTACATTTGTCCCGGCATCCGCTTTTTTTACTTCATACACTTTGTTTTCATGCGTTTGAATTGGGATCACGAAATCTGAACGTTCAAATCCGATTTCTTCACTTAAAAGTTGTTGATGACGGTGTACATTGTCCGGATTATCTCCGATATATAGCGCCATATTAAATGCATTTTTTGGATAGTCGCTTTGACCGTTTGTACGTTTCGTATACCCAAACACTAAATCGTCTGAACTGTATCCTACATAATGATTATAATTTTTAAACACGCGTATCTATCTCCTAATAGACAAAAACGGAGATATTGATGTCAATATCTCCGTGAGTAAATGTCTTATCTTCTACGACTACGACGACCTCTAATAAATGATGGTACGTCTGGCTCGTTATCTAATGAAGATTTTCTATCAGAGCTATCAAATGATTGTTCAGAATTTGAACGATCATCTAAGTTGATGAATGAATCTTCTCTTTCTTTTTCTTCGAATGAAGGTGCTTGTCTACGTTCTTGTTGAACTGGACGTTCAGGACCTCTTGATACTGACTTTTCGTTAAAGCCTGTTGCGATAACTGTAATTACTAACTCATCTTCAAGCTCAGGGTTGATTACTGTACCGAAGATCATGTTTACATCTTCGTCTGCAGCGTCTTGAACGATGTCCGCAGCTTCTTGAGCTTCGAATAGTGATAAGTTTTCGCCACCAGTGATGTTCATTAACACACCTTGTGCACCGACGATTGAAGTTTCAAGTAATGGACTTGAGATTGCTTTTTTAGCCGCTTCAACCGCACGGTTTTCACCACTTGCGACACCGATACCCATTAATGCAGAACCTTTGTCTGTCATAATCGTCTTAACGTCCGCAAAGTCTAAGTTTACTTCACCGCTTACGCTGATGAGGTCTGAAATACCTTGAACCCCTTGACGTAATACGTTATCCGCTTCTTTAAATGCTTCCATCATCGGTGTTGATTTGTCAACGATATCGAGTAATCTGTCATTTGGGATAACGATTAATGTATCTACAGCAGCTTTCATTTGTTCTACACCTGCAGCTGCTTGTGTTTGACGTTTTCTACCTTCAAAAGAGAATGGGCGTGTTACAACACCAACTGTTAAAGCTCCCATTTCTTTTGCGATTTTCGCAACGACTGGTGCTGCTCCAGTACCAGTTCCGCCACCCATACCAGCAGTGACGAATACCATGTCCGCACCTTGGATTGCGTCTTCAATTTGTTCACGTGATTCTTCTGAAGCTTTTTTACCAATTTCAGGGTTCGCTCCAGCACCTAAACCACGTGTTAATTTTTCTCCGATTTGGATTTTAGATTCTGCTTTTGATAAGTTTAAAGCTTGTCCGTCTGTGTTAACCGCAATAAATTCAACGTTTTGCATACCTTCATCAATCATTCGGTTTACTGCGTTGTTTCCTCCGCCACCGACACCGATTACTTTAATAGATGCTTGATGGTTAAAACCAGTTTCAAATTCTAACATCTCACCATATCCTCCCAAATTTTAATTACTCAAATAAATTCTTAAATACTTTTTTCATAAATCCACCAAAGTCAGATTTCTCTTTTTCTTTTGGCGGGGCATTTTTAACATCTGACGTCTCAACGATTTCACGTTCGTAATCGTCATGTTCGTCTTCTTCGTATCGGTCGTCGTCTGACTCATATTCAACGTCTTCTTCGACTTCAACACTTTGATTTTTCTCTTTTCTTTCTCTAAATAGAGAAGGGAAAATCGACTGTTTTTCTTCTTCTACAATTGGTTCGTTGTCATCTCTGTCATAATCATCTTCATGATTATCAATTGTAACATAATCGAGGAGTTCATCAAAACGAATACCGCTTTCAACTGTAGCGATTGCACTCGTGAATTCAGGTTTTCTCGCACCCATTTGTGTTGGGATATGAACGCGTACTTTTTCAGAAACAATATCGAGTAGTAAATCTCTAATTCCTCTCATGTTTGCAGTACCACCTGTAATGACGAATCCACCGCTAATATCGTCGATATTCGCTTCACCGAGTTCTCTAAAGATTTCCATAAACATATCTTCAAGAGTCACTTCGATGACGTCAGATAAGTCTTTCGCACTCACTTCTACGTCTTTATCACCGTTGTTTTGTGGGAAGACGACGCGTTCACCTTCTGGTGCTCTTTCGTAAAATGCGTGACCATATTGCTCTTTTGCACGGTTTGCATAATGGAAGTCTGTATTAAACTCTCTCGCAATGACTTCAGTAATCGTGTTACCACCTGCAGGGATAACACCTGCATATTTTAACGATCCATCTTTATAGTATGCGTACTGTGTTAAGTCAGCTCCGATATCCATAACGACTGCGCCGAGTTCAATTTCAGCCTCTGTTAAAATATGTGAGTAGTTATATGCGTCTGAAGTGACGTCTACGATATCTAGACCTGCTTCTGCCGCACAGTTACCCATGTTTAAGAATAACGTACGATCTACAGCGATGATACCAGCTTTCACAGTGAGACTTTCTCTAGCGATAATCCCTTTTGGATCTTCGACTTCATGTAAATCGTCAACGACAAATGACACAGGGAATACTGTGACAATTTCTTGATCTGTTGAAATTTCTTTAAAGCGAATATTTTCAAGTAATTCTTCGATGAGTTCTCCATCGATTTCTGTATCTTTACCAGAGAATCTTAACGTTTCTGTTGTAAATATGACATCAGAATTCGTTATTGGAACTTTTAAAAATACTTCGTCAATATCTATATTTGCTATTAGTTCTGCTTTTTTCACTGTATCTATAATTCCACTTTTAGCGAGATCAAAATCTCGAATCATACCCTTTGATACGCCATCAGTGAAGGTTTGGCCAGTACCAATAATATTTACACCATCGTGAAATTTCTCTCCAATCACGATTTTAACACTCGAGGACCCTACATCTAGGGCAACATAATATTGTTCCTTCACCTGAATGCCTCCCAATCTTTTCAGAATAATCTATCCTATAGTTTACCTTAAATAAAGCGAATTGTGAACTAAATCAGTTAAATAAATGAAACTTTTCACTAATCTGTTGATGTTTCGATTTTTTCAAGTGATTTCTTAATCACATCTAGGCTTTCGTTTATATCTTCGATATAAGGTACATGTCTTGGAATACTTGACATGTCGCGCTTCACACGCCTTGCTTCTTCAGTATTATACGGAATAAACGCATTACTCACTTCTAAATCGATAATCCCCTCATTATCTCCTATAGATTCGCGCATTCCATTAAAGTAGTTGATCTTCTCACCAAATGTCGTATAGTCTGCGATAATTTCCTGACCGTTATTCATAAGTACTTGAATTCTCGTATATGATTCATCATACGGTCGATAATATATCTCAGAAATCATTCGTAACATCTCTGGATTGACATCGTTTAAACTATCGACAAGTGCGTCGAATTCTTTACCTTCAAAGAAATGGATAATCGGTGCATCTACAGGTTCCATATGAAATCCTCTTAATACGCGTTTGTTTTCGAGTACTGGATAATAGTTTCGGTTACTTTCAATAAAACCAACGACGTTATGTTCTTTAACATTTATAATAACTTTATTTGGCCATTCACGTTCGATGTCAATTGACTGTATAATCGGTAACACTTTTACTTTATCTTCAGATTTATTTGACTGAAGCAAGTACATTTTTTGTCCTTTGTCTATACCGCTTCTATCTAGTATTTCTTTGTCGGTGATGTTTTCATTCCCGACAATTTCAACTTCTTTAATATCAGATAGACTGGATATTAAATATGTAGCTATCGTAATTAAAACGAGCCCAATTCCAATAAGTAATATAAGTTTTTTATAATTTAAATTTGGTAGTGATAACTGTGGCTTTTTAACGGATTTAAATCGCTCTTTTAGCGTCTCTTTTAGCGTCTCTTTTTCATCTTCTAGAGACTCATATTCTAAAGAAGGTGTATCCTTTTCTTCATCTCGGTAGTCTTCAATTAAAGATGGATCTAACGTGTCTTCGTCACTCTTTGTCACTTCATCTTGTTGTAGTGTTATAACACCTTCCTGAACGAGTGCTTCTATGACTTCAAGTTCCGTTTTAAATGAGGGGACATCGTCAGTGTGTGTATGCTTCTTATCTTTTTTAGTCGTATGATTCTTTTTTAACTTCTTTTTTAAATCATCTACGTTAAAATCTTCACTCATCGTGTCCCCTCCTTTTTATAATTGATGAACTGCTTCTTTAAAATGTCGGCCACGCGTTTCAAAATCAGGATACTGATCCCAACTCGCACACGCTGGTGAAAATAGCACTTTGTCTCCAGCATTACCATATGTTTTGACAATGTCGACAGCTGTGAATGGATTATCTGTTTCAATCACTTCGATATTGTTTTCATTTAAAAATTGCTTTAGCTTTTCTTTCGTTTCACCAAATACGATACCGAGTTTTACATGCTTTAAATGTGGAAGAAGTTCTTTGAAATCTTGTCCACGGTCTAATCCACCAGCAATCCAAATCGTCGGCGTATTAAAGCTATCTAATGCAAATGTCGTCGCGAGCGCGTTCGTCGCTTTAGAATCGTTATAAAATCTCATGCCGAGTTTTTCATCGACGAATTCCATACGGTGCTCGATACCTTTAAACGTCGTTAAAACATATTTCATATGCTCAATCGGTACATTTTTTAAATGTGCAACGAGTAAACTCGCAAGGATATTCTCTAAGTTATGTGGACCTTTTAACAGAATTTCTTCGATATTTATTATTTTTTTACCAAATACATAAATCCAGTTATCTTTTACATATGCATCTGCTTCCTCATCGATACTGAAGAAGTAAATGTTACTCTTCACATCTTTACATTCGACAAAATGTCGTTGTGATTGATTAAAAATAACAATGTCTGTGTCTCTCATATTTTTCATCAGAGATAGTTTCGCTGATTGATACTCATTTAAATCTTTATGATAATCGAGATGCGCTTCATATATGTTTGTAAATACTGCGATATTCGGTCTAAACGTATCGATGCCCATTAATTGAAAGCTAGACAATTCCATTACGAGTTCGTCTGACTGTTCTTCAAGCGCCGCTTGGCTTGCTGGATATCCGATGTTCCCGCATAAAATTGGAGTACGGTTTCCGTCAGTGAGAAGTCTACCAACGAGTTCTGTTACCGTCGTTTTTCCGTTCGTTCCGGTAATACCAATAATCTCATTATCTGTGATTAAATACGCAAGTTCTACTTCAGTAATAATTTTAATATTGCGTTTTAAAGCTTCCTGTAAAAAAGGAATCGTATACGGAATACCTGGATTTTTAACGATCAACTCTGTGTCGTTTAATAGATGCTCTGGATGATGACCATCGACGACTTTCACATTCATTTGTTTTAAATGATTTATAACACTCTCTTCAACGAGTACTTCACTCGTAGTAAGTGTAATGTCTGCACCGAGTTTAAACAGTGCTTCTATCGCACTACGACCACTTCGTCCGTAACCTAAAACGAGCACCTTTTTATGTTTAAATGATTCGATTTCTTTCATAATTTAGCCTCCGATTAAAATACCAATTAGACCAAAAATTAAACCAACGAATGAAAATACGAATACAATTTTACGTTCATTCCATCCAGACAATTCAAAGTGGTGGTGAATCGGCGTCATTTTAAATACACGTTTACCTGTCGTTTTAAATGATACGACTTGTATAATGACGGATGATGTTTCGATGACGAATATGATACCGACTATAAGCAGTAATAAACTGTTGTTTAATATAATCGATACGATACCGACAATCCCACCGAGTGCTAAAGATCCAGTGTCTCCCATAAATACCTTCGCTGGATATTTGTTAAATAGTAAAAATCCGAGTTGTGCACCAATTAGTATCGATAAAAATAAAATAATTTCTTTTTCTGAATGTAACCACGCAATGGCTAAAAATGCACCGTTCGCAATAATCGTCGTACTTGTTGATAACCCGTCTAAACCGTCCGTTAAGTTTACAGCGTTACTAAAACCAACGAGCCAGAATACGATCCAAACGATGAAAAACACACCGAGTGGAATTGTAATATCTGTCATTGGTATCGAAACACCAAGCTCAATAGAAGGTACGAATTTCATCATAATGAAAAAGACGATAATTGACACGACTACTTGTGCCAGCGCTTTTTGCTTAGATGTTAATCCTCTATTATCTTTTTTTACAACGATGATGTAATCGTCAATAAAACCAATTAATCCAAATCCTAGCGTTACGATGACGAGGATGAGTAATTTCGAAACGTCTTCAACGAAGAACATACATATTATCGATAACACGACCGTTACAGAAATAAATGAAATACCACCCATTGTCGGTGTGCCTGTTTTCGCTAAATGACTTTCCGGACCTTCCTCACGAATTGCTTGTCCAAATTTTAATTGTTTTAACTTTGGTATCATCATTTTCATTAACGTTGCAGACAATATAAATGAAATGATTAATAATATTATACTCATCGTTACCTCCTAATTGTTTGGGTCTTTCATTTGTAACGTAAAGTTGACTTTTTGTTTATCTCCAAGTGGCTCACCTGGTTTAATCGTTTGTGCTGTGACGTAACCTTCACCTTTAAAGTTCGATTTAAGTCCGAGATAGTCCATGATGAGTAATGCGTCACGCTTAGAAAATCCACGTAAGTCCGGCATCGTACGTTCACCGTCTGTGACGATGACGAGCACTTCAGACGGTAACATTTCATCATGTTTTGGATAATAGTCTTCAACTTTCGTTCCTTCACCGACATACACTTGTTTTAATAAATCATTTTGTAATACGTCGACGTCTTCAATGTTTTGACCTGTAATGTCTTCCATTTTAATCGTTTTAATTTCTTGACTGTTTTGAACGTCTTTAACGTCTAAATATTTCAGTGAGCGTTCCATTAACGGATTAAATCCTCTCGACACACCGAAGTCCCACGTCTCACTTTTATTTTTTGATGCACGTTTAATACCGTAATAGACGATAATTCGTGGATCCTCAACTGGTGCATATCCGATAAATGACGTTATAAACTCATATTCTCCTGTTAAATATCCGCCCGTTTTTTCGTCATATATTTGTGCTGTACCAGTTTTACCTGTGACTTGATAGTCATCGAGTGCGTACATACTGTTTATATCTAACGAACCTGCGACGAGTGTGCTCATCTCTTCCATCGTTTTCTCGGCTGTTTCTTTACTAATGACTTGTCCGAGATTACGTTCTTGACCTCGATATACTTCTTCGTTCGTTTCTGGGTCGACAACTGACTGAACGACGTATGGTTTTTTCATCATCCCGTCGTTCAGTAACGCAGTAAATCCTTGAATCATTTGAATTGGCGTGACACTAATCGTTTGCCCAAACGAACTCGTCTTTTGTTGAAGTTCATTGTCCCACACGATTTGACCACTTGCTTCTGTATTAAATTCTGATTTCGTAGGTGTCCCAAATCCAAATGACTGATAATATTCGAGCATCTTTTTAGGTCCGACTGAATCGAGTAAATCCATCATTAGAGTGTTCGAAGAATATTGTAACCCTTCGTTATAAGTAATTGTACCCCAACCTGACTTTTCCCAGTCGTAAATCGTCGCATCCATCACTTGTCTATTACCTGTCGTGTAGTACTGATTTGGATCATACTTACCTTCTTCAATTGCTGCCGCTAATGTAAATACTTTAAACGTACTTCCTGGCTCGAATTGATATTCATAAAGCATATTTAACCAGCTCGTCCCAAACCCTTCTCGAGTATCTGGGTTAAATGACGGACGTTGACCTGCGCCTAGGATTTCGCCTGTTTTTGCATCTGCAACAAAAGCAAATAACTCTTCAGGTTCGAAGTGTTCTTGCATATCATCTAATGAGTCTTCTAAGTAAAGTTGGATGTTAGAATCAATCGTAAGTTCAACGTCTAACCCATCGACCGCTTCTTCACTTTCCATCGTTCCAGGAACGATATAGTTCCAACTATCGACGTTATAATCTTTAAAGCCGTCTTTTCCGGTTAATTCTTTATTGTATTCTTTTTCAATACCTACAGCACCATTCATATCCCCGTCTTCATTTAACTCAGCCATTCCAATTAAATGTGAAGCAAACACTCCGTTAGGATACGAGCGTTTGACAACAGGAGTAAAAATGATTCCTTTTAATTCTTTCTCTTCTACTAATCTTTTTGCTTTATAATCGATATTTCTTCCTTTACTACCGAATTCAACTTGATATCTATTATTTTTAATACCATCATCGATTACCTTTAAAATTTCTTTTTCTTCCATATTCATAATTTCAGATAAGACTTTTGCTACTTCGTTTTTATCTTCGATATGATTATCAAAATCTTGTCCGACGATGACCGCGATATTATAAGCTTCCGTATCTCTTGCTAAAACATTCCCATCGCGGTCAGTAATTTTACCACGTTCAGCACGGTTAACGGTGTGACGTTCATATTTACTGCGCGCTTGATCTTTTAAATTGACGTCATCCACATTTTTAAACAACATAATCGTAATGATATTAAAAACGAGTAAAGCAAAAAACACTCCTAAACTAATATAAATAAGGAGTGTAATAATCGGTATTGAAAAAGTAAATTGATTTTTACGTCGCTGTTTTAACGACTTAAAGATATTAGACTTAAAATTACTTTTCATACTTCCTAACAACCTTTACATTATCATTGTTTGGTTTTAGCCCAAGTTCATTTGCTTTTTGATAAATGCGTTCGTATGAAGATAAATGTGTAACTTCTGTTGTTAGTTCGTCTATCTCTTTTTCTGTAGCGTTAATTTCGTAGTTGATTTGAGATATTTCTCTCTCATATTCATGCGCTTCTAATTTTGTGTTGAGTACAAATACTACTGCTGCCGATAAAACAATCATTAAAGCGACATATAACAGAAGCTCATTTAACTTCAGACTTACAAGGTAGCGTTTTTTCTTTGGCGCTACGTTATGTACATGATTTTGTTGTGTGTGTTCTTTTTGAACTGTTTGTCTTACGCGTGCTGCTTCCATGGTTTCACTTCCCTATCACTTTAACTTTTCTGCGATTCTAAGTCTAGCGCTACGTGCACGACTATTATTCTCAAGTTCTTCGTCACTCGCTAGTATCGGCTTTTTATTGACTCTTTTTAAAATTGGCTCGTATCCTTCAGGGATAATCGGCATGTTTTTAGGTAGTTCGGGTCCGCGTTCATACTCTAAATAAATTTGTTTACAAATTCTATCTTCGAGTGAGTGGAACGTAATGACCGAAACTCTACCACCTTTATCTAACAATTCGATCGCATCTTGTAAGCTATTTTCAAATACTTCAAGTTCGTTATTTACTGCGATACGTAATGCTTGAAAGACTCGGCGTGCTGGGTGGCCTTTCATGCGTTTAAACTTTTCAGGAATTTTCGACTTAATTAAGTCGCTTAACTCTGTCGTCGTTTCAATTGGCTTTTCCGCACGTCGTTTTTCGATTTCACGTGCGATTTGTTTTGAGAATTTCTCTTCACCATATCTAAAGAAAATGCGTACGAGATCGTCATAGCTATATGTATTTACAATTTCATAAGCATCTAGACTTTGTGTTTGATCCATTCTCATGTCGAGTCGCGCTGTTTTCGAATGTGAAAAGCCACGTTCTACTAAATCAAGCTGAGGACTCGATACGCCTAAATCATATAAAATGCCATCGATTTTTTCGATGCCGAGTTTATTTAATTCTTCTTTTAAATATTTAAAATTTCTATGAACGAGCGTTAATCGGTCGTCATCAAATTTTTCTTTTGCGTGATTAATTGCAAGAATGTCTTGGTCAAATGAAATCACTCGACCTGTCGTCAATTGATCTAGTAAATAAGATGTATGTCCGCCACCACCAAGTGTAGCGTCTACATAGATGCCTTCAGGTTTAATGTTTAAACCATCAATTGTCTCTTTTAGTAATACTGTGTCATGTTTAAACATTTTGTCACCCTCTTATAAATCAAAATCAATCAAATCTTCTGCAATCATTTCAAAGTTATCTGCTGAATCACTGTAAAAATCGTTCCAGCTGTCTGTATCCCAAATCTCCACACGATCTGAAACACCGATGACTGTGCACGATTTACTTAAATCTGCGTAGTCTCTTAAATGTTGTGGGATGTTTACACGTCCTTGCTTATCGACGTCAACAATCGCTGCGCCAGAAAAGAATAGTCGTGTAAAACGTCTTGCATCACGTTTTGTGAGTGGTAGTTGTTTTGTCTTTTGTTCAATCGCTTTAAAATCGTCGACTGTATAACAAAATAAGCATTTATCTAATCCGCGAGTAATGACAAATTGCGCTTGTAATTCATCTCGAAATTTACTCGGGACGATCATGCGTCCTTTAGCGTCTAAATTATGATGATACTCGCCAATAAACACCCAAACTACCTCCTCCCACCTACTATATTAATAATTTACCATATTCTACCACTTTCCACCACTTTCTTCTTAAAAAAATTGCAAAAAAAGAACGGCTCAACTTTTTGAGCCGTTTTTAAGGGTTAGTCTATAATAATGATTAACTGATCCGTATAAGTTAATGGTGTAAAATCAATGAACGCATTTGAAAATACTGTTGGGTGGAACGTACGCTCTTGCAGTGCATTTTTCGGAAGTAATAACATTAGAAGTTCATCTAATTGATTGAGTTTATTTCTCACTTGTCGTTTGACATCGTATTGATATTTTCGTTGTAAATAATCGACTTCTTTTAACATACGAGATTCGTTAATATCGATGAGTGTCTCTTCATGTTTAGTTTCAGTTACTTCTCCAAGAGAGTCATAGTGTTGTTCAATCACGTCTTTTAGAGTTTGAATACGTTGTAACAACTTTTCATTCGTCGATTTATCTATAAGTTTATCTTTTTCTTTTTCAATATGTTCAACTAAATTCGGTGTTAACGATAAATCGTATTCGTTTAATCGTTTTTCTAATTGTGGTGGAACGTGGAGGAAAGACATACGTTTTAAGACGATCGGCATTTCTCTATCCATTACTTTAAATACTTCGTGAAGTTCTCCCCAATATTTTACTTCTGCGCCTCCACCTAAAAAGACAATTGTATTAAATAGCAACTCTTGCATTAACGGACGCGTGACGACGTTGTTACTAAATGTTTCTGGTGATTCATTTAAATAGTTTAACAACTCTTCTTTCGTATATGTTTTGTCTTCAGTTTTAAAGACGTCACCGTCACGATGAAGTAGCTCTCTGTTCGATTCAGAATGAATAAATAAATGAACATTCGTGTCCGTTTGAATCGTAGGGCTGATATCGAAGTGTTGATTAAATGACTGTTGACCAGATCTAAACGCTGCGTCAATTTCCTCTGATTTTTCGATTATTCGTTGAAAAATCTCTTTTTCTAACTGTCTAACGTCTTTGCTGTGCGCATTAAATATGAGTAAGCCATGCTCACTGAACACTTTATTTGTTAGTGCTGTAAAGAGCTCTGACCAGTATGTGTGCGCATTAATTTCTCGTTCGATTGTATTTTTAATTTCGATATTTTGCTTTGAGTCCTCTGTATAATTAAATACTTCATCGAGAACGTTTAACATTTCTTTTTTATCGTATTCATAAAAGCCGATACTCATTTGTATATCGAGATTTGGTTTATATGACACTTTTTTAATACGTTTATGCAAACTATCGTAAACGTGAGTATGGTTAATTTCATTGTAATCGTGATCTTCAGACGCGACCCAAAATACAGGTACCGCGTCGTAATTCACTTTTTCCTTAATATCTTTTACGACGACTAAAATCGAAATCACTTTATGCAAAATATATGCTGGACTGCCAAACAGACCTGCTTGTTGTCCGCCGATGACGACTTTATGGCCATTTTTTAATTTTTTAATATTATTTCTTTGACTTTCTGTAAGATCACCAACAATTTCGAGCATATCTTTTTCGATTATAGACGCGAGTCTTTCTGTATGTTCATGTGGTGCTCTTTTAATTAATCGATGAAGCGATTCATCATCAAACTTATTATGATGAAAGAACTTATAATCCTCTTCGCTTATACAGTGAATGTCATCATTAAATTCATCATTAAACAGATACCTCATAATGTGTCTCCTAACAATCGTCATAGTTAAATAAAATTATATGGAATTTATCCGTATGACACAAATAAATAGTTTATAAATAAAAAAACATGGACATTTCTATGTCCATGTTAGTTGTTTACAACTTCTGCACCGTTATATGACCCACAGTTCGGGCAAACGCGGTGTCTTAATTTCATTTCTCCACACTCAGGGCACTCAACCATTCCTGGTGCACTTAACTTAATGTGTGTACGACGTTTATTTTTACGAGTTTTCGAAGTTCTTCTTTTAGGTACTGCCATTGTTAATCCTCCGTTTCGTCTGTTTTAAACAGCGTTTCTAATTTTTTTAATCTTGGGTCTACAGGCTTATCTTTTTCGTACGCTTCGATACTACCGTAGACGTTCCAATTATCAGTGTTTGATGAGTCCGGTAATTCATTACTTTCAGAATACACTTCAGGAATGCTAACATTTATTAACTCACGAATGACTGGTTCTAAGTCGAGTTCATGTAGCACCGGATGTAATGACGGATCTTCTAGCTTTTCATCCGCTTCAAGCGTCTCATCATACGTTTCAAACGAATTTACGCTTAAATCGTAAAAAACATCCTCTCCAGAACGACTATCAACCATTTTAACACGTGCTTGAATTGTTATGTCGACATAAAATTCATGACCACTGTTTTTGATTGAGCCTTCTGTGAAAATGTCACTTACATCTAGAACGTCTTGACGATTCGAAACATCTTCAAGTGATAAGTGTTCTTCAAAAGTAAATGCGGTATTTTGAAACTTTCTGAGTTCCGATAATGACCACTTCATATTTACCCACCTCTTATAAGCACAACAAACATTCTACCGATTTTCAGTGAAAGTGTCAAGTTATTTTCTTAACATATCACCGAATAAAATTAAGATTTATTATCTATTTTGATATAATGATATCGAATAATAAACGGAGTGTTGCGATATGAAAGTTTTGTCTTTAATTACAGAGTATAACCCGTTTCATAACGGTCATATTTACCACATCGAGTCTTCCAAACAATTAATTCAACCGGACGTGACGATTGCGATCATGTCTGGTAACTTTACTCAGCGCGGAGAACTCGCTGTGACGAATAAATTTAACCGTGCACAAGAAGCAATTAAACACGTTGATTTAGTCATTGAACTACCGACACTATATGCGATCAGTTATGCGGATGACTTCGCATATGGGGGGCTTCTTGCTGCAAAGATGCTACAAACTACCGATATCGTCTTCGGAAGTGAACTCGATGATATCGAGAAACTCCATAGTGCATACTTAAAAGCAAAGCGTATTACGAAAGAAGACCTCGTACCGATGTTACAAAAAGGATATTCGTATCCACGTGCAATGTACGACTTAACAAATGAAGATGCATTTCAATCTCCAAACAACACGCTCGGCATGAGTTATTTAAAAGCACGCGACGATTTAAACTTTGACGTCTCTATGCACACGGTTAAACGCACGGGTAACAACTATAACGATAAAACACTCTCTCATAGTCAGTTTTCAAGTGCGACGAGTATACGCGAGTCATTATTAAATGGAGAACTCGAACATGCGATTCAATTTATGCCAGAAACTCTCGCAAAAGTGATTATGGAAGATAAGGTCATTACAAATGAGCACATGTTTAATACGTTAAAAGTAATTATCGAGCGCAGTTCTTTAAACGATTTAAAAGACATATACATGATGACTGAAGGTCTCGAACATCGTCTTAAAAAGAATATTCGTCTATCAAATAATTACGAATCGTTTATCGATTCTATTAAAACGAAACGCTATACGAGAACACGTCTTCAACGTCTACTCTTATACGTTCTTTTAAACGTTACAGAAGAAGATTTTCGTAACTATGAGGTGAATAAGTTAAGAGTGCTTGCAATGAATCATACTGGTCAACAATACTTATCGACAATCCAAGATCGTCGCTTTATAACAAATTTAACAAAAAAAGATGCGCCAGACTTTTACGAAACGATAAAAGCGACGCATATATATAACACGTTAACGCAAGGACGTGTGAATGATTTTAATCAACCTGTTATGATTCTAAAGTCTTAAACTTTTCTACGAGAGCTTCTTCGACTACTGGTGGCACGACATCACTAATTTTACCGTGGTGTTTTGCCACATCTTTTGCGATTGAACTCGAAATAAACGAATATTTGTTATTCGTCATAATAAATAACGTCTCGATATTTTCAGCGAGCTTTCTATTCATCGATGCCATCTGCATTTCATATTCAAAATCTGAAACTGCACGTAATCCACGAACGATTGCATCTGCATCGACTTTTTTACAAAAATCTATTAACAACCCTTCATGCTTATCAACTTTCGTATTGTCAATATGAGAGATTGTTTCTTCGATGAGGTGTACACGTTCGTCTGGTGTAAATAATCCTTTTTTTGTTTGGTTATGTGATACACACACATAGACGACGTCAAAGATTCTTGACGCACGTTCAATAATGTCGATGTGTCCATATGTAATCGGGTCAAATGATCCAGAGCATACTGCGATTTTTTTCTTAGTCATAATTTTCCTCCGTTGTTAACACTTTATATTGAATCGTTCCAACTTCGTTATGCTTTAATTCAACAAAACCATTTAAGTCTATCGTTTCATTCGCACCCGCTTCAACGATAATGATTCCGTCTTTTTTCAATATATCGTACGTTTTAATGAGATGAAGTGCTTCATCGATCAACTTTTTATTGTACGGTGGATCTAAAAATATTAAATCCATTTGTCTATCTCGTTTACTTAGTGCTTTTAACGCTCGTCTAAAATCATTTCGGTAAATTTCAACAGGTTCGTCTAACCCTTTCGTATTGTTATGAATGATACGAATGGCGTCTTTTGCACCGTCAACAAAAATACAGCGTTCTCCGCCTCGAGATAACGCCTCGATTCCAAGCGCACCAGATCCTGCAAATAAATCGAGCACATCCCCACTGACTCTTTCACCGATTGCGCTAAACATGCTTTCTCTTACTTTTTCACTCGTCGGACGCGTGTCTTTATGTTCGAGCGTCTCAATACGTCTTTTTTTATATTTACCAGTAATTACTCTCACGTATACACCTCGTTTTCTATTTATACTATAATTAAAGAAACAATTATGAGAGGTTGAAATTTCATGCAAAAATTTATCGTCTTAGGACATGGCTACAGCGAGATTTTCGAGTTGAAAGCGTTACTCGAATACAATCACAAACGTGTAAATAAAGCGATCTTCTTTCACCATGAAGATGCGCCGTCATCGTTTAGTTTAATCATGAACCCTGTCGAAAAAGACTTCCAAGCTCTTTATACAATCCTTCGAGGGCTAAGAAACGGCCCGGAAGGTAAAATGTACGAAATGATTCGCGAATTATGTGAATTATACGATATACAAGTCGTCGAGATGACAGCACGTGATCCGAAGGATTTTCATGAAGAGGAATTGTTCTTCCAATATATGATCGGTGTGTTACGACTCAACCATCTCATTCCACCGTTAAAATAATTAAACTGTTCCTTTTGGATAGGATAGTTTAATATTTTTATATTCACTGACGAGTACTTCTGTCACATATTTTAAGTTAGATAAGCGTTTTAAAGTGTCATCGAGCTCGTTCTCATCGATATATATAAGCATATATTGCTTATTTGTATTGACGTAAACGACATGACCATGACGCTTTAACTGTCTAATAAATTTATTATGCTTAAAATAAATATATATTCCAATGCGGTCCTTTAGCATATATATCACCCTTCTTCGTTAAACACATGATAACACATTTAACTTTTAGTATACTAGACACATTAGGAGGACAATTATGAAATTACGTACAAAACTACTTCTACTTACTGCTGGCCTTTCTAGTGCTTATATTTATAGTAAAATCCAAGCAGAACGAAGAGTAAACGAAATGAAACCTGTCTTTAAAAGACCCGGACCATACATATTCGCTCATCGTGGAGGTAAAGGAAATTATCCAGAGCATACGAGACTCGCGTTTAATAATGCAGTAAATCAAAACGTCGACGGTTTTGAAATCGACGTACGACTTACAAAAGACAATGAGATCGTCGTACTTCACGACTTATATGTAGATAGAGTTACTGAGTATAGCGGAAAAGTTTCAGACTATACGCTCGACGAATTACGAAAATTAGATTTTGGATATAACTTTAAAGACGTAAGAGGCAACTACATATATCGTGGGCATCCTGATGCCGGCATCGTTACTTTACGTGAATTATTTAAAGAATATCCACACCAAATTATTAACATCGACATGAAAGATTCGATCGATACAGAAGCAGGTCAAAAAATTGCACCTCTACTATTCGAACTTATATTAGATGAGAAAGCAACTGACCGCGTCATTGTGACAAGTTTTGAAGATGAACAAATTCGCCGCTTCACGAGTTTTAGTGGAGATTTAATTGCGTTAGGTGCTGGCACTGAGGAAGTGACAAAAGCATACACGCTTTACCATAGTGGGCTTGGTCACCTATACCAACCGTCAAGAGACACATTCCAAATCCCGATTAATTTATCGTCTGTTAAGCTCGATAACGCTGGATTCATTCGTTACTTAGATGATTTAAACGTTAAAGTCGGATATTGGGTCATCAACGATACAAATGAGATGACACGCTTACTAAACTTAGGTGCACATACGATCGTTACAGATTATCCAGACAAAGCAAATCTACTCATTAATTATTAATAACAAAAAACGGATTCGTAAAATACGAATCCGTTTTTATTTAACTCGCACAACTACATCCGCCACCCGTCATACAGTTTGACTCTCCACTTGCAAAAAATGGATTCGTACTAACGACATTGGCATGATCACTGACAGACTTACCGATTATATATAAAATCTCGTCGAGTAAACTTTGTAGTACATACTCTGCCCGTCTAAATTCTATGACGTTTTCATCCATATCTACTTTCTTTTTAAATAAACGAATCTCTTTACGTTTTTCTTTATAGTCTGGATGATATCTCCCAAAACGTTCAACTTCTTCAAAGTCTTCTTTTAATCTATTGAATTGTTTGATGAGCATTTGTGTATCATTATCTTGTTCTAATTTATGTTTGTAATATATATATGATTTAAATTCCTCAGAAGATTTTACCATATCGTTAATGTGATCGAGATGATCTAAAATTTCGATTGTTTGATTTGTAGAAAACATACGCATCCTCCTACTGAGAATATGATACCATACTATTGTAGTACATAAAATTGTATTTGTGTTTCTCGCTCTTTTCGATTAAAATAAAGATATTGGAATAGGGAGGTCTACTCGGATGGTATTTGAAAATTCTGGTCTTGAAAAATTAGTAATTGAACAAAACTTATTACAAGAGGTCATGAACGAACATGGCTGTGTTTTAGGTGGAAGTTGGGATTACGAACGTATGACGTTCGACTTCCAGTACAAAGTTCCTGAAGGTGTGTTTTACCTACGTTTCCCTGCATATGCAGTAAGTGGTGACGTCGGTGCGAACGACGCTGTACTTCAACTTATGGATCCTTACATTGGTAAGTGGTATTTCCCAACAGGTATTGAATACGGAAAAGATGAACATTTCCCAGAAAGAATTGTTGAACATGCAATTCAAAAAATTAGAGCATTACACAGCGACTTAGCTGTTCACGCTTAATAAAAAAACCCGTTACTTTAAAAGTAACGGGTTTTTTTAATGGAATATCGCATCGAGTAATCCAGAAGTTTCTCCACCTGGATATAACACATATAATAAAATATACACAGTTACTCCAGTAATTGCTGTTAAGAACCAAATCACTGCTGCAAAGATTCCAACTTTTCTATGCTTCGATAAAATTCTCTTCTTACCTGTAAATACTTGGAATCCTCCAAGTACACCACCTGTCGTAGATAAGATAATATGAGAAATTAAAAATACAACATAGTATGTTACGAGATGTTCAGGTCCACCGAACTTCGTACTTCCTAAAAATACTGTTTTCGATAAGTAAATGATAAAGAAAATTAACGCAAACCATGCACTTAATGTCATAAACTTATCGTGACCAGCAAGGTCTCTTTTCTTAAACATTTTGTAAAGTCCAATTGCCATCATTATCGCACTTAATACGATAAATGACGTACTAATCGTTGGTAGTATAAAATGCAAATTCATAATTCAACCCTCTATTATCTATATAATTCTTCTAACTTTTTACGCTCATTTGCTCTTTCTAATGATTCACGCGTAATTTCATCTGGATCTCTAGACTCTTGTTTCCACCAGTTTGCAAATAAATACGCAATGATAAATCCAAAGAACACTTCTTGAAGAATCTTCATAATGATTCCACCTGTACGTTGGTCAGACAGTGGCGTCATATGACTGAAGTATTCCGGTCCACTAATCATATTTTGATCTTTTAGCGTATCAAGAACACCTACTGGAACACAAAGCTCCATCGATTTTAACCATGCCGCACTTTCAGTATACGTCTTAAACATAGGTGTCTCTGAGAAAATGATTAACCCACATGCTGGTAATAATAATCCACCAATACCAAATACATATAATATCTTAAATAAGTAGTTCATATGCTTTTCTTGAGGATCCACTTTATTTAATACTGGCCAAAATGCGATTGTTGCAAGTAAAAATAAAATCGCTAATGACATAAAGTGTAATGACTGATTTAACTTTAACGTATCCATAACTGTAGGGATATGGTAAAGCGAAAACGCACCACAGAAAAGTATGAGCGCTAGTAACGGTTTCTGACCAATCTTATGGAAAAATCGTAATACAGGTAGTTTTACCATGTATGCCCATAAGTAATCTGGTATTGCAAAGTATAGTAACGGCGGAATGAGTAACAACCCAAGTGCCATTTGCACCATATGAAACGTAAATAAAATATGACTTAATATATCAATTGGTGATCCGAACGTTATATAAAATAATAAAATAACTGTAATTGACATCCAAAACTCTAATTTAGTTAGTTTTCGACCACCTGGTATATCTTTGTACCATTTCATCGTAATTAAGAAGTACACTACTGACGCTACAATAATAAACGCAATTAAAAATGGACTCCAATTTCCGATGAAACCAAAAATTCGTATCGACATTAAACGATCCAAATTTATCACCCTTTTAATATAAGCTACATACCATTATAGACTATTTTTAATGAAACGAACATATTTTAATATGTCTATTTTCCAACAAAAAAATGGACTAGCAATGCTAGTCCATTGAAGTTTATTGAATTCCACCTGTTCCAATCCATACAATGAACACAAATGTGATAATAAACGCAATTGCAAAGTACATACCAACTAAGATAAATAACTTCGCAAAATCATGTCCTTTGTCCTTCATGTGCATGAAGTAGAAGAATTGTAGAATAACTTGTACAAACGCTAAAGTAACAATGATTGCTCCAACAAAGTATTTGTTAAAGTCTAATGCTACTAATCCAAATGCTATAAATGTCATGAAAATCATAAGAGCAAAAGATGTTAGCTGAAGTCTCATTTCTTTTGCACGTGCTTTGTAAAGTGCGTCTAACTCTTTTCTTGTTAATGATTCGGTTTCTACGTTCGCCATTTATAACACCCCTAACAGATAAACGATTGTGAAGATGAACACCCACACAACGTCAATGAAGTGCCAGTATAATGAAGCTGTATTAACTTTCGCAGCTGTGTATACTGATAATCCGCGTCCAGAGTTACGGATGATGAGTAATGTAATCCAAATTAAACCGATAATAACGTGGAATCCGTGTGTACCGATTAAGATATAGAATGCACTACCGAACGCACTTGATCTAAACGTGTGACCGAGTTGTACATATGCAATGAACTCGTAGATTTCAAGTGCTAAGAACCCAGCACCTAAAAGAACTGTAATTCCTAACCATAATTGCATTTTCGCGAAGTTGTTATTTCTCATATGGTGTACTGCGAAAACACTCGTTAATGATGATGTTAATAAAAACATCGTCATTACGAACGCTAACTCTAAGTGGAATAGGTCAGCTGCTAATAAGTGATCGCTACTTGGCACTGAGTCTTTAAGTGCGAGGTAAGTTGCGAAGAGACATGAGAATAATACTGTCTCTCCCGCTAAGAATGTCCAGAAACCAACAAACTTGTTTTTACCTTCTAACGTAGCTGTTTCAGGGTGCTTCGGCCAATTAGCATTATCAACATTATATTTAACTTCTGCCATTAGTTCGCACCTCTTTTTCTTTCTTCATATTCACGCATTTCTTTTTCAATACGTTCTTTCTTGATGTAGTGACCGTGGTCATCAATCCAAGATCTCGCCATCATTGAAAGGAATGTGATCGTTAAACCACCAACGAGTAAAATCATTGACCAAGGTCTCATACTTGGTAAATCCTTAACTGCTGCAATCGCCCACTCTTGACCAGATGCATGGAATAATGCACCAAATCCTGCAATGAATAAACCAGCTGTTAAGATGAATGGAATGATTGAGTTGTTTGGCATATGAATATCCTCAACTGGTCCAGCTGATGGAATTTCACCGTTGTTTTCTTCTTTTTCTAATTGTAAAACATCTAAACCACGTACTAGTGGAGTTTGGAAAAAGTTGTATTCTGGAGTTGGTGTAGCAACTGCCCACTCAAGTGTACGACCGTCCCAAACGTCGACGTTAACGACTCTATCGTTTTTAACAACTGTCATAATGATGTTAATTACAAGTACGATTACCCCAACTGCCATGAGTAATGCACCGATTGTTGAGATTAAGTTCGCTAAGTTAAAGCCTTGGCCGTCTAAGTATGTGAATACACGACGTGGCATTCCCCATAAACCTAACCAGTGTTGAACTAAGAATGTCATGTGGAAACCGATAGCAAAGATTGCCATTTCGATTTTACCTAATGTTTCGTTTAGCTTAGTACCGAACATTAAAGGCCACCAGTAGTGAAGCCCAGCTAATATCGCGAATACTACCCCACCAACGATTACGTAGTGGAAGTGAGCTACGATAAAGTATGAGTCATGATACTGATAGTCTGCTGGAGCTACCGCTTGCATGATACCTGTTACCCCACCCATTACGAATGAAGGGATAAACGCTAATGCATAAAGCATTGGTGTAGTAAATGTAATACTACCGCCCCAAATTGTAGCAATCCAGTTAAATATCTTAATACCTGTTGGTACTGCGATTGCCATCGTCGCTAATGCGAAAATTGCGTTCGCTGTTGCACCTAAACCTACTGTAAACATGTGGTGCGCCCAAACCATGAATCCGAAGAATCCGATTAATACTGTCGCGAATACCATCGCTGAGTAACCGAATAATCTCTTTCTAGAGAATACTGCGAAAATCTCTGAGAAAATACCGAATGCCGGTAAGATTAAAATATATACTTCTGGGTGTCCGAAGATCCAGAATAAGTGTTCCCAAATAATTGTGTTACCACCAGCTTCAACTATGAAGAAGTTCGAACCGAACATACGGTCAAACGTTAATAGGAAAAGTCCTACTGTTAATGGTGGGAAACCAAATACGATAAGAATTGATGCAACAAGTGCTGTCCATGTGAATAATGGCATTCTCATGTAAGTCATACCCGGTGCTCTCATCGTAATAATTGTCGTTACAAAGTTAATACCTGTAATTAACGTACCAGCCCCTGCAATCTGTAAACCAATTGCGTAGAAGTCAATACCGTGTCCAGGTGATGCAATAGATAGTGACGCATAACTTGTCCAACCAGCGTCTGGCGCATCTCCGAATAACCAAGAAACGTTAACGAAGATACCTCCGAAAATAAACATCCAAACACCTAAAGCGTTCATGAATGGGAACGCTAGGTCACGTGCACCAATTTGTAATGGAACTACTGCGTTCATAAATGCGAATAAAATTGGCATCGCAGCTAAGAATATCATCGTAGTACCGTGCATTGTAATCATTTCGTTAAATAATCCAGCTGATAAGAAATCGTTATTTGGTACCGCGAGCTGAATACGAATAAGCATCGCTTCAATACCACCCATGACGAAGAAGAATCCACCGCCAATTAAGTAAAGGATTGCAATCTTCTTATGGTCTACTGTCGTTAAATATTCCCATATTAAACGCCCAAAGCCAACTTTTTGCCCATTAACTGTTGCCATGCTTATTTGTCGCCCCCTTCATCATTGTCCTCATTTTTCTCTGCTTCAATCTCTTTTTTCATTTTTTCGACATCGCCAGAGTTTTTATCTAGTTTTAGCTCCATTAAGTATGCAGCTACTTTGTCAATTTCTTCATCGTTTAATTGATAAGCACCAGTCATTTTGTTGTCTGGTTTAATCTTTTCTGGATCTTCTGATCCAGCTTACTAAGTTTTCTTTGTTGTGCTCTAAAATACCAGCGATTAGTTCTCTATCACCAAAGTTAGTTAAGTTTGGTCCAGCAGCACCAGGGTTAGTTGGTGTAACTGCGTGACATCCTATACAAGAGTTGTTGAAGATTTCTTGACCTTCTTTTGCATCGTCAGCTGATGCAACTTTTGCCTCTTCTTCGTAGACTTTCATATCAGCTAACCATTGATCGAATTCTGCTCTTGGTAATGCAACTACTTTAAAGTCCATTAGTGCGTGTGAAGGACCACATAATTCCGCACATTTACCGTAGAATAAACGATCTGCGTTTTCTGCTTTGTCATCATCAAACACTAAGTAGAAGCTGTTGATTCCGTCAACGTTTGTATCGAGTTTACCACCCGCTGCAGGTACCCAGAATGAGTGTTTTACGTCAGCACCTTTTAAGTTGAAGAATACTTTTTCATCCGTTGGAACGACTAAGTCTTGACTCGTAACAACATTTTCATGAACGTATTCAAACTCCCACCAATATTGGTAAGCAGTTACGTTAACGATTACTGAATCTTTGTTCGCTACACCATCTTCAGTTACCATATCCTCAACGTCTGCTAGAGTAAATGTTACCCAAACTGTTGGGATTGCTAAGATGATAAGTAAAATAATTGGGATAGTCGTCCAAATTACTTCAAGTGTATGGTTACCCGCAACTTGCTTTGGTACGAAATCTTCTCCCACTTTACTTCTACGACTTTTTACAACTGCAATTGTAAATGCGATTGCTACTGTTCCAACGACAAGTAACATGATTGAAATTGAAAGAATAATTAAGAAAAATTGTTGTCTCCCAACTTCACCAGCAGGTTGTAAAGCACTTAAGTTTTCTTTACCACAGCCTGCTAAGAAAATAGCAAGAACAGACATTAACATATAAAATTTTGTTTTAGTCCAACTGTTCTTCATCTAATAGACCCCTCTTTCAAAAATAAGTTTAGATTAATAGACCGGCGACTATAATCATAACGTAAAAAATAAGAATGTAATTTAAAGAAAATACAAACACTGTTTTTGCATAGCGCTTGTAATCGGTGATTGGCTTAAACATGTTTAAGGAAAGTATTAACCAACTTAAGTTCAGCAGTGTGATTAATACGACAAACCAAATCCCTAAATCAGTCATGAAAAACGGGGTAATGACGAGTAGTGATATCCACATCACAATCGACCTAACCGTACGTTTTTCTCCCTTCACACTCGGTAACATTGGAATGTTAGCGGTGCTGTACTCATCTTTACGATTTATTGCTAAAGCGTAAAAGTGCGGTGGTTGCCATATAAACATTACAAAGAACATCGCAAACGCGAGTGTATGTAAGTTTGGGTCTATAACCGCCCATCCAATTAAGGGAGGTGCTGCTCCTGGTAATGCTCCAACTACTGTATTGACAACATAATGTCTTTTAGAGTAGATGGAATATAGGACTACATAGCCAAAACCAGCTAAGAGGCCAAGTGTACCTGCAGTCATATTAATTGAATATAAGAGAATTTCTCCTATAACAACCATTGAAAAACCAATCCATAGGATGTCTTTCCCACTATACGTGCCGTCGATACTTGGTCGTTGTTGCTTAGACTTCATAACTGAATCAATATCCCGGTCATAATAGTTATTCAGTGCAGCAACGCCACCAATTAAAAGACCAACACCTAATAGCATGATTAACAACAATGGAAGCGAGCTGAAAAAAGAATGACCATAATACATAACAGCTAGAAAACCAGCAGCAAATGCTGGGATCAAGTTCGCTTTTATGATACCTTCTTTAATTAACACTCGAAATGCTTGTTGTTTTTCAATAAACGTCATCGTATGCCTTTCACTAGACACATGACTCTGCATTTAACCTTCGCCCCCTTTCACCAACATTTCTAGTTACTATAATGATATAGGAAAACAGACCGAGAATCTATAGTGTTGACACCTTTTTTTCACAGATTGTTCAAAAATTGTTCAAATAATTTACAATTGAAACATTTATCTATGGAAAGTGCCACTATAGTCGCTATTGTTTACATATAGATTCTACCACAGTTTACAATTTTGTTAAGTCTTTCTTATAACTTTAATTATTGCATGATTCTATGTGATGGTTTATATTTATTAATTGAACAGATATTTGTACGGATTTTTTTAATGAGGTGTTTTGGTTGTATAAAAAATTGAAAATAGTGGCGGTGATCACTACACTCATCATGGTTTTTGTTCAAATCGGTGGAGCACTCGTGACAAAAACTGGATCTGCTGAAGGGTGTGGAGATTCTTGGCCACTATGTCATGGTCAACTTATCCCTAAAGACTGGCCATTAGATACGATAATTGAGATTGCACATAGAGGTGTATCTGGAATCGCAATTATCTTTTTAATCATCTTTGGAGTTATGGCTTGGAAACAACTCTCACATATTAGAGAGACGAAGTTTCTCGTCTGTGTATCTCTTAGTTTTATTCTCATCCAAAGTTTAATTGGTGCCGCGGCAGTTGTTGGTTTATGGCACGGTGAGTTTGTTCTCGCTGCACACTTTGGAATTTCGTTAATATGTTTTGCAGCTGTGTTCGTGTTAACACTACTCGTCTTCCACGTTGACTTAAAGTATGATACGAAAGGTCTTATCATACATAAAGGACTGAGACGTCATACGATCGGGATTATTATTTATATTTATTTCGTAATATATAGCGGCGCATTAGTTAGACATGCCGATGCATCACTCGCATGTACAAAATGGCCACACTGTATGCCAAACCAAATTTTACCAACGAACTTTTATCAAGCCGTTCAAATGGGACACCGCTTTTTAGTACTCATACTATTTATTTGGATGGTTATCGCTTTAATTCACGTATTAAAACATTACAGCAACTACCGAGTCATTAAGAACGGTTGGATTATCATGATGACTTTACTCGTATTACAAATCATCACAGGTGCTTTAACGATATTTACGTACGCAAATATTTTCATCGCACTATTCCATGCATTATTTATCACTTTAATATTCGGTATACTATGCTATTACATCTTACTCATTAGTCGACCGGACTATGAACCATAAAACGTGAGGGTTTCCCCTCACGTTTTTTTATATTAAAAAAAGACGTTATAACAACGTCTTTAATCACGATTGATTGCTTTACGATATCTAATTTCTTTAATAGCCACAGATAATACTGCTAATGCAATCGATATACTCAAGAAACTTGATCCACCGTAACTGAGCAACGGTAACGGAACACCCGTTAATGGAATAGTTTTCGTTGCGCCTCCAATGTTAAAGAAACATTGGATTGTAATATATATACCAATCCCAAACGTAATGAGTCTTAAATATAAATCTCCAGTATGATATGAATAATAAAATGCTTTAATGACAATTGTTGCATATAATCCTAGTACGATAAGTACCCCGATGAGCCCAAGCTCTTCTGCGATAACTGAAAATATAAAGTCCGTCTGTGCTTCAGGTAAAAATCCGAGTTTCAATATGCCGTTTCCAATACCTTGCCCAATTAGTCCTCCATTGGCTATCGCAATTAAGCTGTTCGTAAGCTGATAACCGTCACCATACGGGTCGTTAAATGGATGGAAAAACGTATCGATTCTCGCGAGCTGATATGAACTTAAAAATTGTCCGTCAAACATGATAAAAGCTCCGACGACAAGGATGATAATACCTACAATTCCTGCAAATATCATAAACGTAAATTTCCGTTCAAAGTTTAAATAGAAAAACATCGAGATAATAATCGATAAAATGATTAACGACGTTCCGAAGTCATTTCTACCAATCCATAACGTCATTACGAGTACGAGTACAAATGGCATCAAGTGCTTCGTATCTGTAGGGATAAGCTCTGTTTTTATACGTAGTCGCCTGTCATAAACATATGCTAAATACATAATGACAACAATTTTAACGAACTCAGATGTCTGTAAATTTATAAATCCGAGACGAATCCAGTTTTTCTCACCGTTTACTTCAATACCAAAGATTTGAGTCGCAAGAAGTAAAAGAATACTTCCCGCAATTAACGCAATTGGAATAATCGGCTTTCTAAATAATCGTGAACTCGTAAAAAATGTAATAATTACAAATATCGTCATCCCAAATATGACAAAACGTAACTGCGAATCAAAGAAAAACTTTGGATTAAAGTTCGTCATCTCACTGCGTGATGATTTAACCATACTCCCACTATAAATCATGACAAGGCCAATGATTGCAAGTGCTATGTATGCAAATATAATGACATAATCAATGTGCTGATTTGTCTTACTAATCGGGTAGTTTAAGCGTTTTGCTTTCTTCATTGGATCACCCACTACTTATTTGCCTTTTTTAGTTGTTCTCTATGCTCATAATACGCTTCATGTACGTCTGATACTTGCTTTTCTAAATCTGCTAATATCGAACGTCCATGCTCTCTATCTATTAACCCTAGTCTCACTGCAAAATGAATTTCTTTAGATAACCCGAACATTTGAGTATCTAACACTTCTTCATATACCGGGCATTGAGGCATTGTCAAATTATCCATTTGAACACGAATCAGTTGTACGATTCTATCTGCATCTTGCTCGAGTGTTTCTAATGCAAGCCTTTTTAAAGTTTCTTCACTAGACAAGGCCCTTCCCCCTTTTCATTACAACTAAATACTACTCTACAGTATTACATTTTTCAAGTGAGTGGCTATGTTCAATTATGTATAATTTGGTATAATTTAAGCTTAGGAGGGGTTACATGCTGCTACAAATTAAAGGAAACGTAAACTTCGTCATTACATTAGACTCGAGTGCATGGATTTTCGACAATCGTAAAATACATATAGAAGATTTAGTACATGATGAAGAACACATTGAATTTGAGGATAGTGAAGAGTGGAACCGTCAAATTATAGAAGGAGACACACTTCCACCGACATTAAAATCAGAAAAGAGATATAAAAATAAAAAAGAAGAACTGCTAAACGGCACGTTTATTATGGCGCTCGACCCATTTTTAGAATACGCTGAACCAAAAAGCGTAAAGTATGAAATTACACATAAAAACGGGACGACAACACTCGCATATAAAGACCGTTACGAGCATTACGCACAGTTTTCTAATAATGGTAAGAGATTATACGACGACGGTATGATCGACCTACTCGTCATTAAAGACGGAGAAATCATCGAACGATACGAATACGTTACAGCATTTACGTTCGTATAAAATAAAGACCTGTCACATTTTAATATATGTGACAGGTCGTTTTTTTATTTATTCGTTTCTTTTTTATCGAATGAAATCGTACCTTTTTTCTTTTCATTATATAGTCTAAATCTGTACATTCCCATTACAAATACGATGACGATTAAACACTCTGCCACCGGGTAAAACGCTGCAAAAAATGTCAGTGGTAATGAGAATAATAGCATGATGATATAAATCACGATATTTTGCCAAAGTTTTAACTTTTTCGCAAAACCAAGTACGTATGCGAGAACGGATAGTACGTATACAGTAATAAACAATAACCACATCGCAGTATCTGGATTTTGATCTGCGCCATATAGCTTACCAAACATCGACAATCGGTTATATAAGCTACTCTCGTCTGTTTGTGCCGCTGTCATTAAGACGAACGAAAAAAACATTGCCTTCTACTCCTCTTGCTTTTTAGCATTCTTTAGCGCACGGTCGCGTTCACTTTTGTTTAAAATCTTTTTACGTAAACGAATCGACTCTGGCGTCACTTCTACTAACTCATCGACGTTAATATATTCTAACGCTTCTTCTAGCGTCATAATTCTTGGACGTTTCATCGTTTCTGTTTGGTCCTTTGTTGCTGAACGCATATTTGTGTGTGCTTTTGTTTTCGTAATGTTTACACCTAAATCATTTTCACGTGAGTTCTCACCGACAATCATTCCCTCATACACTTCTGTACCAGGTTCAGTGAAGTTTGTTCCACGGTCTTCTAAGTTCATAATTGCAAATGCGCTCGCTGGACCTTTGTTAATAGAAACGAGTACACCGTTACGACGTCCACCAATTTTACCTTGGATTACTGGACGATAATCTTCAAACGTATGGTTTAAAATACCATAACCGTGAGTCATCGTCATAAAATCTGTCGTATATCCTATTAAACCACGAGATGGTACTAAAAACACGAGTTTCGTTTGACCATCTTCAGTCGCCATATCTAACATTTCACCTTTACGTTGGCCGAGCGACTCAATGACACTTCCTGCATGTTCACTTGGTACGTTAATTTGTACGCGCTCAAACGGTTCATGTTTTTTACCATCAATTTCACGAATAATAACTTCTGGTTTAGATACTTGAAGCTCGTATCCTTCACGTCTCATATTTTCAATTAAGATGGATAAGTGTAACTCTCCACGTCCAGAAACGATAAACTGATCTGGCGTTGCTCCTTGGTCGACTCTTAACGATACGTCCGTTTCTAGTTGAATATCTAAGCGGTCTTTAATTTGACGTGCTGTTACAAATTTACCTTCACGCCCAGCAAATGGTGAGTTATTTACTGAAAACGTCATTTGTAACGTAGGTTCATCAATAGTTGGTGCAGGGAGTGCTTCTACTGTTTCACGGTCTGTGACTGTTTCACCGACGTTAATATCTTCTAAACCACTTAATGCGATAATGTCTCCAGCTTTCGCATGTTCAATTTCAATACGTTTCAGACCTAAAAATCCAAACATTTTAGTGACTCTAAATTGTTTTACTGTACCATCTAATTTAACGAGTGATACATTTTCTCCAACTGAAATTGACCCTCTAAATACACGACCGATACCGATACGTCCAACGTAATCGTTATAATCTAATAATGATACTTGGAATTGTAACGGTTCATCGCTATTATCTACAGGTGCAGGAACAGACTCTAAAATCGTATCGTATAGCACTTTCATATTGTCGTCTTGAGTTTCTGGATCTAAGCTTGCAGTTCCGTTCATCGCTGAAGCGTATACGACTGGGAATTCAAGTTGGTCATCATCTGCTCCTAAATCGATAAATAGTTCAAGTACTTCGTCGACAACCGCTTCAGGTCGTGCTTGTGGTTTATCGATTTTATTGACGACAACAAGCGGCGTCACACCGACGTCTAAAGCTTTTTTAAGCACGAAACGCGTCTGTGGCATCGTACCTTCAAATGCATCAACGACGAGTATTACTCCGTCGACCATTTTTAAAATACGTTCTACTTCTCCACCGAAGTCTGCGTGTCCTGGTGTATCTAAAATATTAATTCTTACATCTTCATAATCAATCGCAGTGTTTTTAGATAAAATTGTAATACCGCGCTCTTTTTCAATATCGCCACTGTCCATCGCACGGTCCTCAACGTGTTCGTTGTCTCTAAATAAACCAGATTGTTTTAATAATTGGTCGACTAACGTCGTTTTACCGTGGTCTACGTGGGCGATAATCGCTATATTTCTTAAATCTTTTCTTACTGTCATTCAAAAGTTCCCTTCGTATTTAGGTTATTTAACTGTACAATTATATCATATCGTACTTATTCTATGATATAATTGAGAAAATTTATATGTGGAGTCGATATACATGGAGAAAAAATCGAAAGGGATTTTTTTCATACTTGCGGTACTCGCAATCGTTTTACTCGTTTTATTATCAGTCACACTCGCTGAAGAGATGTGGGGATTCGCAATACTATTAGCAATTGGATTTGTTGCAATTTTTGGTATTGGTTTTACATTAAAGAAAAAATATCGCGAAAACGATTGGCTATAATAAATATTCCCCCTCATACGAGCGGGGAATTTTTTATTTAATAAAGAATTTGTCGTGTACTTCTTTAAATGATTCGTGATCAAATATCTCGAGTATTTCATCGACTAATTTCTCATGCCCACATACGACACTCGATGCTTCAAGTTCTGGAACGTCTTCACCTGTTAACGTCACACATTTTAGTCCGAGTTCATTTGTTAAAATTCTACCCCCGGCATAATCCCATGGGAAGAGTTCGTAAAATACGACAGCTCCATATTTACCATCAGCGACTGACGTAAAGTCGAGTGCTGCGCTTCCTCTATTTCGTACAGATCGTGCTTTATCGACTAGTTCGATAAAGAATTGTCTCACGTCGTCTTTTAATAACCATTTATGACTCACGCCGACGATTGTATCGTCTAATGGCTGATAGTCAACTTCTTTAATTTTCTCGCTATTTCTATAAGCGCCTTCACCAACTTTTGAGTGATAGAGTACTTTATTCGCTACGTCATACACAAATCCACAATACGGTTCTTCGTCTTTATATATACCGACAGAAATCGCAAAGTTATCGTTTTGGTTAATGAAGTTTACTGTACCGTCAATCGGGTCGACAATCCACGTAAACCCTTTTAACGTTTTAACGTCTTTACCATATGTCTCTTCACCAACGATATTGTGTTCAGGGAACTGTGCTTTAATACGCTTATAAATAAATTCTTCTGTTTCTTTATCGACTGGCGTCACTAAATCATGTGGTCCAGTCTTTCTCATTACTTCAAAGCCTTCAAGTCGTCTCGTTTCAATAAAATCTCCAGCGTCTCGTATTAATGATTTTGCAAATTCATATACATCCATTTACTTCACCTCAATTATTTGATGATTACTCATTATTATTTTATCATAAAGCTAACGAATTGTTGGAGGAAGAGACGATGAAGTACACATTTACTGAAGAAGATTTCGATGTATTTACACATGATACACTCGAAAAAACAATGTCTGAACTAAAAAAGCACGCACGAGTTAAGCTTGAAAATTTAGGTGAATATTTTAGTGATTACTTAACAGAAATGACGGATGACACACATTTTACACACGTCGCACAACATGCACGCCGTAAAGTGAACCCACCGATTGATTCTTGGGTTGCGTTTAGTACGAATAAACGTGGATATAAAATGTTACCGCACTTTCAAATTGGACTATTTAAAGACCATGCGTTTTGTCAGTACGGTATTATTTATGAAGCGCCGTCAAAAGAATATATGGCCGACCGTTTAATAAATCAAGTCGATGATATTTTAAATTTAGGTGACGGGTATTTTATTACAAAAAATCATATGAAACCTGAAAAGATGTTTATAAAAGATTTAAAAGAAGACGACGTTAAAAAAGCAATCGAACGTTTAAAAACGGTAAAATCTGGAGAGTTAATGATCGGTAAGTTTTACGATAAAAATGATCCGGTCTTAAAATCAGACGAAGCTTTCTTAGAAGAACTTAAAAACGTGTTCAATACACTGCATACATTTTATATTGAAGAAGAGTCGGTCTAACCGACTCTTCTTCAATATAAAAAAGCAACTACAAAAGTAGTTGCTTATAAATTACTCTTCATTTCTCTTATCGAGGTTTTCTCTTCTCGTACGTTTTGCATCGTTATCTACATCGTCTAATGGAGATAAGTCTTCGTCGTAGCTGATGTCTTTATAATCCTCTTCGTCTACTGCCGTAAACATGCGTGTTTTTTCTAGATCTTCGTCTTCAGCGATTACTGGCGCTGGACTAGTTTCAGGTTTTTTAGCGACACGTGTATCGTCTTCATAAGTCGGTGATACTTGACGATCATTATAATCATTGATACTCGTTTCTTTATCTTTACGTACAAATAATAATACCGCTGCAATGACGAACATTAATGATGAGAATAATGTTACGACAAATGGTGCAATAATGATTGCTGTAATTAAGAGTAATGAACCTGCTAAGATTCTCTTTTTCATTTTTACTAAACCGATAAATGAAATAATTAACGGAATTACTCCAATTAAGCTAAGAAGCCATAATTTACTAAGCATTCCTACGAGAAGATTTGTTACTTCTTGAGGGTTAACTCCCTCTTCTACTGCTGCTCGTCTCGCTTCTTCTTCAATAATATTCATAAATTGTGGATCGTTTCCAATCGCATACGATACGTAGGCAATTAATACTACGACTGCGAGTAACGCAATCCAACCAATCCAACCGATAATTTTTTCAGGCACGCGTGAAATCGGTTCAACTCTCACGGTGTAATCTCGTTTTGCCATAATCTTCACTCCAATATGTTTCTGTTGTTTCTTGATTATACCCTATTTATTATTTTTTTAGACATATTATTTAAATCATTTTATTTTTTAATAATATCATTTGAATTCGTATCTTTTAACTCTTTAATAAGTCCCCAAGGATGATAGCTAGATGCTTTTTCAAACTCGTTAAATAATGTTTTTTCTTCTGCTTTACTCGGTACAATTTCTTTAAACGATTCATAAGCAGTCTGTAACTCATTATGAGTCACACCTGATTCATATCCCTTTTCAATCGTTTGATAAAAGTGCGTCACTGTAATTATTTCTTCTGTCGACCATTCTAAATCAAGTGGGTAACTATATTCCATATATAAAAACCTCCAAAGAAAAAAGCGCTCATTTGAGCGCTTTAGTTAATTATAATGAGTGGATTGGACGTCCAAGTGCTGCTTCAGCCGCTTCCATAGGCATTTCACCTAATGTTGGGTGCGGGTGAATTGTTAATGCAACGTCTTCTAATGTCATTCCTGTTTCAACTGCTAATGCAAGTTCAGAAATGATGTCTGACGCGCCGTCACCAGCTACTTGAGCACCGATTACTAATCCGTCTTCTTTACGCGCAACGAGTTTTACGAAACCATCTGTTTTGTTTAAACCGATTGCACGACCATTTGCTGCAAATGGGAAACGGCCTGTAACGATGTCGAGTCCTTCTTCTTTTGCTTCAGTTTCATTAATACCAACTGATGCAAGTTCAGGCTCTGTGAAGCATACTGCAGGCATACCGATGTAATCTACTTCAGATTTTTCACCAGCGATTGCTTCAGCAGCAACTTTTGCTTCGTAGCTTGCTTTATGTGCAAGTGGTAAACCAGGTACGATATCACCAATTGCAAAGATTGAATCAACAGATGAACGACCTTGTTTATCAACTTCAACAAGTCCTCTGTCTGTTAATTTAACACCGATACCTTCTAAACCAAGTTCGTCTGTATTTGGACGACGACCTACAGTAACTAATACGTAGTCTGCTTCGATTGTCTCAGTGTTACCTTTTTTATCTTCATACGTAACTTTAACGCCATCTTTAGTTTCTTCAGCTGATTTTGCCATCGCCTCAGTCACAACTTTAACGTCTTTTTTCTTAAGGTTACGTTTAACGAGTGATGTCATGTTTCTTTCGAAACCACCTAAGATATCTTTCATACCTTCTAAAATTGTTACTTCAGTACCTAAGTTTGCATATGCAGTACCAAGTTCAGTACCGATATATCCTCCACCGATAACAACAAGTTTTTTAGGTAATTTTTCTAGGTTAAGTGCACCTGTTGAATCGAGTACACGATCACCAAATGCAAATCCTGGGATTTCAATCGGACGAGAACCTGTCGCTACAATCGCATGTTTAAACTCATACGTTTGTGATTGGTTTTCAGTCGCAACTTTAATGCTGTTTTTACCAGAGAAGTAAGCTTCACCTTTAACAACTTCAACTTTGTTACCTTTAAGTAGTGATTCTACACCACCAACAAGTTGGTCGACGACTTTACCTTTAAATTCTTGTACTTTAGAGAAATCTAATTTTACGTCTTTAACTTTAACGCCCATATCTTCAGAGTTTTTAGCATCTTGATATCTGTGTGATGAAGCGATTAATGCTTTAGATGGAATACAACCAACGTTTAAGCATACGCCTCCAACTGTATCTTTCTCAACGAGTACAACTTTTTGTCCTAACTGAGCCGCACGAATTGCTGCTACGTATCCTCCTGGACCAGCACCAATGACGACTGTATCTACTTCGATTGCAAAATCTCCTACAACCATTATTTTACCCCTCCATTAATAGTAAATCAGGATTATTTAGTAATTTCTTAATGTGATTTAATGCTCTTTGCGCTACTGCACCATCGATTACTCTATGGTCGTAACTAATAGAAATCGCAAGTACACGTGCAGGAACAACTTCACCGTCTACAACGACAGGTTGCTCTTCAATGCGTCCAATTCCTAAGATCGCAACTTCAGGTTGGTTAATTACTGGAGTAAACCATTTACCTCCTTCAAATCCGAGGTTAGAAATCGACATGCTTCCACCTTGCATTTCTTCCATTGTTAGTTTACCATCTCTCGCTTTTGTTGCAAGTTCCATAATATCATCTGAGATTTCAAAAATAGATTTTGCATTTGCATCTCTAATTACTGGAACGACTAACCCGCGGTCAGTGTCAGCAGCAATACCGATATCATAGTAGTGTTTATGGATAATTTCATCCGTTTCACTATCTACTGATGTGTTTAACTCAGGATATTTCTTCAGTGCAGATACAAGTGCTTTAACGACATATGGTAAGTACGTTAATTTCGTACCTTGCTCTTCAGCGTAACCTTTAAACTTCTGACGGTGTTCGTATAGATTGTCTACGATTACTTCGTCGATGTTTGTAACGTGTGGAGACGTCTGTTTACTACTCACCATCGCTTTAGCGATTGTACGGCGAATCGACGTCATCTTCTCGCGTGTTTCACGGTCTTTAGTTACCGTCGTTACACTTTGTTTAGATGTTTCTTCAGATTTAGTTTCTGCAGTATCTGCTGCTTCTTCAGCGCCACCATTCATAAATGCTTCAACGTCCGCTTTAGTAATGCGGTCGTGTTTTCCTGTACCTGTTACTTTCGTAATATCTACGTCGTTTTCACGAGCAAATTTACGAACTGAAGGCATCGCTTTTACGAATCGTTTATCTGTAGAACCTTCCTCTTTAGATTCTGATTTTTCTTCAGTTTTCTCTTCTTTTTCTTCTTTTACAGGCTCTTCTTTTTTATCTTCTTCTTTTTCTGAGTCAGAAGATGTGTCTTCTGACGGCGTATCTTCACTACCGTCATCAATCGTTACAAGTACTGTCCCGACTGTCGTCACTTCTCCTTCTGCGACGTGAATCTTTTGAATTGTACCTGATACTGGAGATGGCATTTCTACGACTGCTTTGTCGTTTGCGATCTCTACGAGCGTATCATCCTCTTCAATTTGGTCACCTTCATTGATGAACCACTTCGCAATTTCACCTTCATGAATTCCTTCACCGATATCATGAAGTTTCACTTCATAAGCCATGAATTTCCCCCCTAAGTTTTAGAAATTGATAACTTCTTTCGCTTTTTCGATAATTTCATCTTTTCCAGGCAGCCATACTTTTTCAGCTGCAGTGAATGGATACACTGTGTCTGGCGCGCTTACACGTAAAATAGGTGCTTCTAACGAAAGAATTGTACGTTCTTGTAACTCAGCTGTGACTTGTCCACCAACACCTGCTTGGTGCTGAGCTTCTTGAATCACGACTGCACGATTTGTTTTCTCTACAGATTTAACAAGTGTTTCGTAGTCGACTGGAGATACTGTTCTTAAGTCGATCACTTCTGCAGAAATATTTTCTTTTTCTAACTCTTCAGCAGCATGAAGTGCTTCGTGAACCATCGCACCATAAGCGATTAATGTCACATCGTCACCTTCACGACGAACCGCTGCTTTACCAATTTCCACTTCGTAAGCCTCTTCAGGTACTTCTTCACGGAATGAACGGTATAACTTCATATGCTCTAAGAAAATTACAGGGTCATCTGAGCGAATTGCTGAGATGAGTAGTCCTTTTGCATCGCTTGGTGTTGATGGAATTACTACACGTAAACCAGGCGTTTGTGCCATGAGACCTTCAAGTGAGTCTGCGTGTAATTCTGGTGTGTTTACTCCACCACCAAATGGTGCACGAACTACGATAGGAGTCTTTTTAGAACCGCCTGAACGGTATCTATGACGTGCAATTTGTCCAGCAATTCCATCCATCGCTTCAAATAAGAATCCGAAGAACTGGATTTCAACAACCGGACGATATCCTTCTAATGTTAAACCTAAACCGAGTGATGCGATTGCACTCTCTGCAAGTGGTGTGTCAAATACACGGTCGACTCCAAACTCTTCTTGTAATCCTTGAGTCGCTAAGAATACACCACCATTAACTCCAACGTCCTCTCCAAACACGAGTACGTTTTCGTCATTTTTAAGTTCTGTACGCATCGCTTCAGTAATCGCTTGAATCATCGTTAATTCAGCCATTGATTATGACTCCTTCCCTTTGTAGTATTCATATTGCTCTACAACGTTTGATGGATTTTCTTCATACATTAAATCCATTAAACCTGTGATTGTTTGTGGCGCTCTTTTATCTGCTTCTTTAATCGCTTCTTTAACTTCTTCACGCGCACGCTCAATCACTTCTTTTTCTTTCTCTTCGTTCCATAATTCTTTTTCTTCTAAGAACTTTCTGAAACGAACGATTGGGTCTTTTTTCGCCCATGCATCGTCTTCATCTTGTTTTCTATAACGTGTTGGGTCATCTCCTGACAGTGTGTGTGCACCGTAACGGTAACATACTGTTTCGATAAGAGTTGGTCCTTCACCTTTAATTGCACGGTCACGTGCATCTTTTGTTACTTTATAAACTGCAAGTGCGTCCATTCCGTCCACTTGAACAGATGGAATACCTGCTGCAACACCTTTTTGCGCTAACGTTTTAGCAGCTGTTTGTAAAGATCTCGGTGTTGAGATTGCATATTGGTTATTTTGAACGACGAAAATCGCTGGTGCTTTATAAGCGCCTGCAAAGTTAATACCTTCATAGAAGTCACCTTGAGACGTACCACCGTCACCAGTATACGTAATTACGACGTTTTCTTTTTCTCTCTTTTTAAGACCTAAAGCGACACCAGCCGTTTGCACGTACTGTGCCCCGATAATAATCTGCGGGCTTAAAGCATTTACACCTTCTGGGAACTGGTTACCTTCATAATGCCCTCTTGAGAATAAGAATGCTTTGTATAACGGTAAACCATGCCAAATTAATTGTGGGACATCACGGTACCCTGGTAAAACATAGTCCCCTTTTTCAATTGCAAAATGACTTGCAATTTGTGATGCTTCTTGTCCAGCCGTTGGTGCGTAGAACCCAAGTCTACCTTGACGGTTTAAAGACGTAGAACGCTCGTCTAATACTCTCGTCCACACCATTCGCGTCATAATCTCCACTAATTCATCATCAGAGAGTTCAGGCATTTCGTTTTTATTTACGACTTTACCTTCCTCATCTAAAATTTGAAAAAGTTCAAATGACGCCTCAATATCTTGTAATTGAGCAACCGGATCGAATCCTTTTTTCTTCGGTGCCATACTTCTTCACCATACCTTTCATAAAAATGCTTACAGTAATAATAACATAAAGTATTCACGCATTTAAAAGATATCGACTTTTAAACGGTACTTCTGTTTCATTATATAGTATTTTGGACGTATCAGTAACTCTTTTTGTCATACTTCTATAATATAATGTATAATTAAAAAATGAATTTTAGCTTAGGAGAGATTTTATGCTTACAATGGATGATATTGTTAGAGATGGACATCCAATATTAAGAACAAAAGTAAAAGAAGTCACTGAAATTGACGAGGAGACAAAACGTCAATTACGTGAAATGCGCGAGTATTTAGTGATGTCACAAGATGAAAAAACCGCTCAAAAATATAATTTAAGAGCAGGCGTTGGACTTGCAGCACCGCAAGTCAATATCGATAAACGTATGATCGCGATTTACATTACAGACGAAATGAACGAACCAGTGTATGATTATATGCTCATTAACCCGAAATTAGTGAGTCACTCTGTACAAGAGACATATCTTCCAGGTGGAGAAGGATGTTTAAGTGTCGATGAAGATATCGACGGAATCGTCCACCGCTATAAACGTTTTAGAGTATCTGCATTAGATATTGACGGCAATAAAATTGAAATTAAAGCAAAAGGATTACTTGCAATCGTCCTTCAACACGAGATGGACCACTTAAACGGTGTGATGTTCTATGATCATATCGATCAAGAAAATCCAAACGAGCCGCGTGACGGTGCAGTACCATTTGAAGATTAAATAAAATCGTCATTTCTAGTGACGTAACGAATTCCTTTATCGTTTAAAATATCGATGAGTTGTTCGTACGTCTCTTCGTTTAAAATAAGTGGATCTGCCTCATGTGGTATAAAGTGATGTTCGTACGTATTAGAAGCCACATAATCATAAATTAAATTCATAATATACATGTCATTTCTTATGTTAAATTCAATGAATTCGACACGTTTATCTTCACGCGACATTTCACGACGAATCGTTTCGTAAATTTGTAAAGCATCCATTGCCTTACCCCCTTTATTATTATTATAAAGTCTTTGCAACACATTCGTCTATGAGGTAGAATAAACTTAAGTATAAAGGTACGAATTGTGTTTATGAAAATGAGCACAAATTGACATGTTCAATAACATCTAAAAGCCGAAATGGCAGTTGGCAACTTAGTATAAAAGGATATCTATCCGGTTGAAGATGTGCTTTCATGAACGAGCACATCTTATTTTTTATAAAACATTTAAGGAGTTTATTTGAAATGGAAATTTTTAAAGTATTTTATCAAAATCATAAAACGCAACGTATTATTCGTGAAGAAACAAAATCAATGTACGTTGAAGCAGAAAATTTAGAACAAGTAAGAAAGTATTTCGGTGACAAAGAAGTCACTTTAGAGCACATTGAAGCGTTAACTCCCGATCATTTAGCATACGAAAAAGAACATAACGAAGACTTTGAGGTTACGAAACTATAATGACTCAAACATCCAAAGTAAAAGTGTTCGCCCTAGGTGGACTTGGGGAGATCGGGAAAAACACTTACTGTGTGGAATACAAAGACGAAATTATTATTATTGACGCGGGGATTAAATTCCCAAGTGACGATGAACTTGGCGTTGACTACGTCATACCGGATTATACGTATTTAAAAGAAAACGAACATAAAATTAAAGCGCTCGTCGTCACACATGGTCACGAAGACCATATCGGTGGAATTCCATTTTTATTAAAAGAAATTTCAGTGCCTATATACTCTGGCCCACTAGCACTTGGCCTTATTCAAAACAAATTAGAAGAACATAAGTTAATGCACCGTACATCATTAAATCCAATTACTGAGTCAGACGTGTTAAAGTTTGAAAATATGTCAGTAGAATTTTACTTAACGACGCACTCTATACCTGAAGCGTACGGTGTCGTTGTAAAAACACCTGAAGGTAACATCGTCCATACGGGTGACTTTAAGTTTGACTTTACACCGGTTGGAGAGCCTGCGAACATTACAAAAATGGCCAATTTAGGTGAAGAAGGCGTACTTTTACTTCTATCAGACTCAACGAACGCGACTGTACCAAATTTCACAATGAGTGAAAAAGAAGTCGGTCAAAACGTTGAAGATATTTTTAGACAATGCTCTGGTCGTATTATATTTGCGACATTTGCATCTAACATTTATAGAGTTCAACAAGCAATCGATGCTGCTGTAAAATTCAACCGTAAAATTGTCGTTTTCGGAAGAAGTATGGAAAACAACATTAAAATCGGTCAAGAACTCGGTTATATTAAAGCGCCAGTAGACACATTCATAGAAGCAAAAGAAATTAACCGTTACGAAAAACACCAAATTATGATCCTTTGTACAGGATCTCAAGGTGAACCGATGGCAGCATTGTCTCGTATCGCAAACGGTACACATAGACAAATTTCAATCATTCCAGATGATACAGTCGTCTTTAGTAGCTCACCTATTCCTGGGAACACGATGAGTGTCAATAAAACAATTAATGCTCTTTATAAAGCAGGTGCAGACGTAATTCATGGACCGTTGTCAAACATCCATACGTCTGGACACGGCTCACAAGAAGAACAAAAACTAATGCTTAGACTCATTCGCCCAGAGTACTTTATGCCTATTCACGGTGAATACCGTATGCAAAAAATCCATAAAGAACTCGGTATCGACACAGGTGTCGATAAAGATAAAATCTTCTTAATGGAAAATGGTGACGTCTTATCTATCGATAGAAACGGTGCAGAGATTTCAGGAAAAGTACCAGCTGGAACAGTATTTGTAGACGGTATCGGAATTGGAGATATCGGAAATATCGTACTACGTGACCGTAAAGAACTTTCAGAAGAAGGATTAGCAGTCGTCGTCGTATCTATCGACTTTAAAACACAGACACTACTTTCAGGTCCAGACATTATTTCTCGTGGGTTCGTCTATATGAGAGAATCATTTAGACTCATTCGTAGCGCAGAGAAACGCCTAAAAGAATCCATCGAAGAGTTATTAGAAGAAGACAACGTCGAATGGTTTAACGTCAAACAACTCATCATTCAAGACTTATCGAATTACTTATACAAAAAGACACATCGTAAACCGATGATTTTACCAATGATTATGAGAGTTAACGACGAGACGTTAGAAGATAAATAAAAACTTGAAAATACCCGTTACTTAATTGTAACGGGTATTTTTTAGTTGTCCCCCATCACTATTTCAAAGTGTGAGAGATTTCATCGCTTGCAATTAATATTAAAATATCGTCTTCAAGAATTGGCGTGTGCGAATCTGGCGACACGATAATGTGCTCATGTCGTTTAATGGCTAATACGGATACTCCAAATTTATTTCTAAAGTCTAACTCATCTAGCGTACGATTTGTAAAAGCTTCAACTGCTTTAAATTCTACGATTGAGTGGTTATCTGAAATTTCGAGTATATCGAGAGTATGTGTCGATACGAGTCGGTGTGCAAGTAATCGCCCGATATCTCTTTCAGGGTGAATCACAGCATCTGCACCGATTTTTTCTAACACTCTACCGTGATAATCATTTTGAGCTTTAACCGTCACTTTTTCGCATCCGAGGTCTTTTAATATAAGTGTCGTTAAAATACTGCCTTGAATACTCTCACCAATCGCAACGATGACGTGGTCGAAGTTAGTAATACCTACACTTTTTAAGACGTTTTCATCCATCGTATTACCGATCACCGCTTCAGTGACAAGATCCTTATATTCGTTAATAACCGCTTCATCTTTGTCAATCGCAAGAACGTTCACATTTAACTTTTGTAATTCTTTAACGATACTCGAACCGAATCTTCCGAGTCCGATTACCGCAAATTCTTTTTTCATAACTTACTCCTTACCTTGTACGTAATCTTTATCGAATAAGAATAATCTCATTAATATTATAAGACTTGGAATAAGTAATAGTAAACCTAAAACGAACACAATGACGAGTGCGATGGCCATCGAGTCGTTAACGACCGCATCGAGTTTTATAAACGGATATAAAATATATGGTAATTTACTAATTCCATAACCGAAAAATGCGAACGCAAACTGTAACATCACCATAATAAACGCAATACCGTAATTTTTCTTTTTATAAACTAAGTACACAGCAATTGCCATAAATACAATACTACATAAGAAGAAGTACCAGTAATTTTGTGTGGCATTGTCAAAGTGTTCTCTATTCGTTGCGCGAAGCTCTAGGAACACAAATTGAGAAATGACGAGCATTGGAATTGTCCATGTTAAGAACCATGTACGCGTTAAATGCACGGCTTGCTTTGCTTTTGCACGATTCGAATAGAAAAGTAAAAAACCACTCGAAATATATAACACAGAAATGACTGCTAAAAATACGACGGACCACGTATATCCGCTAAAAAATAGTTCGACATAGTCTAAATCAAGACCTGCAGCAGTTTCTTCTATAAAACCACCTTCAGATATGACCAGTGCGACTGAAAGCGACGCTGGGATAAATAACCCTGTTACACCGTATAAAAACGTCCAAACCATATTCGTGCCTTTAGAATATTGGTTAAATGCATAATAACTTCCGCGAATCGCTAACATAATTAACGATATAGACGCTGGAATGAGTAACACCGTACCTAAATAGTATGCCGAGTCCGGGAAAAATCCGACGATCCCAACGAAGAAGAATACGAAGAATACGTTCGTGACTTCCCATACAGGATTTAAATAGCGGTTAATAATCGGTGTAATAATATTATCTTGATTCGTTAATTTTGCATAGAAGTTATAAAACCCTGCACCAAAGTCAATCGATGCAATGACGACGTATCCGTATAAAAACGTCCAAAGTACTGTAATACCTAGTGTTGCAAAATCCATTAGAATCGACCTCCAGTCTCATCTAAACTTTCAGTACCATAATATTGAATTTGGCTATCTTTTGCTGATTTATCTTTAAACATACGCGTTAACACGAGAATAGTCGTCGTTACTAATACGAAGTATAAAACACCGAATAGGATTAGCGTTAACCCTAAACCACTCGCCTCGGTGATCGCTTCACTGACGCGCATATATCCACGTACCATCCATGGCTGACGACCAAGTTCAGCTGTAAACCAACCCGCTTCAATTGCTAAAAATGATAACGGACCGGTTAAGACATATATATACAACATCAACTTACTGTGTAGTAACTCCGGTTTTAACCATTTTAAGATAAAGTATAAAAGACTCGCTCCGAATCCAAACATTCCAAAGAATACCATGACGTCAAAGAAATAGTGAATGACAAGTGGTGGCCATTCATCTTTAGGGATATCGTTTAACCCTGTCACTTCAGTACTCGGTTTCCAGTCCGATAAAATACTTAACGCGCTCGGAATTCTGAGTGCACCTTTCACTTCTTGGTTTTCTTCATCGAGTACACCAAATAAAATTAAATCCGCGTTACTTTCTGTTTCAAAGTGCCACTCCATTGCAGCAAGTTTTTCTGGTTGATGATTATGTAAATACTTTGCAGATAAATCTCCTGCGAGTAAAGTGAGTCCAGACATAATTAAACCAATGACCATCATCACTTTTAAGCCTTTTTTGTGATACTCACGATCTTCATCGAATTTAGACTTTAATAAGTTAAACGCTGCGATCGTCACCATAATAAACGCTGCTGTCATATACGCTGTAACGAGTACGTGGAACACTCGTTCTGGCATCGACGGGTTAAACATCGCTTTTAAAGGATCGACATTTTTTAACACACCGTCAACGATTTTAAAGCCTGCTGGAGAGTTCATAAAGCTATTTACCATCGTAATAAACACCGCGGAAATTCCTGCACCAAGTACGACTGGAATTGTTAAATACCAGTGGTGCCAGCGATTTTTAAATCGATCCCACGTATATAAGTAAATACCTAAAAATATCGCTTCAAAGAAAAACGCAAATGTTTCCATGAATAGTGGTAACGCAATAATATGACCGGCAAGTTGCATAAACTGTGGCCATATTAATGATAATTGAAGACCGATAATTGTACCGGTAACAACACCTACGGCAACAGTGACTGTGTATCCCATCGCAATTCTACGTGCCATCGTTAAGTAGTGATAATCATTCTTTTTAATGCCTAGAAATTCCAGTACCATAATGAGTAACGGAATTCCTACTCCTACTGTCGCATACAGAATATGTACACCTAACGTTAAACCAGTCAATATTCGACCAATTAAAACATCTTCCAT